>CAKZPI010000037.1 GCA_937139155.1 uncultured Flavobacteriales bacterium
TGTCAAACTCACTCATTTTTGGTTTCGAAAGTAGGAAAGTTTACCTTTCTCCCCACATTTTGGACGTGACCCCAAAACGCCCAGCTGGATAGAGCACCTCGGCTAAGCCGAGGCGGTCCCAGGTTCGAATCCTGGCGCGATCACGACGGAAACTTTAGAATTTGCTGGAGCCTTCGGTTGGGTCGAATTGCAATTCGACCCGACCCCTTAATTCGACCCGACCTTTCAATTCAACCCGAAAGAATCTTCGATTCTTAAAAGTGGTGTAGCTAATCCTGGCGCGATCACCACGGATACTTCAGTATTTGCTAGCGCCTTCCGTTGGGTCGAATTGCAATTCGACCCGACCCTTCAATTCAACCCGGCCTCTCAATTCAATCCGGCCTCTCAATTCAACCCGGCATTGGATTTAATTTTTCCGTACTATTGACCAATGCTCCGAATTCATTCAATCTCACACCCAAAAGAGGTTTACCTTTATTCTCTTTCAAAACTTTTTGAACGGGCTGGTTACTATGGCTTTAGATCTTTGATAGTCTTATTCATGGTAGGGGAGGTTCTGAGAATGGATCATGGGGATGCCTTAACTATCTATTCCTGGTTTACTACGGCCTTGGTTTTCTCTCAGGTGTTGGGGGCTTTGGTTGGCGACCTGTTTTTGGGAAATAAAAAGGCCCTTTTGATCGGAGGCTTGGCTCAAGCTGCTGGGATTTTCGTTTTATGTTTTCAGACCTCCGCTTCCCTTTATTGTGGTCTAATCCTCGTAATTTTAGGTGAGGGCTTGTTCTTTCCCAACCTCTTATCCCAGTTGAATAAAGCTTATCCCGTTATGGGTAAATTAAAGGATGCCGGGTATGGAATTTACTTTTTTGGCATCAATATTGGCTCTTTATTTGGCGTTAGCTTAATTCTAATTGCATATGAACAGTTCGGTTGGATTATGGGCTTCTTCATGGCAGGTGCATTTATGCTCATTGCTAGCTTTATCGCCTTCTTAATTAAGGATAGGAATTTTTGTGATCTCCATACTCATGAACCCAAACCTCCTGTCCACAGATTGCAAGCTTGGAAATATATCTTAATCGGCTTTGTCCTAGCCGTGGGCTTCTGGGCCTTATATGATTTGGCTGGATACGGAATGAACCTTATTGAATCTGATTTAGGAAAGGTATTACCCAAGTCAATTCATGAGTCCTTGCTAAGCTCCATTGGAAACTCTTTTGGCCTTCTAGTTGCCATAGTTTTTATTTTGATCTGGTCCTATTTCTACAGCGATTCCTTAAGAAAGATGGTTTGGGCCTGCCTTTTGGGTGGACTATCATTTATTGCCCTATACCTTTTTCCCGATGAATTAGGCAAGGGGAATATTCTTCCTTTCATTCTGCTCATTTTTTCCCTTTCGATATCTGAATTTTTTATCGCTCCAATCATTTTTTCATTCGTATCAAAATATGTCCGGCCAAAATTTTACGCCACCGTGATAAGCCTTTATCCCGTTCCTATTAGACTTATAGGACTCCTATCAGGAGCTTATTTTATGAATAAGGGGAATGATTCAGATCTATATCTGGCTCCAGCAGGCTTAGGCATGATGATCCTGGCTTTCCTTGGTGGAGCTTTCTATTTCAAATACCGAAAAACAAGTTTTTCAACCAGCAGATAAAAGAAGACTAACCCAACCCCTAAATTTTTCCCAAACCCAAATAATATTCCTGGATATTTTCGTTTACTTTGCAGCACAAAGAACTTTATATGTCAGAAACTAAGTATAAAGAAGACCTGAAAGAAATTCGGGAAATCATGGAGAGGTCCTCTAGGTTTATCTCCCTTAGCGGATGGTCTGGAATCGCCGCTGGAATTACCGCACTCCTCGGTTTATATCTTGCTTATCAAGCGGTTTATGAAGGACAAGATTATTTAGGCTATCGGAAGGCTTACCTTACCAAAGCCATGATCTTGGAAGTGATTTTTATTTCCGTTGCTACTGTTGGCATGGCCCTGGGACTAGGCATCCTCTTTACCACCCGAAAATCCAAAAAACAGAACCAAAAAATCTGGTCGCCACAAGTAAAACGTCTCTTAATCGAGTTCTTTATTCCTATGATTACTGGGGGCGTGGTTTGTTTGATCTTTCTCTTCAAAGGTTTTATTGGGGTTCTTGCTCCTTTAACCTTGATTTTTTACGGACTCGCTCTCCTTAACGCTAGTAAATACACCATCTCTGAGGTTCGGTCTCTGGGAATTGCTGAAATTTGCTTAGGGCTTTGCTCCCTTTATTTTATAGGGTATGGATTGATATTTTGGGCCTTGGGTTTTGGCGTTCTACACATTGTCTATGGCGCCTTAATGCAGGTAAAGTATAAGGGGTGAAAGAGCATTTGAACAATATAAATAAGGCCTTTGAAAATAGGGCCCGCCTAGGAATCATGTCTGCCCTTATGGTCAATGATCAAATTGATTTTAATGGCTTAAAAGCCCTACTAGGACTAACGGATGGAAATTTGGCCTCACATCTGAAATCACTCGAGAAGGCGGGGTACATAGCCGTAACCAAAGAATTCATTGATCGAAAACCAAAAACCAAATACATGGCAACCCCTTCCGGAAAATCGGCCTTCGAAAAGCATATTAAAGCCATCGAAAACTTATTGAAATAATTTTTTTGTCTAACCACTTTGAAATTCAAAGTACTTTTAAAAATTGAAAAATGAAAGAAGAAACAACTTGGGTTGAAAAATTAAGCGAATGGATTTCAACCTCCATCATGCTCAAATTAATTACAGTAACCATTCTCATGCTCCTTTTGCTCATTCCCAATTCAATGGTTGATTCCATCATTGAAGAACGGAAAAACTTAAGTCAAAGGGTAACCAATGAGGTGAGCTCGGTATGGGCCAATTCCCAAAGAATTAAGGGCCCAGTGCTTAGCATACCGCTGACCCTTAGGCATGAAAATGAAGACGGTCCGTATTATACCACCATTCATTGGCATGTTTTGCCCGAGCATCTAAACGTAGATGGGGAGGTGTTTCCTGAAAAACTAAACCGAGGCATTTACGATGTGGCCGTATACCGTTCAAGTTTAAGCTTGAATGGAAAGTTTAAGCTTCCTAAAGCACCAAGCCTTGAAAACCTTCATTCCATAAATTATGAAGATGCCTTTCTAACGGTTGGAATCTCCGACTTACGCGGAATTGAATCCCAAATTCAGGTGAAATGGGAGGGTGAAAATAAACCGGTTGAATCAGGTTCTAACCTAAATAATTTCGCATCTTCAGGGATTAATATACCTCTAAACGACTCTAATTTAAGTGGAAACTTCCAGATTAATATTGACCTTCAAGGATCCAAGTCACTACTTTTCGCCCCGGTAGGAGGGGAGACCAAAGTAAACCTGAAATCAACCTGGGAGGATCCAAAATTTTTCGGAGCCTTTATACCCGATCATAGAACCGTGGATGATAGCGGATTTACAGCGGAGTGGTCGGTTCTGGAACTAAACCGAAATTTCCCTCAATCCTTTACCGGAAGTGGTATGTTAAGTCAAATAGAGTCCTCCATGTTTGGAGTAGAACTATACTTAAGCCTTGATGATTACCAAAAAGCCAAAAGGTCTTCGAAATACGGGGTTATGACCATTGCATTAACCTTCTTGATTTTCTTCTTGGTTGAGGTTGTAAACCGGAGGAAAATCCACCCCTTTCAGTATGCCTTGGTAGGCCTGGCCCTTTGCCTATTCTACGTGATTCTGGTTTCCCTTTCGGAGCATTTAGACTTTAATGCATCCTATGCCATTTCTACCCTAACCATCGTAGGATTGATATCTGCCTATGGATTTAGCGTTTTAAAACTTCCAAAGCTTGTGCTGCTTTTATTCTTAAGTCTTTTAGGAATTTATGGCTTTATGTTTGTGACCCTTCAAATGGCAGATTATGCCTTGCTTATGGGTTCGGTCGGACTGTTAATCATTCTAGCTGCCACCATGTTCTTTACAAGAAACATTGACTGGTATTCGCTGAAGCGGAAGGAGGTTTAGAGTTTCCTAAAATGAAAAGGGGGAATCGTTCAAAATTCCCCCTTTTATTTTTCAAAGCCTATTTCCAAGGCCGAATGGTAATCTCGTTAATGGCCGCTCGGTTTCGTTGGTTCATTGAAAACAATACAGCTTCGGCAATATCTTCCCCCGTCAATACGTCCTGAAAACGTTCTTGCATTTCTTTTCTTTTTTCTTCCACGGAAGTATGGTTGACAAATTCCGTTTCAACGGCTCCTGGCGAAATATTGGTGATTTTAACTTCTCCCCGCAATTCTTTTTCCAATCCCATGGAAATGGCTTTCACGGCCCATTTCGAAGCGCAATAAACCACTGCCGTGGGATAAACTTCGTGTCCGGCTACCGAGTCTATGTTTATGATTTGTCCTTTTTGATCTCGTAGATCTGGAAGGAAAATATGGGTTAAACTCAAAAGGCCCTTTACGTTTACATCGAACATATTATGCCATTCCTCAAGCTTTCCTTCGGTTATGGCACCCAAATGTCCAACCCCAGCATTATTGATCAGTACATCAATTTTACCATGCTCTTCTCGTACCCGGTCGCCCATCTCTTGAATGGCTCGGGTATCTACCACGTCCACCTGATGAGGCACGAAATTTTTCCCCAATTCATTTCGGAGGGCATCCAGCTTCTCCTTCCTACGGGCCAGTCCAATGACCAAATGCCCTGAATCAATAAGTTTCTTTGATATCGACCTTCCAATTCCGCTGGAAGCTCCTGTAATGAGTACGCGTTTCATAGGCTTTTTTAAAAATTATTTATACAAGGATACTTAAAAAAATACCCCGAAGAAATCATCCTTCGGGGCAGAGTATTTATTTTAAATGGGGATTAGGTTCCTAGAACTATGATGGCATGAATCAAGCCAGGCAGGTATCCCAACATGGTCAAAATTACGTTTAGCAGGGTCTGACCAACCAGCCCGGTATGCAAAGCCACAGCCAAAGGAGGCAATAGAATGGCAATGATGTACATTCCTACACTGGCTTCTTTCACGTCAAATTCCCCATTTGAATTCACGTCTTTTATGGCCATTTTGGCAAGTTTCACCTTTTGGGTAAAACTTAGGTTTTGAATCAATTCCTCGGCCTCTTCGCCGCGCTCATCCATTTGCTCAATGGCGGTAAAAACGTCTTCTGCCTTTAATTTCTCCGAGTCTGGGTTCCCGAAGCTCACCATGGCAGCAAAAATTCCGATCAATGTTAACTTTAAAGATTTCATATTTCAAATTGTTTAGGGTTTTCTACTTCTTTCACAAATTCCGTTCGGAATTCTATTTTTAATGTAATTGGTTGAAAAGCAGTATGATGAATCGATACCTGCTTTGAATTCCTCTTTCAAATTGAAAATTAAGATTCTTTTTGACAATTGGAAAGCTTGAAAAAACTTGCATCATTTTTTTTGCAGTGATTTTTGGTCAACTTCCCCCAAACTTTAAAATCCAATACTATGTTAAAAGTTATCGAAGTACTTGCCAGCTCAAAGAAAGGCTGGGAAGATGCGGCCCAAAATGCCGTTAGTCAGGCCTCAAACTCTGTGAAAAAGATTCGTTCCATCAACGTGCAAAATATGAGTGCATCGGTGAAAGGAGGTAAGGTTCAAGAATATAGAATCAATGCGAAAATCACCTTTGAATTGAATGAATAGATTCGTCATGAAATCCCTTTTCCTTTCTTTTGGAATTGGGATTTTTCTTCTTTCTTGTCAGGAAGGATCTAATGAATCAACTACACCTATGCCAAAGCCCTCGGGCGAAACCATCGCCTTTTATAATGTTGAAAACCTTTTTGATACCATCGATTCAAAAGGAATTTCGGATGGAGATTTCTTGCCCCATGGAAAAAAGTACTGGACCCAGAGTAGGTATTTGAAGAAACTTAAAGATTTGGCCCAAGTTTTCAATGATTTGGGTCCGAAGGGGCCTGCCATTATAGGCCTGTCTGAAATTGAGAACAAAGCGGTAATCCTGCAGCTCATTGAAACGGCTGGGTATTCAGAAGACGATTATGAAATTGTTCACTACAATTCAGCCGACAACCGTGGGATAGATGTCGCCCTGGTTTTTAAGAAAAAGTATTTCCGTTTTATTTCCTCCGAATCCATTCGCTTGGTTTTTCCCTTTGATCCGGATGTACTTTCCAGAGACATTCTAAAAGTTAAGCTTCAGGGCCATCAGGATGAATTGACCATTTTTGTAAACCATTGGCCAAGCAGAAGAGACGGAACCAAGGAGACCGAGCCGAAAAGGCTGTTTGCCGCTGAAACACTTAGAGGCTTGGTGGATGAAGAGCTAAAAAAGGATCCAAATGCTGACTTGGTCATAATGGGTGATTTCAACGATGCCCCAGAAGACCAAAGTCTAAACGCTGTGCTTGGAGCCAGCATCACAAAAAACGAAGAGGACCTAATCAACCTCAGCGCAAGGGTGAAGTATAAATTTCCAGGCACCTTGGTTCATGACCGTGAATGGCTCATGTTTGATCAAATCATTGTTTCCCGAAATTTTAAGAAAAAGCTAACCGGAAAATTGGAAGTATTCGCTCCTGATTACCTCCTTTACCAACATTCAGACGGAAGAAAGAGTCCGAATAAAACCTATGGGTCTAGGTATTATGGCGGATATTCTGACCATTTGCCCGTGCGCATAATATTTCGCTAAGCATCCTTAAGTTCAAGCCGTTTAGAATGCTACTTTTGCCAAAAATTTTCAGAGATGATTCTAAGCGGGAAAGAAATTGAAAAAAACTTGGGAACCAATATTCACATTGACCCATACGATCCATCGCGCTTAAACCCCAATTCCTATAATTTACGCCTGCACCATGAGCTCATGTATTATAACGAGGAGCCATTGGATATGCAGAAGCCGAACCCAACCACCCACATTACCATTCCGGAAGAAGGCTTTCTCATGAAGCCCGGAAAACTTTACTTGGCAAGAACCATTGAACATACCGCAACCGACCGATTTGTTCCTATGTTAGAAGGGAGGTCATCCATTGGTAGACTAGGCCTTTTTGTTCACGTTACAGCAGGCTTTGGTGATGTAGGCTTTAGCGGATTTTGGACCCTGGAAATGTTCTGTGTGCAGCCCATTAGAATCTACGCAGGTGTTGAAATTTGCCAGATTTATTACCACGACATTAAGGGTGAATACGACCTTTACCATAGTGGGAAATACCAAAACAATAAAGGCATTCAAGCTTCTCAGCTTTACAAGGATTTTGAAGATAAATGAATCGGAGAACCTTTCTTGAATTTTTAGGCCTCGGTACTTTTGGATTGGCCCTTTCGCCTAACTTGGCTTTTTCTTCAGGCCCTAAAAAACTTTCTTGGCCTAAGCCCATTCCCCCTTCAAGCGCAGATCAGCTAATCTTATCAGAAGGACTGAGGTATGAACTTCTAATTTCTTGGAAGGATAAAATTTCAGATAAAGACTTTTTTGGACATCATAACGACTATTTGGCCTTCTTGAATTTAGAAGAGGGTCCGGCTTTATGGGTGAATCATGAATACATGGACCCCCTCTTTGTTTCAGGTTTTAAGAACGGAGAACGGAAAACCAAATCGCAAATAGACCTCGAACGGTATGAAGTGGGAGGATCTTTGCTAGCCCTTGATCAGGTGAATGGAAAATGGAAGGTAATTCCTGACTCGCCCCTGAATTATAGACTTACAGGTACCAGTAAAATTCCCTTTGCTTGGAAGGAAGCCATTCAAGGACAAAATTTTGCCATTGGTACCATGGGGAATTGTGCCGGCGGAGTTTGCCCGAATGGGAACATTTTAACCTGTGAAGAAAATTACCAAGACTATTATGGTGACCGTGACCGGGAAGGAAATTATGTTCCGGGTTATTACCAATGGAGCAATGCCTATGATTTGCCCCCCGAGCATTACGGCTGGGTGGTAGAGTTTAATCCGATTACCAAAGAAAGCCGAAAGCTGGTTTCTTTAGGTAGGATGGCCCATGAATGTGCCACGGTTTCTGTTTGTGAGGATGGAAGATGGGTGGTTTATACCGGAGACGATAAGGAAAACGAACACCTCTATAAATTCATTGGCTCAAAACCTGGGTCCTTGACCGAAGGGAAACTATACGTTGCCAATTTTGAAGAGGGAAAATGGCTTTCCCTTGATCTAGAAGATCAGCCCATTTTAAAGAAAAACTTTAGTTCTCAAACCGAAGTTCTAATTCATTGCAGAGAAGCAGCCAAACTTCTGAGGGCTACCCCCTTAGATCGCCCTGAAGACATTCAAATAGACCCCATTACCAGGTCGGTTATGGTGGCTGCAACCAAAAATCTATCCAAGGAAAACTACTACGGAAGCATCTTAAAAATAATGGAAGAAGGCAACCATCCGGATGCTTTGAATTTTAAATCCGAAACCTTTGTTTCAGGCGGATTGGACACCGGATTCGCTTGCCCAGACAACATCGCATTTGACCCGGCTGGAAATCTTTGGTTTACCACGGATATTTCAGGTTGGAGCATTGAAGAAGGACCATATTCAGGATTTGGAAACAACGCCCTTTTCGCCATACCAAGATGGGGTGAAACCGCCGGAATTCCGATTCGCATAGCCACCGCGCCGGTGGACGCTGAGCTAACGGGACCCTGTTTTTCTTCCGATGGTAAAACCTTGTTTTTGAGTGTTCAGCACCCGGGTGAAACCACAAATGACCTAAGTAATTTCACATCATCTTGGCCTGGGAAACCCGGGGAAATGCCAAAATCTTCTGTGGTAGCCATTCAAGGAGACCTTTTGAATCAAATTGCTGAGCTAAGATAAGCGCGACCCATTTTCAACCCTTCGTTCGGGCTTAATTAAAACCACTCCTTCCTCTGTTTCATGACCTAGCACCAAACATTCAGACCGTATGGGACCAATTTGACGGGGTGGGAAATTCAATACGGCCAAGACCTGTTGGCCAATGAGATCATCTGCTTGATAAAGCTTCGTGATTTGCGCGGAGGATTTTTTAATGCCCTTCTTTCCGAAATCAATGTGTAGAATATAAGCAGGCTTTCTAGCCTCAGGAAAGGGGAGGGCCTTTAAAATGGTGCCTGCATGAATTTCAAATTCAAAGAATTCTTGAGCCGTTTTCATGCCTACAAGTAAAAAAAAAGCCGGATAACTCCGGCTCTTTTCTGCTTTGAAAAAGTGTATTAACCCAAAAATGCATGTATCATGCAAAATTGGGCGCAAAGGTACGTTAACTTTTTCAATATATTTTAATTCCTTTCAAAATCAATTAAGATCCTGATTTGTAAGAATTTAGATTGGCCATCTTAATGGCTGCTATGGCACATTCCGTACCCTTATTTCCATGTTTTCCGCCAGATCTTGCCTTGGCTTGCTCCTCATTATCGTCGGTTAGCACCCCGAAAATAACCGGAACTGGAAGTTGAATGTTCAGGTCGGCTACTCCATTGCTCACCCCTTGGCAGACAAAATCAAAATGGGCCGTTTCACCACGAATTACTGATCCCAAAACGATGATGGCATGGGGCTTCACCTCGTTGAAAATATACTTGGCTCCGTAAATAAGTTCAAAACTACCAGGAACGTCTAGTTTGTATATTTCCTCTTTGGATACCCCGCAATCTAGAAGGGCATCCAGGGCGCCTTGATAAAGGTTGTGGGTGATTTCATGGTTCCATTCAGAAACCACAATGCCAATTCTCAAGCCCTGAGCCTCTGGAATGGAAGCCTTGTCGTAAACGCTGAGATTTTTTTTCTCCGTGGCCATATGCTAGTTGGAAGAGAATGCTTGAAGCTTTTCGATTTTCTCGATGTACTTCTCAATTCCGTTGGCTTCCTGAGCTTCAGGAAAATCTTCTTGAATGGTTTTATAACTGTCTAAAGCCTCCTCAAACATGGCAAGTTTCTCTGCCTCCGTTCCTGCTTTCATGAGGTAAACCGGACTCAAAAATTCTGATTTGCTTCTAGAAACCGCTTTGTTGTAGTACTCAAGAGCTTCTTCACTTTGGCCCAGTTCAGAGAACGCATCTCCAATTAAACCATAAGTTACTGTTGCCAAGTGTGGGTCTTCCGTGCTAAACTCATCCAATTGACGAATGGCTTCGGCGTAATCTCCCATTTCAAAATAGGCTACTCCTGCGTAATATTTGGCCAATTTTCCGGCATCGGTACTTGAGTAACGATCCATAATTTCAAGAAATCCATAAAACTGGGTGTTTCCTTCAAGGGCCAAGCGCAATGAGTCTTGCTCAAAATACATTTCGGCCACAAACATTTCCGCGGCAGCTTCTTCTTCTAAAGGAGCTCTGTACAGCAAGTTGTAAGCGTAATACCCTCCTACAACCACAATAATGGCCCCCATGATAATTCCTAGGAGCTTTTGATTCTCCTCAATGAAACTCTCGGTTCTGGTTAATGCCTCTTCAACTTGGGCTAATTGGTCTTCTGTTTCGTCGTGCTTTTTCGCCATGGACTCTAAAATTTGGGGCAAAAGTAATTTTTTTCTTTCATTCTTTTTCTGATTGAAAGATTCCATTTTTGCAAAACTGAATTCAGGACATGCATTTAAAAAAAATACACCTTCAACACTATAAGAACCTAGACGAGCTAGACCTCGATTTTGTGGATGGAATCAACTGTTTGGTTGGGAAGAATGGAGCGGGTAAAACCAATGTGCTTGACGCGATTTACTTTCTGTCTTTCACCAAAAGCTATACCCAGCCCCTTGACGCAAATGTGGTTTTAGAAGGGGAGGAAACCATGACCCTGAACGGTATTTATGAACGAAAGGAGAAGGAGGAGCGAGTTGACATTGGGGTTCATAAGGGCCAAAAGAAAAAGGTTCAGCGAAACCTAAAGCCCTATAAAAGATTGGTGGAGCATATTGGTGAATTTCCCTTAACCATGATTTCTCCTACCGATCGTGACTTGGTTGTGGAAGGTTCAGAAACTCGCCGGAAATTTATTGACGGGGTCATTGGTCAAACCGATCGCGCCTATTTGAAATCCCTGCTTTCCTATAATAAAGCCCTTGCCCAGAGAAATGCCCTTCTCAAATATTTCGCAGCAAATCGAAACTTTGATTCCGATTCCTTGGCCCCTTATAACCTTCAACTAGAAACCTTCGGAACCGATATTTTTCAAAAGCGAATGGAATTTTTGAAGCAGTTTCAGCCCTTGGTGCTTGATTATTACAAACGCATTGCGGAAGACTCAGAAGAGGTGAACTTGGTCTATCAATCGAATTTGATTGAAAGTGAATGGAAGCTTCTCTTTGAAACCTCCTTAGAAAAAGACAGGGTTTTGACCTATACCAGCAAAGGGGTTCATAAAGATGACATTAAGTTTGAGCTAAGGGGGCAGGCCCTGAAAAAAATGGGATCTCAGGGACAACAAAAATCCTTTCTTATTGCGCTTAAGCTGGCTCAATACCAAATCATTAAAGACGCCACTGGGGTGAAGCCCATTTTATTATTGGATGATATATTCGATAAACTTGATCCCTACCGGGTTTCGGCTTTGATTGACTTGGTGAACAAAGACTTTTTTGGACAAATCTTCATTTCAGATACACATGAAGATCGAATGGAAAGCATTTTATCGAGACTTCAAGGAGAACACCGTATCTTTAAAATCGACAAAGGTTCAGCAATATGAGAGAAGGAGAAAACTTAAAAATTGGCGATTTAATCAAGCTTTGGCAAAGGCAGTCTGGGCTTGAACCTGGTTTGATTGAGGTTCGGGTGCAAAATGCTTGGCAAGCTGTTTTGGGGGAGGAAATTGCTAGAGAAACCACGGAGTTTAAATTAAAGAACCGGGTCTTATACATTAAAATTGAATCCTCAGCCCTTCGGCAGGACCTATCTTATAGTTCAGAGAAACTGGTGAATCACCTAAATGAACACCTTGACGGGAAGTTCATAGACTCCATCCGGTTTAGGTAAACAAAAAAGCCCTCCAATTTGGAAGGCTTTTAAATTCTTGTAAAAAAGGATGAATTAGAACTTCTCGCGCTCTGAAAAGAAGAAGTTTCCTTCAATTCCTGCATTTTCATCACTGTCTGAACCGTGAATGGCATTGGCAGAAATGCTTTCCGCATAAAGCTTACGAATGGTTCCTTCAGCCGCTTCTTCAGGATTGGTAGCACCAATTAGGGTACGGAAATCCGAAACCGCATTGTCTTTCTCTAAAATGGCTGCTACAATCGGACCGCTGGTCATGTATTCAACCAAATCTCCAAAAAACGGACGCTCTTTGTGGATGGCGTAAAAGGCCTCCGCGTCTGCTTTTGACAATTGAGTTTGTTTCATCGCTACGATTCTGAATCCAGCAGCGTTAATTTTTTCTAGAATGGCGCCGGTGTATCCTTTTGATACTGCATCCGGTTTAACCATGGTAAAGGTTCTTTTTCCTGACATTTCGTATGGTCTTGAAATTTGGCGCGAAAATAGAAAATAAATAGCGTTTAGGGCGTGTGAATATTTTTATTTTTGGCCAATGGATTCCAATTTAATAAAGGGCTTCAAAGAGGCCATTGTTCCGGGTGAACATCACCTGATTCTCTCCCACGTAAATCCCGATGGGGATGCTGTAGGCTCTTCCTTGGGCTGGTCTAGTTTTTTACGCTCAAAGGGTGTGAAAACCACCATGGTTCTCCCCAATAAGTTTGCCGATTTCCTGGCCTGGATTCCTGGCTCAGAAGAAATTAGGTTTGCAGAAAGCATGACGGAGGATGAGGTGCAGGATCTGTTTGAATCCATTGACCGAATCCATTGCCTGGATTTTAATGCCCTTTCCAGAATTAAATGGGGGCAGGAAATTGCCTCCTCCGGAAAACCAATTTATTTGATTGACCACCATCAAGATCCGGAAGACTTTGCCACGGTTGCTTATTCAAATACCTCTTCTTGCGCCACGGCGGAAATGGTTTTAGACCTAATATTGGCATTGGAGGGCGAAATAAAACTTTCCCCGGAAGGGGCCACGGCCCTTTATACCGGCTTATTAACCGATACAGGGTCCTTTCGGTTTCCGTCAACCCGGTCAAAAACCTTTAGGTACGCAGCAGACTTAATTGATTTAGGGGCCGATAATGGAGCCATATATCAGAGAATATTTGATACCAACTCCTTAAACAGGTTGAAATTATTGGGGTATTGCCTTTCAAATGGAATGGAGGTTTTGGAAGAGAAAAACGCTGCAATTATCAGCCTTTCTGTGAAAACCCTGCGAAAGTATAATTACCAGCAAGGAGATACGGAAGGAATTGTGAATTATCCACTTTCTGTAGAGAACATTAAGGTTTCGGTCATTTTTAAAGAAGATGATGGATTCCTAAAAGTTTCCCTTCGGTCGAAAGGTGATCTGCCTGTGAATCAAATCGCTTCAAAGTATTTCAATGGGGGCGGACATAAAAACGCGGCAGGCGGACGATTTGATGGGAATCTTGCCCAAGCACGTGAAACCCTATTAAAGGCCTTGGATGAATTATAAAAAGCTAATTTGGATGGGCATAGGGCTCATCCTTACCCTCGGGGTAATCCTATTCTTATGGCTTTCGCCGGAAGGAGAAAAACCCAAACCCAAACGGTTGTCGAAAGAGGAGATGATTGAATTAAACAAGGTTCAACGCGATCAGGAAACCGAAAGAATTCAAGCATACCTGAACCGATTTGATTTGGAAATGCAAAAATCCGAAACCGGTTTACGATTTACAATTACCAAGGAAACCGAAAATCCCCAAGAAATTCAGGTGGGTGATTTGGTCGTTTATTCAATGGCCATGACCAACTTAATGGGGGATACCTTTACCACCTGTTTCCATCAACAGCCTTGTAATACATTGATTAACAGAGATAATACCATTCGCGGACTTCATGAAGGACTACAGTTACTTAGTCTTGGTGAAAAAGCGACTTTTATCATACCTTCGCACCTTGCTTATGGACTCCATGGAAAACCTGGAGAAATAGGCGCCTGGGAAACCTTGATGTGCAAGGTTGAAATCCTTGGAATTGAAAAAACAGAAGAATGAATAAGATTTTAGGCCTTTTAGCAATTGCAGGAATAGCCTTTGGATGCGCAACCAACGCTCAAAACATGGAAGACGGAATCTATGCAAGACTAGAAACCTCCAAGGGGGTGATTCTATTGGAATTAGAATATGAAAAGACTCCGATGACAGTAGCCAATTTTGTTGGCCTGGCTGAAGGAAGCATTGAAAACGATGAGAAGAAGAAGGGAGAGCCTTATTACGACGGATTGGTATTCCATCGGGTGATTTCTGATTTTATGATTCAAGGTGGATGTCCGAACGGAACCGGAATGGGAGATCCTGGGTATAAATTTCCAGATGAAATTGATCCTAGTTTAAAACACGATACAGCGGGTATCCTGTCCATGGCAAATGCGGGTCCGGGAACCAATGGATCTCAATTCTTCATCACCCACAAGGAAACCCCTTGGCTAGATGGAAAGCATACCGTATTTGGTCATGTAATTGAAGGGTATGATGTGGTTCATGCCATTGAGCAAGGCGATACCTTAATTTCAGTGAACATCATCCGAGAAGGAAAGGGAGCGAAGAAATTCAATGCCGCAAAGGTTTTCGGTGAAAAAATGGACGCCTATCAGGCTGAGCTTGACGCTGAAAAAGCCGCAAAACTTGCTCCCATTAAAGATTTGGTTGATCAGGCCAAAACCACCCCTTCAGGTTTGATGTACATCATCCACGAAGAAGGGGAGGGGAAGAAAGCAGAAGCTGGAATGACAGCTCATGTGAATTATCAAGGTGGATTTCCAAATGGGAAACTCTTTGATACCAATATTGAAGAAATAGCAAAAGAAAACGATTTATATAATCCCCAAAGACCCTATGAGCCTTTGAAATTTGTTCTCGGACAAGGAAGAGTGATTCCTGGATGGGAAGAGGGAATTATGTTATTGAACGAAGGAGCGAAGGCAACTTTAATCATACCATCTGAATTAGGTTACGGAAAAAGAGGGATGCCCCCTGTGATTCCGGGTGATTCATACTTGGTATTTGAGGTTGAACTCGTAAGTTTAGACTAAGCCCTGATTTTGGAGGGAAGCCCAAAGATTTATATTTGAATCTCGGTTTTTCTACGAAATTAACAGGCTTTGTTGAAAAAATACTGAGACCTGAATCATCCATTCCTTAAAATTTAATTGTTTAGGGGGTGGTTTTTCATAAGAAACAACTAAGGCATAAAAACTTAATACAGAGGCATATGTGTAATTTGAGAAGGTTGCTGACACTGCTAATAAGCATAAGTGTTACCTCCTCTGTTATGGCGCAGACCCAATTTGCGACCCAAACAACATTCAGCGAGAATTCAGATTGTAACGCCTGTCAGGTGTTAGATCCGCAAAACGCTGTTGATTTAAATCTTACCAATTTTTCTACCGTTGAAGTTACCAATGGAAACCAAGGGGGAAGCATTGAGCAAACATTAATCTTTCCCAACCAAGGGCTGATTGGTGATTCTTTAGTGATTGGATTGAAATTTGACTCGGCAGTTGCCATCTCTGACATTGGTAATGTTTTCTTTGAAACCTTCAGAGGAACCGTTACAAACAATGACCGTAGAAGCATCAACGACGCCTCTGTGAATATCTCTCAACAGTCAATGGATAATCGCATTGACTTTTACTTCCTTACATCAAGACCTTACGATCGCGTACGTGTGATTGTAGATGTTCCTGGTTTTGGAGGTACGGGAGTTGATACGGTTCGGATTTTTTATGCCAACAAAACCAGAGCCAAATCATTGCCAACGGGCCCTTGTGAAAAACCAATTGCCCAAGGTACCAATGTGTCAGGGCTTTGTGCCAATTGTGAGGTCAATAACCCTGAAAACGCAGCCGATGCAGATGAAAACTCATTTGCTACCTACCTTGTAGAGGGTACCCTTTTTGGAGATCCTTTTGTAGAACAAAATCTACAATTTAACGATGCTGGTTTTCAAGGGGACACCGTTCGTTTCTTCATTGAAGATCCTTCAGGAGAATTAGCCGCCAACGGTTTCTCCCAATTATCCGTAGCCTCTTTCTTAGGTGGCGATGCCAATAATGATCGAACCACTGTGGGTACTATTTCAGCACCCATCGTAAATACAAGTGGTAACCTCTATACCATTAAGTTTGCCGTTCAACACACCTTCGATATTGCCCAACTAAGACTTAATGCCCCTTCCGGTTTAGGTGATCAGGATAGCTTAAGACTTTATTATGCTTGTCGGGTGTCAAAAGTGTCCGGTACGGATACGGTTCCTTGTCAAGACGCTCAATTGCAGTCTTTCGGGGCAACCGCAGATTGTTTTGGATGTACGGTTCAAAACCCAAATGATGCAGTCGATAATGATGACAATACTGCATCAACTTTAGAAATTCCAGCTTTTACTTTTTCGGGTTCGGTTTTCCAAGAACTTGAAATGCCCATTGTTGGAGGAAGATTTGATGTTTACGAAGTTTTAATTTCAAATCCTAACGGCAACATCAATGAAGGTGATCTTGGTAACCTAACCATTGAAACCTATTTAGGTAATACCCCAAATGGCGATGCTCGAAGCATTCAAGCTGGTGATCTTGATGTAGTGGGTGGACCTCTTAATCAGTACAAATACAGTTTTGAAGCCTCTCAACCCTTTGACCGAGTTCGTCTTACCCTTGAGGTTGGAGGAGCACAGCAGTTAAGGGAACTGAATATTTTCTCTGCTTGTATCAAAGATTTCCCTGAGAATTTAACGGGCTTTATCTCTTGTGAAAAAGCAACTTCTGCTTCCTTCAATGTGGATGGTGGCTGTGTAGGCTGCTCAGTTGACAATCCTGCCAATGTAATTGACAACTCAGATGCATCCTTTGCTTTATTGGATGCCTCATGGTTGTTTGGAGGTTTTGTTTCGGAAACCATTTTCTTTTCCCGTCAAGGCTGTGCCTCTGATTCCGTTAAATTCTTGCTAGGATCAAACGACGGAACCACTACACCTGCCAATTTTGACGACCTAACGGTTTATTTCTTTAACAATGCTGGTCCTGGACAAGATACAGTGGGCACATTCACAGTGGATGCCTCGGTTCTATCTCTAATTCCTGGAACGGATGTTTATGAAATGATCCTTTCTCCAAGAAATGATTTCGACGCGGTTCAATTCTTATTGAACAATGATAATGCGGGTGGATCCTACGAAGAAATAAGATGGTATGACGCTTGTATCCGTGGATTGATTCCTCCTAAGCCGGTTGTAAGTGATATCACAATTTGTTACAATACTTCGGTTACCGTTGGAGCCAATGTTGACCAAGACAGCGTGGTTGTAACTTGGTGGGATGCCGCAATTGGAGGAACTCAGTTCCATACGGGCTTTACCTATACAACCCCAAACCTTACCGATACAGTTACTTATTATGTTGAGGCTTTAGACACAACCACGGGTTGCGTTAGTCCTGTTCGTCAATCTATTACCATTAATGTATATGGTGAGGTTGATCCAGCGGTAATTCAAACAGATTCTTTCTCTGTATGTTATGGTGAGGAGGTTCTTATTGTTCCCGCACCTTTCGGAGATCGATTCAATTTCTTCCTTGATCCTGCCGGTACAGACTTGTTGTTTACAGGTGAAGAACTAAGGATTTTCCCAGTAACTCAAGACAGTACCATTTACGTTCAACATATTTCACCCCAAGGTTGTATAACTCCGGTGTTGATTCCGGTAAATATTTACCTGCTACCCATTACCCCTGAGGTTGAATTTGCCTTAGATACAGTAACGATTTGTAAAGGCGGCTCCTATGGTATTGGTGTTGAAAATCCGGATTCCTTAGGCTTAAGTTATTTCTGGTACACCCAGCCCTTTGGCGGTGACGAAGTATTCAATGGTGATTCAGTATTTGTTTCTGAGGTAAGCGCTGATACTACTTTCTGGGTTGAGGCTGTTGGTCCTCCTTGTGGTCCTGGACTTCGGAGAACTCCATTTACCATTTTGGCCATTGATGAGCCAAATACCACGGTTGCCAATGATTCTGTATTTGGCTGTCCGGGTGACTCTTTAACGGTTATTGCTCAATCCGATATCACCAATCCAACTTTCTTATGGTATGATGATTCCGTAGGAGGCAACCTTTTAGGTACGGGCTCTCCATTTACCCTTCCTCATCCGGTTGGGGCAATGGATACAATTTATGTAGCCTCTAAATTGGATGAATGTGAAGAATTAAGCCGCGAACCGGTTTACATCTTTAATTTGGATACGCTTATTGATGCGGTTCCTTATGATACTACGGTTTGTGAAGGGGATTCATTGGCCTTAAGAGCGGATGTAGTTGACCCAGACGCGAATATCCTTTGGTTTGATGCGCAAACTGGAGGAAATCAAGTAGCAACTGGAAATGTTTTCAGCATTTCCAATCCTACTGACTCGACTGTTTACTGGGTACAGGTTGATAAGAATACCTGTACCATTGACCGGGTGCCGGTTACCCTTCATGTGGTACCAACCATTAACCTAAACATTAGTACAGACACCTTATATTATTGTTCATCGGATACAGCAACCTTCATCATGGGTAAAAACTTTGATGAGATTGAAGTAAGATGGTATAATTCACAGTCAGGTTCTGGCTTATTAGCCATTGGCGACACCTTCTCTTTCAATCCGGTAGGTGATACAGCAACGGTTTGGTATGAGGCTAGTTATATTGACTGCGATGGTGGAGCAAGAAGACCGGCGGTTGCCATTTTCTCTGACATTATCGGAACTCCAATTGTATCGGATACAGTTGTTTGTGAGGGTCAAACTGTAACCCTTACCGCTCAATCCAATATTGACCCTTCAGCCTTGGTTTGGTATGATGCTCAATCTGGAGGTAACGTTCTAGCAACCGGTTCTACATTTACAACGCCAGCATTGAATGCTAATGCATCTTATTATGTTGAATTGGATTTAGGGACAAATTGCGAAAACCTACCAAGAGTTCAGGTGGATGTAGAAGTTATTGAACAATTGGCAGCAACGGTATTTACTGGAAACTCTTGTCAATCTACATTAACAACCCTAAGATTTAACTGGGTACCTGTTCAAGGTGCAGTTTCTTACCAAGTAAGTATTGATGGTGGAAATACCTGGCAACCTGCAAATACAGGAGCCTCTCATATTTTCACAAACCTCGATCCCGAAGAATGTGTGAATTTACAAGTTCGTTCGGTTGGACAAGCGCCTTGCGCAACTTCTCCGGCTTCACAGACGATTACTTGTTGCGCTGATGCTTGTGACTCTTATGGTGCATTCTTGGTGAATCCTTTCGAAGCTTGTGTGGGAGATGATCTTACCTTGGAAGTAAAAGGAGACCCACTGGGGATTTACGAGTATAGTTTTGACGGTGGAGCATCCTTTACCACCAATAGGTTCTTTACCATTCAAGACGTAGACATGTCCTTGAACGGATCCTTCAATATTATTGTCGGATTTAGAAACCAACCTGCTCAAGATGCTTGTCCGGATACGACCTATACGGCTGACATCATCATCCATGAGAATCCGGTGGTGGATATGACGGTTGAACCGGCTGTACCTTTGGTACCTGGACAACATGTGAATAAATTCCAGTTCACCTATACCGGAACAACCTCTTCGAGTGATCAGTTTGTTTGGAAATTCTTTGATGCAAGCGGTAACCAAATAGGAATTGCTTACGCTAAAGACCCATTGGTAACCCTTCCAGCAGCTGCAAACTCAGACGATGATTACCAAGTAACGGTTGTACTTACGGTAGTTAATGAAAATGGATGTAGCACAACCGAAACCTTTACCAACGATTTCGAAGTATTCCAAGTTGAGGATATTGTAATTCCGAATGGATTTACTCCGGATGGTGATGGAATAGATGATGAAGTAGGAGTGTTTGGAGAGTTCTTGGAACTTGACCGATTCACTGTCTATAATAAATACGGAAACGTAGTATTTGAAACCAACGATATCAACCAAAAATGGGATGGAACCTATCAAGGTGAGCCACAACCTGTTGGTGTTTATGTCTATACAGCACTTGTTCGTGATGAACTAAATAGGCAGGTACAGCTTCAAGGAACCATAACCCTAATTCGCTAAGAATATGAACTTAAAAGCCATAGGTATTGGAATTATGACACTTGTTTTAGGCTTTTCAGCCAAGGCACAGGATGTTCATTTCTCTCAATATTATTATGCCCCAATGAATCTGAATCCGGCCATGACGGGGGTCTTTTCTGGTAAATACCGAATGGGCTTAAATTACAGAGACCAATGGGGAAACATCAACGATGCGTATAATTTCTCATCCTTCTTTGCAGATGCCAAGTTTAAATCGCTTGGACTAGGAATTTCGGGTCTGAATGAATCATCAGGTGGAGGTACTTATTACCGAAACAATATAAATGGAAACATTTCGATTGATTTCGCACCTAAAGATGCAGCCAACCATTTTATTTTAGGGGTACAGGCTGGTATGTTCCAACACGGGGTAGATGGTTCAAAAATCGAAACCCAATCAGGTACGCCAATCCCTTCCGAAAGCTCTGCTGATTTAAGCATAGGTATTGGTGCCCTTTGGTTCAATGGAAGAGGTGAGAACGCGATGATGCCTTTTATTGGGGCTTCCGTATACAATGTAAACGGTACCCAAGAGTCTTTTGAAGATCCAGAGGACGTTATGTCCATTCGCTCGGTTGTGCATGGCGGAATCCGAATTCATGCAGGTCAAGGTTTTGATATTACACCGCACGGACAATTAATGGTGCAAGCGGGTGCAAGAAATGTTACAGGAGGGGTGAACCTTTCCTATGCCTTGAACAACTTAGGGAATTACCTTATGGCAGGAGCCTCTTACCGGGTGAATGACGCATTTATTCCTTTTGCAGGTTTACGCTTAGGAAACCTTACCGCTGGTGTGAGCTACGATTTTGTAACCGGCTCCTTATCTGACAATGTTTCTGATGCTTCTACATTAGAGTTGTCAATTCAATACATTATTCCAAACAAGAAATACGAGACTCGTTACATTTGTCCTCGATTGTAATAGCCCAACATGGTAGATCTAACACTTATGATGAAACGATTACTGTTTGCCCTTCTATTGGCTGTAGGAACCATGGCTCAGGGGCAAGATATCACCAATTTACTTGAATTAGGTGACCGCGCGTATGAGGATGGTCGGTACTATACGGCTATAAAATATTACGAAAAGGTTCTGGGTCAAGATGACCTTGAAAACGTGCTTCAATACCCTTACGGGGAATATGGTTTAGCAACCGATAGTATTGACCTGGTTCAATATTTGGTTGAAATGGAAAGATTGGCCGATTCATATCGGATGATTTTTGACTATAAGAACGCTGAAAAATGGTACCGTGCCTATTTCGCCATCAACGATACGAAAGATCCTGAGGCGCAATATGAGTATGGTGTGGTTTTACGTGCCAATGAAAAGTACAATGCTGCCTTGGTAGAGTTGAATGAAGCGGTTGAACAACAAATTCCAGGAGATCTATCCGAGAAAATTCGCTTTGAAATTCAATGTGCTGAATTTGGTAAAAGAGCCAAAGACTATCCAGAATATCATGAAATCTCCAAAAAGGATGTGAACATTTTTAATCCTGCTAATTCAGGTGATTATGCTCCATCTCCTTTAAACAATAAAGATTTCATCTTCACCACAACCCGGGAAACCCGTCCGCAAAAAAGAAGAAGAGATCCAGTAAGGTATTACCACTCTTTGAAGGCCTATAAAAACGGGGTTCTATTCGATTACACTTTTGAGGGTCTTGACCCTGATAAAGAGTACGAAATGGCTGCTCCTTCAATTACGGAAGATCACCGTCAGATGTACTTCAATATGTGGAATCCGGATCTAGATATTCCAGGACCCAATGGAGTTGGTTTATATGTAGCCACAAGAATCACAGATGCTAGCTGGGCAAAACCCATCCTACTTGACTCGATTATTGGGGCAGATGAAGGTGTGACCAATAAATATCCCTTTGTTACTCCGGATGGAACCAAATTGTATTTCTGTTCGGAAAGAAAAGACGGTTTAGGCGGATTGGACATCTATGAGATCACACTTAATGCCGCAGGTTTGCCCGTTGGTGAGCCTAGAAACTTAGGTGCAGCAGTTAACTCTGCCGGAAATGACATCTCGCCCTTCTGGGATGAGGAGAATGGTAAATTTTATTTTGCCAGCGACGGTAGAGTTGGTCTAGGGGGGTACGATTTATTCGTGACGGAAACCTATGGTGGAGCTTTTGGAGAAGTTGAGAATCTTGGTTTCCCAATCAATTCATCTGCCGACGATGCTTTCCTGATTATATTAGAAAATACCACTGGTATTTTGGCATCAGATCGCGACAAAGGTTGCTGTTATGAACTTTTCGACTTTACCTTAAGATATAAGTCGGCCGTGGGTTATGTTTTCAATAAGAGTAGTCAAACGCCTATTGAAGGGGTGAAAATTACTTTGAGAGACACCACCACCGGGAAAATTATTGAAACGGCGAGAAGCGATGAGGATGGACGTTATGTGGTTTCTATTGTTGAAGATAAAAACTACTTCGTCTTAGCAGAAGATCCTCTTTACCTTGACGGGGAAGCCTATTTTTCTACCTACGGTATTCCAGGAGCCGATTCAGCTTTCATTGGTAATATCTTCATGATTCCAACCGATACTGGGCAAATCGTGACCTTAGATAATATTTACTATGATTTCGGAAAGGCAACTTTGCGGCCAGAATCCTATCCAACCTTGGATTTCCTAGCTCAACAATTGTTGAAACGTCCACTTCTAAAAGCTAGAGTTGGTTCTCATACCGATGCTATTGGTTCTGAGAGAGCCAACTTGGCACTTTCAAACCGGAGGTCTCAGTCTGTAGTTGATTACCTTATTGAAAGAGGTGTGCCTGAAGCACAAATCGTAGCAGTAGGTTACGGTGAAAGCCGTCCAATTGCCCCCAATGAAAACCCGGATGGCTCAGATAATCCGGAAGGGCGTCAATTGAATAGAAGAACTACCTTTGAATTCATCAAACCGGATTAATTTCGGTTAAAATAAAACTTGAAAAAAGCCCTGGATTCGTTCAGGGCTTTTCTTTTGGAATAAAGTCTAAGGAAAGGGAGTTTACACAATATCTTAACCCAGTTGGCTTAGGGCCATCATCAAAAACATGCCCTAAATGACCTCCACAATTGGAGCAAAGAATTTCTTGACGTAGTAGGAAGAAACTGGAATCCGTTTGAAGAACCACTTTACCGTTCACGGCATCGTAAAAACTAGGCCACCCAGTTCCGGATTCAAATTTTGTATTGGATTTGAACAATTCTTGATTACAACCTGCACAGGTATAGATTCCCGTCCTTTTTTCAGTCAAAAGATCTCCTGAATAAGAGGGTTCTGTTCCTTTTTCACGTAGGATTTCATATTCCTCTTCGCTAAGAACCTCCTTCCACTCTTCCGGGGATTTCTGAACGGGGAATTCATGAACTCCAGAGTTGCTTTGCCCGGAGCAGGAGAAGGCAAGACAGGAAAGGGAAATGATAAAGGCAATGCTTCGCATGATTTTGTTTTCCAAAATTTACGAAACCTAAGCCATTAAAGATTAGCTGAAGGGCATAAGGGCCGATTTTATGGCCACTAGGCTTTTTAGAAGGCTTTCAACTTGGTTTAGGGCCAACATATTTGCTCCGTCTGATTTGGCTTCAGAAGGCTTGTAATGGGTCTCTAAGAAAAAGCCATCCGCCCCAGCGGCCATGGCTGATCTGGCAATGGTAGATATCAGTTCTGGTTTACCCCCAGTTACCCCACTGCTTTGATTGGGCTGTTGAAGGCTATGGGTGATGTCCATGATTACCGGAACTCCAAAAGATTTCATGGTAGGAATGGCACGCATGTCAACCACTAAGTCTTGATAACCAAACTGAGTTCCACGATCGGTTAAGCCAACCTGGTTATTACCGGATTCAATCACCTTATTAACCGCAAATTTCATTGACTCCGCAGAGAGGAATTGACCTTTCTTGATGTTTACGGCCTTTCCTGTTTTAGCAGCAGCAACCAGTAAATTGGTTTGCCTACAAAGGAAGGCGGGTATTTGTAATACATCCACATATTCTGCGGCCATACTGGCTTCGTTTGATTCGTGAATGTCTGTAACGGTAGGAATGGAAAACTCCCGGCCAATTTTTGCTAGAATCTTAAGGGCTTTTTCATCTCCAATTCCTGTAAAAGAGTCGAGCCGTGAACGATTGGCTTTTCGGTACGAGCCTTTAAAGATTAAGGAAATCCCCAACCGATCTGTAATTTCAACCAGTTCCTCGGCAATCCTAAAGGCCATTTCTTCGCCCTCAATGGCACAAGGACCCGCCAGAATGAAGAATTTTTCTGGATTTAGTTTTACTCGAAAATCTAATGCGTCAACCATAATTACTTAATTGTGATGGAGTAGCTTAACCATGCTGAAAGGCTATGTCCGTTTTCAGGAAGGATAAATCCTGGCAAAGAACGGGTTTCGATTTTTATTTCGTGGTCGTTTTTGAAAACATATCCAATTCCAAGTCCTCCCTGCCAAAGGGGTTTATTTGAAAATTCAACTTGGGCATAGGCCTTTAATTTCTCTGTTTCCAGAACAAATCTAGGTCCGATCCATAGGGGACTAAAGCCAAGAATTTCCTGGCGAAGGCTCAACCCATACCATAGAAAATTCGATTTTAATGTGGATTTCCTGAGATATACTAGAGAGAAGGAGGCCGGAAGCATCCTCAAAGTGTTCAGGGTATCTCCTGAAAGAAAATGATCTTCAAGGCTACCTTCGTTTTGATTTCCTGCAATTAAATCTTGAAGATTAAATCCTTGTAGACTGGTATCACCCTGATTTTGGGTATGAATCATTTCCCCGTTAAGGAATCCGATGCGGCCTAAATTAAATTTCAGTTTTTGATTATCCGTAGAATAGGAGAGTTCTGAATTTAGAAATGCCCCAAAAGCAGGTTGATCCGAAAGACGTTCATAATCATAATCGTAAGTCAGGTCAACCTGGGATCCAAAATCATTGGTTTTTATCCTTCCGTTATGCAGGTCAAGGTCTTGGTAACCGGAAACGCGGGTAAAATAAATGCCCGGACGGAATTCAAAGTTTCCAAAGGAATAAATTTTTCCAAAGCCCAAGAACTGCTTCCCAATAAGCTTCACTTTGGTTTGATCAAGGAGGGCGTCTTTAACGGTTGAATTTCCGAACCGGTAAAGGTCAAATCCGTTTTCGGTTGAGCCTAAATACGCATCAAAATCATAACCGAATTCAAAATAGTACCTAGACGGTTTCGATTTATCCGAGAAAAAACTAAGGGTTGATTCAGAATGGGCGAAAAGGTGGGCAGATTTTCCATTCAAGCTTCCCGTTTCCATGGGAAAATCAAGAGGACTAGAGCTTAGGAAAATGTTTTGAACTCCTTTGGCCTTAAAGTAATTTGAGCCAAGCTCGGCTGAGAAATTCGCCATTATTTTCGATTGACCCAAGGCATGGATGCTCACTAGGCAAAGGCCCAGTGCAATTAATTTCCGAATTCCCATTCTCCAACAATGTTTAGGTCAATGCTATAATCTGCAAATAATTTTTCAGGATTTGGATGGCTTCCAAACTCAATTCTCAAAACCGCTTTCTTGGCGTCTACAAGGGTCTCTAAGTCTTCCAAACTTAAATTCCATTCAAGGGTATTATCTGCCGGGGTACTTACCTTTCCATCCGTCTCAACATTGGCGGCCAGAAGAGCAGGATTAGCAGAATATTGTAGAACCTCAGAACCAAGATCATCCAAAAATGAAATATGAAGGTTGGCCGAGAAGGGGAAGTAATTTAAGGCCTTGATTTTTATTTTTCCTTGGGGCGACTGAGAGAGATCCAGGTTTAGATTCCAGTCTAAAGTATCTTCCAAAACCAATTGATCGAGACCGATTTCCAGGGGAAGCGTGATTCCTAGCCCTATTTCAAATCCGTCTTCATAATGCATGAAGTGGCTATTGGATACCTCTTCATTGGGGTTCACAATGATTTGTCCTTCATACCCCAATTCTACCGGGAGGTTTTCAATGAATGGAAGGATGTTTGAGTTTGATGGATTGTTCGGAAATGCTTGGGCATTGTTTTGAATGGAGCCTGCATTATACAGGGCGGCAGGAAAATTTTGACTTTGCCCAAGCCAGCTAGAATTTAGGGAAACCAGGTTGCCATCCACGCCTTTTGAACTAAGGTTGCCTAAAACTACATCGATGGGCACCCCTACAGAATTTGAAAAATCAAAGGTGACTTCAGCATCGTCGAGAACAATATTTCCTTGTAAAATTCGGCTGAATAAATCCGTTTCAAGAGTTTCAGGGCCAATTTCAACGGTATCTCTTTCAATTTCACCAAAGGCGATTTCAGGAAGTACATTTCCCGTAAAGGAGTTGATGTATAAAGAGTCTTCAAGGCTGAGATAGGTGAGGGTGCCGGAGGAGTCAATATAGGCCTCCATATGGTCGTAGAAAGTATTGAAGGTATCCTGATTTGGTCCGGTTAGATCTAGGGTATAACCCGTTAAATCGAAAGTTTTATTGAATTCACTTACTCCGCCGGGAGGAGCTGGAGGAATCACACCAGAAAAAGAGAAGGGGGTTCCGTTGAGGCTTAAACTTGGAATGGAATAAATGAAACGTATGCTATCTTGAATGGTTGAAGCTGCGTCCATCACACCCATTCCAGAACGAAGGACCATAGAGGTTAACTTCAAATTATCGTCGGCTGTAAGTCTTCGCACATTCACGTCGTCGGCCAGGGTTTGCCTTGGAAAAATGGCGGTAGCTTCAGTGGGCACCAGATCACGAATAAGCATTTCGATTACCAAAGCATCTGAAGTATCAATAAGCACTGAATCTCCATTGGTACCGGGAGAGGACATTTCTAGAATGCTGGCGGTTAAAGAACCTTCAACAGTTTTTCCGGACAGGGGGTAGGTTCTGGTTTCATTGGTTCCAGCAGCAATAAGTGGGATGGTATCCGAAAAAAGAACATTTTGATTCTGGGTGTTTTTAACCTGATAGATAAGGTTTGAAACATCGATTGGAAACCCATTGGAAAAGGAAACATCCACAAAGCCATCTGAAAGAGTCATGGATTCAAAAAAGTCAGTTGCATCGATGGGGAAATCAGAGCTTGGAATGTTGTTCACTGGCGGTATGGGCATTTTATTTCCATTGTTGGCAATGATAACTACCCCGGTAACCCCGGCTCCTTTTGCAACTTCTCCTAAACTGATGGGTTTGGTGATTCTTTGATCCCCCAGTTCAATGGAAGAAAGTTTAATGTTTTCAAAAAATTCGGTTTCAATGGGTTCTACCAAGTTTTTGAGGGAATAATTAACCAAGGATTTTTCGTAATAAATCTCTAATGAACTATCTGCACCTTTAGTTGTAAGCAGTGAGTCTGCCACAAAGTTGGAAATTCCGAGGGATCCATTGGCAATGGGTAGCTGCCATTTGCCAGGTAAAGATTTGGTTTCAAGATCGTTTCTACAACCGGTAAATATGATACTTATCAAGATAAGTAGATAAAAAGTATAATTGTTTTTCAAATCAAGTATATTCGTTATGTATCTTCACGCCCGGTTTCCGTACCTATATTTCTTACAAATAAACCACTTTTATGAATCTTAGAAAACTACGCGCCTTAGTTCCATTAGCCATTGTGGGTCTGGTGTTTACTGCTTGTAATAAAGACAAGCCTGATTTCTCAAAGTACGATGATTTTGACTTAAACCCTGCGGTTGTAGCCAAAATTGTTGATACAGAAATCACCCTAGAAAATTTGGCCGACTCAATTGATGCAATGTCTGCAGATTCAAATGGATACCTCCAAATCCATTACGGCCAAGACACCTTGTTCTCTCAACGAATTGACAGTTTGCTTCCTCCTGTATCCCAAAGCGGATCATCCGTTTCGGTACAGCTTGACGGAATTGAAGCCCCAAGTGTGGCCACCAATCAAACCGTTGCCCTTCATGATTTTTTTGGTTCTCTAGATCCAGATGCAGTTGATTCCCTACGTGCCAAACACAATACGGTTGATTATTTTCCTGAGATTCCACCAACGGTAGGACAGACCATTGAAAGTTCTGCAGGGAATGATTTCAATTACATCAATTGTTCTCAAGGCGACATGAAACTGGTTATTGAAAACCAGTGGTCGGTTGATTTGGATAACCTTCAAATGGAAATGAGGAATAAAATTGATCAATCCGTGATTGGTAGTTTTACCTTTCCTTCACTTCCTGCAGGAGCAAAAGATTCCATCACGGTTTCCTTGGCGGGAAAAAAGCTTGAAAACAATCTTGAAGTTGAAATTCAAAACGTAGAATCTCCGGGTTCAGGAACGGATCCATTTGATACAGCTTCACATGTTTTGATCGATACCAATATGTCTTTGCTGATTGACTTCGTAATGGACAATATTGAAATTACCGATGGAGAGATTGCCATTCCTAATTCAACACTACCTACCGAGGAAACTGCGGTAGTTTTAGATGTTAACAATGGAGTTGAGCTTGCCTCTGTAGAATTTGCCAGTGGAAGTTTTGATATTTCGGTTGACCGGGATTTGAACACAGACATTAATTTCAACCTTTCTATTCCTGCTGCACTTGATGGGCAAGGAAATCCTTTCCAAGTTGCAATGGCCATTCCGGCAGGAAGTAGTCCCTTTAATCAGACCATTGATATGACCGGGGTTGTATTTGACATGACCCAGGCGGATACCCTTCCTTACAATGCCATAGAAATTCAATACGATGTAGAGGTAGTAGGAACTTCCTCTCCTGTATATGTAAATACAGCCAGTCAAATTACCATGAATTACGGTTTGCAAAATTTGACCTTTGGACTGCGCGAAGGGTTCTTCGGAGACACCTTATTTGATTTTGCTGATTTCAGCGTTGAATTCCCTACCTCTGAATTGCTTGATAGGTTAGGAGGAGTGTTTACCCTGAATGAGCCTACATTCATTATGAATTTTGAGTCTTCTGCAGGAATTCCCCTCGGGCTAAACCTCGACTTAATCGGTAAGAAAAATACAGGAGAGACCGAAACGGTTACCGTTAACAACTTTACCATCGATGCTCCAACCGTTCAAGGAAGCTCGGTAAGCAGCCAACTGGTAATTGATGCGGCCAACTATCCGAACATTGTAGACTTGATTGCCATGTTCCCTGATTCTGTTCTGGGTTCTGCGAACATCAAGCTGAATCCTGCCGGAGTTACCCATTCCAACTTCTTACTTCCAAATTCAACCCTTACCGTTGGATTTGAAATGTCGGTTCCCTTGAATGTGACAGCTGAAGACCTTGAGTTTAGAGACCTATTTGGTTTTGGCGGAATTGGACTTGATCCAGACACCGTTGACCTTGAGTATTTGCGACTTTTATTGGACATGGAGAATGAGTTTCCATTTGATGCCGAGCTTGACTTAGTGCTTTTCGCTATAGACGCCAATGATAGTTTGGTTCCAATTGATACCCTAAGTACCACAGCTCTTTCAGCAGCCCCTGTCGATGCAAATGGAGTGGTTCTTTCACCTGTGAATGTTACTGAAACCATTGAATTCCTTGAGGAGGACATGAACAAGTTCCAAAGTGCGGATAGTATTTCAGTAAATGCAAGATTAAGTAGTTATGACAATGGTCCGGTAAAGATTTACGAAGACTATAAGATCCACTTAATTATCCGAGCAGAGACCAAAGTAAAAGTTAACAGTTCAGTGATTACCCCATGAGGAAATTAACAACATTCATTTTTGCAATTGGCTTCGGGATGATCGCCAATGCACAGTCGTCATTAAACCTTCACGGGTTAACCCACCTAACCCAGTCTTTAGAAACCAACCCGGCTTTCTTACCGGATTCAAGGTTTACTTTTGGAGTGGGAACTTCCAGCTTTAAATTTGGATTAAGCTCGGTAGCATCTGTAAATGATATTTTTGGATCTCAGCTAAGCCCCAACGAAAGTTTAGAATTGGTGCTTTCCAATTTGCAAACCAATAATCAAGTAGCGCTATCAAGTCAAGTTACTCCCTTTGTTATGGGGGTGCGGTTTGGAGAAAATAAATTCCTAACCGTTGGTTTGAACAGCCATTTTCAAACTAATCTTGCCTTGCCTGCGAATTTATTAAGCATGTTGTATTTTGGCAATGCTGATTATATTGGCCAAAGAGTAGGTTTGGACGCGATTGAGTTTAACTTAAATACCTATTCGGAAGCTTATGTAGGGGTCTCTTTTCCAGTTGGGGATAAGTTAAGAGTGGGAATTAAAGGGCAGTACTTATTGGGGCATGCCAATGCTAGCACCCTAAAGAGTTCGGGCTATATTGAAACCGATTCAAGTTATACAATTACCGTTAATTCGGACATCACCTTCCAAACTTCAAATGTACCCATAGACTCAGCAACTAGATCAAATTTTGATTATTCAAGTGCTGCATATGGCAACAACCGAGGAACCGCGATTAGTTTTGGTTTGACCTATGAATTAAATGAGAATGTGACCTTAAACGCGAGCTTAATTGATATCGGTTCAATAACGTGGAAAGATGAAGTAGCTGACTATGAGGTTATTGGGAATTACGAATTGGAGCCTTTTGACCCTCAAGGGGACTCATCAAACTATACAGACCAGATAGTGGATACCCTTAAGGCAGTTTTCCTTCCCCAAAAAGTTGAAAGAGGTGCGTATAAGAGCAAAATCTTCCCAGCTACTTACTTAGGTGCAACGTACTTAACTGCTTGGGGGCACGAAGTTGGAGGACGTGCTTATTTGAGGTTCTTTGAAGAAAGTACCTACTATGCAGTTGGTGTGAATTATAAGGCAGGCCTTGGAAGGTGGTTCTACGTCAACCCGAGTTACGCAGCCATCAACGGTGATTTTGTGAACTTCGGAATGGGTGTTGGTATTCGAGCCTTGGGCTTGGATGTTTACTTCCTTACGGATAACCTCGAAGATGCTCTAGCTTATTATGACTCAAAAACCATGAATTTCCAGTTCGGACTGCAGTTTACCTTCAAGCCGAAGAAACCTCAGGCAATTCAGCCTGTAGAATTCTAGGAAAAATACGAATCGCCCCAAAGCGATGAAAGATAACGGTGGATTTGCCGCTCCCGGTCGTTTTCGGCGGGTCGGTAGACCACCGTTTTTTTTAGGTCTTCAGGTAAGAACTCTTGTTTTACAAAGTTGCCCGGGAAATCGTGGCTGTATTTATAATCTTTTCCATGACCAAGGTCTTTCATCAACTTGGTGGGGGCATTTTTAAGGTGATTGGGTACAGGAAGGTCTCGGGTTTGTTTCACTATGCTTTGAGCCTCTCCAATGGCCTTATAAGCCGAATTGCTTTTGGCGGAACTGGCCAAGTAAATTGTGGTTTGAGAAAGGATGATTCTAGATTCGGGCCAACCGATTCTTTCTACAGCCTCAAAACAGGCATTTGCCATGACCAGAGCGGTTGGATTGGCAAGTCCGATGTCTTCACTGGCCGAAATAATCAACCTTCTGGCAATGAACTTCACATCTTCCCCACCTTCAATCATACGTGCTAGCCAATAAAGAGAAGCTTGAACATCGCTTCCGCGGATGGACTTTATGAAGGCCGAGATTATATCGTAATGTTGATCTCCCGTTTTATCGTACCTCGCTAGTTTTTCAGGGCTAATCGACTTAACCCGGGCATTGGTCACCACCACCTCACCTTCCTCCTGGAAATGGGAAACAATGAGCTCAAATAAGTTAAGAAGCTTCCGACCATCGCCACCAGACAGCCTCAAAAGGGCATCCCATTCTTCCACCTTTGGTTTTAGCGCATTCAACCAAGGGTCCTTTTCAATGGCGTGGTGAATTAGCTCTTTTAGTTCCTTTTCCCCGAAAGGGTCAAGAGTAAAAACTTGGCACCGGGAAAGGAGAGCAGGAATAACTTCAAAACTTGGGTTCTCAGTGGTAGCACCAATTAAGGTAATGTCGCCCCGTTCAACAGCTCCTAAGAGAGAGTCTTGTTGACCCTTATTGAATCTATGAATTTCATCGATAAAAAGGATGGGAGACTTGCCCCTAAACAAATGTTTTTCTCCGGCTTTTTGAATAACCTCCCGAACATCTTTAACCCCCGAAGCAATGGCACTTAGCGTATAAAATGGGCGATCAAGTTCGTTGGAAATAAGATTGGCCAAACTGGTTTTGCCCACTCCAGGAGGGCCCCAAAGGATGAAGGATGGAAGCAGTCCAGTTTTCAAGGCCCTTCGAATCATGCTGTTCTCATGAAGAATGGAAGGCTGCCCAATATAGTCTTCAAGGCTGTTTGGGCGAATTCGTTCTGCTAGAGGTTTATCTTGGTTCATAATTCGAATCGGAAAGGGAGGATGTAGGAGGAACGTACCGGTTCATTGTTTACCCTTCCGGGGATGAAATCAGGGAAGCTTTGTAAGGTTAATAGGGTAAGATAGCTAAGCTCATCGTTGGGACTAATGAGAATTTGAGGTTCTTCAATTTTGCCTGAAGCAGAAATTACAAACCTGACGAAAACAAGACCGTTTATGCCTTTCGATTGAGTTGAATCGGGATAAACCAGATTTTGCTCAAGGTATTTGGTGACCCCTTGGGCGGTGCATTTTTCGGCTTCAGCTTCTGAGACATCTGAACATCCTGGCCACCTAGGCATTTGATCAGGTTGGGAATAAACCGTAGAATTTGGCTCTTGAACCGGAGATTCCGAACTTTCAGACCGCGAGGGAATTTCTTTTGGAGCCTCTGTTGGATTTGAGTTGCTGCTTGACTTACATTGGCTGAAAATCACCAAGGCGAATAAACTTACGTATATCTTAAAAATCAAATTTTTCATTGGGCGAAGAAACTAGAAATAATTCATTCAAGGTACGGGTTGCAAATTTGCGATTTCCTATGATATTCTTGGTAACCATTTGGGTGGTAAAGTACATTGAAATCAAATTTGGTTTGAGTTTTGCTCATTTTGGAATCCTTCCCATGGAGCTTAGTGGGCTGAAAGGAATATTGGCAGCTCCCTTAATTCACGGTGATTTACAACACTTATACCATAATAGCGTACCCTTTGTGATTCTAAGCTTGGGGGTGATTTATTTTTATGGAGAGGTATCCGATAAGATTTTACTGTATTCGTATTTAGGAACCGGAATACTGGTCTGGTTTTTCGGAAGACCCTCTTTTCACATTGGAGCCAGTGGGGTGGTTTATGCCCTGGCTAGCTTTGTTTTCTTTTCTGGCCTAATTCGTAGGCATGCTCAGTTGATCGCAGTTTCTCTATTGGTGGTATTCCTATACGGAGGAATGGTATGGGGAGTCCTTCCTGTTTCTGCTGAAATTTCTTGGGAGTCGCACCTGCTTGGAGCCATTATGGGCTTGATTCTTGCCGTGGTTTACCGAAAAATGGGTCCGCAACGAAAGAAATACGATTGGGAGCTGGAAGAAGAGGAAGCCTTAAACCTAAGTCAGGAAGCCGAGTACTGGCAGCCATCGGTTAAGATTAATTACCAATACAAACCCAAAGAGCATAAAGATGAAACGAAAGGTTGAGCGAACCGAGGAGGAATGGAGGGAAAAGCTAGATCCTGAATCATTTAGAGTTCTTAGAAAGGCCGGAACGGAACGTCCTTTTACTGGGGCGTATAATCTTCATTTTGAAGATGGGGTTTACTCTTGTAAGGCCTGTAATGAGCCTTTGTTTTCTTCTGAAACCAAATATGATCATGGCTGTGGATGGCCAAGTTTTTATGCCCCAATCGACCGGGATAAAATTGAATATAGGCTTGACAAGAGCCATGGAATGACCCGGGTAGAAATTCTCTGTGCCACTTGCGAATCGCATTTAGGGCATGTTTTCAATGATGGTATTGGTGAAAAAGGGGAGAGGTACTGTGTGAATTCAGCTTCTTTAGATTTTGAAGATGAAGGGTCAACCAAATAGGTCTGCCGCTATTTGAAAGGTTTGAGTATGGGCATCCACAATGTCTTTTATATTCGGAGAATAACCTCCCCCCATGGCAGCAATGATTGGTATTTCCAATTTATGCGCATGGTCAAAAACAATTTCATCTCTTCTTTTCAGGCCTTCCAAGCTTAGTCCTAATCTTCCAAGTTTATCCGTTTTCAAAGCATCTACTCCAGATTGGTAGGCAATAAAATCAGGTTTATGAGAATCGATGAGCCCAGGCAATTGGGTTTCCAGAATTTCTAGGTATTCATCATCTTCTGTAAGATCTGGAAGGGCAATATCTAGATCCGACTTTTCTTTACGCATAGGGTAGTTTGACTTCCCATGCATGGAAAAGGTGAAAACCTCATTTATTTTTTCAAAGATGACAGCGGTACCATTTCCCTGGTGTACATCTAAATCGATGATCAAAGCTTTTCTTATTTTCTTTTGGCTTCTAAGAGTTTCAACGGCTATGGCCAAATCATTCAGCAAACAAAACCCTTCTCCTCGATCAGGATAAGCGTGATGGGTACCACCTGCGATGTTCAAGGCTGCCCCGTGGGTCAAGGCATGGTAGGCCGCTTGAATGCTTCCTCCCATAATTTTGATTTCACGGTCAATCAATTCTTTTGAAAGCGGAAAACCGGTTCGCCTAATTTCAGGCTTGGTAAGGCTTAAACTCAAGAGCTTCTCTAAATAAGAAGGTTGATGGGTAAGCAGAATTTCTTGGGCTGATGCCGGATTTGGAGAAATTATTTGTTGGGGCTCAACAATTCCTTGGTGGAGGATTTGAGCGTGTAGAAGCCCATATTTTTCCATTGGAAAACGGTGGTTTTCAGGCAAAGGATGTTCATAAATAGGGTCGTAGGCCACTTGAATCATGGGCGCAAATTAAAGACTTAGATTCCTCTTATTTCTAAATTGGTTGAATTGGATGAAAAATTGTTTTTTAGCCAAATCTTAAAACCGAGACTATGTTTGAAAATACCCTTCTTACAAACGATGCCGCAGTGCTGGGATTGTTGGTGATCTTATTGGCAGGAATCTTCTATACCTCTGGAATTAAAACTTCCTTCTGGAAGAAGTTCTACACCTATATACCCATGCTTCTTCTCTGTTATTTCCTTCCCTCCATTTTCAATTCTTTAAACATTATAAACGGGGAAGAGTCTAATTTGTATTTCGTGGCGTCCAGGTACCTCCTTCCGGCTTCCTTGGTTTTACTCACCTTGAGTATAGACTTGAAAAGCATTATTAATTTGGGTCCGAAGGCCGGAATCATGTTTTTGGCAGGAACGGTAGGAATTATAATTGGGGGTCCGATTGCCTTAATCATAGTAGGCTTTATAAATCCGGAGATTGTTGGAGCTGTTGACGGCCAAGAGGTTTGGCGAGGATTAACTACCGTAGCGGGATCATGGATTGGTGGAGGAGCCAATCAAGCGGCCATGAAGGAAGTATACGAAGTGTCTGAAAACCTGTTTTCGGCCATGATTACCGTAGATGTAATTGTTGCCAATGTTTGGATGGCCTTTTTACTCTATGGGGCGGGGAGATCAAAAAGCATTGATCAATGGTTTAAGTCAGATACAACGGCCATTGAAGAGCTAAAGCATAAAATGGAAAATTTCCAGGCCAAGGTGGCTAAGATTCCCACCACTACGGATATAATGGTGATTGTTGCCATTGGCTTAGGGGCTACAGGGCTTGCTCACGTTTTTGCTGATTATTTACCCCCTTTTATTCTAAGCATTTTCCCTGGGGCAGAGGGTACGAGCTTTGCCAGCTCTTTCTTTTGGTTGGTTGTTTTTGCAACCACCTTCGGCTTGATTATGTCTTTCACTAAACTCAGGAAATATGAAGGGGCAGGGGCCTCTAAGATTGGTTCAATTTTTCTTTATGTACTTGTGGCTACCATCGGAATGAAAATGAACATTTTGGCCATTTTTGAGAACCTTGGCTTGTTCTTGATTGGGTTTATATGGATGATTATCCACGTTGCCGTTTTGCTCTTGGTAGGGAAATTGATCAAGGCTCCTTTCTTCTTTACCGCAGTTGGTTCACAGGCCAATGTGGGTGGAGCCGCATCGGCACCCATTGTTGCATCAGCCTTTCATCCGGCTCTGGCCCCTGTAGGCGCACTTCTAGCTGTTTTGGGCTATGCCTTAGGAACCTATGGAGCAACAGCCTGTGCAGAAATTATGAGAATTGTATCAGAAAGCGGTATGCAGTAAGTTCATACCAAGTAAATGCAAAAACGGGCGATCCTTTATTGGAATCGCCCGTTTTTGCTTTGTAAAAAAAAAAAAAGTTGCCCCGCCACTTCTTATGAGAACCACCCGCTACTGAGAAGAATTTGTGACGAGACAACTTAATTTGTCTAACCTTTCGGTTTTCTAATCTGAAATGAACAAGACAAATATGAGGAAAATTGAACGACTGTTCAAAATATTTTCTGAAAAAAATCGAACTTTTTTCGCTTCATAGATGTAACCTCTTTAATAACAGTTAATTAAAATTGAACAAATGTTCAATTTTTTTAGTTTTCCTTGGTTTTAAGCAGTGAGAAACTACGGTCTACGAACTGAGTTAGGGCTTCTCCTTTGAGCAAGCCTTTCGAAAGCATGGCCAGGTCTACTCCTTGTTTGGTAAGGGATTCCTTTTTGGCTTGATCTTCTTCTTTTAAAATTTCAGAAACCAGGGGATGATTTGCGTTTACAACTAGGTTAAACCTATCAGGTAGATTGCCCATTCCCATCATTCCGCCTCCAGTTTCATTCATTTCCTTCATTCTACGCATGAACTCGTTCTGGGTAATCACAAAAGGAAGGTCATCCGTTGCCATTTCTTGAATTTCAACATCGAATTGCTCCTTATTCACTGCGTTTTCAATAACAGGCTTTAGGGCTTCTTTTTCCTCATCGCTTAGAAGAGAGGAAATCTCAGCATCCTTTTGAATCAATTTATCCAAAGGATCGGCGTCAATTCTGCTGAACTGAACTTTTTCAAGGTTCTGCTCAAGCTTCGAGATTAGGTGGCCAACAATGGGGCTGTCAAGAATAACGGTTCTATAGGAGCGTTTTTCCGCAGCAGCGATATAAGCATGGTGAGCTTCTTTATCATGGGTGTAAAGAATCACCAGGTTTCCTTCTTTATTGGTTTGTTCTGCCTCTGTTTTTGCCTTCAATTCGTCCCAAGTCAGGTAGGTGCCATCAACATCTGGATACAAGTAGAAATTTTTGGCTTTTTCATAGAACTTCTCGTCGCTAACCATTCCATATTCAATAACCACCTTGATGTCTTCCCATTTTGATTCGAAGTCCGCCCGGTCGGTTTTGAACATTTCTTCAAGCTTATCAGCAACTTTTTTGGTGATGTGGCTTGAGATCTTCTTCACGTTTGAATCTGACTGTAAATAGCTTCTAGAAACGTTTAGAGGAATGTCAGGAGAGTCAATTACCCCTTTCAAGAAATTCAAAAAGTCAGGAACAATTCCTTCCAGTTGATCGGTAACAAATACTTGATTGCAATAGAGTTGAATCCGATCTCGGTTCAGGTCCATATTTCCCTTAATTTTTGGGAAGAATAGCACACCGGTAAGTTCAAAGGGGAAGTCGACGTTCAGGTGAATATGGAAAAGGGGCTCTTCAAAATTCATGGGGTAGAGCTCCCGGTAAAAATCTTTATAATCTTTCTCTTCCAGGGAAGAAGGAGCCTTGGTCCAGGCAGGGGTAGGGTTGTTGATGATGTTATCAACGGTCACCTTTTTTTCCTTGGCATCTTCGCCTTCTCCTTCTTTAATGGTTTCTTCTTTGGTTCCGAATTTAATGGGAACAGGAAGGAAGCGACAGTATTTATTAAGAAGTTCAGAGATCTTATGGTCTTCTAAAAACTCAACTGAGTCTTCATTGATGTGAAGCACAATGTCAGTGCCTCTTGCCTTTCTTTTCTTAGACTCTTCCAATTCAAATTCAGGAGAACCTGTGCAAGACCAATGAACGCCGGCCTCCTCTTTAAACGATTTGGAAAAGATTTCAACCTTATCGGCAACCATGAAGGCCGAATAAAACCCAAGACCAAAATGCCCGATGATTCCTGACTTATCAGATTTCTCGTCGTATTTTTTCACGAATTCTTCGGCACCTGAAAAGGCGATTTGATTGATGTACTTTTCAATTTCTTCGGCCGTCATTCCAACCCCATTGTCAGAGATGGTCAGGGTTTTCTTTTTCTTGTCAACCTTAACTTCAATGGTTAAGTCTCCAAGCTCTCCTTTGGCTTCCCCAAGGGAGGTTAATTTTTTGATTTTGGTGGTTGCATCAACAGCATTGCTCACCAATTCACGTAAGAAGATTTCATGGTCAGAATAGAGAAATTTCTTAATGATTGGAAAAATGTTGTCGGCTTGTACGTTTATTGTTCCGGTTGCCATAGCTAAATATTTACTTTTGTCAGCCAGTATAAACAAACCATATGCCACTGCCATCCCGGGTGACATATTGACAATGAAAGCATGAAAAGAAAGATTTTATTCCCCCTATTGGTGGTATTGATTGCCTTGTTTTTTACCAATCCAGATAAGGCGGATTTCCAAAATTTCATTCAGAAGAAATTGGTGGAATCCAAAGCGGAGGAGTCTGAAAATCAGAACTCCGAGTCGGTTGATATTCTTGACGGACTATGGTCTCGGCCAGCTTCTTGGATTGTAAAGGAGGGAACCGAAAGAAAGAATTATTTCTTGTTTTCCGTATTTGTAGTTGGGAATGGTTCAGAGGATAATCAGTCGGTTTACCTCGGTATTTTTGACAGGTTTATTCAAACCAAGAAATCCGAGGGCCTAAGCATTGATATTAAATTAGACTAAGGGGTATAGTACTCCCCGTATTCCGCTTTGTCTTTAATTTCTTCATAAACGCTATCCCAAAGAGCAAGTCTTGCAGCTAGGGCAGATTGTGCTGAATATTTGGCTTCTTCCCATTTGTTTTCGTTGCTTCCACAAAGGGAGGCAACCAATAGTTCAGAGAGGGGGCCATGTTCATCCCCGTCAAGGTCAATATGCCTTTCAAAATAGTAGATCAGCTTATCAAGCTTGGTATCCGGACCAATTTTTAGGTTTTTAAGGATGTTGATGAACATATCAGGAATAAGGTCTTCCCTGCCAAAGGTGAAATAAGCAGCAAGCTCGTGGTCTTCAGAGGTTTCAATGGCCTTGAAACTGGAGGCAATAAAGGCTCCTTGGCCTTCTCCTATATCTGCGTAGTGGAGTGACTCACTTAAGGAGTAACCATTGTCTAAGCGGAGGGCAAAGTCAGCCAAATACCCAGTATCAACACCTAGGTCATTCATGGCGTCTAAATACATTTCAAAATGGCTGTTGGCCTCACCGTTTTCACCAAGATCAGACTCTTCGGCCAGCACAATTTCATTGATGAACCTCCTAATTTGTGGGGAACCTTTTGGGAACCAGGGGACTTGAGTACAGGTTAACCGGTTTTGGAGAGATTTAAGAATGGACATAAAGTCGAAAACGGCTACGGCATGGGCTCTGGTGAAAATGCGAATTTCTTTTTCTGTAATCAGGAGATCATACAAAGGGTGGTTTTCAATGTTTTTCCGCAAAGGGGAAATAAATGCTTGAATGCCCTCAATTTTTTCTTTTTGATAAGGGCTTAATACTTCTTTCATGCTGCCGTTTTTAAGGTCTACGAATCAAGGGTAGGTACCGGATTTTCTAATCCTTAAAAATAAAGGTAATGGTTCCCTGCTCCTCTTCTTCAAAGTATTTATAAGAGTTAAATTTGGTTTGATAGGCGGCTTTGATGGCCTGTTCATAGAGGCAGTACCTCCTTGGTGTTGAAGCCCGTTTATTTACTTCCGCCCGCACCACAGTTCCGGTCCAGTCAACAAGTACCTTCACAACAATTTTCCCTCCATTTTCACAGAGGTAAACCGGATTTGGGATGTAAGTGTCGGTCCTTCCAGGAAGGTCATAGTAGATGTTGGAAATACCACCATATGACTCCTCTGAACCTCCTTTTTTCTTTTGGTTTTCTTCTTGATTTTTCCCCTCGTATTTCTCAAGGAGTTTGTTGGCAAGGTCGCTGGCCGCGGATGCATCCTGGCTTTCTTCAGAGTTCTTGTTAAGGTCTAATTCTTGATTTTCAGAATTTTGATTGGAGGGTTTATTGGATTGATTGGAGGGCTGATCGGGTACCAGGGGTTGAATTTCTTTATCTTCTTCCTGAATTTCAGGTTCAGGTTCTGGAAATTCGAGGGCAATCAGAGTTTCTTCCTTGGTTCCGGCTTTCTTGGTCTCCTTTGACAAAAGGTAGAGCACCAGAATTAAATGGGCAAGGAGGGTAACCAGAAGTGCCTTTTCCTTTAGGGTAAAGAAATTGAAGTTTAAACCTTTCATTTGGCGACAAAAGTACGGAAGGCTTATTTGGCTTTCCGGGTTTCTGCCTCAAGTTTATCCCACATTTCTTCTGGAATTTTCAACAAGTCATTGAATTCACCAGCACCCTTAAGCCATTCACCTCCATCAATGGTAATGCATTCACCATGGATATAAGGAGAAAGTGCAGACATGAGGAATACGCTTAAATTCTGGAGTTCTTCATGTTGCCCAAATCTTTGCAAGGGAATTCTTGACTTTGGATCCATTAATCCCTGAACCGATGGTGGGAAAAGTCGTTCCCAAGCGCCAGGAGTGGGGAAGGGCCCAGGAGCAATGGCATTGATTCGAATGTTTTTAGCCCCCCATTCTGAAGCCAATGAACGGGTCATGGCCAATACCCCTGCTTTGGCTGAAGCCGAAGGAACCACAAAGGCTGAACCCGTTTCGGCATAGGTAGTTACGATGTTTAGGATGTTTCCAGACTGCTGGTTTTTTAGCCAATGCTTTCCAAGAGCCATAGTAGCGTTGGCCGTACCCATTAAAACGATGTTAACAATGGTTTGGAAAGCATTTGATGAAAGTCGTTCAGTAGGGGAAATGAAGTTTCCGGCAGCGTTATTTACCAATCCAGTAATCCCGCCCATGCTTTCCAGGCCGAAGTGCATGCAAGCCTCAATTTCATCGTAGTTTCGAACATCGCAAGCAAAATGATGCACTTGGTCAAGACCTTCCGCCTTGAGCGTCTCAACTGCTTTGATTAATTTATCTTCCTTTCTACCACAGATTAAAACCTCTGCTCCATGTTCTAGAAAACCTCTAGCCATGCTTAATCCTAGGCCAGAACTTCCTCCTGTAATCCAAATTTTTTCCTCCTTTAGTAAATCTTTTGAAAATCCGTTGGTTTCAATTTTGTGCTTACCTTCCCGCATCAAATTTTTAGGTATGAAAAAGTTAATATTCTTAGTATTGCCGGCTTTAATTGCTTCATGTATGAATAGCGAAGAAAAAGCCAGTGGACCCCAGCCGCCGGTGGCTCAAAAAATCCCAACCAAGTTAGAAATTCATAGCGACATTCGGGTGGATCCTTATTTCTGGATGAGAAAGCGGGATTCGGCGGAAGTTCTTTCTTATTTGGAGGCTGAGAATACCTATGCTGATACGGTTTTAGCTCATACCGAAAGGCTTCAAGACAGCCTTTATGAAGAAATTGTTTCTAGAATAAACCCTGAGGAAAGTTCCGCGCCCTATCTTCAGAATGGGTATTATTATTACTCTCGGTACGAGAAAGAAGGGGAGTATCCGATTTATTGCAGAAAAAAGGAAAGCTTGGATGCCGACGAGGAAATCCTTCTTAATGTAAATGAAATGGCAGAAGGACATCCTTATTTCGCCGTATCAGGGTTAAGAGTTAGTCCGAATAATAAGCTCTTGGCCTATGGGGTAGACACCGTGTCAAGGAGGCAGTATACCATTCATATCAAAAATTTAGAGACGGGTGAAGATTTAGGCGTGACCATTCCCAATACCACTGGGTCTGTTGCTTGGGCCAATGACAACAATACCTTTTTCTACAATGAAAAAGACGCAGCCCTTCGTTCGGCCATCATAAATAGGTACTCAATTTCAACCCTTGAGAGCGAAAAGATTTATGAAGAGGAAGATGAAACCTTTTCAGCCTATGCATGGAGATCAAAATCTGGGGATTTTATTTTCATAGGATGTTTTTCAACCCTAACTTCTGAAATGCGGTTTGTTTCGGCCAATCAGCCAAAGGATGAGTTTCAAATGGTTCAAGAAAGGGTTCGTGGTTTGGAATATTCAGTAGATCATTATGGAGATGAATTTTACATTAGAACCAATAAGGATGCCCAAAACTTTAAGGTGGTCAAAACCAAGATTTCTTCCCCTGGAATGGAAAACTGGGTAGATTTCATCCCTCACCGCCAAGATGTGCTAGTAGAAGGGATTGATATTTTCGCAGACTTCATGGTGGTTTCGGAAAGGTCGAATGGCTTAAATCAATTGCAAATTCGTCCGTGGAAGGGTGAAAACCATTATTTAGATTTCGGTGAGGAAACCTATTCAGCTTATACCACAGCAAATTATGCCTACGATACCAAGTACTTAAGGTATGCCTATACCTCGCTTACCACCCCAAATTCAATCATAGATTACCATATGGAAAGTCGCGAGAAAATTGTTCGTAAGGAGCAAGAGGTGATTGGAGGTTATGATAAATCGCAATATCAGTCTAAACGGATTTGGGCTGAAGCCGAAGACGGAACCCGAGTGCCGATTTCATTGGTTTATAAGAAAGATTTAAAATCGCCGAAAGGAAACCCAACCCTTCTTTACGGCTATGGTTCTTACGGATACAGCATGGATGCTTATTTTTCTTCCACCCGTTTAAGCTTGCTTGACCGAGGTTTCATTTTTGCCATAGCCCATATTCGTGGAGGCGAAGAAATGGGCAGGCAATGGTATGAGAATGGAAAGCTTCTGAACAAGATGAATACATTCACTGATTTCATTGCCTGTGGTGAGCATTTATTAGAGACTGGCTTTACCCAAAAAGATGAGTTGTATGCCATGGGTGGTTCAGCCGGCGGATTATTAATGGGAGCGGTTGTAAACCTTAAACCTGAACTCTGGAATGGTGTGATTGCCGCGGTTCCATTTGTGGATGTAGTAACTACCATGCTTGATGAATCCATCCCCCTTACCACCGGAGAATATGATGAATGGGGAAATCCAAACGATTCAAGCTACTATCACTATATGTTGACCTATTCTCCTTACGACCAGGTAAAAGCTCAAGATTATCCGAATATGTTGGTATTAACGGGGTATCATGATTCTCAAGTTCAGTATTGGGAGCCAGCAAAATGGGTGGCAAAATTAAGAGATATGAAAACCGATGAAAATCTACTGGTTTTCAAGTGCAATATGGATGCTGGGCATGGTGGTGCTTCAGGAAGGTATGCCAGATACAAGGAAACAGCTTTGGAATATGCTTTTTTGCTAGACCTTGCTGGGAAAAATGATTTAGCTGAATCGGTAAACTAGGAAGGCGGATATATACAAGCTTAAATTTAAAGCCATATGCCACCATTTAAACCTGTATGAACTGAAAGCAATAATGGCCAATACCAAGGGTATGGGAGAAATACAGGCGAGGATACTTAGCCAAAATTGATTTTTCATAATTGCTTTAACGTAACGAAGATAGAATGAAAAAAGGGTTTATTCCGTTAAATTTCCAATTTCAATCTGAGAAAGAGGTTGAAAAACTTTCAGGTGATATATATAATGAATTGAACCTAAGAAGGTCGGTGCGAGAATTTTCAGATCGTCCGGTTTCTAAAAAAACCATTGAAAACCTTGTGGCTGCCGCTTCAACGGCTCCATCGGGTGCGCATAAACAACCTTGGTTTTTCTGTGCCATTTCTTCCTTAGAGCTCAAGGCCAAAATAAAGGAAGCCGCGGAAAAAGAAGAGTACGAAAACTATCACGGTAGGATGTCGCAAGCATGGTTGAAAGATTTACAACCTTTCGAGACCAATGAACATAAACCCTTTCTAACCATAGCCCCTTGGTTGGTGGTTCTTTTTAGAAGGTCGTACGACCTAGTAGATGGAAACAAAAAGCAATTGTACTATACCCAGGAAAGCGTAGGTATAGCAGCAGGTATGTTCATTCAGGCGGTTCATCGAGCAGGCTTGGCTTGTTTAACCCATACCCCAAGTCCCATGAATTTTCTTCAGAAGGTACTCAACCGTCCGGCCAATGAAAAACCCTATTTATTGATGCCCGTTGGTTACCCTGCAGAGGATTGTGAGGTTCCTGATATTGAAAGAAAACCATTGGATGAAATCCTGAAGTTTTATGAGTAAAGAATTTGACGTAGCCATTATTGGGGCGGGGCCGGGAGGATCAACGGCGGCTATAAAGCTTGCAGAAGGAGGGAAAAGAGTGGCCCTGATTGATAAGGCCAGCTTCCCCAGGGATAAGGTTTGTGGAGATGGGCTTACTCCGGATGTTGCCAATCAATTGATGAAATTTTTTCCGGAGGTTTATGAGGATTTCAAGGCTAAGGTTAAATTTAATTCTAAGGCATCCTCTATTTATTTAAGCGGGATTGAAGAGTTAAGTTTCAACTTAAGTCCAGAATCGGAATCAAAGGTTAATGCCATGGCTCGGTATGAATTTGATGACATTCTATTCAAACATGCCATTTCGAAGAATGAAGTTGAGGCCTTTGAAAATAGTCCCCTGAAATCCATTACCGGGTCTGCCGAGAATTGGGTGGTAGAAGCTGGAGATGAAACCCTATACGCAAAATACATTATTGGCGCTGATGGTGCCAATGGTAAAACGGCCCGTATACTTACGGGGGAGGGTAAGGACATGAAGAATTATGCCGTTGCTGTTCGGTGTTATTTTGAGGGGATAGAAGGGGTTTCTGAGGAAAAAGGATTGGAGTTCTTTATGCCAGATTATATGGACTCTGGGTATTTCTGGATATTCCCCTTAGGCAATGGGAAGGCAAATGTTGGCTGGGGCTTGCGGGCTGAATTGGCCCAAAAGCAAAAAGTGAATTTGCGAGACTCCCTTTTCGAAATAATTGAAAAAACGCCTGAGATTAAGGCTAGATTTAAAGAGGCTAAAGCATTGGAAGACCCAATTGGTTTTGGCTTGCCCTTGGGGGGGAAGAATCTGCGAAAAATTGCCGGTCCGGGATTTCTTTTAATTGGGGATGCAGCCTATCTGATAGACCCAGTAAGTGGAGAGGGCATAGGTAATGCAATTCGAAGCGCTCGATTTGCTGCAGAAGCCATTCTTGAAGCAAAGATTGGAGATGATTTCCAAGGGTATAAAAGGCGGATACAAAGAAAAATATATCCAGAGCTTGTATTCAGTAAGTACGTGCAAAAGAGTTTGGAAAATCGATTTATTTTTCTCCGTTTCTGGAAACCGGTGCTCCAAAATCCCCGTTTTAAAAGGCTGCTTACCGAGGATTATTCCTTGAAGAAATTGAAAAGGAAAATGCTGAATCCCTTTTACTTAATTGGTCTTTTGATCTTCAAGTAAGAAGGCATTTGAACCGGCAATTAACTCCGGAAAGAATCGATTGAAAATAGATTCAAAGAAGAGGTAATGCTTTTCTAAATCTTGAATTCCTTCGTTCATTTTATTGGTAAACCTTGCTCTTCTTGACATTCCTCCAAGAACCCTGCGCATTCCGTCAATGTATTGGTAATTATAAAGCCAATTGCCTCTTACCATATATGGCTTTAGGTGTTTTATCCTTGGGGTTAGAACGGTATTGAATTGGTCCAATAAACCGTAGAAATTTTGGGTGAATTCATTCAAGGATAAGGGATGCCATTCCTCCCAGTCGCGGGCTAAAAAATGATCGAAGAAGAGGTCGGTTAAAACCGATGCATACTTTCCATGCCTTTCGGTTAAAACCGATTGAGCCTCCTTAACCAGGGGGTGGTGGTCTGTATAATGGTCTATGAAATGATGTAGGGCAAAGCCCTTTTGAAACTTCTGGGTGTAGTTCTTTACCTGAACCTTACGCACAGAATCGGCCATGAAATTGGCCACCATGATTTCTTCATCATCCATGCTTAGGTAAATATGGGCTAAGAAGTTCATGGTCACAAGGTAATTAGAAAAGGCCCGGATGTGAAACCCGAGCCTTTAGACTTGAATATAGTAGAATTCAAGCAGCTTAAAGTTTAATTGCCAGTCGGCAAAGCGTTCCTAGGTTTCCAAGAAAGCTATTATCTTCAGGAGCAACTCCAGAATCCGTTTTAAAGACTTGTGCGGCTTCAAAATCGTAAACAAGGCCTAGTTGTATCATGCTTCTTTTTCCGGTTCTAAAGGCCAGGCCAGCCTCTCCAACAAGTCCGTAACGAACTCGATTAACACTTTCCCACCCTTCATTGAATTCATTCAATTCAACGATGGTACCTGTGCCCATATTTGAATCATCGTAGATGGTTACACTTCCTTCTTGAAAAAAGCCAAGTTTGGCTCCCCCTCCAACAAAAGGTCTTGTTTTAGCCCTTCTTCCACCGAAGAAAGCCTTGTAAACGAAGGAAGCTTCCACAGCTTGAAATTCAATTAAAGAAACTTCGAAGTCTGATAAGTATTTAAGGTCAATATAGCCCAAGGTTGATCTTCTCAAGGAAATGTCAAACATTCCAGTTTTACTTACTTCAATGGGCATAAAGATTTCAGTTCTTGAACCTCCAATAGGAAGTGTTTCTTGAAGAAAGGTATGTCCTACAGTACCCCCAACACCAATTCCGAACCAAGCCTGGCCGTGTGAGGTAATTGCAAAGGTTGCTGATAAAATAAATAGAAGAAAGTGCTTTTTCATGGTTGTGATTTAGTCTGGTCTAAAGTCAGAAAAACCTTTGATAAAACAAAAAAGGATGAAGCGGGGCTTCATCCTTTTAAAAAATGGGATTTTTTTCCTCTTAATTGTTCAGCATCACTGGCATTACAAGCATTAATACTTCTTCACCTTCGTCCATGCTATCGGCAGGTAAAAGGATACCAGCCCGGTTGGGTTCACTCATTTCAAGGTGAACATGGTCAGATTCAAGATTGGTAAGCATTTCAATTAAGAATCTTGAATTGAAACCAATGGCCATGTCATTGCCATCGTATTGGGCGGTAAGTCTTTCCTCTGCATCGTTTCCGAAATCCAAATCTTCAGCTGAAACATGAAGCTCAGTACCGGCCATTTTCAATCGGATTTGGTGGGTAGTTTTGTTCGAGAAAATGCTTACCCGTTTAACTGACGACAAAAAGGCCTGACGGTCGATGGTTAAAACATTGGGGTTTTCGTTTGGAATAACCGCTTCGTAATTCGGGTATTTACCGTCGATTAACCTACAGCTAAGCACTGAGTTTTCAAAGCTAAACCGAGCGTTTTGCTCATTGTATTCAATGGTCACATTTCCATCGGCCATGGCCAAGGTATTCCTCAAAAGGGTCAAGGGCTTTTTCGGCATGATGAAATTGGTATCCTCCTTGGCCTTATGGTCGTTTCTTCGGTAGCGCACCAATTTATGGGCGTCTGTAGCCACGAAGTTCAAACCTTCTTGGCTAAACTCGAAATACACTCCAGACATCATCGGACGTAAGTCATCATTTCCGGTAGCAAAAATGGTCTTTGAAATGGCAGTTGCTACAAGTTCGGTAGGTAATTCAATGCTGGCCGGGTTTTCTACCTCATGTGCTTTTGGGAAATCGTCTGGATTTTCAAAACCAATGGCATACTCACCAAACTCAGAAGAAATTTCTACCTGGTTGGAAGCTGAATCCGTTTGGAAGGTGAGGGGTTGCTCAGGAAAGGTTTTTAGGGTATCCAACAATAGCTTAGCAGCAATGGCGGCGGCTCCGTCTTCATTACCTTGAACCTCAATTTCGGTCATCATAGACGATTCAAGGTCTGAGCCTGAAAGTCTAAGTTGGTTTCCTTCCAATTCAAAAAGGAAATTATCCAAAATAGGCATGGCATTATTTGAACTTATAATACCTGATATAACTTGCAATTGTTTGAGCAGTTTTCCGCTCGAAACGATGAATTTCATGGCTTTCGATTTTGGGATGGCGACAAATATAAAAGATATACTTGCCTAATGTTTTTCAAGTTTTCAACAATCAGCTGCTAGGTGCTTGCAAATTATTGACTTGTGAGAATACTCTGTCGAAAATTAAATACTGAAGAAGATAAAGCCTTTCTCCGTCGTGGGTAGCATAGAACCTATTCACGTCAAAGGGAGCAATTTCTCCATCGGGCAGGGTATGTCTTTTGGTATTTGATTTCCTGAAGGCCTTTAGTTCTAGGCTTTCGCCGGAATGTTTTTTCACCTGGAAGGTAATGAAGGGCTGACTGCTTAGAATGGAGTCTTGGTTCACCTTATCTCCTGGGGCTACGATTCCTTCAAAATTCAAATTTCTGAATCCGCTCAAATATCTCCTTACGGCTAAGGAATCAGGTGAAATTTGAACTCCGTCGTGGTTTTTCAATTGGAAGGAATTCACATTTTCTAGTTCTAGGCTAAAATTCGATTCTGGTTCGAAGGGTCTTTCAACCTTTACATAAGCAATCTGGGCGGCTTCGGCGTGGAATAATCTACGATCTCTCCAATCCGATTCATCGGCAAAAAACCGGGTGCTTAAATAGCCTTCAAATCCAGGGATGTAAATTACATATGGAGACTTGGCTCCTTCAATCATGGCAAAGGTTCCTGTATGGTCATTGGTAGGACCCCCGATGAAAACGGTTTTTATTTCATTCCCGTTAAGGTCATAGATCTCAATTTTTTGCCCATAAGTTGCCATGTTTTTCAAAACATTCGGAGCGGCGTTTTTACCCACAGGATTTTTAACGGTCATATCGTGCAGGGTGTTCATGAGCACATCAAAGGCATCCTTTCTCACTTTGTATTTCCCATTCACCATCCATTGGCCATTTTCACGGCTTAGGGTTGAGGTTTTCGGACGTTTGTCGGAAATCACAATTTTGCCAATGGAGGCAGTGTCTTCGATTGAGAAATTACGAAGGTCTTCCCGAACGGCTACCTTGTCTTTGTCAGAGAATACAAAATATGCGGCTAGGGCGGCCAGAACAAGCAGTACTAGAATTAATATTTTCTGGTTTTTCATGTATCTAGTTTATTTTTTTTGCGAATCTTTTCTTTCGGTAGAAGGTCATCATCAATCCCAATACGATCATAGAAAGTATAGGAACCAATAGGTTAATGATTTGAATCCCAACTTTATCTTCTTGAATATTGGCTCGGTTTAGGATTCTCAACTGAAGTTGTTTTGATCGAACTTCAATGAGACCTTGGTCGTCTAGGAGGTAGTCAACCGCATTGTTCAAAAATGCCTTGTTTCCATAAACTATACGGGTTCTTTCATAGGTCCACTTATCAATTCCAAGAGGGTAGGGTTCTCCGCGGTGAACCTGGTTTTTAATGATGTCTCCATCTCCAACAACAACCATACGGGTGGGTTTGCTTTCTTCCCTGAATTTCAATTTTTCTCCATTGGTAGACTTCGGAATACCGTTTTTATAAAAGGAGGTAAACTTCCCGTTAAGGGCCACTGCCACAGGCACAAATTCTCGGTTGTACTCGGCCTGGCTAGGAGGCTGGTTTAAGATATCAAGGGTGATGCGATTGGGGGTGGATACCAATTTTGTGAAGGCCGAGGAAAAGAGTAAGAATTCTTTTTTAACCCCTTTGGCAATGATGGTATCAACACTTGAGGCAAATTCGGTTCGAAGGGGGGCTACGTTTTTAACCACTGGGTGATCCGAAAGGCCACCTCTCACCATGGGGAAATAGGGCCAAGACCTAAGGGTCCATTGCGGGGTGCCTCCAAAATTAGATTCAGGAACCAGAATGGGAGCTGCGGAGCGGTCTAGAATGAGGTTGTAGTTTACCCGGGCCCCATATCGAAATAGCATTTGCTCAATATTCAGCTCCCTGTTGGGGAAAGTGATGATTTCGTTGTTTTGAGCTAGGGAGTCCATTTCAGCATGTACAGCATCCACCAGCCAAAGCATTTTCCCTCCATGCATTAGGTATTGATCTAGAAGGAAAAGGTCTAAATCTGTAAAAGCTTTGGTGGGTTTGGCCACAACCAAGATTTCATGGAGTAGGAGTTTATTGAGTTGTTGGTTGATGCTGATGCCACCTGAAAGGGTGTCTACCACAAATTCTCTGAGGTCTACCTCATTTACCGTAAATCGTTTTTCCCATTCTTGGGTTATGTCTGCCAGATGGATTTCTTCCAATTCGCCATGGCCTTTGACCAGACCGATGGACGGTTTTCGCTTGGCTTGGAGTACATTGATGGCATTGGCCAGCTCAAACTCAAGCAATTGAATGGAATTATTGAGAATGACTTCGGGGTTGGATGCATTTGAATTGTTCAGCAAAGAGATGCTGTAATCATTGTTTTGGTAGGTAGCTATGGCCCCTGGAAAAATGACCTTTTCTGAGCGTTCTTCGCCTTCTGAGACCTGAAGTGTGGTGGGCTCAAGACCCTTGCTTTGAAGCTGTCTGTAAACGGCAATTCGCTTTTCTCTGTCTGGATTATCCGAAGGGTTGATGAACTCAAATTCAACGTATTCAGAATAGGCTCTAAATTCATTAAGCATTCTCCGTGTCTCATCGCTCAAGCGTTGAAATCCTGCGGGGAATTCACCTTCCAGGTAAACCTTGAAGTAAACGTAATCATCAAGGCCTTCTAAAAGTTCAACGGTGGCATCGCTAAGGGTATACCGTTTTTCAGCGGTAAGGTCTAATCTCCAAAACTGGAAATTACTTACCACGTTCAGAAGAATTAGAATGGCTAAACCTATTGCGAAACTGGTGAGGTCTTTGGTTTTTTTATTGTTCATACCCATTTTCTACTAACTAGTTTTAATCGGGTTGCCAGAATGAATATTCCGGATAGGCTTATGAAGTAAATGGCATCTCTGGTATCAATAACTCCTCTGCTCATGGATGAGAAATGGACGGATATTCCGAGGTTTACGAAGGTTTGCTCAAATCCGCCAAGTAGGTCAAAATTGGCCAAGCTTTCAAAACCTGTGTACATGAAGAAGCAAAGGAATAATCCGATGAGGAAAGAAACAATTTGGTTCTCAGTAAGGGCAGAGGCAAACAAACCAATGGCTGAATAGGCAGCCCCCAAGAAAATCAACCCTAAATAAGATCCCATGCTTCCTCCAACATCAACATTACCTTGGGGTTCAGCATAGGCGTAAACTACAAAGAAATAGACCAAGGTGGGCAGGATGGAAATGATCACCAAAGAAAGGGCGGCAAAATACTTAGCCAAGATGATTTTGGTTTCATTCAGGGGTTTTGTGAAAAGGAATTCCAGGGTTCCCAGCCTTCGCTCGTCCGAGAACATGCGCATGGTAATGGCAGGAATGAGGAACATGAAAACCCATGGGGAAATTACAAATAGGGGTTGAATGCTGGCATAGCCAGAATCAGGTATGTTAAATCCTCCATCGAATACCCAAAGGAACAATCCGTTGATAAGGAGGTAGAGCAAAATAACGAGGTATCCCGTCAAGGAACTCAAATAGCTATTTAATTCTTTAAAATAGAGTGCAATCATGCCAGTTTTTCAATTTGGTTCATAGACCAAGCCAAGGGTCGATCTGAGAACAATACCTTGGTTTTGGCCCAAGTTGACTTAAAAAGTTCAGAATGTCTGTACATTTCTAAATCGGCTGTGGAGTTCCACCAGCTATAGGTCATAAAACAAGAGGGATTTTCAGCTTCTTGCAAAAGCTCAAGGCGTTGGCAGCCTTCAAAGGCCCGTATCTTTTGCTTGCTGGCTTCAAATATCTTTAAAAATTCCTCAACCTTATCGGCTTGGAAATGAAGTTTTACAATTCGTATTATCATTTGAAATGAACTTGAATAGGGTCTCTATATTTTAAACCGAGCAAAGATTCTGCAGTTCCGCTATGGTTAGGAACGCCGCGAAACAACGAAATTTCCATGAGTCCGGCAGAATTAATCACTGCCGTGGCCTTACCATCTTGGGCTCCGGATTCATAATCAAAACCGATTTTTGTAATTCTTTGAGATCTGGGGAGTATGATTTCAAGCGACTTACTGCCACCCGTTTTCCGGATTAGGTCATAGGAGATGTTGGTAACAGCATTTCCGTATTCGTCAAAATAAATAATGGCTCCTCTTATGCTTCGATTTTCAGAAATAATGGGTTTAAGGGCGCTTAACTCGGTCCATTCTGGCCAAGGATCCCCAATCACGCCCAATTGCCCTCCTCGGGCCAGGTGGCAAGCAGCACGCACAAAAAGGTCGTTCATTGGAAAGGTATGGGCATCGTCATCCCTGCCGATTTTAAGCACAACCATTTGTTCGGGTCGGGTGTCAGGGAAAAGGAGGGAGAAAATTCCATTGTCGTTTCCAACAAAAAAATGTCCATTGCATTTCAAAGCAATATGAGGTTTATCGCTATGAAGAACGGCATCCACCCCAATTATATGTACGGTGCCTTCCGGAAAGGCCCGGTATGCCCTTCCTAAGATGTAGGCTGCCTGATGAAGGTTAAAGGCCTGAATTTGATGAGAAATGTCTACAATCCTTGCCTCAGGAAGTTCAGAATATATGCTACCTTTTACCATTGCCACATAGGGGTCTTTCAACCCTTGGTCAGAGGTAAGTGTAATAATAGGTAGATTCGCCATAATCTTAAATTCCGCGGCAAAATTAATTAGTTTTGCCCGTCAAAAATACAATTCTAATAAGGGCTTGAAAGGGTCTGTAAATCTAATTTATCCACTTGGAAAACCGATTGATTTCAATTGATGAAGTTGACCCCGTTTCTTTCTTCGGAGCAGGGAATGAAAATTTAAACATGCTGGGGAACCTATTTCCTCAAGTAAAGGTAGTGGCTCGGGGAAACCAGATTCAAGCCACTGGTGAACCTGAAAGGCTTGATCAATTTGAATTGGCCATTGAAAGACTGATTCATCAAATTCTTCGATATGGAGAGTTAAGGCAAAACCAAATTGAGCGAATCGTTCTTGAAGGCTATGACCCAAGAGAAGATTCCGAAGCCTCTTCCGAAGTGCTGGTGCACGGAAACCAAGGTAGAATGGTGAAAGCCCGAACTACCAATCAAAGGAAAATGGTTGAGGAGATTGGTAAAAACGATCTACTCTTCGCCATCGGACCTGCCGGAACGGGTAAAACCTATACGGCCGTGGCCCTTGCGGTTCGAGCCCTGAAGAATAAAGAAGTTAAACGAATCATTCTCTGCAGACCCGCCGTGGAAGCCGGAGAGTCTCTAGGCTTTTTACCCGGGGATTTAAAAGACAAGCTTGACCCTTACCTAAGGCCTTTGTATGATGCTTTACGCGATATGATCCATCCGGAAAAGCTGAAAATGTATTTTGAGCATAATGTGGTTGAAATTGCTCCCCTAGCCTTTATGCGAGGAAGAACACTTGACCATGCTTTTGTGATCTTAGATGAGGCTCAAAACGCAACCAGCACTCAACTGAAGATGTTTTTAACCCGTATGGGGAAGTCAGCGAAGTTTGTGGTAACCGGTGATATGACCCAAATTGACCTTCCTAGAAAGGTGAGCTCAGGTCTGCCCGATGCCTTGGATCGACTTGGAAACCTGAATGGGATTTCTGTGGTTCGGTTGAACGATAAAGATGTGATTCGACATAAATTAGTTAACAAGATTATTTCAGCATATAGAAAACCCCAAGATGAAGCAGAAGGCACTAAGTAGAACAAGTTTCAATTTCCCCAATCAGGAAAAGGTTTACCAAGGAAAAGTAAGGGATGTTTATTTCCTGAAGAATGGGTTGATGGTTATGGTGGCTTCTGACCGTATTTCAGCTTTTGATGTGGTTTTGCCCAAAGGAATTCCATTCAAAGGTCAAGTTTTGAACCAAATTGCCAGTCATTTCTTAAAGGCCACCGAAGACATTGCCCCCAATTGGCTTCTGGGAACGCCTGACCCCATGGTGGCGGTTGGAAAAGCGGCTGAGCCCTTTAAGGTAGAAATGGTGATTCGTGGTTATTTATCTGGGCATGCCTGGAGAGAGTATAAGTCAGGAAAACGGGAAATTTGCGGAGTTCCTATGCCTGAAGGAATGAAGGAAAATGATAGGTTTCCAGAACCTTTGATAACCCCAACCACCAAAGCGGCAGTAGGACATGATGAGGATATTTCTCGGGAGGAAATTCTTAGCCAAAACATTGCTGATGAGAAGGATTATAAGGAGCTTGAGCGTTTAACCAGGGCCCTTTTTCAAAGGGGTACTGAAATGGCAAAAGACAAGGGGCTGATCTTGGTTGATACAAAGTATGAATTCGGGAAGCTACCTTCTGGGGAAATTGTTGTGATTGATGAAATTCACACCCCCGATTCTTCTAGGTACTTTTATTTGGAAGGGTATCAAGACCGTCAAGATCGAGGGGAAAAACAAAAACAACTCTCAAAAGAATTCGTTCGAGAGTGGTTGATGGCCAATGGTTTTCAAGGAAAAGATGGAGAAGAGATTCCAGATATGCATGAAGGTTTTATTCAGGAAGTTTCGGAAAGGTATATGGAGCTCTTTGAACAAATTACCGGAAAGAAATTCGAGAAAGCGGATACAGAGAACATCGAGGCAAGAGTTGAGAATAATGTTCTGAACTTCTTGAAAGGTCAAGAGTAATCCTAATTTTATTAGTAAATTGCTCCTACCGATCGTTAACTCCGATGAATCTCGAAAGGGATTAGAAAGGCTGCCATTTTTTGGTGGCCTTTTTTTGGTTTAAAAAAAAGCCGATGAAGAATTTCACCGGCTTTGTTAAATAGGGTTTAAGTAAACCGTTTATTTTTTCAGTAAGTCTCTGATTTCCGTTAACAAAACCTCTTCTTTTGAAGGGGCGGGAGGAGCAGCTGGAACGGCCTCCTCTTTTTTAGCCATCCTTTCTTTCATGTTATTATAGGCTTTAACCACCATGAAAATACAGAAAGCCACAATTAGAAAGGTAATAATGGTATTCACAAAATTACCGTAAGTAATGGCTACCTCAGCAATTTCCGACTCTCCTTCCATCCTAGCTTCCTGAATGACATATTTTAATTCGGAGAAATCAACACCGCCCAATGCCTTACCTATGGGGGGCATGATGATGTCATTTACAAGAGATTTAACAATGGCCCCAAAATAGGTGGCTAAAATCAAACCTACCGCCATATCAATGACGTTTCCTTTCGAGATAAATTTTTTGAATTCTTTTAACATAGCAATGTGTGATTTTGTTATTCACACAAAACTCATTGAAAAAGTGGATTTTACCCTTGCAATCCATCAATTTATTTATTGATGTTGCTTAGGACTTTCTTTCAAAAAACTGCCATTTCGCATATTTCACCCGGTTTCCTCAAGCTTGAAACTCAAGATTATGCAAGCAATTAAAAGAATTCCGAAAAACATTAATTGTCCGCCAAGCCCAAATACCTTTGAAACCAAACCAAAAGATCCGGCCAGTATGGTGAACAATCCTATGCTTGTATTGGCGAGGGAAACATAGGTGGGGCGGTCGGCTTCAGGGGCGTAATCAACCAAATAGGTTTTTCTACTTAGCCGGGCTCCTGCATAGGCTATTCCGTTTATAAAGAAAACCGGAATAAAGGCGTAGACGGAAGAGAATAATGGATTTGTCAAGGTGAAACTCAAGGCATAAAACAATCCAAACAAAGCAATGAAGCTTGAAATGCGCATGAGAAATTTCGGGTTTTTATCGGCGAATTTTCCCCATAAGGGTGAACCAATTACCTGGGCAATTGCTGAAATAATGATGAGGTAACCTAAAAAGCTATGGGGCAAGTCTTCTAAGTCTTTGGCCAGAAGTACATAAAAGGGTTGGAGTAGAGGGATGGCCATGAGCAAGGCCCGTGTCATTAGAAATTTCTGAAAGTTTTTATCCTCTTTCAATAATTTCATCCCGCCAAGGAATTCTTTTAAAGGGGTTCTTCCTCCTTGGGTTGAGCCGGGCAGTTCTTTAATCTTGGCAAATAGCCAGGATGCCCCAAGCCAAAGGGATGCAGCCAGGAAAAACATTCCAGAGTAAAGGTGGGGGTCTTCTTGGTCTTTTATGAAAAAAGTGAGTATACCCCCTGCAATCAGAGCCAAAGCCCCGCCAAAGGTTGATCGATAGGATAGCATTTGTCCGCGTTCACCCTTAGGAACGGTCTTTCCGGTTACGTCTTTAAAAGCAACCGAACCCATGCCAGAAGCCATTGAGAAAACCAGGAGCAAAAAGGCTAGAATATAGGGTAGAGCTGGGGTATTAAACTGAAGGATGAAAACTCCTGAAAGTCCCAGGCAAATGGCTTGAATTAAACCCGCGTAAACCCAGAACCACTTTCGAATGGGTTTGGACCTAATTTTTCCGGAGATTGCAAGCTGGGGAAGGAGGGAGCCCAAGTCTTTTATAGGTACCAAGGCCCCAATTAATGCTGAGCTTGCCCCTAGATAATTGAAAATCCAAGCAAGGGTTAAATCAGGTGAAATTATTTTTTCAGCCAATTTGGTGAGGCTTCCATTGGCAACATTTAAGGTGAAGTTTTCCGGAACGTGACTGCAGTCTTCATCCGGAATAGTGGAGCAGGCTCTGGGCTCATCATTTTCGGTTAAGAATTCATAAAACCGGTGGTCCGTCTTTTTCATCTCATGCCTGATCTATGTGTTTCACAATTTCCTGAGCGGCAATATAGGCCTCCGTCCAGGCTGCTTGAAAATTGAAGCCTCCTGTAATTGCATCAATGTTGATTACCTCGCCAGCCAGAAAAAGGCCAGGAAATCCTTTGGCTTCCATTTTTGTGAAGTTTACTTCTTGGGTTTCCACCCCTCCAGCGGTTACAAATTCTTCCTTAAACCGGTTTTGTCCGTTGACTTTGAACTTTGATGCCACAAGTTTGTCGATGAGTTTTGATTGCCCTGCTTTGTTTAGGTCTGCCCAGTTTCGATCTTTTATTGATTTCGGCAATAGATTTAGCCATAACCTTTTCGGAATGCCTTCGAAATTAGAGTTTGAAATCTTTTTTGAGCCTTGGTATTTTCGGAAATCTTCAAGGGTGTGGGTGACCTCCTCTTTGGTAAAGCCTAACCAGTTCACCTGGATTTCAAATTGGTAGTTAAGTTCTGCAAGTTTTCTTGCGGCCCAAGCCGAGAGTTTGAGAATGGCCGGACCACTAAGTCCCCAGTGGGTAATAAGAAGGGGACCTTGACTTGAATAGGGTTGACCTAGGATTTTAACCTGGGCATTTGGAACGGACAATCCGGGCAAGTCTTGAATTTTTCCGTCTTGAATTTTAAAGGTGAAAAGAGAGGGAACTGGAGGTACGAGTTTCAGTCCTAGGCCCTCCAAAATCCTCCAAGCTGAGGGAGAGCTGCCTGTGGCCCAAAGGACCGATTTAGCTGTAAAACTTGAAGTTGAGGTGGTGATTTTCCATAAAGCATCGTGATGCTCAATGCCTTCCACTTTAGACCGGGTATGAACTTCAATATTGTGCTTTTGACAGGACTTCAGAAAACAGTCAATAATGGATTGGGAATCATCCGAATTGGGAAAAACCCTTCCGTCTTCCTCAATCTTGGTGGGAACACCATTCTTTTCAAGCCATTCCATCATATCCCCGCAAAGGAATTTATGAAAGGATCCGCGGAGCTCTTTTTCCCCCCTAGGGTAATTTAGAATCATGTCATTGGGAACAAAGCAAGAATGAGTCACATTGCACCTTCCTCCTCCAGAAATCTTGACCTTGGTTAATACCTTCGAGCCAGACTCCAGGATACCGATTTTAAGGTTATTTCCGGCTTCAGCCGACTGAATGGCGCCGAAAAAGCCAGCGGCTCCACCTCCCACAACAATTAGATCATACATTCGGCTAAAATAATAGATAGCCGAAGACAATGGCAATTATATCTCGGGTGGCATGGGCAATCATTACTTCTAGAATAGACCTTCTAAAATAATAGAGGAAACCATAGACCAGCCCTCCCAAACCTGAAATAATAACCGAGTCCCAACCTTGGTAATAATGCCCAAGTGAAAATACCAAGGCCCCAATTAGAACGGCTATGATGCCGCCCCGTTTCCCAAAGACGTTTTTGAAGGTTTCAATGGCGGTTGTCCTCCAAAGCTCTTCACTGATTCCGGCTTTAAAAATTGCCAGTAATATCCATAGAGGTAGATAGGAAAGGTTGGAGAAGGTATATTGGAAATCGGTTTTTTTCTCTTGGGGAATGTCAAAAAGACCATCCAAAAGGATGGGAAGAATGAACAAAGCAATACCCGCCCAGACGGTTCCAGACGCAATCCCTATGATAACCTGACTATTTTTTGAGGTATGAGGATACCGGTTCATGCCCTTGAAAGAAAGTCCTTGAATTTTCAAAACAAGGGCGGAAATGATGATGGAAATTGCTCCATATACCATGGCCAGGCTGAAGATTTCCATAAATCGGGAAGGGCCCAGGCTCAGGAATGACCTAGCCTTTAAGGAAAGGGTGATTTCAAGAAACCAAACCAAAAGGATAATGGCCAAGGCAATGAGGGCAGTATCTCTTTTTTTCATCTTAGATTAAATCGTCAATAGATCGAGCTAGTTTGAAGTCTTTTTCGGTCAATCCACCTGCATCATGAGTGGTTAAGGCGATTTTAACCTTATTGTAAGTGTTTTCCCAGTTGGGGTGATGCTCAGCCTTTTCCGCATGTAATGCTACTGACGACATGAAGGCAAAAGCTTGAACAAAATCTTGAAATTCAAATTTTCGAATAAGACTTTGATTATGAACCGTCCATTGGCTGTCTAAGGTTTTGAGTTCGTCCAAAATCTTTTCCTCTGTTAAGGTTTTCATAGCGTGAATTGGTTTTTGAATTTTTTGGAAAGTACAAACAATGGTTGACTCCCCATTAGTTTTTATACGGGGCTGTGGCAAAAATTGTTTGTCAGGGCAATTAAAACTTGATAAAACTTCGATTTTTTAGTTGACTCTATGTTTTATTTTTAGATTTGCCTAAAAATAGATTTAGAGCAATGAAAAGATCCTTGATTCTTATTTCTGCTGCCTTTTTAAGTTTCTATGGCTGTGAGAAAACCTTGCCTTCGGCTCCAGCTGAGCATGATCTTCTAGACGGTCCGATTTCTGGCTTGACTCCTGCAGAAAATGCACAGTTTTTGGCGGGAGACGAGGGATTCTCGGAGGTGTTCACCATTGAGCGGGGGCTTGGACCCGTTTTCGTGGCCAGTAACTGCGCGTCTTGCCACCCAGGAGATGGAAAGGGAACTCCCTTTGTTCAGTTTACCCGTTTTGGTCAGGGAGATACCAATGGGAACCAGTTTTTAAGCCAAGGCGGACCCCAGCTTCAGCATAAGGCCATTCCGGGTTACCAACCAGAAACCCTTCCTCCTGGGGCGCCATCTGCTAATTTTATCGCTCCGTCGGTAACTGGATTAGGCTTTCTTGATGCGGTTGATGATTCAACCTTCTTAGCTTTTGAAGACCCCAATGACCTTGATGGAGACGGAATAAGCGGAAGGGCTCATTTTATTGACCTGCCTGAATATGTGAGGGTTAGAGAAGGCTCAGTTCAAAGAAATGGTAGATATATGGGTCGGTTTGGTAAAAAGGCGGGAGCTCATGATTTGCTTCATCAAACCGCAATGGCCTATAACCAAGACATGGGGATTACCTCAATTTTCGAGTCTATTGACCCGTATTCAGGTTTGGAAGAGGACCCAGAAGTTAGCACCCAAACGGTTAACCAGGTGGTTTTCTATTTGAAAACCTTGAAAACCCCCATACAACGAAACTCAAATGAGGTAGAAATTGGAAAAAATATTTTCAATAATATTGGTTGCGGCTCTTGTCATATCCCAAATTTGAGAACCGGATCTTCTCCAATTGCAGCCTTGAATTTCAAAGATTTTCAGCCCTATACAGATTTGCTTCTTCATGATATGGGTCCGGAGCTTGACGATGGGTACACAGAAGGGTATGCTCTTAGTTCTGAATGGAGAACTCCGCCTTTATGGGGGCTTGGTTTAAGTAAAGACGCTCAAGGCGGAAGGTATTTTCTTATGCATGACGGACGGGCCGCTAGCATTGAGGAAGCCATTTTGCTTCATGGGGGCGAAGGCGCTACCTCCCGTTCAAATTATTTAGGCCTTAGTGAAAACAATAAGGAAGATTTAATCAAATTTCTGGAAAGCCTGTAATGAATCGGAAAGAGTTCATTTTAAAGGCAGGCTTGGGAACCTGCGGAATTGTATTGGGATCCAGCTTGATTTCAAGTTGTTCCACCACCCAGTATTTAAGCCTTGAACCAAAATCGGAAGGGGTTTGGGAGGTGCCGATATCAGCCTTTTTTGATCCTGAGAAAGAGAAGAATTATCAGGTTTTAATTTTGGAATTGAAGGGCTTGAATGCTCCCGTAGCCCTTGAAAAATTAGATCAAGGTTATCAGGCCATTCTCATGCAATGCACCCATAAAGGCTGCACCGTTAATCGGGGAGGGGGAATGTTTACTTGTCCTTGCCATGGTTCCGAATTTGATGCTCAAGGGAAGGTTTTGGAAGGACCTGCCCAAAAAGATTTACTAAAACTTACTACTCAAATAGAAGATGAAAAAATCATACTTAGTTTGCCTTAGTTTATTGGCCAGTTTTTACGCGATGGCTCAAGAAGATAGTTTGGGTGGCATGAACATGGATGCCGTCTATGAACGTCCATTCTTATACAATGCCTACGATCGGATTTCTGTGGGTGGTTATTTGGAAACCCATTTAGAGTATAAAGGTGAGGAAGGCGTAAATGAGGGTTATTCTTTTGATGCCAGACGGTTCACTGTTTTCATGTCGGGGCAAATAGCTCCAAGAATATCCTTCTTTTCTGAATTGGAATATGAGCATGGCACGGAAGAAATAGCCATAGAATTTGCGGCCATCGACCTTCAAATTCACCCAGCATTAAACATTCGAGGTGGGGTAATCATGAACCCCATTGGGGCATTTAATCAAAATCATGACGGACCCAAATGGTTGTTTGTGGAAAGACCTGAAATGGCTGTAAACCTTTTGCCAGCCACCTTTTCAAATCCAGGTTTTGGGGTTTTTGGGAAATGGAGATTTGGAAAAACAGTGCTTGGTTATGAGGCTTATTTATCCAATGGGTTTGATGGGTCCATCATTGATAATGAAGAAGGAAAGACCTTTTTACCAGCGGTTAAAGAAAACCCTGGAAGGATGGGAGGCAGCGGAAACGGAGCCTTGTTCACCTCTGGAAAAATAAGTTTGAAAAACCCAGTATTTGGAGAGCTTGGATTCTCTCATCTAGGAGGGGTTTATAATAGATTTGAAGGCGATGGATTGGTACTGGATGAAAAAAGGCGAATGGATGCCATTGCCTTGGATTATTCGAAGAGTTTTGAAAAAACGTCCACCCTTTTACGTGCTGAATTTACCCGTATTTTTATTGACATTGCAGAGAATTACGACGAATCCTATGGTGAGAATCAATCTGGGTTTTATTTGGATCTGGAACAGGTAATTCTAAACCCTGAGCTTCGGGCTTGGCCAGATGCGAAAGTAATGGTAGGTCTCCGGTTTGATTATGTAGACTGGAATAGGGATGAGTTTCCTTTCGGGCAAGGTGAAATAGGAGATGAGCTTTATGCGGGTAGCTTTGCCTTGGCTTTTCGTCCGGTTTCTCAAACCGTTTTAAGACTGAATTACCGAAGACAGCTGAATGTTGACTTACTCAATAATCCGCCAACAAGAGGAGGTGCCTGGTTTTTGGGCCTTTCTACCTATTTCTAAAAAAAAAAAGGGGGATTGATAATTTCAATCCCCTTTTCAATTATGGATAAATTAATTATCACCTGAAGTTAAGGGTTTCACCTACTTGAAATAGGTCTGTTTCAACAAGGGCAACGGCATAGCGAAGAATTACAAGTTCCTCCGTGTTTGGGTCATATTCTAATTCCGCCCATGCTGGAAGCCTTAATCCGTTTCTTTCAATAAAAAAGGCCAGGTATCCATGGTCTTCATATGAGCCCCATGCCGTTGAAAAATAGCTATTATCTTGATCCTGTTCTAATAGTTCCTGACTGTCCGTATAAGGATTGTTATAGTAGTAATACGGGTTTCTAATGTAATCACCTAGCTGAAGGTTGTCAGGATTATAGCCGCCATCATTGTAGGTTACTAAACCTCCGTTATTCATGTTAATGGTAATAATTCGCGAGTCACCCCAAGGATCGCTGACGATTTTATTCTCGATATCAAAGTCAAGAATACCGTCTTCAAAAATGCTTAAGCTGGTTTCATCTGAAAGAATTAGGGGGGTATTAAAGTTCTTGTAAAATACCGTTGATACTACCTCGCTAGAAGGCTCACAGCCCATGAAGGTAAAAGCGGAAGCAAGGGCTAAGCCCAGGGTCAAGATTCTCATTAGGTTAAAAATTAAAAGGTTTATTTGATTAGCTATCAGTTTGTCCGCAGTTTATGGACTGATTGGACCCTAAAAAAATGGCCCAATCGGTAATTATAAATTCTTTCGTGAATTTATCAATGTCGGTTTTTAACCAACCATAATAGGGGTGATCTCCTCGCATTATTTTGACTCCAATATATGAGTCGGTATTGGTTCCTCCCCAGGCTGTGTACACGCTTCCAGAGTAGTATATGGTGCAATATTCGTCTTCGTTGAGGAACCAGCCGGCCATTACTGGGGTGCCATATTCAAACTTGGTGTCTCCGCTGAAGTAATCAAATTCTTGTACTGCTACAGTTCCTGAGATTCCTATTATATTATAAGTGTAAACTGTATCAGAAGGGTAAGGTCTGACATCGATTGAAATTTCTAAGTCAGCTATGCCGTCGTTCAGAAGGGAGAAACTGGAGTCAGTCTTTATTCTGATCTCGTTATTTAGGTCTTTATGGAAAAAGAGTGATTCTTCATTTATTTCTGAAGGCTGACACGCGAGCATACTTAAAGCCATTCCTAAAATGGCCAAAGGGGTTAAAATCTTCATTTATGCTTCAAGTTTAGGGTAATATTTCGCTTGGATTATCCCGTTATCCCAAGATTTAGTCGATTCAAGGCTTAGAATGGTTTCTGGTAGTTTTCCGTCAAACAAAGGTATACCTTGTCCAAGAACAATAGGAATCCGGGTTAAAATTATTTCATCAATTAAACCCGCTTTGAACATGAGGGCGTTTACCTGTCCGCCACCAATCAACCAAATATCTTTTCCTTCCTGACTTTTTAGGTTTTTGGTAAACTCCAAAATATCTCCTGAAATAAAGTCAACATGAGGGTCTTCCTTTCCAGATTTATCAAACCTAAAAACATAGTTTGTTTTTTCTTTATACGGGAATTCACCTTCAAAGCCTTTGGTAACCTGATAGGTATTATGCCCCATCAGGGTAGTGTCAATGGTTTGGAAAAACTCTTCATACCCATAGTCTTCGTCTTCAATTTGAAACTCGGGTCTGTGCAGCCAATGTATTTCGTGATTATTGGTTGCGATGTAATTGTCAATACTTACCGCGGTAAATAAAATAATCTTTCTGTTCATTTCTAAGGCTTGGATTTTGGTCCGAATAAATTATAAGGAATCTTTGGGGTTTCGTATTCGTAGAACGAAATATAAAGTTTTTTGGTTTGGGTCTTTCCTTTTCGGTTGGTGAAAACGATTTCATATTCGTCAAGCATGGCATAACCAAAGGGTGCAGAGTCAAGCTTATACCCGCAACAAGAACCAACCCTCCGGTACTTAATAATCTTTCCGTTTTCATCCCTAAGCAGTTCTAGGTAATCTTGTTGATTGCTCGGACCGCCCCTTGGGCCTTCACCCACTTGAATGGGGTTGTTTCGATGGTATCCGTATTTTTTCGACTTCGCTTTCTTTTTTAAGTCTAGTATCACATGGAAGTCTTCCATAGACCGATCTTCTTGGCAATCTTCAAGGAAATTTTCAGAAACTCCTGACTTAAGTGAGTCTGCTTCATAAAACCATTGGCAAGCCTCCTCAAACCGACCTAATTTTTCAAGGATCAAGCCTGCTTTAACGAGGTTATAGGTTAGGCTTGAGTCTAATTGGGCGGCTGTTTTGTAATCATCAATGGCTAGTAAGTAGTCTGTGTTTTGAGCGCGTAAATTTGCCCTTAATTCATAGGCAGAGCCAAATTCACCTTCAAGGCTTATGGCAACATTTACATCGTTTATGGCTTTTGTAATGTCGTTGTTGTAATAATTGTAATAGGCCCTTAGGTAACGAGGAAAGAAGTCTCTGGGGAATTCATTGATTTCTTGGCTAATAATTTCAATGGCCTTGGTGAAATTCTCTTTTTCGGCGTACTCTATACTTGCTTCTATCCGTTCGTCGCTCTGACCCCAACCCATAAAAGGCAGGATGAAAAGGACCAAAAAATAAAGGGATCTCATGCAGATTAAATTTGGGAAAAGATAAAGGTTTTGGCAAATATTAAAAGGAAAGGGAATTCATTCACTGAGGGGCGTATACCCATCAATGGCTTTCAAAAAGGCTTCTATATAAATTTTCCATTCCCTCAACGGTTTGTAGTCTATGCAATCGGCTTTTAATGTGTTTTGGTGCTTCCGCCGAAAGTTTTTCTCTCACCTCAGGATTCTGATATAAGTTGAGAATAGCCCGGGCCAGGTCATCTGGATTGTTTCTTTCAACAATGAGTCCACTTTTTCCATGGTCCACCAACTCTCTATTTCCTGGGAGGTCTGTTATAATGGTGGCAACACCTAAGCTCATTGCTTCAATAACGGATTTGGTAATGGATTCAGCTCGAATGGAGGAAAGGATAAATACATCCAAGCCCTTTACCAGCGGGAGCACCTTAGGCTGGTAGCCCGAAAAATGCACCTTTTCTTCCAACCTTAGTTTTTTGATCAGTTTGAGGTTTTCTTTTGAATCCATTTTATCACCAATCAATATATGGTGAATGGGGAGTTGTGGTGGAAGTTTTCCCAATGAACGCAATAGGAAAGGAATTCCCTTCTCAGATCGGTTATTGGCTACCGTACCCATTACAAAAGCATCAGCAGGTAAATTAAATTTCTCTCGTAAGTTTAATTCTTGAATATTGCTAAACCATTCAGGGTCATGTCCTTTACAAATGGTATAGGTTTTAGACTTATCAAAGAAGGGCTGTTTATGAAAATGATCTTCTACTCCTTGTGAATTACAGATAATGGCATCCACTCTGGGGTTTAAGTATTTGAAATATGCGGTTGGGTCAAACCAATGCACATTTCCCGGGTAGCCCCTGTAGAGTACAAGTTTAACGTCTAGGCCTTTTACGGCTTTAATTCCATTGGCAGAGGCCTTGCTATTGTAGCAGTGAAGTACTTCTATGTTCTTTTCAATCAAGCATTCACGGATCTTCTTAACGCTTTCACGGTGAAATTTTTTGGTAGGATGAAAGGGGATGAAATCAATGCCTGCCTCCTCAAATGCCTGCCTATGTGCTGAGTCGGGAAAGGACATGATGGTGATGGGATACCCCCTTTTTGCAAGCTCAATGAATATAACGGCCTCGGGTCTTGTCGATTGAAATCTTCGGTAATCTGAGATTACCAGAACATTGGGCTTCCTTTTCTCCTCCATCAATGATTTTCAAGGTATTCGTCGAGGTTGGCTATTAACTTGGTCAGTTTTTCTTGTACCCTATAGTACTGGCCTAAGGTGAAATGCCGGTTTCCTTCGATTCGAATTAAATAATTTAAATACTTGTTTTTTACAGTCGGTTCAAGGGATAGCGGGGCAATGGTTAAGCCTGCTTTTCTCGTAAAGACCATATTTTCTGCAAGTATATCCAATATTGGCTTGAAATAGTTGGTGTGGTATTGAATCTCATCATAATCTTCTTCAAGCTTCTCAAGAATCTCGTACTCTATGTCATAAACCTCAATGATGGCATACCTCAAAGAATCGTCTTGAATGAGCTCAAGGCCTTTTGATTTTAAGGATTCATAGCCTGAGCTGTTTTGAATTACCACAAAGTTTCGGAAGAGGTTAAACCACTTAATCATCACCGAATCTTGTGCAGTATCTTGTTTAAAGGGAAGTTTTTTGAAAAACTCTACTGCCTTTAATCCTTCCTGATGACCGCGAATGTTAACCTCCATATCTTGAAGGTCTTGCTTAAGTCCGGTCCTGATTTCAAGTAAGATTTTCTCCTCGGCTTTTTTGTCTTTCTGCTCATCACTCCATTGATTGAGGTAAAAGGCTAGGCTTACCCCAATAAAAACAGAAATCATTTCAAAAATAAACTTGGTAGGTCTAAACCTCAATTTCCTCAAGGCAGTAAGTTTTAGTTGGGTTCTGACGCATCAGCTTCAATGGGAATTCGAATCTGGGTTTGGTCCCAAGAAAGTATTAAATCTCCATGGTCTGAAAATTCAAGGGTGAGATTTTCATATGCATTCTTGGTTTCCATTCTGGGAACGGAAATTTCTACCCTATCTTTCTCTGGGTCGCGATTGGCTTTTCCGTCAAAGCCGAGGCCCCACATTCCGGTTTCCTTATTGAACATCACTTTCCATTCTCGCTCTCCAGGTATGGTCCATAGAGAATATTCACCCTTTGGAAGGTGTTCCCCCTGAATATTTAAATCTTGGTTTGTGTGAAATTCGGTGGCTTCGTTTGCTCCGGTGCGCCATACTTCCCCGTAAGGGACCAGCTCACCGAAAATAACCCTGCCTTTTTTGGAGGGGCTTGAGTAATTTACCTGAATAGATAGGTTACCTGAGGTATAGACGGCAGTTTGTTCAGGGCTGTGCTTTTTGGTGTTTTTCCTCATCAGGGGAAAAGCAATTAGACCGGCTACAATTAGAATTCCCAGGGCAATTCCAATCCATTTCAATGCTCTTTTCATAATTAGTTTTTAAGGTATTTTGATTTTATAACTTCAGTATCAAGGCTATCTTTCCAGTGAATGGGGCCCTTGTAATCTTGGCCGGGAATTAAAATTTGGGCATGGGGGTAACTGCTTTTTAGGTCTTTCCACTCTAAGGTTTTCCAAAACCTCTTTGGAAGTTTTAACATGGGAACCTGGTTCAGCGGACCCGCTACCGCTTTGTTAATGAGTGGCCACCAAAGACTTTCCGTTTCCCGGTCCCAGAGAATGAACCCGTCGAGTCCCATCATTACAATTTCATCGTAATAGGTATAACCGCTAAGTCCAAAGGTTAAAACTTGGTCGCCGTACTTTCGGGTATAAACTCCCGGGAAATCAGCAAGAATGCAGTAAACAACGGCCACTGGGGTATTTCCTAAGCTATCATTAATCAGCTCATGACGTGTAAGGTCTTTGATAGACCAAGCTTTTACCTCCCCTTGAATCTCGGCTAGTAGAAAAAGACTGGTATCAGACCAAATGGAATCGGCTTCATGAATTGAGTGGTACTTGGGTTGAATCAATGCCGGGAAAGACTCTCTTCCCTTGCCAAAGTGGAACTGTGACTCATTCAGGATGAGGTTAGAAACCTGAAAATGCATGGCCGAATCTTCCCCTCCATAAAGGAAACGTTCTCCATTTTTTGTAAAGAATTTCCCGTTTTCAAGGGCGGAAGGGTAGGCCTTTTTACCCTCTAATCGGTTTTCAATAGGAGGAGGCTCAGGTACCGAGAAGGGATTCTGGCAAGACCAGAATAATGCAAATAGAATGAATGTCCAGGTTCTCATTTCCTTATGATAAATAGGCTTTTAACCGATCTTTTAAAAAATACTCCCAACCTCCAATGCAAGACTCCCTTTTAAATTCAGGAATGTCTTGGGGAAAGGATTCAAGTCCGGAGAATGAAACGGTAAGCTTGGAGCCACTTTCGTGGGATTCAACCCTGTATTCTACCAGGCCTTCTCCAGGATATTCCGCATAGGTCCATGAGACCAAATAAAACTCTTGGAGTTTAAAGTCTAAGACCTTCCATTGGTGTTCAAACTTTCGTTCTTCAGAGTGAACGGGGAAATGAGTTTCAAAGCCTTTTTCTAGTTTAAAGTCAGGCATATTATCAAAGAACCATTTTCTCATTTGGTCAGGCTCAGTAATGGCTTTCCAAAGTTCATCTTTGCTAACCTTGTAAGTATGAGAAACTTGAATGGAGGCAGTATTGCTCATATTTAAATATTGATGTTTCCTTTAAGGTAAAGTTTGGTTTTGCCGGTGATTTCAATCCGGTCGTTTTTTAGTTCACAAATCAGTTTGCCGCCACGTTTAGAAACTTGTCGGGCAGTAAGTTTTTCCTTTTTCAATTCTTTGGCCCAGAAAGGGGTGAGGGTGGTATGGGCAGAGCCGGTGACTGGGTCTTCTGATATGCCCACTTGGGGGGCAAAAAACCTTGAAACAAAATCAGACTGCATTCCGCGTGCGGTAACAATTAAACCCCGACCCCCTAAGGCAAGTAATTTTGCTTCATTTACTTCAATCCCTCGAATTTCAGACTCTGTTTCGAAAATCAGCATCCAATCGGTTGAACCTTGAAAAACCCGGTTGGGTATGTGGTTGGTAACACTTTCAAACCTGGGTTCAAGCTCAAGCTCCTTGATTTTATCAGCCGGAAAATTGAGGGTCAAACCATGTTTAGATTTTTGGACGGTAAGCATCCCTTTATTTCTGGAGGTAAATTGAATTTCATCTCCTTGATAATTCAACTCGAAGTACAGTACATGGGCGGAGGCCAAGGTAGCATGGCCACATAGATCAACTTCTGTGGTTGGGGTAAACCATCGAATTTCATAACCTTTATCTGATTGAACCAGAAAAGCCGTTTCAGCAAGGTTATTTTCGGCCGCAATGTTCTGCATGGTTTCCTCTGAAATCCACTCATTCAGCAAACAAACCGCTGCAGGGTTTCCTTCAAAAAGGTTTTCCGCGAAAGCATCAACTTGGTAAAGCTCCATATTCAAGTCTTAAGAGTTTCAATTTCGGGAAATTTATTCAATCCCTTCATCATTTGCCATGACTTTAACCGCTTTATAGAAGAGAAGGGCCGCCACAGCCATCAAAGTATGGCTTAATGAAAGGTGGTTGAACCAGGTGTGAATGGACCATTCATTCATAAAAACCAATCCGGCAAGAGCCACAAAACCATTTCCCCATAAAATGATTTTGGAAGAAAGGTTTCTCGTTTTGAAGAATAAATATCCTTCTAAAGAAAGAACCACCACCAGCATTCCGTAGGCAGCATGGTATTCTACAAAGCTGAAGTTTAGGGTGTATAGGGTAAGAAATAAGAATATGATAAACTCTATTATATTGATCCAGCTTAGAATTTTAATCCATTTTGGCTTGAATATTTTCGCTGAATGGAATATGGCTGCTCGTTCAATGAAAACAATGCTGAGCATGGAAATTAGCCACCCGGGTAGCTTCCAGGCCGGTCCCAGTATATAGTAAATGGCATGCCCGAATATGCCTCCGAAAAGAGTGGCAAACCCCATCAAAAGGAAATAGAGTCGAAAGGATTTAAGGACCTTTGATTTGGGCTTGATTTTGAACAAGAAGGAGGCCGCTAGAAAACAAACTACTGACACCAAAAGGTCGGTAATTGTAACGATAGGCTCATCTATTCGTACATTCCAAAGATGCCATTGGTTGTATTCCATTGTTTCCATATAAAGCAATGCTAAGAAAACCTATTTACCTTTAAAAACTTCAAGCCAAATTTATGTCGAAGTCAAAACGTCAAGTCATTTACATTTATGACCCACTATGTGGCTGGTGCTATGGTTTCACTCCACATCTTATGAAATGGGCAGAGGCTCATCCCGAATTAAATTTTACCGTCTTCTCAGGAGGTATGGTCACCGGTGACCGCGTAGGTCCGATTCGTGAGGTAGCTTCCTATATTTCGAAGGCCTATAAAAACGTAGAAGAACGATCCGGGATAAGCTTTGGGAAGCCTTTCCTAGAAACAACCCTTGAGAAGGGTGAGGCCATTTTCAACTCGGTGCCGCCGGCTAAGGCATTGGTAGGACTAAAATCACTTCAAGCTGGGGATGACCTGGATTATGCCCACCGCATTCAAAAAGCCATTTATGAGAAAGGCCATCCGCCAGAGGGGGAAAAAGCCTATGTAGAAATTGCTAAAGAAGTAGGAATTGACCCGGAAGAATACCAAGACTTTTATAGAAGCGCTGAGGCGGAAAATAAAATGAATAAAGAGTTTGAATTGGTAAAAACATGGGGAATTGAAGGTTTTCCAACCCTAGTGCTTTTGGACGATGGAAAGGGCTACGTTCTAACCCGTGGGTTTACGGATGCAGATGGATTGGACAAGGCTTACCAACAAGCATTGGGAAGAATTAATCAGGGGCAATCTTAGCCTCTACAAGCAACCCAAACCATTTCTTGGTAAACGGAATCTTGGTTTCCTAGAACTTCCATTTCAAATTTCACCTTCCAGCCAAACCGTTCTAATAGGGTTGGGATTTCTTCTTTAGAACGATACCAAACCCGCATGGAATCACCCTCCCCGTCAGATTCTATCCTACTGGTTGATTCCTCGTGAATCATGCTAGAAACAAATAGAGCCGACTTATTTTTGCAAAGGGAATTTAGGTGCTCAATGCTTGCAACAAGCTCTTGATCAGAAATATAAGGAAAGCAACCCCCGGCAAGAAACCCATGAAAGGTGCCGTGGAGGGTATGGATCTCTTCAATTTTAAGCTCAATAAATTCAGCCCGGTCCTCGGTCATTGACGCTAATTCAACCATTTCAGGTGCTGAGTCAATGCCAGTAACCTTTAAGTTTGGGAGGCTATTAAGGCAATAAGTTGAAAGATTCCCTGGTCCGCAGCCGAGGTCAAGAATCTTCCCTTTTTCGGGAATTCTAGACAGGAAAAAATCCAGGCCTGGAGCATAAGGAGTAACATCTCCAAATTGCTTCAAATAGGAAAGTGCGTGCTTTCCAAAAATCTTAGATACAGAATCAGACATGGGAGGGAAGCTTTCCCCTCAAAGGTAATAGAAAATGAATTATCCCGTAAATAATACCTTGACCCTATATGTCATGAATGAAATCTAGGCGAGGAGGCTTAACCCTAAAGGGTTCCATGCAAGAATGTTATGATTTTATGCAAGTTGCTGATATATAGTTAAAACCACGGTTGAAAAAACTGAATAGCTCATGAATTAACTAGGGATCAAGGTCCAATATTAAGTTCCCAATTTTTTCTCCAGACTCCATATGTTGATAGGCTTTTTTAATTTCTTGAAGGGAGTAAGTTCTTTCAATGAGTGGATGTATTTTTCCTTCCTGAAGGTAGATAGCAGCGGTTTCAATACTTTCTTGAATGTTTTTAGGGATGGGGAATTTCATGATTTTCCCTTTTCTCAGCCGGGTTAGCAATGGGAGAAATAAACTTTCCTTGTAGGGGCCCAGTTCTGAGCTCATATAAATGCCTCTTGGCTTTAGAATTTGCTTTGCAATTTTGAAATTCAGCTTTCCAACGGAATCCAAAAACACATCGTAGTCTTTTGATAAGGATTTAAAGTCGAGGTTTTCATAATTGAATACATGGTCGGCTCCCAAGGACTTAATCTGATCCAAATGCTTTTTTCCAGAACTAGCCGAAACCATGGAGCCATTGGCTTTGAAGATTTGAATGGCCGCTGAACCGATGGCGCCGGTTCCACCATTAATAAAGATTTTCTTAGGATTTCGGGCGGCTTTAAAATAGGTGTAGGCATAATGGAAGCCTTCTAAGGATGCAGCTGCTTTTTCAAAATCAATGGTTTCTGGAATTTTAACCATGGCAACGTTGGAGTCCACTTTTAAAAGTTCCGCTTGGGAACCCAGCCCTTCATCTCGAAAGCCCATTACTCGGTCGCCGATTTCAAACCCCTTAAAATCCTTCCCCTTCTCGATGATTTCCCCGGAAAAATCAGTGCCTAAAACCTTGATTTTCGGATGGGGCATTCCAGTGAAAAACCTAAACACGAATGGCTTGCCTCTTAGAACCCCTTGGTCGGTACGGTTAATGGTTGTGGCCTGCACCCTTACCAAAGCTTGATGGTTCTTTAAAGGGCTTAATGGAATGGCCTCTATACGAATGGTTTCTGGGGGGCCGTATTTATCACGAAGGGCTGCTTTGTATTTTTTCGGAATCATTCCTTCAAATTTCGGATAAAAAAATGGGCTGGATTCAAAAAACCCAGCCCATTCTTTTCAATCAAAACAACAAACTACTGAACGATCAATTTTTTGGTTTGAAGTCCTTGGCTTGTTTGCACGCTAATGAAATAAACACCCGGACTAAATTCGGATAAATCCAATGCATGAAGGTTTTTACCCTTAGCCAGGGAAACCTGATCAATGAATTGGGTTGAACCTTGAATGTTCACCACCCTTAATTCAACCGGACCTGCCTGGTTAGAAACAATCTCAACCTGTGCATGGTTGGTTGCTGGATTTGGGAAAAGACGAATTCCTTCCGTTAAATCATCTCCTTCAAATCTTGCTCCTGAGCCAAGCAATACTTCGTAATCTTCAACTTCTCCATAGGTGAAGGTTTCACAAGAGCTAGGATTAGCATTGTACTTCATAGAAACCCGCATTCTGGTATACCCATCAGAGAAGGAAGAAGGAACGGTAAAGGAGCCATTGATTACAGAAGATGTGGTTCGGCTTCTAGAGTAAACATTTTCACCAGCATCGGTAAAATCACCATCCCGGTTGTAATCAATCCAAACGTCGTAGGCCTCTCTATAAACCGTGCCGGTCCAGGTAGGATAAATGGTAATCCCGTAAGAATTATTGGCCTGAAGACTTGTGTTTAGGTGGGTGTAATCCCCATAACCACCGTCATTTCCTGAGGTATTGTCAATAGATCCTATTACCACTCGATTAATGTACTCATCGTTGGTATTATTACCTTGAGAAGCACAATATCCGGTTGGAGCAGGAGGAGGGGTTCCTCCACCGCCGCCACCACCACCAGACCCGATGGTGAAGCTGGTTGCTTCAGAACTTCCAAAGCTTCCCCCTGAAGCATAGGAGGTTGAGGCATCACTTAAATCGTAAGAGCCTGAGCCGTAGCTACAGCAGATTCCATCTCCGTAGCTATCGTAAATAATGTATTCATAATCTCCATCACCTAAACAGAAGGTCTCAGTATAAGTAGTGTTTTTTCCAGAGTATCCAGAGCCAGATTCAATCACGGTACCTGAGCCATTTTTTAGCTCCCAGCTGGTTTCACCTGGGTAGTTGTCTGTGGTTAGGGTAAGAGTTACCTCGGTATCTGAGCAGGAGCCTCCCCCTCCGCCGCCACCACCGGTAGCGATGAAGCTAGCTCTTGGCGCATTGGTTCCAAAAAAGACGGCCCGCATCCGATCTTCTTGTCCTTGGGTAAACATGTTCATGCAGGCATCATCCACATAATCCATATAGTTCATAAACATATCATTGCTTAGGCAAGAAGAAGATGGATGTGAAGGACAACCGTAATTGGCCTGAAGGGCATCTGGGGTATCGCTTACATAATCACTAGCCCCACAAGCTCCGTCGCCCCAAATATGTCTAAGGTTTAACCAGTGGCCCACTTCATGGGTAGTGGTCCTGCCCTTGTCGAACGGAGCTGATAAGTAAAATCCAGTGCCTTTGTCGGAAGAGCCAAAGTAATTCGGTGACATAACAACCCCATCGGTTGAGGGATCGCCTCCAGGAAACTGAGCATAACCCAAAATTCCACCACCAATATTGCATACCCACATATTCAGGTACTCATCGGTTGGCCAGGCATCAACCCCTCCTGAGGAGGATGATTTCATGGCGTCATTGGTGCCCCAGCTGGAAGTATTGCTGTATTTCCGGGTAATCCCTGTGGTTGCATTCCCGTTGGGGTCAACCGTGGCCATTTCAAAGCGAATTTTTAAATCGCCCGAAGCAACCGAAGCAAATTCAGAAGGGGTGTTTGAATAGTCTGAATTGGTGGCAGAAAAATCCTCATTCAAAACGTCGATTTGCGATTGAATCTGAGCGTCTGAAATGTTTTGCTGACTGGTTTTGTAAATAACATGAACCACCACCGGAATAATCACCGTTTCCCCGTCAGGGTCAAGCCTTCCTGTAGCTCGCAAATCTTCTAACTCTCTCACATAATCTGCCGTGCTCTCTTCAATCATCTCCATCCGATGTTGATATTTCGGATTTTGAATCTGCTCTTCAAACTTTTCATGGGCAGCACATGTTCTCTGCTGGGCCATGGAAAGGAGCGGTAGTCCTAATACTAGAACCATGGAAACGCGTAATAATTTCCTCATAATTTAAAGATTTGGTTAAACATTAATGGTTTTACAGACCCCGATTTAGCCAAAATCATTTTTATTTCAAAGCATTGGAAATGAAAAGATTATATGGATTTTTTGGTACGAAGTTTGGAATGATTGACCCTAATTGTCTGAAATTCTTTGGCTTAAGACTCTCCAAATTCAAGAAAAAATTGAACAAGTGTTCAATGGATTGAAATTTCACCCTTCCGAGACCAAAGGCGGAAAATTTTCGTTCTTTATTCAAAGCCCAAAAAATATGAATCAAGAAAAAGAAAAGGGGGCAAGCACCCTTCGGCAGAAGCTTCAGAAGACCTACCTCCAAACCGTGCTTGAAAAAGGTGAACCTCCAAAATCTGTGTTCAGCTTTTGTTTGGAAAATGAAATTGATGAAGAAAGCTTTTACCGTGAGTTTAGCAGCTTGGAAGGACTCGGGGCTTCTATCTTTGCCGATGCCTTCGATGAGGTGGTAAGGGCATTGAAAGCATCTCCAGAATATCCTGAATTTTTGGTTAGAGAGCGATTTCTAGCCACTTATTATGCATGGTTTGAGAAAGCCCTAAGTCTTAGATCGTATGCCCTCATTCAATTGAATCCTAGAAAGCTGCCCTCTGAATGGTCTTCTTTGAACCAATGGAAAAGAAAATTTAAATCCTGGGCCGATGAATGTCTTAATCAAGGAGTGGAATCAGGAGAGATTCCAGGGCGCTCAAAGCTGAACAATACCTATCCAGACATGTTATGGCTTCAGTTTTTGTTCTTAAACCAGTTTTGGTTGAAGGATGAAAGCAAAGGATTTGAAAAGACCGATGAGGCCGTAGAAAAAAACCTAAGGCTTGCTTTTGATTTGATTGAGAAAAATGCCGTTGATTCAGCCTTTGACTTAGGAAAATTCATCATTCAACAAATGCGATGAAGGAACAAGATAAAATGCCCTCCGGTAGAATGGTTCGTACCGGGAAATTTGTGAAAACCGGTGCTCAATTGGGAGCCAATTACCTTAAGGCCTATGGGAAAAAGGTTTTAACCGGAAACTACAATCAAGAAGAGCTTGATGAAGCCAACGCCACGGATGTATATAAAACCCTTTCCGAACTTAAAGGCTCGGCCTTGAAGGTGGCTCAAATGTTAAGCATGGACCAAGGGGTGCTTCCTCAGGCATATTCACAGAAATTTGCCCAAGCCCAGTATTCAGCACCCCCTTTGTCGTATCCCTTGGTGATTCAAACCTTTAAGAAATCCTTTGGGAAATCACCTTTAGAAATCTTTGATTCCTTCTCAAAATCGGCAGTGGCAGCTGCTTCTATTGGGCAGGTTCACTTGGCGGAAAAAGAGGGGCAGAAATTTGCGGTTAAAATTCAGTATCCAGGGGTAGCAGACAGCATTGATGCTGATTTGAAAATGGTGAAACCGGTGGTTGGAGCCATGTTCAACATAACCTCTTCTGAAATGGATCATTATTTAGGAGAGGTTCGAGAGCGGCTTTTGGAAGAAACGGATTACCGGCTTGAATTAAAACGGAGCCTTGATATATCTTCAGCTTTCGCTGGAAACCCTTTTCTAGCCTTCCCTAAATATTACCCGGAATTCTCCTCCGAAAGAATTTTAACCATGGATTGGTTGGAAGGAAAACATATGAACGAATTTTTGAAAACCAATCCCAGTCAAGAAATGAGAGACCAACTGGGTCAGGCTCTTTGGGATTTTTACGATGTGCAGATTCACGATAGGATGGAGGTGCATGCAGACCCACATCCAGGAAACTTCATGTTCTCTGGGGAGGGCAAAATTGGGGTCATAGACTTTGGTTGTGTGAAATCTTTCACCCCTAATTTTTACGAAAAATACTTCACCATCATCAACCCTAATATGTCAGGGAAACAGGATGAGTTCGAAGTCTTATTACGGGATTTAAAATTCATTTTACCAGAGGATAATCCTACGGAAATTAAATACTTCATGGCCTTGTATACTCAGGTTTTGGAGGTGCTTTGTAGACCTTTCTTCTCTGAGTCTTTTGACTTTTCTGATCCAAGCTATTTTGAGGAAATCCAGGTGTTGTCACAAAAGCTTCAAAAGGATAAAATATTGCGGAAGGCAAAAGCGGCGCGCGGACCCCGAGATGCTATTTATTTGAATAGAACCTATTTTGGTTTGTACAGTTTACTCAATCAGTTAAATGCTAAGGTTAAGACCAGATCTCGTTTAAGCCAAGAGGTAATGGCCCATTAAAATTACCTACTTTTCTTGAAAATTTTCAAGAATGTACATCCGGAGAAATTATGGCTTTTTCATGACCCTAAACTGGTCAAAGGCCCCACTTATTTATGGCATCCTCTATTCAGGAGTCATAACCGCCATCGCTTAATTTGTTGACTTTAGTTTTGCCTTGGCCTGGCAACCCGTTTCTGTAGTGGGTATTGCCGTAGCCTTTACTTAGGATTTAAAAACAATTCTTCCTACGACCGAACTTGGGAGGCCCGGAAGATTTGGGGATCAATTGTAAACAATAGCCGGAGCTTTAGTGCGGCGGTTTTAGCCTTTGTGCAAGGAGAGGGAGCTGAAGAAAAGCAAAGGGAACTGGTTTACCGACATATTGCCTGGCTCACCGCATTGAGGCACCAACTCCGATTGGCAAAACCCTGGGAGCATACCGATATTCGGCTAAATACTTTGTTTCCAGGAACGGTTTGTGAGGATTATAACAACCGCCTTGAACGTGAACTGGAACCCTTGATTTCTAAGGAAGAGATTAAGCATGTGCTTTCCAAGGCCAATCCAGCTACACAGCTGATGAAAAATCAATCCTTGAAACTTCAAAACCTAAAAGATGAGGGAAGGTATGATGATTTTCGGCACATGGAATTGCACCAACTCATGGTTTCCTTCTATGCAGATCAAGGCAAATCCGAACGAATAAAAAACTTCCCCTTCCTGAGGCAATATGCATCTACCGCACTTTGGTTAACCTGGGTTTTTGCGGCTTTACTTCCTTTGGCACTCTTGGATATTTTTCAAACCAAAGGAGAAGTATTCATCTGGTTCACTCCGGTGGTTGCAGGCCTCATTATCTGGATCTTTTTTCTGATGGAAAAGATTGGAGATTATTCCGAAAATCCATTTGAAGGAACCTACAATGACGTTCCCATTACCACCATTGCACGAGGAATCGAAATTGATTTACGAGAAATGATGAACGAAAAGGAGGTACCGTCCCTACCTTCAACCGAGTACGGGTTTCAAATGTAATGGGAAGAAACCATTTGAAAATCTGGTCATTCCGTTTAGTATTTGTACCTTTGCGCCCAATTATTAATCAGAAGTTTTTAGCATGTCTAAAGCAAAGAAGAACGACACAGTTCAAGTACATTACACAGGAAAATTAACCAACGGCGAGGTCTTTGATTCATCCGTTGATCGTGACCCATTGGAATTCACCGTAGGAGGTGGTCAAATGATTCCAGGCTTTGATGCCGCCGTTGACGGAATGGAAGTGAACGAGAAGAAAACCATAAATATTCCAGCTGCTGAAGCATATGGTGAGCGCAACGAAGAAATGATTCAGGCTGTGCCTCGCACTCAATTGCCAGAAGACCTTAAGCCTGAAGTAGGACAAACCCTAGTTGCAGCTCAGCCAAACGGACAACAGCTTCACGTTGTTGTACAAGAGGTTAAGGATGATAGCATTGTAGTAGATGGTAACCATCCATTGGCTGGAAAAGAATTGGTATTCGACCTAGAATTGGTTGGAATCAAATAATTTTTCCCGAAATATTTTTAAGAAAGCCTCCTGATTGGGGGCTTTTTTTATGCCTTAGAAAAGGCTTTACAATACCTTTTTACGATCCTTATTTTCCTGAAAAGGTGGGTGGTTTTCATAGCTTGATTTCGCTTTTTCATTCATAAGCTTACGCAGGAATGAAGAATTTTTCCTCCCGGTGATTTCAAGCTTCAAGAAGTTTCCTTGCCCGTAAATACTCAGAATCTTGGACTTGAAAAGGGATAGTTGATGGTAAGGGATGATCCAAGTAAAATGCCGCTCTCTTTGTTTGAAGAATACCAAAATACCCTTTGGTCTGAGCTCGATACTTGCCCAGGTAGAATAGGGGGTACGGTTTAGGTAGGGGTAGAACTTAATGCTTGCATCTAAAATTTTCATGCGCTCAGATCCATTCCCCATCATTTGCAGCCTTTTCATAAGCGTAAAAGGCTTTCCTACCCGGCGGTTGATTTCCTCCCGGACAAGGTCATTCCTATAAGATGTATCATAAATCATCTGTATTGGTTTACGTTATTTTCTTTGAATCGGTTGAGTGATTTTTGTCTGTTAACCCATGGAAACCCTTATTTTTGCCCACCTATGAAAAAAGAGTATTTCAGTTCAGATTTTAAGCTAGGCATGATTGCCGGAGGGCAATTGGGAAAAATGCTAGGCCAGGTTTGTGCCCAATGGGACGTTTCCTTTCACGTTATGGATATGGATGAGTCAGCGCCTGCTGCAGGTATTGCTGATTCCTGGACCAAAGGGCATTATATGAATGAAGAAGATGTTTATTCCTTTGGTAAGGGAATGGACATGATTACCTATGAGATTGAGCATGTGAATGTTCCAGCCTTGCGTCGGTTGAAAGAAGAAGGTGTTCAAATCTATCCAGACCCCGAACATTTGGCCATTATTCAAGATAAGGGTCTTCAAAAAGCATTTTACAAGGAAAAGGGTATTCCCTCTAGCGCCTTTGATTTTTATGAATCTGGAGAGGTAATCTTGGAAGCCATTAAAGCGGGTAAACTTGAGTATCCGTTCGTTCAAAAAGCTAGAAGAGCTGGCTACGATGGTAAAGGGGTTGCCGTTATTTCTGGTCCGGCAGATCATGATCAAATTCTACAAACTGATTCAATCGTTGAGGAGGCCGTAGATATTGAGGTTGAAATTGCGGTGATTGCATCTAGAAATCTTGACGGGGAGGTAAGTACTTTTCCCATGGTGGAAATGGAGTTTAATCCCAAGGCCAATTTGGTTGAAAAACTAATTTGCCCTTCTAGGCTATCTAAAGAAATAGAAGAAAAAGCGGACGCTTTGGCGAGGGAAGTGATTGAGTCTTTCCGGTTGGTAGGCGTTTTGGCGGTGGAAATGTTCCTGGATAAAAAGGGCGAAATTTGGGTAAATGAAGTTGCTCCAAGACCACATAATTCAGGCCATCATACCATTGAGTCATCCTTTACCTCTCAGTATGAGCAGCATTTAAGGGCCATATTAAACCTTCCTCAAGGTTCAACGGAATTGATGAAGCCCGCGGTTATGATTAATCTTTTAGGAGAGCCCGGCCATAAAGGAGCCGTTTATTACGAAGGGATGAAGGAAGCCATGAAGGTTAAAGGGGCAAACTTTCATATTTATGGAAAGGCCCATACTCGACCCTTCCGGAAAATGGGACATGTAACCATTCTGGGAAATACCCTTGAAGAAGCCATGGAAGGGGCAGACCAAGTAAAAAATCTATTAAAAGTTAAATCATGAGCAATCCGCTGGTAAGTATAATTATGGGTTCTGATTCAGACCTTCCTGTAATGGAAGCTGCTGCTGAAATGTTGAAAGAATTCAAAGTGCCTTTTGAGATTACTGTGGTTTCGGCCCATAGAACTCCTGACCGCCTAGTTGAATTTAGCAAGGAGGCTCATAAAAGGGGAGTTAAGGTAATCATTGCCGGTGCAGGAGGGGCTGCTCACCTTCCTGGAATGGTTGCTTCCATTTCACCCCTGCCCGTTATTGGGGTTCCCGTTAAATCTTCAAACTCCATTGATGGTTGGGATTCCATTTTAAGCATTTTACAGATGCCCGGAGGTATCCCCGTGGCTACGGTTGCCTTGAATGGGGCAAAGAATGCCGGAATTCTTGCAGCGGAAATCCTTTCGGTTGGAGATGATGAACTGCAACAACGTTTGATCAACTATAAGGAAGATTTGAAAAACGCAGTCTTGGAAAAGGCTAAAAAGGTAGAATCAAGGAATTAATCAAACCCAGGGGGGTTATAAATCCATTTGGCCCATAAATCGCTGAGTTTTCTTTGGTTAAGTTGCCCTTATACGGTCATGGCATGAAGGATTCCATGAACTCTTCTTCTTAAATCTGGAATCACATCTTCTTCAAACCATGCATTTTTGTTTAACCAAAAACGATTCCTTGGTGAGGGATGCGGAAGGGGAAAAAACCTGGGTAAATAATCCTTAAAATCACGAACCCTTTGGGTCAGGGTTGTTTTTGCTGTTTTTGGTAAATAATAAGCCTGGGCATATTGACCTACCAATAAGGTTAGCTCAAGGTTTGGCATTTTTTCTAAAAGTAGATTATGCCAGGTTGGGGCGCATTCGGCCCGAGGGGGAAGGTCACCGGAATTTCCTTTTCCTGGATAACAAAATCCCATGGGCACAATGGCGAAAATCTCAGGTTGGTAAAACAAGCCAGACCCCACATTTAACCATTTCCTAAGCTGGTCTCCTGAGGGGTCATTCCAAGGGATTCCTGAACGATGAACCTTGGCTCCAGGAGCTTGACCAATGATGCAAATTTTGCTATTCTCATGAGCTCTGACTATGGGTCTTGGCTCATTGGGTAGGTTTTCCTTACAAAGACTACATGAATTAATATTAGTCAAAAGGGTGGTAAGGTTGGAGTTCATGGTGGCCTTATTTTAAAGAAAGTTCGAACCGGTTTACTTCTTGTTCAAAGTTTATGGAGCCAGGTACGGTTCTATGGGTTTTAATTAATTCAAATCCACAGTTTTTAAGAACCCCTTGCACCTCAAAATTGTCGGATTTCGGTTCAGCAATTAATTTTTTGAGCTTTAAAGCTTCCGCCATATGAGCAATGGTGTCAATCATCCATTTGGTTCCATAGCCCTTGCCTCTAAATTCTTGGCGCCAAAGATGAAGGTGAATCCAAGCTTCTTCACCAAATTGTGTAGGATTGGTATTTGAATGTCCAACGGGTAAACCATTGTAAGTCCAAATTACCCCATAAGAATTTCGGTGGGGTATGGGCAGGGAAAGTTGATTGGATAAGGTTTGGATGATTGATTCTGAGTCAGGAAGTTTTTCAGGGTCGACTCCGATTCGGGCCATTTCCTTTTCATTTAAACCATTCCAATAGCTGGCTATAGCGGGTAAATCATGGGGCTCAATGGGCCTAATTTTTAAGGCGGTTTTGAGGGTCGTTGGATTTTTCATAGCGGTGGGGTTTGGTTGTTCTCCCCAAATCAATTCCACTCACCTTTAGAAACTTGAAATACGTTTTATTAAATGAATCGGCTATGAATTGGGAACTCCAATATACACATATTCCGAATTGGAATGAAATATCCCATCTAAGTCTTTGAAGTTTAGTTCGTTGTGGTTGTGGAGCCAGTTTCGAACCGAATAGAGCTTGTAATTATGCTTTTTCACCAGAAGGTTCCATAGGCTTTGAACCCCGTTCTGATAGTATTCAGGAGCGTCTTGATCAAAGGAAAAAAGCAGGTAAGGATTGGAGGATTTAAGTAAGCTTTCGGCTCCTTCCAAAATTTGATATTCAGCTCCTCCACCGGAAATTTTTATGAGGTCAATCTTTTCATGCCAATCTTGAGGTATGGCTTTGTCAAGGGTTAATTGCTCAACCATGATCTCTTTGTAATCAGGGGTGAAACAAGTTGATTTTCTAGGTCTTAGGCTAGAAAAGGATAAATCGTTTTCACAATGGAAATAGGGGGTAGTTTTGGAAGCGTTTCCTAGGGCCTTCTGAAATACGGAAACCTTTGTATTGGAGAATTTGTTTTTTAATTCCTCGGAAAGGATTGGGGAGGGTTCAAAAGCCCAATGATTTCCATTGCTGGCTCTTCTTGCAAAAATCTTTGAAGCTTCTCCACTATAGGCCCCAATATCAATGCAATTCGAATCTGGAGTTAACAATCGTTTACAAACCTTTCGAACCAAAAAATCATATTCAAGATTCTTGGTGATGTCCATCCCTAAAAAAAGTAGGGTAGAACGTAATACCGGCTTCAAGCCGCGAGCAGTGTTCATCTTCAGATGGCGTGGGTTAGATGAGGATAAATATAGTTTGTTTTTTAATACTACCTCGAAAAAAAATCTCAGGATGACCGATTCCTATCCAAAAGAACCTGTTCAATATCAGAAAATTGCAAGTCCAGCTTTCGGATAAGAACGAGTAAATGATAAAGAAGGTCTGCCGATTCTTCAAGAAATTTTGGCTTGTCTCCTTTGATTGCTTCAATCAAGGTTTCGGTGGCCTCTTCTCCCAATTTCTGGGCTATTTTTGAAATGGGACCACGGAGCAAATAAGCAGAATAAGAATCCTTTGGATGTTCTTGCATTTTGCTTTGAATAAGGTCCTCTAGTTCATAAATAAACCCTTTTTCACCCGTATCTCCGAAACAGGTTTGGCTTCCTTTGTGGCATACCGGGCCTGTGGGCTCGGCTTGAATCAGTAAGGTATCTTGATCGCAGTCTTCTTTCCAAGAAATGAGTTCTAGGAAGTTTCCAGAGCTTTCGCCTTTCACCCAAATCCTATTTTTTGATCTTGAGAAAAAGCTCACTTTCTTAGAGGTTAGGGTTAAGTCAAAGGCTTCCTGGTTCATGTAGCCAAGCATGAGAACATCCTTGGTTCTATGGTCTTGAATAATGGCAGGAATCAATCCTTGTCCTTTTGAAAAATTTAACATGATCGGATGGGGATGTTATTGGATATTAGAAATTCTTTTAAGGTAGGAATGGATACTTCATTCCTGTGAAATATTCCGGCGGCAAGCCCAGCTTCTACCGCTGTGTTTTGAAACAATTCCAGGAAATCACTTGGTGAACCAGCACCACCGCTAGCTATTATTGGGATGGAAACTTTTTCGGATAATTTTACCAATGCTTTAAGGTCGAAGCCGGCTTGGGTGCCGTCATGGCTCATGCTGGTTAGGAGTATTTCCCCTGCTCCAAAATCTTCTCCCTCTTTGGCCCAATCAAGAACGGGTTTTGAGGTTTTCATTTTGCCCCCTTGAATGGCCACCCGGAATTCATGATGTTCATAGTACCCATCGATGGCAAGAATAACGGCCTGTTTTCCGAACTTGGTTTTTACCTCTGAAATCAAACTCGGAGTACGAAAAGCCGCCGTATTCAAGCTTAGTTTATCCGCTCCAGCTTCAATTACTTTTGTGGCATCTTCAAGGGAGGATATTCCGCCGCCAACGGTGAATGGAATAGAGAGCTTCCTACCCATTTCTTCCACCCATTTAAGATTGGTTTTTGATTTTGATGGACTTGCTTTAATGTCTAAGAATACCAGCTCATCAACTCCTTGATCCTGGTATTTCATGGCAAGTTCAATGGGGTTTCCTAAATCCTTGAGATGTATGAAATTGGTTCCTTTCACCACCCTTCCGTCCTGAACATCGAGGCAAGCAATGATTCTTTTCTTAAGCATAGTCGGTCCAGTATTTTAAGGGAGTTTCTTTTTGGTGAAGGGCCTTGCCCAAAATGCATTCTTGTACTCCAATTGACTCCAAAGCCCGAAGGTCATCGTGGTTTCGAATACCTCCACTGGCAATGAGCTCAAGGGTAGGAAAGGTTTTTAAGATTTCTTTATAAAGGCTAATACTCGGACCGGTCAGGGTTCCATCCCTAGATATGTCCGTAGAAATTACCTTCTTCAATCCATGGTCAAGAAAACTTTCAATTAAGGGTTTCCATGATTGTTTGCTTTTAGAAACCCAACCTTGGGTTCTGATTTCACCATCGAGTAAATCAAGAGAAAGCACCAGCTTTTCGGGACCAAACTCCCTTAACCAGTTTTTGAATTCCTCAGGATTTGAAACGGCAAAAGAGCCAATACAGATCTGGCTTGCACCAAGACTCAGCATCTTTGAAACCTCTTCAGGGCTTCGAATACCTCCACTATAGTCAATGCTTAACTTGGTTTTCTTGGCGATTTCCTCGAGGATGGATACATGAACAGGGCTTCCAGACTTGGCTCCTTCTAGGTCTACCAAATGTAGGCGGGTAAAACCTTCCCTTTCCAATTCAAGGGACTGAGTGAGCGGGTTATCGTAATAGACTTTTTTCTGGCTGAACTTACCTTTGAAAAGGCGAACAGACTTGTTCTCATATAGGTCTATGGCAGGGATGATTTTCATTGGAAATAATTTTTAAGAATGGAAGCGCCCAAGTCTCCAGATTTTTCTGGGTGAAACTGAACTCCTAGATAGTTTTCATATTGAATCGCGGCAGAAAAATCTTCGCCATAAGTAGCAATGCCCACGGTATATGGGTTTACTTCCATGGCGTATCCGTGAACGAAGTACTGGCAGTTGCCAAAGGGAATAAATGTTTCAGCTGGGCTAAGACCTTGACGAACTTCATTCCAGCCGGTATGAATCTGCCTTGGTCCTTTTTTGAGTCTTTGAACCCTTGTTTTAAAAATACCAAGGCCTTGGACGTTTCCTTCCTCAAGCCATTCTCCCATGATCTGCATGCCAAGGCAAATGCCCATGATCTTTCCTTGATAGCTTAGAAGGTCTTTGATCAAATCCTTTTCTTCAAGTTGGGCCATGGCTTGTTTGGCTGACCCCACTCCAGGAATAATGATTCCGGAAGATTTCTTGAAAATCAAGGGGGAGTCATCAACGGTAAACTCAAGACCCAATCGCTGTAAAGCATTGGAAACAGATTTTACATTGCCTGCCCCGTAGTTTAAAATTCCAATCATAAGGCTCCTTTTGAACTAGGGGTTTCTATTTGATTTGAGGTTTCAATGGCCTGCCTAAGGCATTTGGCAAAACCCTTGAATATGCTCTCAATTTTATGGTGTTCGTTTTCACCCCTGCATTTGATTTGAACATTGGCCAGGGCGGCATCTGAAAAGGATTTGAAGAAATGCTTAAACATTTCCGTTGGACAATCACCGATTTTCTCTCGCCTGAATTCAGCATCCCATACCAATTGGGGCCTTCCACCAAAGTCTAAAGCAATCTGAGCTTGAGCCTCATCCATAGGAAGTAAAAATCCATACCGGTTAATGCCTTTTTTATTTCCTAAGGCTTTCTTAAACCCTTGACCAAGCACCAAGGCTACATCTTCCATAACATGGTGTTCATCAACCTCTAAATCGCCTTCAACCTTGAGCTCAAGGTCAATGTTCCCGTGGTATACCCATTGCTCAAGCATATGGTTTAGGAATCCCAATCCGGTATCAATTTTTGAAACTTGGTTACCGTTTAGGTTCAGGCAAAGAGAAATGTCAGATTCACGGGTTTTCCTCTCCAAGTTTACCTTTCGGTGAACCCCTTTTAAAATTCCAACCACCTCTTTCCAGGAATTGGTGTTTTCGGTGGCCAAGGGGTTTGATTCTGAGGATAGGAAAATGGCTTTGGTGCCGAGGTTTTTAGCGAATTCTAAATCACTAATCCGGTCTCCAATCACCCAGGAGTTTTCCAAATCATAAGCTTCGTTTTGGTAATGCCTTACCAGCCCGGTATTGGGTTTCCTGAATTCACTTTTATCTTCCGGAAAGGATGGGTCTATTAAAACTTCTTTAAAAGCAACCCCTTCCCCTTCAAAGGTTCTAATGATTAAATCATGAAGGGCTTGAAAATCGGCCGTGGGAAATGATTCCGTGCCCAGTCCGTCTTGGTTTGAAACCATAACCAATTCGTAATCGGTGGTTTTTACAATTTCCCGTAAGGCGGATATGGCCCCAGGGTAAAACTTCAACTTTTCAATGGAGTCGATTTGCTCATCTTCAGGTTCAAGGATGAGGGTTCCGTCGCGGTCAATAAACAGTACTTTCTTCACAATAGAAGGATTTAAGAAGGGTCATTAATTTTTGATTTTGTTGAGGGGTGCCAATGCTTATTCTCAATGCATTGGCACGTATTTCTGAGCGGTCTCGTATTCGAATTCCTTGGGTTTTAAGGAAGCCTTGTAAATCAGGGGCTCTTTGAAATTCTACAAGCAGGAAGTTTGCTTGGGAAGACCAGACTTTTATTACCTGAGGAATTGAATTTAGAAAGCTTTCGAGTTTGGCTCTTTCTTGAAGAATAATTTGAATTTTCTTTTGGAAATCAGGTATTCCATCAATGATTTTAAGTCCTTCTCTCTGGCTTAAACTGCTAAGGTTATAAGGGAGCTTAATGGAGTAAAGCTTTTCAATTAAATAGGGGTTTCCCAAAGCATAACCCAACCGAATTCCTGCGGAAGCAAAAGCCTTAGAAAGGGTTCGAATGATGATTAGGTTGGGGTAATCCTTCCTCAGTTCTAGAACAGAGTTTCCAGAACTAAATTCAATATAGGCTTCATCCACAACCAAAACTCCATTCATCAGCTTCAACCAGTTTTCAATAGTCTCCAGGCTGAATTGATTTCCTGTGGGATTATTTGGGGAGCATAAAATGCAAAGCTTAGACTTGATTACATCCTCAGGGGGCAATTTTGGCAATTGAAAATTTTCATCCAATTCGAATTGGAAGAGATTCAGGCCTTGAATTTGAGCTTGAATTTTATACATCCCATAAGTTTCCTTGGGAATTGCCAGATAGCCTTGATTTGGCAATAGAAATAGTCGAAGAATCAGATCAATGCACTCGTCAGAACCAGATCCCATGAAAATGGAATTGATGGGAAGATCAAGGCATTCACCAAGTTTTTTACGAAGGTCGAAATGGTTTGGATCGGGGTATCTAGAATAGGGCTCACCGAAGGGAGACTCATTGGCATCTAAGATGATTTCTTCCTGGGTAGGCAGTTTTGCTTTGGCCATTGAGTAGGACTCAAAGTTTTTTAGGTCAGGTCGTATTAGGTTTTCAGGATTCATTTGCAACGAATTTTAAGCGATTGAGCGTGAGCCATTAAACCCTCAGCTTCTGCCAAGGTTTCCACGGTTTTTGAAATGGATTTTAGTCCGGAAAGGTTGATTTCTTGAACCGTCATTGACTTCATGAAACTCATCAAGCTCACCCCACCATAAGCTTTTGCTGCTCCTCCGGTAGGAAGGGTGTGATTGGTCCCCGATGCATAATCTCCAGCAGCTTCCGGTGAATGATTTCCTAAGAAAATGGAACCTGCATTTTTAATTTCATCAAGCCATGATCTCGGGGCTTTTACCTGGAGGCTTAGGTGTTCTGGAGCGTAAGAGTTAATAATGCTCAGAGCCTGACCCTTATCCTCAAGCTCAACAACCACGGAAGTTTTAAGGGCCTCTTTTATTATTTCCTTTCGGGGAAGGGATTCCGTTTGAACCTTAATTTCTTTTTGAATTTTTGAGGGCAAGGAAGAATCAAGACATAGACATACCACTTGTGCATCTGCACTATGTTCAGCTTGCGACAGGAGGTCGGATACAAGATAGCTGGGATTTGCTGTACGGTCAGCAACAACCATTAGCTCAGAAGGGCCGGCTGGAAGATCTATGGCAATGCCTTGAGCCTGAACCTGTTTTTTTGCTTCGTTCACAAAAGAATTTCCCGGACCGAAAATCTTATCAACCTTAGGAATGCTTTCCGTTCCATAGGCCATAGCGGCAATGGCTTGAGCACCTCCAAGCATTAAAATTTCATCAATTCCCAAAAAAGCGGCCAAGGCCAAAATTTTAGGGTCAGGACTTTGATTTTTGGTGGGCGGACTGGCCACGATGATTTCTGAAACTCCAGCCAGCTTGGCAGGAATAAACAACATGATAAGGCTAGACAATAAGGGAGCCGTTCCGGCTGGAACATAAAGCCCCACCCTTTGAACCGGGCTATAAAGCATCTCGCAAGTAATTCCTGACATAGGATTGATTTTGAGGGGCTTTGGAACTTGAGCCTTGTGGAATATTTCAATATTGCTCACCGCTTCTTGAAAAGCTGATTTCAAGTTTTCCGGAATTTCAAGGTCTTTGGGAACCGGATAGAAAAGCTGGTCTAATTCAACCCCATCAAAGGATTTGGTGAAAGACTTAAGAGATTGGTCGCCCTTTAGCTTCACTTCATTCAAAATAGACTCAACCTTAACCTTTAAATTTTCGGCAAATCCCTCAGGCCTTTTCAAGGCTTGAATTAGGTCGGGTTCGGAAGGGTTTTTCAGGTAAATCATAAGATCATTTTTTCAATGGGGCAGACTAGAATTCCTTGGGCACCTGCGGATTTCAGGGCTTGGATTTTTTCCCAGAATAAATTTTCAGGAACCACTGAATGCATGCTAACCCACCCAGTTTCTTTCAAAGGAATTACCGTAGGAGACTTCATACCAGGAAGGATTTCTCCGATTTCATCAACCTTAGATTCAGGAGCATTCAAAAGGATGTACTTAAAATCTTCTGCCGCCAAAGCCGCTTCAATTCGGAAGAGTAGATCCTGAACAATTCCGTTCTCAAGGGCCTCCTTTTTTCCCACCAGAAAAGCCTGCGACTTCATCACAGTAAAAACGGGTTTGAGCCCGTTCATTTTTAAGGTCGTTCCCGTAGAAACAATGTCGAATACCCCATCCGCCAATTCAAGGGTAGGGGCAATTTCAACCGAACCTGAGATAAGCTCAATGCTGGCGTTTACTCCATTTGAGGAGAGAAAGTTCTGAAGAATATTGGGGTAGGAGGTGGCAATTCTTTTCCCTTGAAAAAAGGAAAGCCCTTTGAATTCGGCATCCTTAGGAATGGCCAAATCAAGCTTGCATTTACCAAAACCTAGGGCCTTGAGTTTTTCCAGTTCATAGCCTTTTTCTTCAAGGAGGTTTTCCCCCACAATACCAAGGTCTACAACCCCTTGGTCAATGTATTCAGGAATGTCATCATCTCGTAGGAAGATAAGCTCAATGGGGAAATTGATCCCATGGGCCATTAAGCCACCTCCATTGGTGAATTTAAATCCTGCTGAACTTAATAGGTTCTTGCTTTTTTCAGAGAGCCGGCCTTTCTTCTGAATCGCGATTTTTAATCGATTCATCTTGAATTTATTATGCCTAGGCCATCAGGGGGGAGTATATAGAAATGAAAAACCCGCCTGATGACTCAGACGGGTTATTAAAATGGATTATATGCATACCATCATCACCTCGCCTGAGCGGAGATATGATGATGATGTGTATTGAATAATTGCTTTTTCATTTCGTGGGCAAATGTATGACCGAACTACGTTAAAAACCAAATCCTTGGATTTATTTCGTTGAAATCAATGTTTAAACCCTAAACTATCAAAGGTTTAAAAAAAGGTCAAGTACCTAGTTCACCACCCATAAAACCTTACTTTTGCCGCCCATTTTATCAAGCCTATGAAAGCATTTATCCAAAAGCGTTCTGAGAATTTAAGAAACGATGTATTTAGTGGATTGACCGTGGCTCTGGCCTTGGTTCCGGAAGCAGTAGCCTTTGCCTTTGTGGCTGGAGTACCTCCTTTGGTGGGGCTTTATGCTGCATTTATTGTGGGCTTGATTACCTCCGCCTTCGGGGGGCGCCCGGGAATGATTTCTGGGGCTACTGGAGCCTTGGCAGTTGTAATGGTAAGCCTGGTAGCCGAAGGAAATTCCATGGGGAATCCTGGTGAGAATATGGGGCTTTATTATCTGTTTTTGACCGTGATTTTAATGGGCTTTATTCAGGTCATGGTAGGGGTTTTAAAGCTCGGTAAATTCGTTCGACTTATTCCTCACCCTGTAATGATGGGATTTGTAAACGGCTTGGCCATTGTGATTTTCTTATCACAACTCGGTATGTTTACTGAGGTAGTAGACGGGGAAAAGGTTTGGATGACAGGTACCAATTTGGTTTTGATGATTGGATTGGTGGCCTTAACCATGGGAATCATGTTTTTCCTTCCCAAACTAAATAAGAAAATGCCCGAGGCATTGATTGCCATTTTGGTGGTCTCAGGTTTAGCCGTCGTATTAAAATTAGATGCGTCTACCGTTGGATCTTTCATCCGTGATGGGGGAGGTGATGGACTGAAAGGTGGTTTTCCATTGCCCAAATGGGAGACCTTTGAAAAGGTTCCATTGTCATGGGAAACCTTGAAATTCATTGGTCCCTACGCCATTGTTCTAGCCGCCATCGGACTTATTGAATCTTTGATGACCCTGAATTTAATTGATGAGCTTACCGAAACCCGCGGAAACTCAAACCGGGAATGTGTGGCCCAAGGGGGAGCCAATATCGTTACCGGAATCTTTGGAGGAATGGGAGGTTGCGCCATGATTGGTCAATCCATCATCAACATCAAAGGAGGAGGAAGAACCCGTGTTTCAGGAATTGTGGCAGCAGTTACCCTTTTGATTTTCATCTTATTTGCAGCCCCTTTGATTGAGCAGGTTCCCATTGGAGCCTTGGTAGGGGTTATGTTCATGGTGGTAATAGGAACCTTTGCTTGGTCTAGCTTCCGGATTCTACCGAAAATTCCTTTAAGCGATGCCATTGTTTTAATAACCGTATCGGCATTAACCGTTGTTTTCGACCTGGCCGTAGCCGTTGTATCGGGTATCATTATTTCTGCCTTGGTCTTTGCATGGGAAAACGCCAAGAAAATTCGCGCTCGTAAAACCATTTTGGAGGATGGAACCAAGGTGTATGAAATTTGGGGGCCCTTGTTTTTTGGTTCCGTTCAGGCCTTTAATTCAAAATTTGATGTGAAGAAAGATCCCGATAAGGTTATCATTGACTTTATGGAGTCAAGGGTTTCAGACCATTCAGCTTTGGAGGCTCTTTTCACACTAGTTGAGAAATACGAGGCAGCCGGTAAGTCGGTGAAGATTCGTCACCTAAGCGAAGAATGTAAACGCCTAATGGTGAAAGCATCTCCTAAACTTGAAGCCGTTATTGAAACCAGTGTAGAAGATCCAAGGTACCATGTGATGGCTAAGGCCATGGCCTAATTTTGAACAATATCTTGGTCAATGATTTCTTCATCTCCTAGAATCTGCTTCTTCTTAAACTGATTTTCTAAGAGCTTGTAATAGGCGTATGTAATACCAATGGCTACGGGAATGGAAAGAAACTGCAGGTAGAAGGGAATCTCCTCTTCAGCATATCCAAAAATCAAATCTCTGAGGATAAAGATGGCTGTGGAAAGTAGAATGGCTGCGGCATAATACATAAGTACCCCTGATAAACCGAAAAGCCAGGCGTTTTTCCGTTTGTATGTTTTTGCAAGCTTGTAAAATCCTCGGGCAGCGAGAATTACGAGAATAATTCCAATCATAATGGTGAGTTTCGAGCCACAAATTAAGCCTATTTTTGAAATAGGGAGAATTTGAACTTTTCTTGAATTCTACTTAAGGCTGCATACTTTTTTCTTGGGCCTTCGTACTTAAAAGAAAAAAAATGGCAAATTTTAAAGACGTGGTAGAAGGTGAGACACCGGTATTGGTTGACTTTTATGCCACTTGGTGTGGTCCTTGCCAAATGATGCCTCCCATTTTGGATGAGGTTAAATCGCATTTCAAAGACAAGGTTCGAATCTTGAAAATTGACGTTGACAAAAATCCAAAGGTGGCTGCCGCTTTTCAGGTTCGAGGGGTACCTAGCTTATTCATCTTTAAGAATGGAAAACCTGTTTGGCAAGAATCGGGTGTGATACCTGCCAGAAATTTAATCCAGATATTGAACCAGCACTTGAACTAAACCCATGAATACAATCAAAAAGAACCGCAACCTAATATTGGTTTTATGCCTGACTTTGGGTTTGGCCCCATTTTATCCTGAACCCCATATCTGGGGTAAACTAAAATGGATTGCCGGGGGAGGAGTTGGCATGGAGTTCAAAGATTATTTTGACCTACTTTTCCACGGGTTCCCCTGGATTCTTTTGATCATTTGGCTTTCCCTTAAAGCCAAAGATTTGGCTAGATAATTTCGGTTTCTACTTGTATGTTTCCGGTAAGGGTTTTGTGAATCGGACATTTATTGGCGATTTCTTCGAGCCTTTTTCTTTGCTTCTCATCCAAATCTCCTTGAATTTTAATCTTTCGGGTAAGGACATCAATTTTATCTGCTGAACCTGAGTCTTCTGCATGTCGTTTTTCATGTAAGAGTTCAACTTCAACCGAATCCAGGGGCCATTTTTTGCGATCCGCATACATTCTTAAGGTCATGCCGGTGCAGGCACCCAATGAGGAGAGCAAGAGTTCATAAGGGGAGGGACCCTCATCACCACCCCCAAGGTCTTTGGGTTCATCAGCCACCCATCGATGGCTTCCTGCCAAAACCTCTGTATAATAAGAGTCGGTGGTTTGGGTGAAAACATTTTCATGTTCAGGTGGGTTTGATTTAGGATCTTCGGAGTCTAAATACCTACTGCTCCATGCCGATACCACCTGCCCGATATACTGGGAGTCTTTTTGGTTTGAGAGCAAGTGATCAGCTCCGTCAAGGCTTACAAAACTTTTAGGATGCAAGGCCGCCGAGTAAATCTTTCGAGCATTTTCAATGCCCACAATTTTGTCATGGGGAGAATGAAAAATCAAGATGGGCTTTCTAAGGTCTTTGGTTACCTCTTCAGTAGACTTGGATGTAATGTCTTCTAAAAACTGTTTTTTAATGGTAAAAGGCCTTCCCCCAATATTTACCTGGGCTTCTTCTTTTTCATCAATTTCATCAATATGGTCTTCAAACAAATGCTTGACGTGTTCTGGATTGGAGGGAGCAGCAAGGGTTACCAGGGCTTCCACCGTATCAATTTGAGCGGCGGCATGCAAAACAGCTGCCCCACCTAATGAATGGCCCATCAGAAGTTTTGGTCCCTCATGGTTTTCTTTCAGCCATTTGCTGGCTTGAATTAGGTCTTGAATGTTGGAGGAGAAATTTGTGTTTTCAAACTCTCCGGCTGAATCACCAAGGCCAGTAAAGTCAAACCGCAACACGGCAAAACCTGACGAAGTAAGGGCCTTGGAAATGTTTTTTACCCCGAAAAAATTCTTGTTGCAGGTGAAACAATGGGCAAAAAGCACAAAGGCTTTTGGCTTCTCATCCGTTGGTAGGTCTAGGCGAGCGGCTAATTTCTCACCTTCAAGGTTATTAAATTCTATACGTTTTGATGGCATATTGGAAAAATTCTTTTTTATCAGGAAATTTGCACCCGAAAATTAGGGCTTAGTAAGCTACGTAAAAATCGCCGGTAAGGGCAAAGAAACCTAAACCGGTAAACGAACGTAGTTGAAGCCATAGATCAGAGGATGAAAAGATATAGAACATATACCAGTCAGTATTGGATGAATGCCATGGGGCAATTCCTGCTGTGGTCGTTTTTTCTTTTCACCGTTTTTGCCATTGCGCCCCAGTACGTTCAAGACCAGCAAGAAGAGGTGATTGAATGGCTGGCTGGAACAGAAGAAGGCGACTATGAAGATTCGGATTCTTCCCGGACTGGAAACCAGACCGTAGAGGAAGAAGATGAGGTCAGTCATCCAAGGTTCCGCTTGCATGAGCTGGCCATCCTTTGTGAATTCATGGAGTCTCATGTAATTTACCCCGATGAAGACTTGAGTCATAGTCTCATTTCCCCTCCTCCCGAAGCATAATTCGATTTCTTGACCACCCATTTTTAAACTTCCTTCCCAGAAGGAGGTAATGTATTATTCTAATTAAAATTTTATGAAATCGAATTTCATTGGGCGTTTTTTTGCCCACTCTAAGTATGATATACCTGCATCCATTGTAGTATTTCTGGTTGCTCTTCCTTTATGTTTAGGAATTGCTTTGGCCTCTGGAGCCCCCTTGTTTGGCGGCCTAATTGCCGGAATTGTTGGGGGTACTGTGGTAGCCCTTTTATCCGGCTCTAGCCTGGGCGTATCGGGTCCGGCTGCAGGTCTTGCTGTAATTGTTCTTACCGCTATAGAAGACTTAGGAAGCTATGAGATTTTCCTCTTAGCCGTTGTTATTGGCGGACTTTTCCAATTGATACTAGGCTTTTTACGAGCTGGAGTTATTGGGTATTATTTCCCGAACTCAGTGATTAAAGGCATGCTTGCCGCCATTGGTATCATCATTGTTCTCAAGCAGCTTCCTCACGCCGTTGGATATGATGGAAATCCGGAAGGAAACCTTTCTTTTTGGCAAACGGACGGAGAGAATACCTTCAGTGAATTGGTGAATATGCTTGCTTATATTTCACCCGGGGCCTTGGTGATTACCTTGATTAGCTTGGCCATATTAATCCTTTTTGAAAGGCCTTTTATCAAGGACCATAAAACATTCAAATTTGTTCCGGGTCCGCTTATTGCCGTATTATTAGGGGTAGGTCTCAACATGGCTTTCGCCGGAAACCCTTATTTCAGCTTAAAGGCTGAGCAAATGGTTAAAATACCGGTGGCAGAATCGTTTGCAGGATTTTTCAGCCAGTTTACCTTCCCAGATTTCAATCAATTATCCAATCCAAGCATTTACATCACGGCCATTACCCTTGCCGTAGTAGCTAGTTTGGAAACCTTGTTATGTGTGGAGGCGACCGATAAATTGGATCCTCAGAAGCGAGTGACCCCAACCAATAGAGAACTTAAAGCTCAAGGGGTAGGTAATATGGTTTCAGGATTGGTAGGAGGACTTCCGATTACCCAGGTAATTGTACGAAGCTCTGCCAACATTCAATCTGGAGGTAAAACGAAAGCCTCAGCTTTCATTCATGGTTTATTGTTGTTGGTAACGGCTATGGCCATTCCCAATATCTTAAATATGATTCCTTTGGCCAGTTTGGCTGCCATCCTATTTTTGGTGGGGTATAAATTGGCGAAACCAAGCTTGTTTAAGGAAATGATCTCAAGAGGAAAGGCTCAGTTTATTCCATTTGTGGTAACCATTGTTGGAATTGTGATGACTGACCTTCTGATTGGTATTATGATTGGATTTGCAGTGGCCATTGTGGACATTCTTTATAGAAACTTTAAAACCCCTTATCATTTCAGCTCTGACTCGTATGAAAAGGGAGAGCCCATTACCATTCAATTGGCAGAGGAAGTTTCTTTCTTGAACAAGGCCTCCATTCAAAATACCTTGAATCAGATTCCTAACGATACTCAGGTGACCATTGACGGGACAAAAAATAGAACCATTCATCCGGATGTGATTGACATTATTCATGATTTCACAGAGAATGCTAAAACCCGTAATATTGAGGTGATTCTGAGCAATATCAACGATAAACCCATCCCTGATCCGGTGGGTGATTTTGGAGAGGTGGTTCTCGATGAGCCGAGCTTCAAAAAGCGGAATCCTAAGCTTGCTAAAATGATTTATGAACATAAAGAATAAGTGTATGAACCTAGAAGAAATCAACTCAAAAGTAATGACCGCTGATACCCAAAAGGGTATTAGTCCTGATGACGCATTGGCCATTCTTAAGGCCGGTAACCAACGATTTCTAGAGAAGAAAATGATTCCTAGAAACTTGAATGGCCAAGTAGAAGCAACCGGAGGAGGACAAGCCCCTTTTGCTGCTGTAGTAGGTTGCATTGACTCACGGGTGCCTGCTGAAATGGTATTTGATCAAGGTATCGGTGATATTTTCAATGCCAGAATAGCTGGAAACTTTGTGAATAACGACATCCTAGGAAGTTTAGAGTTTGCCTGTAAAGTAGCCGGATCAAAATTGATTTTGGTTTTGGGCCATACCTCTTGCGGGGCAGTGAAAGGAGCCTGTGACGGAGTTGAGCTGGGTAATTTGACCGGAATGTTGGAAAACTTAAAGCCAGCCCTTGATTCAGTAGATGAAAGCGGAGATCGCTCAGCGGCTAATCCTGGTTTTGTACAGAAAGTAGCAGATGCCAACGTTAAATTAACCTGTCAGGCCATCCAAGACGGTTCTTCCGTATTGAAGGAAATGGTTGACAATGGCGAGATCAAAGTTGTTGGAGGAATGTATGATGTGAAATCTGGAAAAGTAACTTTCTTTTAGTCAGACCTTATCCATTTATAATTCAAGAAGCCACGGGAAACTGTGGCTTTTTTTATGGCCTATGTAGGACATTCATAAATCACTATTGTGGCTTGAATCATTGAATGCCAATTATGTTTAAATCCGATTTCTTGTATTTGGTGGTAGAGAGTTTAGGGTTCACCTTTGATTGAATAAAACCCGTTAAGGCATCGATGCTTCTTTGCCGGTGATGGACCTTTCTACTGATGATTGAAATTTCCCTTACGGGGATGGGAGGCAGGAAAGGTTTCACCCTTTTCTTTTCATTTCCAGGAAGGTCACGATAGAACAATTCAGGAATTAATGTAAAGCCTCCAAAAGAGCGGGTTAAATGCATAAGACTTTCAAAAGAGCCTCCTTGAACGGAAAGGCGCTGGTTCATTTCTGAGCCTGCCTCCATTTCACATAAGGTCATGGCCTGGTTTCGAAAACAATGCCCTTCCTGTAAAAGCCAAATATTTGAATCCTTTAATTCATTCCCGCCAATGAAGTCTTTGTCTTGGCTATGCTCTCCATAAACCATCATGGGTTCGTAATAGAGAATATGCTCTTCAATGTTTTCTTCGTAAAGTGGAGTGGCTAAAATTCCTAAGTCAATTTGGTCCAGTTTAAGCTCATCAAGAATGGCCTCGGTGGTTAATTCGGTTATGCTCAATTCTAAATTTGGATGGTCTTCCATTATGTCTGGTAAAATTAGGGGCAGCAAAGAATTGGCAATGGTGGGTATGATGCCAAGCCTTAGTTTGCCTTTTAACCCTTCGAAGCTTTGATTCAATTCATACATTGAATTTCGGGCCAATAAGGCCTCTCTTGCATGAAGAATCCAGGCTTTTCCAATATCGGTTGTCTTTACCGGATGCCTGCTTCGATCAAATAAGGTATAGCCCAATTCTTCTTCAAGCTTTTTAATCATGGCGCTTAAGGTGGCTTGGGTTACATTACAAGCTTCTGCCGCCTGACCGAAGTGATTCAAGCGGTCGACAGCCATGGCATATTCAATCTGTTGAAAATTCATTATAGATAGTTTCTATCAAAGGTATAGATTATTTCGTTTTTAGCTATGAGTATGAGTGCCTATTTTTGCGGTGTTAGAAATTTAAAAACAAATAGATATGTCATTTACAGGTAAGAGATTTCCAAATTTAGAGGTACAGGCCATGGATGAAATGGGAGATACCAAAACCATGAACGTACTTGAAGAAGCCATTCGCGAAAAGAAGAAGGTTGTATTGTTCTGGTACCCCAAAGATTTCACCTTCGTTTGTCCGACAGAATTGCATGCCTTTCAAGAGGCGGTATCCGAATTTGAAAAACGAAACACCATGGTAATTGGAGCATCATGTGATACGCCTGAGGTTCATTTTGCATGGTTGAACACACCGAAAGATCAAGGAGGTATAGAAGGAGTAAGGTATCCAATTTTGGCGGATTCAAATCGGAACTTGGCCAAAACCCTGGGCATCCTTGACTCTGAAGACTTAGACGATGGCACGGGATTGAAAAAAGGCGATGATGTAACCTACCGGGCAACCTACCTAATTGATGAAGACGGATTGGTTTTCCACGAAAGTGTAAACCACATGCCACTAGGAAGAAACGTTCAAGAATTCATTCGTCTAATTGATGCCTATGCCCACGTTCAGAAAAACGGAGAGGTTTGCCCGGCAAACTGGGAAGAAGGTAAAGAGGCCATGAACGCAGATCGTAAAGGAGTAGCCTCTTATTTAGCAACCCACTAAAACTAGAACTATGTTTATAGAAATGAATGAAGACCAATTGGAAGAATTGGTGAAGTCAAAGAATAAAGTAATGGTGCAATACGGAGCAGGATGGTGTGGAAACTGCAGGTTGATGAAACCTAAGTTCAAACGATTGGCCGAAGAGCACCCTGACCTGGAGTTTGTTTATGTAGATGCTGAAAAGTATCCAAATTCAAGAAAACTAGCAGATGTAAATAACCTACCCACTTTTGCGGGTTTTCAAGATGGAAACTTGGTGAACCAAGTGCAGACCAATCAGTTTGATAACCTCAAAAACTTGACCCATGAAGTTGCCAGTGCTTAAGCAGGTAAGCGGCTTTATTCAAAAACACGATCGTGATTTTGTAGAGGAGGCCATCATGGTTCTAGAAGATATATCAGAGGCCAGAGGCTGGAAGGAGGAGGAATTAAACACCATAGGAGAGTTGATTTCAAATCTTTCAGGAGGCTTGGAAGTTCATTCCATGGAAGAAAAGGAAGGGCTTTCAACCAAAGAGGCCGCCAACGCATTCATGAAGCGGGTGATGGGTTCCATTGATTAAGTGAAATTTATGTTTAGGAAGGTCCTTGAATTCAAGGGCCTTTTTTTTTGCCCTGAATGACTAGACCCATTAGGGTGGAGGCCTCAAATGTCTATGGTTTGCAGGAAAATAAGAGCGAGAGAGGCTATCGTGAAATAGAATCTGAATTGGATACTTCGGTTCGATTTCTGCCACCCATTTCGGAATATTAGTGCCAGGTGTATCGTTTCTAATTGTGCCATTTAGGCTTTGAGAAGAAATGACTCTAAGAAAGGCAACTATTACTATGGAGCACGTTACTACGACCTGAAGATTTCTGTGAATCCGTTGGCGCATAAATACCCCAGCCTTTCGCCTTATGTATTTACAGGTTATAACCCCATTATGTTGGTGGATCCGGATGGAATGAGGATAGCTCCTAGAATGGATGATACCGATAAACAGTTAATTAATCTATTTACAAACGGGGACCAGGGAATGGCGGAAATGTTATTTTTCAGTCCGAAGGGTATCCAAAGAAAATAATAGTCAAAAAGTTAACCACTATGAGGCCAAGACGAAGTTTTGGACTCAACGTGGATTTAGTAGGCATGCTGAGAAACTAGGAATTGCCTTTTCAGGATCAGAGCTTGATGAAGCTTATGGTTTGTATAAGTTTGTAAGAAAAAAAAGTCACAGAAATAGCCATGCTCGAAACTGGAACGTCTGAACCTGGCACTGCGGTAGGGGTTGGGCCTCCTCGTACAAGAGGAAAAGCCTTTAAAAATGTCCTAGATTTACTTTCGGAAGGTCCAATAAATGAGCAAGATGAGGATGAGATTTTCTCAGAAAACAGTTTTGGTGGGGCAGAAATTAACAATGACGCCCTGTTTTTTAAAGATCGAAAAATCTCATTGAATAAGATTGATGGCATTATTTTAATAAGGGTTGATCCGACAATGAATTCTGAGGCAAAAACAGATATGATGAGACAAACCATAGATGATTGGGAAAAATAATGGATTTATGTTTAAAACAATACCCCTTATTTCAGCAGGGATGCTAGTGGTCACATCCCTATTTGCACAAAATGTATCAGATAGTACCCATTTGGACACCTTTCATATTACTTTGGTGGATACCAATTTTATCGAGCTTTCAGACGGTGATATGTTTGTGAAATTCAAAGACTCATTGCCGGATGGCTATTATATTTTGGATTGTTACGATGATTTTGGAGGATTGTATCGAACCTATGAGATTAAATTTATTGAAGGATTACGTCAAGGGAAGTTTATCTCGGATGGTTGGGGCGCTAGGTCGACATTCACTTATACCAACGACACATTGCAAGGCCCATTTTACGTACAAAACAGAGGAAAGCCCCCGTATATGTATGGGGACTATGTGAATGGAAAAAGACATGGGCTTTGGACCATTCTACCGTTTACTACACAGAATTCTGATGGAGACATGGTTAAGGGAATACAAATTTTGGAGTATAACCAGGGTGTGATTGTTAATCGAATTTTGATTCCGGCAACCTCCAGAAAAGTAGAAAGGTTTCTTGAGAAGTTGTATTGGGATTAAGAGTGAAGCTTTACGGTGTGAATCGGAATGCTCAATGGCAATCCTAAAGGATTAGATTTTTTCTTTTTCGAAGAACCTGTTCTTTATAAAAAGTGGAGTGTCTTAAATAAGGGAAGGGTTAGAAAAAGCTCTAGTTGGCAAAAGAAAACTTAATTAACGCAAAAAGGAAAATAGACTGCCGCTTCAGCAGTAACGAGCTAGGAGCTTTCTAATATCTAACTATAAGGTATATATTCCCGGCACAAAAAGTTATGTTCCATATACTGAAAAATCAAGAGATTGATGATATTCTACCTTCAAGTTATAGGTCTTCTTTTATGCATTTGTCCAAATTTGGCTGCCCAGCCAAACTTGGAAGTTAAAAGGGGTAAGGACTCATGTGAATTCTTGGTTTTTGATGGTCAAATTTGGGCTGCAAGAGCCTTGGAATGGGACCAGATAACCGGAAAGGATAAGATCATCAAGGCTCAGGAAGATAGTTTGTGGATTGCGGCAAATGAAAACAAACGGCCGGCATATTGCATCGCGCCAGATTCAATAACCCAATTATTTAATGGATATGCGATGCCCTACATTTATGAGAACATAAATGATAGTAGCTTAAGGGTTGCAACGCAGTATGATTTTGAAAGGCTTTGGGGGTTTGAAAGGGATTCCTTAAGAAATTATGAAGACTATGTGAGAGGGGGTGTCTTACTGTTTTCATCCGATTCATGCTCATTTTATAGGAAGGGATTTCAGTATTATAGGGATACAACAGGTCATTATAAAATGGGTGAAATTAAAAGTGTGGATTACTGGTCAATATCCGAATATATAGAATCCTATGACCCAATGTTTAAAAGAGATGCACCAATTTTAATCCAGGTGGTATTAAATGGATGTTGTGCGCGGCTTATTGATGAAGATATAAACCCTAATATTGGCTATCCGGTTAGGCTGATAAAAAAAAGCTCAAACTGACTTTTGGTTTTATTTGTCATCCGTCCTATCACCTAAGACTATGAGCTAAATCACTAAGTTTAGCCTGTGAATACAAACCTAACGTATCCAGCCCAAATTTGCGGCGAAAACCTCTACAAATACGAAGCCGACTCAGGCGACTACAACTCCCCTTACCGCTTCAACGGAAAAGATCTCGGCCCGGAAACTGGCAACTATTACTACGGAGTAAGCTCAAGGCCCAAAGCTACCCTTGGAAGCGGTGCAGGTCCTTCCCTTAAAGTCCTACGTGGAAAAGAACCGTCCACAGCTTTTGGAGCTGACCAGCGCAAAAAAAGACAGTCATATGCTCTTTCCGAAAGGTGAGAAGACCCGTTTTAGTTCGGTAACAGGAAGTATTTTAAAGAGGTTGAAAATCCCGCCCCATACGGGGTTGAGAAATCATACGGACATGGATAATCTGTATCAGATACGCATCAACAGGATAGCCCTTTGGCTGAATCAGTACAACCTGAGAGAAGTGCAGTACAAGGCTGGTTACAGGAGCTTGCAGAGCTTAGAGACTTTTGGCAGGGAGGCCCTGGAAGAGCTCAAAGACTGTAGATAAATACCACCCTTAGGGTGATGTGCTTAATTATTTGTATTTTTGTACCATATTGGTACACGTTAAATTAAAATTATGTTGGTAATAAGCAGTCGGGAGTTCCGACAGAATCAGAAAGAATACTTTGAGCGGGTGGATAAGGGTGAACATATCATTGTCCAGCGAGGAAAGGACAAGGCATATGCCTTGACACCTGTGAGTGCAGATGATATGTACTTCAATGCCGAGATGGTAAAACGGATCAAGCAGAGCCTGCAGGAGATAGAACAAGGGGATTACAAGGAGATAAGCAGCTCGAAAGAAATAAGTGATCTGTTAGGCTTATGAGCTATACCTTGCGTTTTTCCAAAACCTCTTTGGAAGATATTGAAAGGCACAAGAAATCAGGGGACAGGGCAACGATAAAGAAAATCGAAAAACTGCTCAACGAACTAAAAGAGCACCCAACAACAGGGATTGGTCAACCAGAAAAGCTGAAGCATGACTTGGCAGGCTTGTACTCCCGGAGAATCAACAAAAAGCATCGTTTGGTCTACCCGATCGATGAAAGGATAGTTACCGTTCATATTGCGAGCGCATGGGCGCATTACGGGGATAAATAGCAAGCCCTGTCTACCCTTTGTCCACCCCCAGCCCTTCTATTGTTTTTCTGATCATGCTTTTTGTGGCCAACCCACCTGCAGCACATCCTGACCGATAGCCTCAGGAAGAGCTTCTCCACCAGCTAAATAACAAAAAGACATGCCAGAAAAACAATCTCAAGCTACATTAACATAACAAGTAGTTATAGGGACCGCCCACAAGAGCCCATTGCTAAATGAAACCAGCGTACACAAGTTGAGGCGGAGGTGAGATCCCGGGCCACGTTCTGGGACTGCCCTATAACCAAATTATGTTAAGTAGCCGCTTTCCCTGCGCTTTTGCCAAAGGGGTCTTCCCCCCCCCTTCAACCCCCGGATGTTCACCTGCTAAAGCGGATAACTCCATTGCTATAAGGCAAACCGGTTTATCCGCATTATCAGGCGAACGCTTTTCAAAGTCCAGCTAATCTTATTTTTTTTCAATTGAAAGAAAAAAATGAAAGGTCGAATGCTTATTTTGCAGCTTCATGCAAACATCCCGCATCCGATACAGACTTACTAAAACCCAGCCCCCTTTCTCGCGCGAGGAAAAGGTGAGTAGGGGAAGTCTGAAAAAGGGAGTGGAGACAGGTAACTACTACTACGGAGCTCGTTATTACGACCCGAAGATTTCTGTGTGGCTTTCTGTTGATCCTCTGGCGCATAAGTACCCGAATCTAAGTCCTTATGTGTTTACGGGGAATAACCCCATTATGCTGGTGGATCCGGATGGAAGGGATATTTGGGAGTATGATAAGAATGGTGATTTGATTTGCCATGAGGAAAACACTGAAATTGACCAAATATTTGTGGTTGACGGTGAAGGAAATGAATTAGCCGGGATATCTATGGAGTATGGAACAATCACAAATACCAGTGAAGAGTCCTTCGGTGATGGTACCAAACTTAACAGCCTTAGGGTAAAACCAGAGGCTTCCTCAGAAGTATTTGAGTTTTTTGCAGATAATACAAATGTTGAGTGGGGTGAACTAAAATCTGGAGAGCATGACTCAAGAATTTTCACTAATTGTATGGAGGGTGATATTCATGCAGGTCGTATGTTTAATGAGGCGAATCTTAGCGGGGAGTATATTACAGAATTTAATCATTCCCACCCTAATGGGTACGATCTGCCATCTGGCGCAGGTCCCGAACCAAGTCGAATGGCAAAGGCGAGAGGGTCATTGATAATATCTCCAGCGGGCGAGTGGGGTGATATTCAAATGGTAAAAGATATGAACAGCATTTATGACCAAATGAATTTACCACATCCGAGATACAATATTTATGTTCCAAGAAAAAGCAGTGGTTTCGGAGGCAATTACAATTCATTTAATGAAAACACAAGAGTAGACTAGTGTTATGAAAGGATTATTAATTGTTCTGACCTTGTTGTTACTCCTAAGACCTGCCTTAGTCCATTCTCAGGACAATGAAGGGCATTTCCAAAGCCACTGTGATTTTGTTGAAATCGGAGCACAGAAATGGCATGTGCAAACCCATATTGATAGCTTACTGTGCAGTTCAAGTAACTTGTTTTTGGCTCAAAGTGATAGTTCATGGAAACGAGCATCAAATGCAGGGATTGCAGCCTACTGCTTTTATCCTGATAGTCATAAAATACTCTATAATGGCTATGCTATTCGCTTGTTAATTGATTGTTCTATACGGCCAGATCTGAAAGTAGCGTCTGATTCTAATTTTCTCAATTTATTCGATTATGAGTTTGACTCTTTATATGGTAGTGGATTTAAAAGTTGGACATGGGCAGAACGATTATTATTCGCCAACAAAAATTGCACTTTTTACGATAGGGATGCATGTTTATATCGAGAACCAAATGGGCGATTTGTGAAAGATGATGCCAAGACTATGGTTTATTGGACTTATTCTGATTTTTCGAGGGAAGACCCCTTCCTTTTTGTCCTAATTTATAATAATATTGGAAGGCTTGTCCATGAAAGAAATCCAGGCTATGGTTACTCAGTGAGGTTGATTAAAAAAGAGTAATCATATTGGTAAAGGGAAGAAGCAGTGTCCCAAATTTAAGTCCATAAATTCCCATTAAAGTTTTTTCGTATCGATTTTCTCAAATCATTAAGTTTAACCAGTGAATCCAAGCCTAACAAATCAAACTCAAGTTAAAGACAAAAACCTCTACGAATACAACGCCGGCTCAGAAGACTACAACTCCCCTTACCGCTTCAATGGTAAAGAGTTAGACCCTGAGACAGGCAACTACTATTATGGAGCTAGGTACTACGACCCGAAGATAAGTGTGTGGTTATCTGTGGACCCGCTGGCGCATAAGTACCCTTCTTTAAGTCCTTATGTGTTTACTGGGAATAACCCAATTATGTTGGTGGACCCGGATGGGAGGGATATATGGGAATTGGATTTAAACGGAAATGTTTTAAATCATACCGTTGATGAGTCCCAGGATACCTTTATAGTTCTTGACAATGATGGTAATTATGTAAGTGGTATTTCTTTTGAAGGTGGGACTATTGAAGCGTATAGAAATCAGACCACATCTTTTAATGATTTTCATAGTGGAGGTAAAGAAGTTGTAGGTGATATTGACATTAATAAAATCCGGGGGGATTTTGAGTCAGAAGCCTTGTTTACTTTCATGGCTGATAATACAAATGTTGAGTGGAATGAAATAAAGACTGGGGAGTCTGGAGGCTCAGGTCTTGGGTTTTTAACAACTGGTCATAGAGAAGGCCAAAATCCGGGGCTGAACGACTTGTTAAGAGGCCAATTAATAAATGACTATACGATAAGAGAAATAAATCACAACCATCCTAAAGGTTCATCTTATCCTTCTGGTTCCTTTAATGCTGAAATTAACGGTCAAATGCTTGGTGCAGGAGAATGGGGAGATGTGAAAACCGCAGCGAATATTCAAGATTGGTACAATCGAGCATACCCTAATAGGTCAGGCATCATCGAATTCAATGTATATACTACAAAGAATGGTTTTAAAGCATATGATAGAAATACAAGAAGGTAGAGGTCATGTACTACAGTAACATTATTATGTGCTTTCTCACTATTTCACTGCTGTTGAATCTTGATAATAAGTGTAACTATATAGTCACAGGGAGTCAAAAATGGTCAACTACGGATATCAGAGCAAAAGTGTTTAATAATGGCGATACAATTTTGTATGCCGACTCTGATAGTTTGTGGCAAAGAGCGAATCTAAAAAAGCTTCCGGCATGGTGCTATTCGAAGGATGGAAGAAGGGTTTTATATAATAGCTATGTGGTCTCCGATAATCGATCAATTTGCCCAGAAGGATATCGGATTCCAACAAATAGAGACTGGGCATTACTTTTAAATGAGAATGGTGGGCCTAATTTAGCTCCTTCAAGATTTTTGAATACAGGCCGTGACTCGTGTTCAGAATTTTCTATCTACCCGACTGATTCAAGAAGCGTTAATGGTAGTTATGAGTTTGAAGGATGTGCCGTTTTTTGGTCAAGTACTATGGTGAACTCGAGGTATTCTTATATTTTCATGGCTGAGGATTTAACTCTTACGTCTCAAACGCCTGATGGTACTGGGTGTGCAATAAGGCTGATTAAACGGAACTAATAACCCATGCTTTGTGCGTATTTAAGTTTTTCAGGCCACTGATGTTTAGCCCTAGCAACCCTCAAGAAGGTAACCAGTAGCTTGAGTGCGGTCACTGCTATACCTATGATGCTAAATTCTTTACTTTTATGACATGCAGAGAATAGAGACAGGCAACTATTACTACGGAGCTAGGTACTACGACCCGAAAATCTCTGTTTGGCTTTCTGTGGACCCGCTGGCGCATAAGTATCCGAGTCTTTCGCCTTATAACTTTACTGAGAACAATCCGATAATGCTTCTTGACCCTGATGGTCGGTCCAGCAATCCTATCTATGATTTAGATGGAAACTTTTTAGGTACAGATGATCAGGGCTTGCAGGGTGAAGCGCTTGTTATGCTTCCAGAAGATTTCTCGCAAGGAATGTCTCACGCCGAAGCCAAGGACAAAAATTTAGGGCTAAGTGCTTTACATCTTGACAATAATGGTGACTTTCAGGAAGGTAGCGGTGGATTGGATTATGACCGATTAGCTGAACACAATAATGGATTGAGCGATAGACCTGATTATGATGGTGTAGTTACATTGGAGGAAGCGCAAGAATGGAGAAAATCTGGAAATGGGGAGCCTCTTTTTGTGGATTTTTCAAAATTTAAATTTACATCAAGCAGTTTGGATGTTGGTGACATAGGCGAGAGCGGTGAGCAGTATGTCAACTTTTTTAGCAGTTTTAATATACATAGTGGTGATGACAACGTAATTTGGAGACCAGCTTCAGATGAAACACTTTCTGATGTATATGGTACAGTGAAAATAAAATTGCTTAATCGAGATAATGGAACTGTTATAATTCCTCCATTTAATAATGCTGGTCATTTTGATATTTATAATTTTAGGGGGTGGAGGAAATTACTTCGTGGATCAGGGGACGATTTCGGTTTTATTGGTTATGGAAAAGGTAAGATAAATCTTAAATAATGTTTTGCCATAGACCTCTAAATTATGGATAAAAGTTTAAAATTATTTATCGAATTATTAGTTTTTACTGTTTTAGGGTGTTCAAACGGTCAGCATGCTATTATTGGAGACCTTAAGGTTGAGGAAGAAAAATCTTACCGAGTTGGATTAATTGATGTCCATGAATTCAAGTTATATACAGAACAGCTTAGTTACTCTGAAATACTTGTCTACCCTGAACCGAAGCAAGGCTATTACACAACCAAATGGAAACCCAATAACTGCGACTCGTTAATATTTAAATCGCTTCGTGGTCAGGTTGACTACAATTTGTCAGCAAGTCCAGGTGCTGATGAAGGTATTGGCATGCTTCTAGAAAACGCTGAAGATAAGCCCCATCAATTTCTAGTCGCAGGGTACTACAAGGTTTTAAAGGATGCGAGAAGTGATCAGGTAAGACTGTATGACTATGTTTATCTCATGGATACTGTGAATAGAAGATTTTGGCAAATAGATCTTTCTAAGCAATATTTATAATAGGATTTTAACCTTTAGCCTGAGCCTTAATTTTAAAGTCATCCTTTGATATTATTAGATTAAGGGTGTTTACATAAGTTCCAAATTTTGAAAAAAGAAACCTTAAATAGCGCATGTAGGAAGTTAGGTTACCGCCTCAATGGCAAGGAGTTAGACCCTAAGACTGGCAACTATTACTACGGGGCCAGATATTACAACCCGAAGATCTCTGTTTGGCTTTCTGTTGACCCCATGGCCTCAGAAAATAGTTGGCTCACGCCCTACAACTTTGTGCAGAACAACCCGCTTATGAGGGTGGATGCGGGTGGCATGGATTTGATTCCGTTCTATAAGAAAAAGGTATTGGGGGGATGTGAGAGGACTACAGGTTTAGATGGGTCATCATTCTTGGCCACCAAATTGATCATGCCCTGATTTTTCTAGGCATTCTTGGCTTCAGCCATTGATAGAAAGCGTAAGATGCCCAAGAAAATGGAATCACGATGAACAAAAGGATGCTTGAAAACAAGAATAGCAAAGACCTTTCTCCTCCTTCAAATGCCTCTGGCTGAAAGATGGGGCCAAACTTCTGAGTAGGCTTCATAACCAATGGCACCGGGATATCCTGTGCCTCGTACCTAAGGTGAACCAACCAAATTGACGGAGTTCCAGAGTTTAAATTTGAACTTGAAAAGCTATGGTTTTTTCCATTTGGAGGTGGTGAGGCCAGGCTCTGGATGAAGCCCAATACTAGCAAACAGGAGATTATTAAGGAATTCGTTTTCATAGCAAGCCCAGGCATGTCTATTTAACGAAGACCGGACCAAAAATGGTATGTATGGAGGGCTATAAATGAAAAAAGCCGGCTTTGAATGCCAGCTTTTCTCAAGGTTTAAGCAAGGAACTTAATTATGGATGTACATGAAAATTAAGGGTTTCAGAGGCCTCTCCTTCTCCTTCAGCCATTCCCCATACTTTTGCGGTTAGGGTCCAGTTGCTATGCCCGGTAAAACCATTGGAATCATTTAAGACGATTTGATCGGTATAATGATAAACCCCATCTTCTTCATGTATATGTGAATGGTGTGGTTTGCTATACACAATGCTCGAATCTGAGTCTTTCATGATTTCTACATTGATGTTGTGAATGGGTTCGCCAGTGTGGCTTTCAAAATGCACTTCAATGTTTAAGGTATCTCCAAGATGCTTGTCAGAATCATCCGGACTCATGATATGCGCATGGTATTCAAACATGTCTACCGGATCGTTTTGGTCCATGGGCTCTTCATCGCATGAAAATGATAAAAGTGAAATGGAAACTAAGGTTAAGATATTGAATTTCACTGGTTTAAAATAAATAGGTTAATTGAAAATTAAAGCGGTTACCAGCTTGGGCTTCTCCCTCAGAATATTGGCTTTGCAAAGGGCCTTGAAAGAAAATCCCAGCCCGAATGGACTTGAATCCAATCTGGATGGAGGGGTTTAAAAAGGTTCCCCGTCCTCCGGTACCGTGAACTTGATTCTTGTTTTTGTAATGATCGGCAGCAATGAATTCATGCACCAAGCCAAGGGCTGGGATGAACAGGAATTTTTGAGCCTGAATTTTTGAATAAAAATGTGCTTGACCTAAGAGGATGTCTCCGAATGAATATCCATCACTTGCATGGAAATTCTTTCGGTAAGCCAAACCAGAATTTATTCCGAATAGCCCCCTCGCAATGCGAAAAGAAATCCGGGGAATTAGGGCAAAACTTCCTTTGCCCGGATTGAAGTTTTCAGGAAGGTTTAGGTCGTGAATCTCCAAATGGTACTTACCTGTTGGCAGCACAGACCTAAGCGCGCCATCAAACTGAAGCTCAGTTCCGGTTTTGGTTTCTTTTTTCCAAACCGTATGATTTGCCCCAATTTGCAGGTCGCCAATGCCTGAAAGGTTCTGTTTTGTTTCTCCAATGTTTCGGAGATTGGTATGATAAGGCAAATAAGCCTCCAACCTGAATCCTTTTTTTAGTGAGTAGGCTCCTTGAATTTCCTGAACTTTAAAAATGTCCTTTATAGGTCCAGCACTAGCTGATGGATTTGTGAATTGAATTTGTCCGTACCCATACCGTATGAAATGCCCTTGAAAATCACCCATTAGGTTAAAACCCATAGGGCCACTTGAGCATCCACAAACATCGCAGGCAAAACTTTGCCCAAGAAAACATAGGTAGAACAAAGCCAATGCAAACCCTGATTTTGTTCGCATGGTTTTGATTTAAAAATGAATAAATGCAATTAAATCAGGCCTGTTCAGGGGGAGGGGGGCAGGGTGGGGCAAGAGGAATCTCTTGAGAAGAAAAAAGTTTAGGAATAAAGATTTGCACCAAGCTTGGCGCCTTAAATTTCAATTTCAAATCTGGGCGAAGGCAGAAAAAAACTTCCTGATTCTGAGTCTGAACGGGATTCTCGGATTTCTGTTCTTCGTGTTCTTTGATGGCCTCTTTCAGAACACATTTCCCTTGACAACCCATTTCTGGCATGTCTTTGAATTCACATTGGTTTAGGGCAATTTGGGTCTGGTTCAGTCTAAAGTTTAGATGAAGAAGGCTGTTTTGAAGGCCGTGAAAAGCAAACAGTCCAAAAAGAAATATGCTCAACCATTTTTTCACTCGGCAAATTTACGCTGATTCAGCTTTGTATGTTCGTGATTGGGCAAAGTTTTTTTAAGATTTCATCTTAGCAGGAACTTTGATATAAGCACTGCAAAACCTAGATTTGCGTGGATTTTTTCAGGACGAATCTCACTATTTTTTTATTCAAAATATACCTATGGCTTCAAAAATCACCTACACCAAAACCGATGAGGCTCCGGCCTTAGCAACCTATTCTTTCTTGCCCATTGTTCAATCGTATCTTAATACAGCCAATATTGAGGTTGAATTGAAGGATATTTCTTTGGCGGGAAGGATTTTAGCGGTTTTTTCTGACCAATTACCAGAAAATCAAAGGCATGAAGATGCCCTTGGAACTTTGGGGAAAATGGTGAAGGAGGCAGATGCCAACATTATTAAGCTACCCAATATTTCCGCGTCGGTTCCTCAATTGGTGGCTACCATCAAAGAACTACAAGGCAAAGGATATGCCCTTCCAGATTATCCGGTTAATCCTGAAACCGATGAAGATAAAGAGATCCGCAAGCGTTATGACTCGGTGAAAGGGTCTGCCGTTAACCCTGTGCTTCGTGAAGGAAACTCAGACCGAAGAGCACCGAAAGCCGTAAAAAATTACGCCAAAAAGAACCCACATAGAATGGGTGAATGGTCTTCTGAGTCTAAAACCCATATGTCTTCTATGAAAGAAGGCGACTTCCGGTCCAATGAGCAGTCAACCACTTTGGAAAAGGAAGGAAAGGTGAAAATTGTTTTCACAAATGATTCTGGAGAAAAGAAGGATTTAAAGGAGGTAGCCGTTCAAAAGGGTGAAATCATTGATTCTAGCTTTATGAGCCGGAAAAAACTGGTTTCCTTCTTAGAAAAAGAAATCGCCGAGGCCAATGAGCAAGGGGTTCTTTTTTCACTTCATATGAAGGCCACCATGATGAAGGTTTCAGACCCGATTATTTTCGGACATGCGGTAAAAGCTTATTTCAAAGATTTGTATGCCAAGCATGGAGATACCCTTAAAACACTTGGGGTGAATGAAAGAAATGGTTTTGGTGATCTTGTTGGGAAAATTCAAAACTTACCTGATTCTGAGCGTAAAACCATAGAAGAAGACATTGAGTCAATCATGAACCGTCAAGCCGATATGGCCATGGTTGATTCAGATCGAGGCATTACAAACCTTCATGTTCCGTCTGATATAATCATCGACGCCTCTCTTCCGGCCATGCTGAGAAGCTCTGGAAAAATGTGGAATAAAGAGGGGAAACTACAAGATACCAAAGCTGTGGTTCCAGATTCTTCGTATTCTGGGCTTTATCAAGCAGTAATTGATTTCTGTAAGGATAATGGTGCTTTTGATCCGAAAACCATGGGTACAGTGCCCAATGTTGGTTTGATGGCTCAAAAAGCAGAAGAATATGGTTCTCACGATAAAACTTTTGAGATTCCATCCAATGGAAAAGTGGAAGTGATTTCTGATTCAGGTGAGGTATTAATGAGTCATGAAGTTGAAGAGGGTGATATTTGGAGAATGTGCCAAGTGAAAGATGCTCCCATTAAAGATTGGGTAAAACTTGCCGTTTCCAGAGCTAAAGCTACCGGCTGGCCAGCAATATTCTGGTTGGATAAAGACCGGGCCCATGATGCTCAATTGATTAATAAGGTAAATGCCTACCTAAATGAGATGGATACCCAGGGGGCAGAGGTGAAGATCATGAACCAGGTAGATGCTTGTACCTATACCCTTAAAAGGGTTAAAGCCGGTGAAAACACTATTTCTGTAACCGGAAATGTGCTTCGTGATTACCTTACAGATCTTTTCCCAATTCTTGAACTGGGTACTTCTGCAAAAATGCTTTCCATTGTGCCTTTAATGAATGGTGGCGGATTGTTCGAAACAGGTGCAGGAGGTTCTGCGCCTAAGCATGTTCAGCAGTTTACCGCTGAAAATCATTTGCGTTGGGATTCACTGGGTGAGTTCCTGGCCCTTGCAGTTTCTCTTGAACATTTATCCGAAAAGGAGAACAATCAAAGGGCTGCGGTTTTAGCCGAAACCCTCGATGAGGCAACTGAGAAATTCCTTGAGAACGACAAGTCTCCTTCCCGTAAGGTAAATGAACTTGACAATAGAGGCTCTCATTTCTACCTGGCCATGTATTGGGCTCAGGCGCTTGCCAATCAAAACAAAGATCAAGGCTTGAAAAACATCTTTGGTCCGATTGCCAGCGAGTTTAAAGCAAATGAGAATGAAATTGTAAAAGAACTAAATGATGTTCAAGGCAAGCCGGTTGACATCGGTGGGTATTATTTTCCGGATGAAGAAAAGGTATCCGCTTCTATGCGACCCAGTGCAATTTTGAATGGAATTCTAGAGAAACTGGCTTAAAGTTCAGTAGAAATATTATTAAAGCCCTGCCATTTTGGTGGGGCTTTTTGGTTTTGAAGAATTGGAAAGAAGGAAACCTTTACCTTAAAGGCTGTAACCTAAATCTTTATTTCCATGAAATTTCTAGCCCTTGTTCTTCTTATTCCCATGCTTTCTTTTGGGCAATCCTATGATTTTGAGGCCAGTCAAGACCACCCTTTTGGTAGGCCAAACCCCGATGCTCCTGAGCAGATCAAAGATTTTGAACCGATGATCGGGGAGTGTACATGTCTTTCACAAAACAGAAATTCAGCGGGGGAATGGAAGCCTCCCATTACCATGAAATGGAGGTTTAAGTACATCATGAACGGAACAGCGGTGCAGGATGAAACCCTAAAGGAAGATGGAGTTCACTCGGGTTCCATTCGGCAATTCAATTCGGATAGCCTTAAATGGAATGTGCATTATTATTCAAGCAATATGTCTCCTACCTTGCCCAATTGGTGGGGTGAAAGGAAGGGAGATGAAATTGTATTGTACCGAGACCAAAAATCTCCAAACGGTTTGGATGGGTACTCAAGGTTAACCTTCTTCGATTTCTCTGAAAAGGGTTATCAATGGATTGGTGAGTGGGTAGATGAGGGGGAATCTTTCTCGTATGCCTTTTGGCGGATAGCCTGTTTTCGGAACTCAGAAGACCTGGAAGGCTTTGAATTTAAAGACTAATCACCCTGCTTAGAAATGGCTGAAATAAGGGTCTGGCTCTCCTTACGAGCCCTTCGAATCATGGACTGCAAATTATCTTCTCTACTTTGAAGTTGGCTGAAAATCTTTTGAGCCCTTAAAGCTTTTTCTTCGGCAGTTTCTAAATGCCTCTGGGCCTTTTCAGAATTGGAAGTTCTAAGCTTTTGATAAGCATTGTAATGATCAATGCCTGAGTTTAGCAATTGGGCTCCTTGATTGTATAATTGGCTGGTTATGGATTCATGGGCTTCTAAATATCTTTCCTTCAGAAGGGGGTGAAAGTTTTTTTCTTGTTTCAGGTAGTACTTTAAAGACTGGGCCTTCTCTAGTTCACTAAGCCTTGATCTAGCCTTAAGGCTGTCAACAATACTCCAAGCATTTTCAGATTCTTTTTTTGTACCCGACATAAATTCTGGGTGAGATTTCGGATTGGAGAGGCCTTGAAAAACGGGGTGAAAGGGCTTATGGGTTTTAATCATTTTCTGGGGCGGTACCATGAAATAGGATTCGTCGTACTGGGGCACAAATCTACCTTTAAGGGTATATCCAGAGCCGAAGGTTGGGTCAAAAAAATACAGGCCAGAGTCAAGCAAAACTGCATTCCAGGCATGGCTTCTTTCGGCAATTTCTCCGTTTTGGTTTTTCACATATCCGCCCACCAAATAAGACTTAAATCCCATAGACTGAGTTATTTCTCTAAAGGTTTGGGCGTAATGCTGGCAGAAACCTAGTCCGTGGGCAAGGGCGTATTTGCTGAAATTGGTATCCAGTCTTCCATTTCTAGAAAGATCGGCCATCCTTTGATCATAGGCAATATGGGTTGCGGTAAAGGCATAAGCCGCCTTTAAACGGTCAAGTTCAGAATCAAAGGTTTTGGCAATTTCTTGCCCAATTATTTGGGTGTTTTTCCCTTTCGGGGATAGGGCCTTAGCAAAATCAACCGGACTTTGTTGATAGCCTTGGGTAAAGGCAAAAGCAGGTAGGATTAAGAATATTCCGAAAAGGAAGGATTTATGCATGGAAATAGAACGAAAGGACTTAAAAATTATGATGGAAGCTGAGTTGAATTTGTCCCTTTTCCCAGTTATTGGTGGTTTGGAGCATATGACCCAGTTGAACTTTCATTCCCTCTTTGATCATATAACCAATGGCGGTATAGAACCGGTTCCGGTCAAAAATCTCAACCGTATTTCCGTTGCCAATGTCGCGCTGACCATTGATGAACAGCTCGTTGTATAGGGCCAGGTAAATGCATCCTGGGGTGAATAGCTTATTATTCAGAGCAGTATTCCAAAATAAATTATACCGATACCGGGTTCTAAGGTCTTGATTTTCAACCCATCTTTGTTCGTATCTAAAGCGGTGGGTTAACTTTATTCTTTTTCCAAAGGCATTGGAAAACAAAGCCTCTTGGTAGATTCTGTTTTCTTTTACGGTTTGGTTGCTTTCTCCAAAGGCACCGGTGGTAATGTTGGCAAAACCAAGGGTGAATTTTATACCCATTCCTTCCGGGCGGTAGGTTACCCCTGAGCGGATGAGCAATTGTTCCAAATCTCCTAGGGTATTCCAGTTTCTGTACTGAAGGTCTCCTTGAACCCCGAATTTCGAAGATTCTGGATTGAAATCGTAAAAATACATGTACCAAGCTCCCATTTGGTCTTCATTGAACTGGGCTTTGCTTTGAAAACAAAAGGAAATCAGAATCAAACTAAGGCTTAAGAGTCTTTTCATAATGCATTTAATTTGGGGCCAAAATACTAAGTATTGAATTCTTGGTGAAAGCAAAAAAGCCCGAACTTCTGTTCAGGCCTTTGATCTTTGAAACCCAATGGAAGATGATTTTCAAGAACTACGTAGAAGCCAGGCTTTTGGTCGTAGAAAATCTTTTTGTTTAGTCTTTTTCCTGGCTTTAATTTTTCTTCCGTACCAAATTAAAAATCCGGTAATGGGTAAGGAGGCTAAAATTAAACTGACCAAAAATGCCAGAATTTTTCCTGGGAGTCCTCCAATGGCTCCTACATGAATGTCATAGTTCATGCGCATGAGTTTGTCGGCAAACCCAGCATTTTCAAACCTTCCCCAGATATGGTTTACTTCAAGTTCTTTCAGGTGATGGGGCTCAAAATACCGGTAATCGGTTTTCCAATAGGTAGAAGCATCTGGGTTGGCATTGGCCGCAATGGTTCCAAGGCTGTCAATGGCGGGGTGTACTTCAATGTATTCAGCCTTAGGGTATTCCCTCCACATTCGGTAAAACACCTGATCCATGGCATGGGCTTGGCTTAAGGAGTCTCCAGGGTTTTCAGGAAGAGGCATTTCAAACTCTTGAAATGATTCCCCACCTGAGCTTATGGCATAATATGAATTTCGAAACCAGTCAAATCCCCAAACCAAGCCTGTAATTGAAAAAACCATGGCGAAAATCAGGAGGTAAAACCCAAGTACTTGGTGTAGGTCGTAGTTTTTACGTTTCCAGTTTACCGATTTCCATTTTATGGTGAACCGTTGTTTTCGGGCCTTTTTGTTTTTTGGCCACCATATGAATAAGCCGCTGAGACCAATGAATAAAAAGACTAAACAAACGATAGCCACAAAGGGGTGACCAATTTTTGGAGGAAGCCATAAATAATAATGCCCTTGAAGGACAAAGGGAAAAAATCCCTTGGTTAGGTCCTCATGACCTAGAATCTCTAAGTTTTCAGGATGAATGTAGACTTTTTCATAATATTCCTGGCCCCGTTCGTAGAATATGGCTTCCGCCGCTTTTCCTGTTTTGGGGTAAAGTACAGCGTGAAGGGTTTTTTCGGGGATCAACCTTTCGGCAACCTTTTGAACTTCAGAAGGTTTCCTAGGAATTAAGCCTGAGTTTTCAATCTTATAATCTTGCCTTCCAAAGTCTTGAATTTCTTCTTGAAAGGCATAAAGACTTCCCGTTAAGGCGATGAGGAAAAAGGGAAGCCCGGTAATTAACCCGAGCCACCTGTGCAAAGTACGAATGGTCTTTTTTAGTTTCATATTAGAACTGGTAGCTAAATTGAAGACTAAAGTTCCGACCTGGTTCAGATTGCCAGTAGAAAATATTCCCGTAAGGAGCCCCAGAGTAGAGGTATTCATCAAGGAGGTTTTTGGCAAGTACTTGAACCTTGAGCTTCTCAAAGGCATAGGATAAGCCACCATCCCAGCGGAAATAATTTGGGAGTGGATTCTGAGATTCATCAAAAATGAACCAAGATGATCTACCCGCCTGAAATTGATAACCTGTGTTCAGTCCTAGGCCTTTGAGTTTTCCAGATTTAATCCGGTAGCTTACCCAGGTGTTCTGAATATGTTTGGTAGCTCCAGGAATTGGGTTTCCAATGATCTCCGGATTGGCATCTTTGGTGATTTCGGAAAGGGTATAAGCGTAATTAAGGGCAATGCTTAACTGGTCATTAATTCGTCCGTTTGCATCAAATTCAATTCCTCGCACTTGTTGCTGTCCGGTTTGAGTAGAGTAAATAAATTGTCCGCTTACCGGATCAGGGTGTTCAAGGTCAGTGGTTAATACATTGTTTTTGGTGATTTGGTAAGCAGATAGGCTAAGGGTAATCCCATGGTCAAAGGATTTTTTAAGTCCGATTTCTTTATTATCGCCTCTTACCGGATCAAAGGGTTTGCCTTGCCAGTCGGTGCCTGTATTGGCTAGGAAGATTTCATCATACAGGGCAAAGGCGGAAAAGCCCGGACGGATTAGGTAATTTAATCCTAGTCTTGGTGTAAACTCAGCGTCCTGTGTGGTTCCTGCATAAGGGTTTTCATAATTGTTTTGGGTGAACCTTCCTCCGAAGCTAAATTTCAAGTCATCTTGAAGAAAGCTGATTTCATCTTGAAGGTATACAGAAATGAATCCGTTTCTATAAGCCACGCCTCTTTCTCTAATGTCCCGGCTTCGATCCCAGACGGGGATTTGATCCAGGGGTAAGGCTTGGTAATTCATCTCATAAATGTTCACGGTATCGCCTAAGGCGGCTCCTTGCGACCAATCTGCGAAGTATTCCCTTTGGTTAAGGTCTATTCCGGAAAGGATCTTATGCTTAAGTCCCCAGGTGGTAAATGAGCCCCGAAGAATGGCTTGGGCATTAAGGTTAAGGCCTAAGGCGTCCCAGATGGAAATACCCCTTTGCATATTCCCCAATGAATCGAGTCCTCTGGGCCATAAACTTTGCCCGGTTTGGCTGTATTTTAAATAGCTTGATTGAAGTCTTAAATTCCAATTGGAATGGATTGATTTTGAAAAGCCTAAGGTGATGGATTGATCTTTCATTTTTGAAGGATCAAGGTTAGGAGCGGCCGTGGTGAATGATCGGTCTAAATCGGCATAAGCATTAGACGAGAAACTATAATTTGAACCAATGGCCAAGGTGGTTAAACCTTGCTCAATGTATTCCAGGCTAATTTCAGATCCATCGGCAAGGGTATAAGATAAAACGGGGGCAATGCTGTATCGGTTTGTGAATTCATTGGGCCTATGGCTTCCCTTTTTTTGACCCATAAAATTCAACCGGAAATTAAGTCCTTTGATCTTTTCACCAGCAAGGTTAAGGTCAACGGCTGACCGTACGGAATTAAAGTTGCCCATTGAGGTTTGGATGCGGGTTGCATTGTAATTCAAAGGCCTTTTGGTGACCACATTATAGAATCCACCAGGCTGGCCAGATCCCATCATGAAGCCGGCCGGGCCCTTTACAAATTCTACTCGTTCAACAAAGCTCATGTCTTCCGCTAATGGACTCCAATTGCTAAGTTTCATGTTCATTCCATTTCGGAAGGCAGTGATTTGAGAACCTCGCATATTTATCCTTGCATAATGTTCCCAATGCTCTAGTTTTTGAGCTCCACTTACATTCCTTTGAATTCCGTCGAGCATGTCAAATACCTGTTGTTCTTCCAAAAGGTCTTTTCCAACGATTTGAATGTTTTGTGGAATCTCAATCAATTTTCCAGGAATGCGAAGGCTTTCTGATCCTGTTTCGGGATTTAGACCATCGATTTGATCAAGCACCGTTACTTCACCCAACTCCTCGCTTGCTTTTTCAAGTTCAATCTTTAGGGTAAGGCTTTGTTCAGAATTAAGGGTTAAGTCTATTTCATAAGGCTTGTAGCCAAGGAAAGAGGCTTTAAGGGTGTATTTGCCCTGAGGAATTTTAGAAAATTTAAATTCCCCTTCTTGATTGGATGTAGTGGCAAGGTTTAGAGGCATTAGCCAAATATGCGCGCCCACTGCTTTTTCTTGATTGGGCAATTGAATTTGCCCAGAAATACTTGATTGTGCTTGGACCATGAAGGGTAGGAGGGCCAAGGCGAAAATGAATTTGAGTATGTGTGAATTCATGATATTGGTTTTCGATTTCGGGGGCAAAGATGCTATTTAGAATGATTCTAAATAGTAATACAAATGCGTGAAATCGAATACCAAAAAAGAGGTATAAAGCTGGGGTTTACTCAGAGAGGATGAGTCCAGATTTTACGGCATACATAACCAAACCGGCGGTATTTTTAACCCCAATCTTTTGCATGATGTTTCGGCGGTGTGTACGCACGGTGTGTTCGCTGAGGAAAAGGCATTCAGCAATTTCACTGGCGGTTTTTTCTTCCACTATGAGTTGAATGATTTCCAGTTCTCGTTGGCTTAAATCGGCCGTTGAATTTGATTCATCCTGATTTTGGATATGGTTCATGGATTCTAGCACCTTTCCACAGTAGTACTTGGTCTTTTTCATGGCTGCTTCCACGGCCATACACAATTCAGATTGCCCACATTCAGGAAGTACATAGGCATGTGGATCGAACTTTTTTCCAATCTCTAATTCTGCTCGATCAAGACTTTGCCCAATCAAAATTGTGCTGATTTTTCGAGTTAGGTTGTACACCGGAGAATACATGGACTTGTTTAGTTCCAAAAACAAGGGGAGGCCTAGGATGATAAGGTCATACCGGTTGGAAGTGAGCTTGGTTAAAAGTTCTTTGGTGGTAGGTGCGTAGTCAACCCATGGCTTCACAGGCTTTCCTGACATGGCAGTGCGCAGTCCTAATTCAACTAAATATCGGTTTTCGGCTAGTAGTACTCTTGGGTCTTGCATTGTGTTAATTTAGACCAATTCTAAATAGATTACAAATAAACGCCCTTCGATCGGATAAAGCAATACCTTTTCTTAGGTAATTTTTAAACCCTTTTCGCCTGTCCGATGATTTCAGGGTAGGTATAAACTCCCGGCTCGGCTTCATGAATGGCATTGTAAACCATGGCCTGAGCCAATGTCTTAGCTTGTACGGGTTTATAAGGTGAGGGAAGGAGGAAGGCGAAAGACTTGGCCAGAACCTTCCCTATTTTTTCTCCCAGGCGATTTTCTTTTCGATCGCCTAGAAGAAAGGATGGGCGGTAGATATACAGCTTAAATCCTTCTTGGTTTTTGAGAGCCTCTTCAATCTCACCTTTCAATTGAAGGTAAAAATTGGAAGCAGTTTTCTTGGCTCCGATGGCCGAAACCAAATGGTAGGATCGCAAGTTTTTTGGAGCATTTTCTGCAATCCGAAGGGGGATTCCATAATCGATTTCTCGGTATAGTTCCTTGTTGCCATTGACCTTTTTTTGGGTGGTTCCGATGGCCATGAAAATATGGTTTATGCCCTCTAAGGCCGATTGTATTTCAGTTTCTTTTTTAAAATCAACCTGCGTGACCTTAACTTTTTCGAGTTTCGGATCGAAGGCCCTACGGCTCAGGGCAATGATTTCTTCAATCTCAGAGTTTTGGGAAAGGGCTTTGAGGGTTTCTCCACCTACCAATCCTGTACTTCCTACAACCGCTACTTTAAGTCTGGTTTTTTTCTCCATACCCCAAAGTTAGCAGGATTTTAAGGGGAATAAAATTTCAAGCTTTCTGAGCTGGGGTTTCGTTGAAAGACATCATCCATTGAACTCCGAATGGGTCAATGCACATTCCAAAATAGTCACCCCAAAAGGTTTTATCCATGGGCATGGTTACCTTTCCGTTTTCAGAGAGCTTATTGAAAATTTCATCGGCCTCCGCTTTAGACTGAGCGGTTATGGATAGGGTGAAGTTGTTCCCCATTTTGAAATCTTTGGCCCATTCACCGCCTACATCAGAGCCCATCAATGTAGTTTCTTTGCTAATTGGAAGTGAAATGTGCATGATTCGGTCGTTCATTTCATCGGGTAATGGATCTTGGCCTTCTTGAGGGGGCATTTCGGCAAAGGTTCCTACATAAGGAAATTCACCCCCAAACACGGATTTATAAAAATCGAAAGCCTCTTTGCAGTTTCCGTTGAAATTTAGGTAGACGTTTAAAATGGCCATGAACTCAAATTAAATATGTTGGTCAAGAAGAATTAGGTTACCATCAGGGTCTTTAAGCATGAGACTTCCCGGACCCGATCCGTCGGAGTCTACTTTTTGGATAAACTCATGACCTTTTGAAGCAAGTTCTTCTTGGATTTTCCGAACATCCATGAACCCGTCGAGTTTTTGGGCATTTGAATCCCAACCTGGGTTAAAGGTTAGAATGTTTTCTTCAAACATCTTTTCAAAAAGGCCAATTAGGGTTGAGCCTTGTTTCATGATTAGGTATTTCATGGCGGCACCACCGGCAAAAACTTCAAATCCTAAATCTTCATAAAACTTCCTGGATACTTCCAGGTCTTGAACGGCTAAACTGATTGAAAATGCTCCTAGCTTCATGGTTTCGTTTTTTTTACCCACCGTACTCTTAGGTGGGCGTTTTTTGATTCTACGGGTTTAAGAATTAGGGTATCTCCTTTGAATTCCATTTTTCGAGTCACCTTCTTATTCCATTCACTCGGATTGGAGTGTGCCAAACTCTTATGATGCACCTGTTGTGCCAAACTGTCAATTTCATATTCAGCGAAATAATGGTATGAATTGGTCAGATGTTTTAGGGCCTCCAGGGGTATGCTGTCTTGAAAATTCGGAAAACTGGGCTGAAAATTTTGGTACCCTTTGCGGGATAGATGAAGGGCCATAAACCCTGAAGCCTCATAAAGCACATATCCTTGCATGCCTTGATTCCAGGTTTTCCAGGTTCCATCGGATGAATCGAAGGCGTCCATAGAAACCAATTCCCACATACCAGTTAGCCTAGGCTTATCTTCAATTGCCTTTTGATGGGATGTTGAATTCCTTTCGGAGCATCCTGCGAAAGCAATAATTCCTAAGAAGAAGAAAAGATTAAACTTCATCATTGTCTTGCATTCTGCTTATTTCATTGGTGGCAGAAAAGGAGGCCACCATTTGGTTTAGCATATCAGAGGCTGCATTGGGTGAATTTGGAAGCAGAATCAGGTTAGACTTGGTGTTTTCTGAAATCCCGTGAAGGGTGTCGTAATGCTGGGTAATTACAATTAGGGCCGAGGCCTCTTGTGAATTAATGCCCACTTTATTCAATACCTCTACAGACTCTTCTAGTCCTTTGGCAATTTCTCTTCTCTGATCTGCAATACCTTGTCCTTGAAGCCTTTTAGACTCTGCCTCAGCGGTTGCTTTTGCAACAATTCGAATTCGTTCGGCTTCTCCTTCATATTCGGCAGCAACTTTAATTCGTTCAGCTGCGTTGATTCGATTCATGGCGTTTTTAACCTCTTCGTCAGGATCAATATCTGTAACCAAGGCTTTGATGATTCCATATCCGTAGGTGTTCATGGCTTCCTCTAACTCTCTCCGAATGGCAATGGCAATGTCATCCTTCTTTTCAAAAACATCATCCAATCTCAGTTTTGGAACCTCGGCGCGAACCACGTCAAATACATAAGAAGTTATTTGTCCGTGCGGATTTTCCAAACGATAGAAAGCATCGTATACTTTTTCAGGAAGAACCACATACTGAACAGAGACCTTAATTTTCACAAAAACATCGTCTTTGGTCTTGGTTTCAACCATTACATCGAGTTGTTGAATTCTGAGGTTAACCTTTCCTGCAATTCTGTCAACAATAGGAATTCTTAATTGGAAACCGGGTTTACGGATGCTTAAGAATTTCCCAAATCTTTCAACCACAGCTATTTGCTGTTGTCTTACAATGAAAACTCCGGAGAGGATAAAAAGGGCGATGAATACTATAATGGCTATCTGAATAGGCTCCATAATGAAAATTGGTTAAGTGAAAACTAGGGTGTGGAAGGTAAGAAAGTAGGGTGGGATTTTCTGGAAGAATTTTTAATTGGGTTAAATCCCTTGGTTCAAGGGTGAAATTGGGGTCATTTTATAATGAAGCTCTAAGAATTTGGCTCCGTGAAAATGCAGAATATGCTCAGCTCGTAGAATTCCCTTTTCGTCTTCAAAGACTTTTATCCATTCGTGCATAGATTTCACATGCTTCACCCACCAATTGCCCCTTTGATTCCTAAGGGTGAAGTAAAACCCTGATTCTCCAAATTTTTTGCCGTCAGAGCTTAAAAGAAGGGCTCCGCCATCAAGTACCTCTTTTCTCATGAGCACCTGGGCGTTTCCATTTGGAAGGGGGAAGGTGACCTTTAAAAAGCCTTGGTTTTCTTTTTGAATGGGTTTATAAACCCCACTGTAAATGACCTCCTGACTAGCATTTATTTTCCGGTACCAAATGGTATGAACGGGTTGACCGTTTTTGAATAATTTGATGATGTTGCTTTCCATGCCCCTTGAGAAATCCAGTGAACTGGTGGGCAGGTTGAGCTGCCTTAATCTTCTGCTAAAAAGCCTTTGAAGTAGGATTCCAAAAGGTTTAAAAACACCACACCATTCTGACCAAACTTCCATAGAGTATTTGGCCGTATGCTGGTAGAAATCTTTCACCTTAGGGTTTAATTTCTTCCATTCATCCTGGCTTAGATTGAACTGTGACCAGTCATCAATTAATCCGAAATCATCCTGGTTTTCTTTTTTAGATAAACCTTGTTCTTTGATTAAGTTTTGGATGTAAGAATCCCCAATTATATCATCATTTCCTATGGGAGATTTAAGCCAGGGTTCCTTGTCCAAGGAGAGTTTTTTTCCAGTAATCCGAACCCATTTTTGGGTGGTTAAATCAAGTAGGTTGGCCATTTTGTTGGTTAAATTTCAGCGGCTCACAAAGTTTTAATTATTAAAAACGATGTAGGAGTTAAGGGAAGTGGCAATTAAAAGCCAAATAAGGTAGGGGAGAAGGAAGGCTGAGTACCAGGTTAGATCTTTCCAATACCAGATTAAAAAGAACAAAACCAACAGGGTAAGTGCCGATATAATTATCAAGCCGATCATTGGCTGATGAAAATAGAAGAAGGCCGGATTCCAGGCAACATTCAAAATCCACTGAATGCCAAATAGAATGCCCAACTGCGTTTTATTTTCTACTTGACCGTAGAGATAATCCATGTACACCGAGAAGGCAATCATGATTGCGGTCCAAGCCACTCCAAAAACCCACCCAGGAGGGGTCCATGGGGCTTTGTTCAAGTTTTGGTACCAGTCAGAACTGGCGCCTTGACCGGCAAAAATCCCGCCAAGGGCCAAGGCTCCAAAATTTATAAGCAAAAAAATCAGAATTCTTTGAATCATGAGACTTGCCTTAAAACAAATTAGGAAAATGATGTTCAACCAATTCCAGAACCATTTCCTTTTTTAGAGGTTTATTGAGGAAGCTGGTAACTTCTCTTTCACTGCTTGCTTTCTCTAAATCATCCGGATTCAAGGAGGTGGTGAGCATAACCACAACCACATCCCCTTGAACTTCTTTGGGAAGCTTTTTATAGTGTTCTAAAAACTCCCAACCGTTCATTGCGGGCATATTGATATCAAGAAACACCAATTGGGGCCTTTTGTCATTATTCTCTTTACAACTGTTTAAATAATCTAAGGCAGCCTGCCCAGATGTTTTGGCTACAACGGTGTTTGTAACTTCAGCCTCATTTATAACTAAGGTATGCAAGAAGTTGGTGGCCTCATCATCATCTATAAGTAGAATGCAATCAAGTTTAGATTTCATGGTTTCTTTTTTCTGGCAGTATAAAATAAAATCGAGAGCCATTATCTGGGATGGACTCAACCCAAATTTTCCCTCCGTGAAGGTCAACTATTTTTTTACAATGTGACAATCCAATGCCCGTACCTTCAAATTCATCACGAACATTAAGTCGCTGAAAAATGGTGAAAATTCTTGACAAATGATTGTCTTCAATGCCAATTCCGTTGTCTTGGACAAAGAGCTCCCAGCCCAAGGGAATTTGCTTGGCTCCAATTTCAACGATGGGTGACCTGGTTTTCGGGCAGAATTTAATGGCATTCGAAATCAGGTTTTGGAAGAGGAGACGGACTTCAATTTTAAATGCATGGATGGTAGGTAGGTTTCCAAGTGAGATTTTAGCTTTAGATTCTTTAATGGTTAGCTGCATGTCTTCAAGCACATCCAAAACCAATTGGTTTAGGTTTACTTCTTCTAAGATTGGGTTTCTTCCAATCCTACTGTAATCCAATAAACCCTTAATCAAAGTGCTCATTCTTGCTGAACCCTGAATTACAAAGCCCAAGGACTTCCGGCCAAGGGCGCTCAGATTGTCCTTTTCGGTTTTATGGATTAGCTCAGCAAAGCTTGAAATGGTTCTTAGGGGCTCTTGAAGGTCGTGGCTGGCGATGTACGTAAATTGCTCAAGCTCTTTGTTTTTAATCTCAAGCTGGTCGACATATTGTTGTTTTTCCTCTTGCAAAGCCTTGGCTTGGCTCATATCTCGAACCATTTTCGTAAACCCCTTGCAAGTTCCGCCTTCATCGTAAATGGCAGTTACCGTTGACATGGCCCAAAATTTAGTCCCGTTTTTGGTCCTTCTCCAATCTTGGTACCGTACGGTGCCCTCTTCCTTTACCCGGTTAAGTATGTCTTGGGGTTTGCCAATCTTAAGATCTTCTTCTAAAAATAACTTTGAAAAAGATTGACCTTGAATTTCTTCTTTTTTAAATCCGTGTATTTCCTCGGCGCCTTTATTCCAGATGGTAATGATTCCTTCGGCATCAAGGAGAATTATGGAGTAGTCGTGAATGCCTTCCACCAAATTCCGGAAATGCTTTTCAGACTGTGCTTGTATTTTTTGAGCGTCTATTACTGATTGTTGAAATTTTGCTACTCCAATGGCGGTAACCCAAATGGCCAATAAAGAGAGGCCACGGTTGCAATATACCATCCAGGATGAGTTTGCTCCATCTTTTAAAACGAAGCCAAAAACAACCAAAATACTAGCCAAAACCGCACCACGAAACTCCCAGTAAGGTTTGCTTAATTTAATAAGAAAGGCAATGGGAATAAGGTAAGAAACCCCAATTGCAAAGCCTAAAGGGGCAATTAGGTCTAAAATGAATATTGCAATCATTAAGCCTAGCACAGCAAGAATTCTAGGAAGATCTTTTTGGCTAAATGATTTAAACACCGTTGCGGAAATTAGGAATTAAAGGTCGCAGTTTCCCGAGCCCTTCTTTCCATAAGCTTTAAGGCAGCGACACTCCTGCGAATATACTTATCCCTTTGTGGAATACAGGAATTAAGCCACAAAGAATTCTGCCTGGAGCTGGGTGGATTTGATTCTAAATGTATTGCTTGTAGAATTTAGGGGGCTTTATTTTTCAAGCCCTCGCTCTTCGATATCCCTGCCAATTCGTTTCCAGGCCTTCTTTTTTAGAATCAATAGGTTTTCGGTATTCAAGTTGAAAATGGAAACATGATTCTTGCCGTAAACCGTGTGCAGACTCCATGAAAGATGGTTTTTATAGAGGAGTAGGGTACAAATATCAGTAGGGGAAATAAGGTCGCCTACCTTGTGGTTGTGCATGGTTTGGCTAATTTCATTTTCAGGGTCATCGCTCCGGAAAGGAAACTTGAGCAAACTTTTGTGAAAGCGTTCCTCTTTTTTGAGCTTAATTTTACGGTTAAAGTGAAGGCAATAATCGTTTCCAATCAAAAGGTATTCATTGGATTTGCTTGCTGTAAGAATATACACCCTGATTTTTCCTTTTTCTCCCTCAAGTACCACGAAATTATTTGAGGTTCCTCTGTAAAAGGAATAGAATTTTTTGGGGTTGTTAAAGAACCTTCTAACGGCTATTGAACGGGCTTGGATTAACCTTAATTCTCTAGGCAGGGCATCTCTATGTACGCTATCAACTTCAAGTGGGTGAGGGCCTGCAATGCTGTCAAATCGGGTGGTAAGAAGAACTTCACTCGAATCTTGGTCGCCGTAGAAAATATGCGTAACCGTTTGATCTTCATTTATGTATGTGATGTATCCCCCAATCTTTTTCAAAAGGTAAGGATGGTTGGTGGTTAGGTAATCACTTCCATACCAAGCCGCTTTTTCCAGGCGGAATAGTTTATGTCCCTCTGCAAAAAACTCGTCCTTATTATTTTTCTTAGCCTGAGTGGTAATGCTCAAAGTAAGGAAGACTAAGGTGATGTACATTGACCAGGAGGTGAGATGAGACTTAGACATGATTGAAATTTAAATTTGGCTTTTTAAAGCGCCGATTCGCTTATGGTTTGGAAAGGATTGGAGAGCCTTGGAAATCAAGTCTTGGGCTTTTTCACAAGACCGTTCATTTTCTTGACATAGCTTTACGTAAGTATAACAGAGATAATAAGTTGCCTCCGAGCTGTTTGGGTAGAGTGAAACGGCTTCTTCAAAATTACCCGCGGCAAAAAACCATTTTTCTTGGTTCAATTGAATCATGCCCCTATTCATATACTCCCGAAACTTATATTCAAGTTCTGATTCTTCAATTTTAAGCTTGGTTGGGCTTGAAGTGGGAGTGTTCGTGGGCCATGAAAAGTAAGCTAAGCAGGAAAGAAGCACTAAAACTCCTGAAATACTCCAAATCAACTTCCTTCGGTCTGACCTAAGATCTTCTAGAACCCTTTGACGAATTAAAGCCAATTGTTCCGGACTTGCCTTTTGGTCTCCTCCTAGTTTGGCTGTATGCCTTCGGTAGGTAGTTTTTAAGGCTTCAAAGTCCTTTCCTCGCTCAAAATACCTAATCCTTTTGGGCAATAATTTTTTATTGGCCCTCAGGGTATTTATCATGGTCTGAACCGAGTGGCCAAATCCCATAGCTCTTAGGCTTTACTCCTTGGACTAATTATTAAGCCACTCGCTAAATGCGTCAACTTTCTCTTCATTTTCTTCCACCCATTTTGCCATTTCCGGATCTAAGGATGCACGAATGTAATTGCAGAAGGTTTCCATGTGTTCTGATTCGGCTATGTCTGAAAAAACACGTACGTAAAAGCCCCAGTATAAATCATCTGATTCACCCCGGTTTGCGGATTCCTCTCCCAGGTAGGTGAATAAGGAAGAGGAGGCCTCTACAAAGGGGTCGATTTGAATGGTGTCGGATTGGACGGAATTGAAAGATGCCACCATCATGGAGAGGTATAAATTGGCCGAACGAAATTCGTCGTCCTGGTCTCCAGGTATGGAAATATTAACCACATTGGGTTCAGTAGAAGACTTGCTTACTCCAGCGTTTAAATTTTCATTGTAGAGATTAAGAATGGTCTTAGAACGCTCTGAGTTTGGCTCAATAAGTAAGAAGAAGGCGGAAGATAGGATGGCTTGAATCCGATCTCCATTTAAATCGTGTATTTGGGCCAATAAATAATGGCTGGAGTTATGGGTTAAGTTATGGTCTATGGCCTTATGGGCAGCCTCTATGGCTTCCTCTGTTTTCCCCATTCCTGAGTAGGTCACAGCTAGGTTGTAATAGAGCAAATAGCCCTCGCCGGTTTTTTTAAGTCCTTTTTTATAGGTTTTCACCGCTTTTTTAGGCTTCGACATATGGTCGTAACAAGATCCTTTGATTACGTAGGCCTCCATTAAATTCTCCCTGCCTAATTTGATTACTTTATCCGAGTACTTTACCCCGTTGCTGTAATCTCCTTTCGCGAAATAGGAATAGGCCATTTCGTAAAGTACCAAACTGGATTTCGGGTTGAGTTTAAGGGCTTTCTCATAAAAGCTTAGGGCCTTGTTGTAGTTTCCTTGATCATGTTGCACGATTCCTTCTTGAACATAATCTTCTACAGATTGCCCAATGGATAAATGACTAAATCCTAAGCATAGGACTAGAAAAAGGGTCTTGAAAATTTTCATGGCTTTGGTTGGCTTGTTTCGCTAAAGCGGATGAATAAAATTTGAAAAGCAAATATAAAATTTCCCTATAAAGTTAAAGTGACTGGTAATTAATGGTTTATGATTTTTAATTTTTGGTTTTAAGAAAACCGATATGCCAAGAGAAAATCACTTTTAAAGGACCATAAAATACAAGGAAGAAGAGGAGAGCAATTCTAAATGCATCTTCAAACTCATCCGGACGATATGGGGCGGTGATCAGGAAGTAAAGTCCTAGTATGAATAAAGACAAGCCGAAAATCATGTTCAAAACCGAAGATAGTTTAAATCCATTGCTTTGGTTTTTAGGGAGAACAGGATCTTCCTCTAAAAAATCATCAAGGCTATCATATTTTGGCTTTGCTCTTGATTTCATCCAGTACCGAATCAAATAGGCAGAATTCAAACCAAGCCCAAGCAGGGTGGTGTTAAACAAGAAAAATAAAAAACTCGGATTTCGGTCCGTTACCATTTCGAAATAAGAAATTATTACCGCTATAAACAGGAAGATTAGAAGGGGGAAGGATAATATTTGGTATGCCTTTAGTACTCGTTTCATGGCCTTATTTTGATCTTGTACTTATGCAATAATCCAGGCAGTGAGGCATGGTCAATTAGCATATTTGCAGTTTTGTTATTGTCTAAGTCTATGTTAAGGTTGTCTAGGTTGGAAAGTTTGGCTCTCACCAATTTGGTTTTTGTGAACTCAGCTCCGCGCATTTGGCAATTGGTGAATTCGGCCCCTGTTAAATTTGCATAGCTGAAATCTACTTCAGTTAAATCGCAATCAAGAAACCTTGAATTGGATAGGTCAAGGTTTTGAAAAACGGAAAAGCATAAATTGCTTTCGTGAAAGTTGAGGGAAAGACCAAAACGGTTGCATTCACGAAAATCTACCCCCATCAATTTTGAGGTATAAAAATTAGCTGTGTGAAACTGGGTTTCGGCTAAAATTGAGTGGGTGAAATCACAGCTTATAAAATCACAATCCACAAACTTGGTTTGGAAGAGTTGAATTTCTGCGAAGCTGCAATGGGTGAAGGTACATTGCTCAAATTCATGCTCAGATACTTGAGACTCTTTGAAGGATTCTTTGGAGTAGAATTGTTTAGACTCGTAAAATTCAGGGCTTAACATGAGGATAAAAAAACAAAAAACCGATGCTGATTCAACACCGGTTCCTTCCTAATTATAAACAAATTTAAGCCTAGGCTTCCTTGTTCATGAGTTTCCCGCCAAGGTAGGCCATAGGAATATAAGCCAAGACGAGGTCTATCACATTAAACCAAAGAGGTGAGGGCAGCATGGCCACATTTGCAATACCAGCAGCAAGGAAGAAAACCCCTACTACCATGGCCATTTTTAAGGAATGCGTTTTGGATATTTTAAAGGCTAAAATTGCCCCAACAAAGGTTCCGAAGGCATGAGCCAGGAAGGGGAAAATGAAATTTTTGGGAGTCATAAACTCCATGGCCGCCTTTAATTGTTCAGGGTCGGTCATGTCATAACCCTCCGGACCTGGAATAATCATGGGACCAAGGGTGATGAGGGCCATGTTTGCAATGGAGCCTATGATAAGCCCTGCAATCACGGCCAAAATGTTTTGTAAGGTTGGATTCATAATGGTGAAGTTTATTGGAAGTTGAAGGTAAATTTATGATTTATCCGCTTTATGGGCTACCACAAGGTGGTATTCCCAAAGTTGATCTTTAAGGGCTCTGAACTGGTAAATTCCTCCTTTGTAATGCGACTGAGAAAATTTACTGGCCTTGGGATTGTATAGCTTGTACAGCTTGGTGGGCAAGGCTCCTGCCAAGGAGGCCAAATACATAAACCTTGAAGATTTGTAAATTTCTTGGGTGTAATTGGTAGATCTTACCTGGGTGAATCCGGTGGATTCAAGCTCTGTTTTAAAAAGCCTCAAACTGATAATTCTTGCAATGGCCCAGGTGTCCAACCATTTTTTAATCCATTGATTGGGGTCTTTTTGGTCGTCTTTGGTTTTGAAATAATCCACCAGTACCAATTTTCCTCCGGGCTTTAAAATGCGATGTACCTCAAGAAAGAACTCTTTTTTATCCTTGGCATGGCAAATGCTTTCGCAGGCCCAGACCAAGTCAAAAGACTCCTTGGGAAATTCAGATTTCAAATAATCCCTAAGCTGAAAATTCAGTTTTGACTCGAGCTTATGCTTTTGAGCCAATTCATTGGCCATATTGATTTGAGTAGGACTCAAGCTTATGCCCGTAACCTTGGCTCCTGTTGATTGATGAATGAAAAAGGCAGCTCCACCAACCCCGCAACCTGCATCTAAAACCTCATGGTTTGCTTCTAGCTGAGCCGCATCCAACATGATTTGATTGGTGTTTTTAATAGACTCTGCAAAGCTTTTTACTTCCGGAGTCCATACCCCATAGTGCAGGGCAAGGTGTTGATCTAGCTTCCACCATTTTTTATAGTGAACATGGGTAGATTCATAATAATCTTTAATATCGTTAGGCAGGTAGGCCATATTTCCGGTGCATTTTTGGTTTGCCAATTAGGCCTTTGATTTTTTATAAGCATCGTGAAAGCCCTCTCCTTTCATGATTTTCGGAATGCATTTCTGGATTCTTGAAATTCTGGTTGAACTTTGTTTGGCCTGGCCTAGGTGTATAAGGTAGCTCCTTTTTTTTCCTGAGCTAAGCGAATTAAACGCCTTTTCAAGTGCTGGATCTTGCCTTAAAAACTCCTTCAGTTCTTCAGGCATGGCCTCTGGAATTTTTTGGGTTTTCACCTTTTTCCCTTCCTCTTCAATTTGAATGGCTTCCTTAATTAGGGTTAAAATTAGACCCTCTTTTTCTTCAACCTGTACTTTGGAGGTAAACCTTAATTGTTTTGAGGATTGCGAGCTTTTTCCAGGGCTTACCAAGATATTCTTGCCTTCCTTCAAAAGGGCTCCCTTGAAAAAGGATAAGAAAGCATAGTCTTTAAAGGCGCTCAGGATTAATACATTTTTACCCTTGTAGGTATAGGTAGGTTGCGACCATTTCAATTCAGGCTTAAGTCTAGTTTTTTCCAAGATTGACTTGAGAGCCCTGAGTTCTTCCCTCCAAGTTTTCACCTTGCAGTTTTCGGTAGCGAAGTACTTACATCGGCCACAGCCATCTTCATAGTACTCATCTAAGCTTTGAATTTTCATTCTTTCAGGTCTTGAAGCGAAGCTAAGAAATTACCGCCTTCTACCACTGTAGGTCATGGCTTCTCCTTTTCCAAATCCATAACTAAAACCAAGGGTGATGAATCTGCCCCTTGTGCTTGAATAGGTTTGACTACTGTTTCCGGTTTCAATACTGCCTCGGCGAATTCTGGAGGCAAAAATATCTCGCACTCCGAGGTTTATGACCCCCTTTCCATCCCAAAGTTTTTTCCGAATACCAGCATCTGCAAAAAGCATAGACCCTTGACTACCTTGAATGGTTTGGTAAGCCGATTCATACATACCTGAAACCTCTAGGTCAACCCCTTTCTTTAATTTGAATTTTGAAGTGGTTCTCAAATTGTACTGGTCGTTGGTGAAATCAAAACTTTGATCTTCAAAGCTACCTTCCCGAATGAACAAACCGTAATTCATATCCCCCGAAAGGGTGAACCAATTATTGGGGTAATACTTGAAATTCATTTCTAGCCCGTTGGTAGCCTTGGTTCCTAAATTCATGGGCATGGTATAGGTTACCTCGCCCTCAACTCGGGCCACTCTTTCAACAATATCGTAGGTAAAAAGTCGGTAAAGGGAGGTGTTTAAAGAAAGATTTTCCCAAACAAAAACCCCTGTGATTTCATAGGAATTGCTGAACTCGGGCTGAAGGTCTGGGTTGCCCTGTCGGATGTTGTAATTGTTTCGAATGTTAAAGAAGGGATTTAAATCCCATAAACGTGGACGAAACACTCGTTTTGAATAGCCCCCTTGAACCTGGAAGCGAGGGGAGAATTCATAGGAGGTATGGAAGGAGGGGAAGAGATTGGTATAATTTTGATTGTTTTCCTCCTGGGTATTTACCAAAAGGGTTGAGAGGTCGGTATTTTCAATTCGGAGTCCGAGTTTAACCCCCCATTTTTCCTTCTCAAAGGCTCCGGTAGCATACACGCCCAATACCTTTTGGTTCCAGATGAACTCATTGATTAAGCCTGAATCTGGAAGAAATACACCGTTTGAATCATTGAATACGGCAAAATCATTACCCACCTCGTTCATATCATATTGGGCCCCTGTTTCAAGGGTGTAGGTATCATTGAAAGGATTGGTATAATCAAGCTTAAAGGTATAGTCTTCTTGTTTAAAATTGGTTTGAGTTCTCTGGTTGTTTTCGCCGGACGCCTGGGCTTCGTCTTCTATTTCAAAAAGAGAAGATTGGTTTTTACCAAAGAAGGAACCAAGGGTGGAGATCAGTAGTTTATGGTCTTCATGCGATTTAAAGTCTTTGGCATATTGAAGATCGTATTGGTATTTAGGATTGGTGGCTTCTGTAGTTTCTAGCCGGGTCCATTCTGTGGTATTTCCGAATTCATCCATTCTTTGAAACCGGGTTTCGCTGGGCTGGTCTTCAATTTCATAGGCAAAACTACCCGCAAGGGTGATTACATTCAAATCGTTTACATGGTAATCAGCACCTAGGGTAATGTTGTAGAACTCTTCGTTCCGGTATTCAATTCCATCGGATATTAAAAGGGTGGAGGTGTCGTTTCGGGAAGACTCAAAGCGGCTTTCATTGTACCTAGGCAATGACCGGTAGCCAGCCCCACCTTGGGTAAATAAATTGAACTTTTCGGTTCTGCGGTTTAAGCTAAAGCCAATGCTATGATTTGCTGGGATTCCGGTATTGGCAGAAAGGGATCCATTTAAACCTTTCTTTTCTTCCTCCTTGAGCACAATATTTATGATACCGGCGGTGCCTTCCGCTTGGTACTTGGCCGAGGGGTTGGTTATTACCTCAATTCGTTCAATCATATCAGAACTAATAGAACTCAGTGCATTTCCACCTTCATCGGCAAGTACAGAAGGTTTCCCATTGATTAAAATCTGAACCCCTGAGTTTCCCCGAAGGTTGATTTCTCCTTCAATATTTACCGTAACCGAAGGCACATTGTTCAAAACCTCCAGGGCACTTAGTCCTTTAGAACTTATGTCTGCTCCTACATTGAAAATCCTTTTATCCAATTTGAATTCAGTGGTTGATTTCTCGGCCTGAACTTCAACTTCTCCAAGTATTTCAGTGGTTTCTTTGAGTTTAATCTCGCCCAGGTTTATTCGGTTTTTTGAAATCGATATATCACGGATTACCTTGGTTTCAAAGCCCATAAAGCTAATCTCGATCCGGAAATCCCTTTGATTTAATTTCATACTAAAACTTCCATCCTCAAGGCTGGTTGTACCGTTTATTACCTCGTCGTTTGACAATTTGGCAACCACGGTGGCGTAGGGAACAGGAGCTTCGGAGGCAGCTTCAATAATCCGGCCTTCCACCAAAACCTCTTGACTTTGAGCAATTAATAAATAAGGGAAACTGATTAAAAGGAATACGAAACGATGCATGTATATGACTTAAGCTTTCATTTGAATTGAGGGTTAGATTGCATCCAAAACAATGCCATAGCAAAGGTATTTAGAATTAATTTTAATATAATCTCATCCAATTATGCAACATTGTTGCAAAAAGAAGTATACTTGCAAAAAATTATCCATAACCAATGAAGCATTTAGCCATATTACCCTTAGCGGCACTAGCCTTTGCGGGATGTAAAGAGGAACCAGATGACCCCATCATTCCGAATGAAGAGGAGTTCATTTCAACGGTGAAACTTGAACTTATCGAAGCCCAAACAAACGACACCTTATGGTTTCAGTTTACCGACCTTGACGGGGATGGAGGGAACGATCCTGTAATCTCAATAGATACTTTATCTACAGGGTCTATTTATCAGGCCAATCTTTACCTTTTGAATGAAACCGAAACACCCGCTGACTCCATTCACAATGAAGTAGAGGAGGAGGGGCTTGAGCATCAGGTGTTTTTTCAGTTTTCATCCAATGATCTAAGCATTTCTTATTCAGATTCAGATACGGATGGCAATCCGATTGGTTTAGAAACAGAGTGGGAAACCAATAACGAGACCCAAACTATTTTAACCCTTACTTTGCGTCACGAACCCAATAAAGATGCCCCGGGGGTAGCGGATGGAGATATTAGTCAAGCAGGAGGAGAGACCGATGTGGAAGTGGATTTCCCGATTTACATTAAGTAAACCCATTCTGGTTCTTGGGCTCATGCTGTTTTCCTTGGCGGGAAAAGGGCAAGACTGCAAGATTGAACTTTCTGGTAGGGTCTTCGACCAAGACACGCAGGAAGGCTTGCCTTTCGCCAGTATTTATCTTCAGGAGTCCAGACAGGGAACCGTAAGTGATTCCTTGGGCTATTTCCGAATTTCGGGAATATGCCCAGGGGATTATCATATTGTATTCTCTCATATTGGCTGTGAGAGCCTTTCCTTATTTCTATCCCTTAAAAAAGATACCCTAATTCAGGCCAAGCTCGATCACCATCAGCACGTTTTGCAAGAGATTACCTTGGAGTCTGAACGAGAAGCCTTTGAAACTCAATCTCAATCTAAAATTGGTAAATCTGAAATTGAATCAAAGGCATCTCAAAGTCTAGGGCAACAATTGGAAAGATTGCCTGGGGTTGAAATCATTCAAAACGGAGAAGGTGTGGCAAAGCCCATGGTTCATGGACTAACCGGTAACCGACTTTTAATATTAAACCAAGGAGTTCCTTTGGTTGGCCAACAATGGGGGCAAGATCATGCTCCGGAAATTGATCCGGTAACGGGAAATGAATTAAGGGTAATCAAAGGGGTAGGGGCGGTGGAATATTTAGGTAGCACCCTTGGCTCAGTGGTTTCCTTAGAGCCCGGAGTGATTGTTCAAGAACCCCATTTGCATGGGAAGGCCCGATACGAGTTTCAATCCAATGGTAGGGGACATGGACTCTTGTTGAAACTTCAGAAAAGGCCTAAGAAATTTGGGTGGCGGTTTACGGCAAACTTAAAACGAAGTGGGGATAACCATAGCCCTGATTATTTCTTGAACAATACCGGTCAAGCCTTGGGAAGTTTTGCCCTTCACTCAGTATATGTGCTGAAAGATTGGTCGTTCAAGGCGAACCTTTCCTCCTTCATCAACGAAATCGGAATTTTAAGAGGAGCCCACATCAGCAATCTCACAGATTTAGAATCGGCTTTCACGCAAGAAACCCCTTATTTTACAGAGGAGGATTTTTCTTATGTCCTTGATGCTCCTAGGCAATGGGTGGCTCATCATACCTTTTCTGTTTCTGGTAAGTATATCCCGCAAGAGCGGCATGAAATAAATGTTAAATACGCCCTTCAACTCAATTCTAGAAAAGAGTTTGATGTGAGAAGAAGTGGTAGAACCGATATTCCCGCCCTTTTTCTGAAACAAACCAGTCAATTTATTGAGGCCAAGCATGCCTATTACTTTTCTGAAAATCTTCGGCTTAGTTCCGGAATTCAGCATCAATATATTCTGAATACCAACCAGCCAGAAACGGGAATACTGCCCTTGATTCCGGACTATGTTTCCAATAAAATGGGAATCTTTTCAAAAATAGCCTATGACCATAACGACCTGGCAGTAAGCCTTGGAGGAAGAGGTGATTTTGAGGCTCAGAACATTGCGAGCATCTCCAATTCAATTCCGAGAGAAATCATAAGGTACCAAAACCAGTTCTTCGGCTTTCAAGCCATGGCCGGAGGAAGTAAAAGATTTGGTGAATCCATTGAACTTGGCTTAAACTTCGGTCTGGCTCAAAGAAATCCGGCTGTGAATGAGCTTTATAGTCAAGGCCTTCACCAAGGAGTGAGCGGAATTGAAGAGGGAAACCCTGATTTGAAACCAGAAACCGGGCAGAAAATAAGCTTTGACCTGGTTTATGAAAAGGAACATGATTGGTCTGTTCAGGTTTCACCCTATCATCAAATCATCGATGATTATATCTATTTGAATCCTACCGGAGAAACCCGGTTGACCATTCGAGGGGCTTTTCCGGTTTACGCGTATGAACAAACACGTGCCCGGATCATGGGATTTGATTTAACTTCCGGCTTCGGCCTGGGAGAAACGTGGCATGGGAATTTTTCTTATTCCTTCTTAAAAGGGCAAGATTTAAGTGAAAATCAGCCTCTAATTTACATGCCAGCAAATAGGGCATTGCTTAGTTTGAATAAGGAGGTTCAAAGCATTTTCGGTTTTAAACACCTAGAAATTGAAGGAAGAATAAAACATGTTTTCAAACAAAACCATTTAAATCCTGATCAAGATTTTTTACCGAGCCCTGATGCCTATACCCTTTGCGGGATATCCTTTTCTGCCGATCGGAAAATGGGGAAGGGAGATTTGAAGGTGAATTTGGAAGTGAGCAACCTCTTCAATGTGAAATACAGAGATTACTTAAACCGTTTGAGGTATTTTTCGGATGAAATAGGTAGAAATTTTAGAATTGGAGTTCAGTACTCCTTTTAGGTAGATAGGATGGATGAGACCAAAGAATTACTGAAGAAGAAAGAGCTAAGGGTAACCCAGATAAGGTGCCAAGTTTTGGAGGCTTTTCAAGAAAATGAACATGCCTTAAGTCCTCAAGACCTACAGGCACTTCTAGGAGGTCTTGACCGGGTAAGTTTATACCGAACCCTTCAGGTGCTTCTTGACAAAGGTTTGGTTCATAAAGCTTTGGAGAAAAATACCCAAACCTATTATGCTCTATGTGATTCGGATTGCTCAGACCATGCACATTCTCACCAACATGTACATTTCACCTGCGAGTCTTGCGAGAAAGTGTATTGCCTAGAACAGGCCAGTATTCAGGTGGATACAAAAGGGTATCAGGTGCATACTTGGAACTTAAATGCTTCCGGGCTTTGCGTGAATTGTAGATGATTTAGGCTTATTCGCTTGAAAAATCACAAGATTCATGGTCCAATTCGGTTTCTAAGGTATAGTGGTGAAAACCATGCTGTTTAATAATGTCCTTGACCTGATCTTTTGTCCTTATAATTTCCTGAAAATCAGAAATGTTTTTTAGTTTCAAATGGGCTGTAAATACATGTTTTTCTCCGTCCAAAGACCAGATATGGGTATTGTGCATGGAGGCGATTTTAGAAACCCCCAGAATTTCATTTTCCAACGACTTTAGATCAATTCCTTTGGGTACTCCCTGAAGGAAAAGAAATAGGGTTTCCTTAAGTCGTTTAGTCACCCCAAATAGAATGTAAAGAGTGATTAAGATGGAAAGAGCCGGGTCTAGGTATGGGGTTTCATAAAATTTAAGAACTATGGCGGCCATGAGAATGGCGGTCCAGCCTAAAACATCTTCAATTAAATGCCATGATATAACCTTTTCGTTCATAGACTTGCTTGAGCTTAGCTTCCAAGCGGCAAATCCGTTAACCAGAACCCCAAGGATGGCAAAAACAATCATTTCATTGGCATGAGAAAGTTCAGGATGCCTAAACCTTTCAATGGCCTCAGATATGATCCAAATGGAGCCTAGTATTAAAACCAAACTGTTGATTAAGGCACCCAGTAATGAAAACCGAGCATAGCCAAAAGAAAAGGCTGAATCAGATTTTTGATTTGATTTATTTTGAAGAAACCAGGCAAGGCCTAATGAAAGACTATCTCCTAAATCATGAACTGCATCGGAAAGTATGGAAACTGAATTTGAAAGGTATCCCCCAATAAACTCCAGAAGGGTAAATCCTAGATTGAGGAAAAAGGCCAATTTTAAGTTTTTGGTCCCATGATCATCTTTCACTTCATGCTCATGCATTCTGATTTTTCTTGGCAAAGGATTTTGACCCTGAATTCAATCCAGAAGAAAGCCCTTTTAGTAAAACCCTTACAATTTCTAAAAATTTCTAAGAGGAGGAAGGCTTATTCCTTGGGTTTGAAAAAAGCATGAAATTCATTCATAGAAGATTCCAAATCCTTCAAGGCCAGGTCCTTTTCCTTCTTGGATTGAGCTTCCTTTAAGTTTTCGGTTAAGGATAGGTGTGGAACCAGCCATTTATGAAGTTCGTCGTGGGCTTTCCCCTTCATGGTACAAGATGAGATTAGCTCAGAATTCTTTTCGGCCAGTGCACTCCCAATTTTTTGGGCCTCAAAATCATCAGGATTTACGGAGTTCAGAATGGAGTCGAATTCATGAATGAAAACATACATTTCTGAGTTCACCTGCCATTTTTCACCTTGGTTCATTTCGATTCCAAGCGGATTTTCAGTTTTGGATTTTTCTGTTGAGTTTGTGCAGGATACCCATAGGAAAAGGAGGGGGATTGCAAGGAGGATTTTTGGTAAAGGCATATTAGCGTCGTTTTAATTTTTGGAGAATTTTTTTCAATCCTTTAGCCTCCCTCCAGGTTCCAGCACAATGATGTATACCTTTTGAAATTCCGTTGGCTTCAATGGTTGCTTGTTCTGATTTTGTTTTTGGAGTAGGGGGGTGGTAAACCATTCGGTCTGGGTTAACCATGTTTTCAAAACTATTTTCATGGAAAACCCTTGACAAGAATGCAGGACCTGTGGTTTCTTCCTCCAAGGTTGATCTTTTGTGTTGGTATACAAGGTTTTTAGGAAGCCCCTTTTTCATAGCCTCAATGGCTTTCTTCCAAAAGGGATGGTAAGGTTCAGAGGCGAAAAAGCAATTGCCAATTCCATCGTATTTATCCCCATTCGAGATTTGCCGATTATAGGGCAGAACCAAAGCGGCATTTCCGAAGTCAAACGGCTCTAATACCTCGTAGTCAAGATCTAGGTAAACTCCTCCAATCTTGTACATGATGAGGTATCGGAAGGAGTCTGCACGCATGATGTTTTTGGGAAAGTTCTTATAGGTTTCAAGGAAATCAGGAAATTCACTTTCTACAAATTCTAACATTTGGGCATCGGTCCAGAGCCGATACTCCCAATCCGGATTTAGACTTTTTACCTTATCAATATGAGGTTTTTGCGATTCGGGAAGGTTTTCGTCTTTCCAAGTTTGGTGGATGATTTTTGGAATCATAATTAAAAGGTAAATAATGGGTAAAGAAAACAAAAAAGCCCAGTAAATCACAAAGATTCACCGGGCATAGAAAGGGAGTTTGATTTGTTATTGTCCCAGGAAAATGGAAAATCCAACATTTAACCCAACGACGGTTGATACCGTTCTATAGTTGGAGTCCTCAAAGCCGCTTGGCAAGTCTTCTTCTGGGAATTTGATAACCGTTGACCCAAGTTCAAGGCCAACATCAAGCATTGCGTTCCCTCTGCGGCTAAGAGGAGCTGAAATGCCTATGCCAACCCCTTTATAACTCATATTGGAAGTGGAGCTCATTTCGTCATCACCATCAGCAATGCCAACGGTTAGCCGACCAATTGCTCCTTTCCCTTCAAAATAAAGAAGGGCGTCTGATATGGGAATATAATACCTCAAAAAGGGGCCTGCGGCAATTAAGGTTTGACTAGAGCCTACATCCATGCTATCAATTGTGATTTATTGGTAATTCACGGCAAGGTCAAGACCTACGGCAAAATTATCCGCCACGAAATATCCAACTTTCGGACTTAAACCAAGACCAAGGGCCTTCTGGGGTTCTCCTTCAAAATTTTCAACATTATCAGCCTTGTTGGTTGCAGTTAAAAAATAAAAGCTTGAAAGCGATCCATTATTTGGACTTAAGTCAAAGTCGGAAGAAAGGTTGAACATAATAGCTCCCGCACGGGTTGGTCCACCTCTCTGAGCGCTAGCGGATGAAATAAATAGACCCAATAAGGCCCCAATCAATAATACTTTTCGAGTGTTCATTTCAAAAGAATAAAGGTTATGAAAACTAAATTATGGGCTTCAAGAAAAGGATTTTTTTTATTGTTTTCGCTGGTTGAGCAGATTTTGATTTTTTAGGTTCCTTTCGTTTCTTACTTCTAATGCTAGGATTTAGATTCTAGATATGCTTTAAAATTGTCCAAAATCCCTTGCCAGCCTTTAATTTCATCTTCGTTTGAGAAGACTCCAGAAGGTTGAAATTCCTGGGTAACAAGAATGCTTTCCTTTTCTTGAGAGAATAGGCATATAACCTTTCGTTGATCTTCCAGATGGTAAGCAATTCGTGCATGAGGAAGAACCTCGTCAAACCTTCCTTTATACACAAAACCCTTACTCCCGTCTTTGGCTTCCATTTTCCAAGAAAATTCACCTCCTTCTACTAGGTTTACTTTGGCATTTGAACATTTCCAATCCGCTGAGGCGAAATACCATTTTTCAATTTCTTGGGCTTGTGTAAACCCATTCCAGACTTTATCCATGGTAGCTTTTATAGCCACCTGTACTTTAAGGAAATCACTCATTATCGGCTTGTTTTTTCGTTAATATACCCCAGGCTGGTCCCTCATCTCTTCCGGGTGATTGAGTTATTCTGCGTCTTTCTTTAGACTCGATATTTATGATCCATATTTCATAGTTTTCATGGTTGCCTGAGGTATAGGCCAGCCATTTGCCATCTGGCGACCAAGAAGGGGAGTAAGCTTCTGTAGAGTCTTGGGTAAGGTTGATTAGGTTTTCTCCATTGGCATCCATTAAATAAAGGTCAAAGATCCCTTCCACCTCCCCATAGAATGCAATTTTCTGACCGTCAGGGGAAAATTTCGCCCCCGAATCAAAGCCTTTTTTATGCAGAAGCCGTCTCGTTTCTTTCGTTTTGAAGTTGTGGAGCATGATTTCACCATTGCTAGAGTGGGAGGTATCACCAACTTCCCGAAGAACTCGTGTAAATAAAATAGATTCTCCATTGGGGTGCCAGGACGGACTCTCCTCATACATTGAGTTTTGGGTGATTTGTTCGGTTTCGTTTGGGTCTAATTTTAAAAGGAAGATATTTCTGCTTAAGCTATCTCGGTCGCTGACAAACAAGATTTCCTTTCCTGAAGGGGAAGGGGCAGGAAGGGTTTCGTTCATGGGATGGTTTGTGATTTGAACAAATTCGCCACTGTCTGGACTTATTTTAAAAAGGTCAGCATTCCCATTTCGTTTTGAATAGAAGAAAATGGTTTTTCCGTCTTTGGAAAAGGATGGATGAAAATCTAAATGGATGTTTTCAGTCATTCTTTGGGTTTCCCCATTGACGAAATCATAGGTGTAAATTTCAGAATTTCCATCCCTGGTACTTACAAATGCAAGAACTCCTTTCGGTTCGGGTAAGCTTAGGTTCGTGGTTTGATTGGAATCACAGGCGTTTAAGCAAATGGCTAAGGAAATTCCAAGAAACAGGAGTTTCGTAGTGAATGGAGCTTTCATTTCAAAGAGTTTTGGTTAATTGGCGGTAGGAAATATAATGATTTTCAGTCGCCTAAGGCTCAAAGATTTCTCTCCTTCCATCCCCAGTAATTTTAACAAGTCTGGCTTGATTAGACTTTGAGTATTCAAGGACAAAAAGCGTACCCGTTTCACCAAAACATAAGCCTGTTGGCGACCAAGATCCTTCCGATTCGTAGTAGGTGGTTATTGAACCCGACTTGTCTAATTTTAGGATTCGTTGGGCCCCAAATGCTGCCACAAAAACCTCAATTTCAGCATTTACTTCCATCCCGAAAAGGTAATGTCGGTCAGAAACCCTTGGGTGAGCTTGGACGAGGAAAGGGGTGATTAGGGAAAAAATATAAATAGGGCCTTCCGCATTTCAATTTATAAACGAATGAACTGGGATTGAATATTGTTAGGAAGGCTTATTAGGTAAACCCCAGAAGGATAAGTCTTAAGGTTCAAAGATTGAGTTTTGCCCTTGATGCGAAAATTTTGAATTAGCTTTCCTTCCAGGTCATAAACAAAACCTTCTTTCCCAATCCATTCCTCAGGAACAGAAAGGTTTAAGAAATCGGTGGTAGGGTTTGGGTAAAGGCTGAACTCAAAAGTTTTTTCGGCTTCAAGGCTTAGGTGATTGGGGGCCGGACTACATAAGCAAGCAGATCTTCGTTCATCGTGTCTGAACATGAGCCATTCAGGACCAAAACCGGCGCCTAAGGTTGCCATATAGGCCCGTCCATAATTGTTTTGAATGTTGGGGTATTCGGCATGACCTCCTACCACAAATACATCTAAGAGTCCATCTTGGTTAAAATCAGCAATCAGCGGACCGTGGTCAATTTCAAAGCTATTTGCAGCACCAAAATGGGCTTGTAAATCGATTGTGGTAATGAGAGAACCATTGACTCCATTCAGGCTGATTACTTGTCCGGCCGAGGTACCAATGGTAACATCTGGTATTGAATCATTGTCTAGGTCGGCTAAGGCAGCCCCTCTAAAAGCTTGTCCTGAATTTGGAAGTGTGTAATTCCATATTTCTTGTCCGGTATGGTTTAGGGCCACCAAGGTGTAGGCGTCTAGGTAAACGAGGTTCAAGTTCCCATCCCCGTTAATATCACCAATACTAATCGGTGCACCCGCATAAACGGGGAAAGGCCGAGAATAGGTCCAGAGAACAGAGCCATCTTCTGCGTTTAAAACCATTACTTGTCCTGAATAGTCGGCAAAGGCAATTTCTGGTTTTTGATCCCCATCAATATCGGCGAAAGCCCCACCATGGTAGATATAGTCATTTGGGGCTGAGCTTTTCCAAAGCAGTTGTTGATTACTTCCGTCGAAGGCGTAAATGGTATGGGCCGTATCAAAGCTCCAGGTAGCCACCACAAAGTCTAATTGATTGTCTTGGTTTACATCCAAAATAGCAGGAGCCGTTTGAATCCAGCTATTTAAGTCTACCGGAATGTTCCAGGCTTGGGTACCGTTCTCGGCATTTATACCCAGAACCCAGCCTCCAAATTCTCCATGTAAGATTTCCAAATCAGGGTCTTGATCTATGTTGGCAATGGTTGGAGGAGAATCACTTCCGTGGGAAGGAATGGACCATTCCAAAAGTCCGGTTAAACCATTTATGCAGAAGGTTGTTGGGTTGCAAGAACTCGGAACGATGACCTCAAGTTCTCCGTCTTGGTCAACATCGTAAATTAAAGGAGCCACATCATTGCAACCTCCGGTATCGTATTGCCAAAGGAGCGAACCATCTTCTGCATTTAGGGCGTAAACCATCCCATCGTTTCGGTAGGTGCTGAATACAATTTCATAAAGGCTATCCCCATCCAAGTCAGCAGCAGCTGCTTGCCCAAAAGCGGCATCGTCGGTATCGAACCACCAATTAATTTGAGAAAACCCTAGAATTGGAAGAAGGAGCGCTAAGCAGAAGGTTAAACGAAGCATGGTTAGATTTTTTTGAAAAGTAAAGGAAATTCCTCAGTTGTAAGGATTTTCTAGTAGGCAAGCATACTTGTTGAAATGCCAAGCAGCAGTTTTTCTTTCCAATGCCAAGCACCTCAAAATACTTTTGGCTTTTCGCTATTGGCTAAATTAGGGCTTAATACGTTCATTTTCAGCTAGTCACTAGTCACTAGTCACTCAGAGTTGATGGTTGAGAGTTGATGGTTGAGAGTTGATGGTTGAGAGTTGATGGGATGGTTTAGATGTTAAGGTCTGATTTTCAGCTAGTCACTAGTCACTAGTCACTAGTCACCCAGAGTTGATGGTTGAGAGTTAAAAGTTGATGGAATTGTTGAGTTGTTGAGGTGTTCAGTTGTTGAGTCGTTGAGGTCATCAATTTTAGGTAGAATCATACCACCTATTTCCTAATACCTATTTCCTAGTATCTCAAAAGGTTGCCGGTTGATTCAGGCATTAAAGCGCTCATTTTTAGCACATCCAGTCACTAGTCACCCAGAGTTGATGGTTGAGAGTTGATGGTTGAGAGTTGATGGTTTATAGTTGATGGGATGGTTTAGATGTTAAGGTCTGATTTTCAGCTAGTCACTAGTCACTAGTCACTCCTGTTTAGTGGTTTAGATGCTCAATTTCAGGACAAGCTCCATCAATTACAAACTTCAGGAGGCGGGTCACAGGTATTAGGCAGTCAGTCGAAATTGTTCAAACAAAAATTACTTGGCAAAACTTTCTAGGAATGGAGGAGATTAACTTGAATTGTACTGATTTTAAGAACCATTAATAAGTTTAAGAAGTTCTTTAATTTGTTTGTCAGGAATGTTTTCCTTGTCAGATTTATCGTAAATGGTTAATAAGTAAACGGTAGTTTGGTCAATAACAATGGTTGTGATTACTCTTGCTCCACCTGATTTGCCTTTGCCTTTAGACGCAATTGCCAAACGTATTTTATAGCAGTTGTTGCCCAGTGAAGTTCCTTGTTTTGGATTTTCTTTTAGGGAGGTAATGAGTTTAGAAAATTCCTTTTTTAGGGAAGGATACTTTTTAGCAAGCTTTTTAATTTCCTTATCAAAAGTCGGAATTGTTTTAATGCTATAATTCATTTAGTAAATCTTCTGCCTTTCGCCCTTCTATTTTCCCTTCTCTAATTAGGTTCATTTCTTCTACAGCTTGCTTAATGCCTTGAAGTACTTCCGCTTTGTAAGGTGTAAGTGGTTCGGCCTTCACAAACTTAAAGTTTTGCAATAGCTCCAATATAAAGGCTGCTTTGCTATCTTTTATGTCGAGTAAAACTTTCATAATATTTTTTTAACCTGCTAATTTTTCTTCTAAAGAGTTGCTATGAGCATCTTTTAACATTACATCCAACATATATAAAATTCTTTCCTTATAGGCTGGATTTACCTTTTGAAGTACTTCCAAACGGTAAAGCATTTTTTTGTCTTTTAGTAAAACGGTTGTGTCTCCAACAAGGTAGTCCAAAGAAACCTCTAGAACCTCTGCAATATTTTTAGCAATATCGACAGATGGTGTTCTTTCATTACGCTCATACCTTCCTATAATAGCAGAAGAAGTTCCTAATTGTTGAGCTATATCTTCTCTTTTAAGTCCTTTTTCTTCTCGAACAGTCTTTAACCGAGTTCCAAAATCTGTGCTCATAATATGCTGTATTTAACCATTCTGTAAAGGTTTTATCAAAGTTATGGCATAGTTTGGGTAAAAACAATTGGCGTGCTGGGTTTAATGAATTTTAAAAGGGAGTTGCCACAGGGCAAGGTTATTTTTACTTCCTTCCTTTTCTGTTTTTCCTACCAAGTGACCAAGATTCCTCTGACTGAGTTTATAGTTGAGAGTTTATAGTTGAGAGTTGATGGTTGAGAGTTGATGGTTGAGAGTTTATAGTTGAGAGTTTATAGTTGAGGGAACGGTTGAGATGTTAATATTCTGATTTTCAGCTAGTCACTAGTCACTAGTCACTCCTGTTGGGGCGTTGAGGTGTTTAGTTGTTGAGTCGTTGAGCTGTTGATACGGTAATTTCTGCCAGGCTCAAGATTCCTATTTCCTAATATCCCAAGCGGCCGTTGGCATTTCGCTATTGGCCGGATTAAGTGTAAAGTTGCTGAATATCAGTCTTTCCAGTCACTAGTCACTAGTCACCCAGAGTTGATGGTTGAGGGTTTATAGTTGATGGAATTGTTGAGTCGTTGAGTCGTTTAGGTGTTCAATTTCGAGTAGAGTCAAACCACCTAGTTCCCAGTACCTATTTCCTAGTACCTCAAAAGACTGTTGGTTGATTCAGGTGCTAAGATGCACATTTTCAGAGCACCCAGTCACTAGTCACTAGTCACCAGTCACTCCTGAATCTACAACCGTTAACCACGAATTTATGCCTTCTCAATTTCCTTTTTCCGGTATCGAACCATCTCAAAGATCAATTCCTTTGGAAGGGGTTTGTCAAAGGGGAACTGCACCGAACCCTTTCCTTGCTTATAGGCTTTTAGTTGGTGTGAAAATTTTTCAAGGGTAGTAGGGAAGGGGTAAAAACCAATGAAGTTTTTATATGCCGCCATCATAATTTGGTGGTCTCGCTTCCCTTTTTCAATCAAGCTAAAGGAGGGCACCTTATAATTCAGTAACTCTTCAGCTTCTGGAACGGCTTCTTTCACAATGGCTCTTATTTCACGTAAGTATTCCTGGGCCCTTTCAGGTTGTGCCTTGATGTATTCATCAACAGTGGCATATACCGGCATTCCTCCTTTTTTTCCCATTTGAGTTTTTTTTAGAGTCCTTTGTCAACTTTTCGCAACCATTTCAGCGCACCTGGATTTGATCTCCAATTGTCTTGACTATAGTAGCAATAATACTCAGCCTCTGATTTGTCGCCTAGAATAAAATTACTTGGTAAATCATGAATAAAAATGGATTTAAGTAAGATTCTTGGCACGTTTTTATTTGCCTTTATACCCCGTTGTAGGAGCTTTTTTGCCTCGAGGTTTTCTCCTTGTGTTAAAAAAGTGAAAAGGGCCCGGTCAAAAAGCATTTGTGCGCTTTCCTCCTCACTAAACATGGCATCATATTTTTTAAACTTATCCCATTCCTCAAGCTCAATTAAATAGGAGAATAATGGAGTTCTGGCCCCCATATTATCATTATGATTCAGCTCCAGGATTTTCTCATAGATTTCTACTGCACCCTCAACATTATCAGCCAATTCCTCTAAGGCAGCCATGAACATTAAAGCCTTCATAAAGGCTCGGGTTTCAGTTAAGCCATAAAAATGTCCTTTATGATCTTCTAGGTATTGACCTCCAAACTTTTCCCAACCTACATGTATAGCCTTCTCTAAAAAAATGCGCCTAATCTCAGGAAATAGTTGCAGTTCAGATAAAAACAGATAAGCTTCAATGCAGTCCTTATCGAGTTCTAAGGCATCGTTAACCAGTTTTAAGCCTTCCTCAATATCTTCGCCATAGGCCTGATAAACCAGATTTTCTGCTTTTTCAGCCTCCGATAACACTTCATCTGGGAGCTCCGGAATTGGTGACCCAGCCAGACTGCTTAAAAACTGGTCTAGTTCTTCCTTACTCTTAAAATCTTGACTTTCAATCAACCGTTGAAGGTCTTTTATCATCTTATCATCCTTAGACATAAGTTTTGTTTTTTAGGAGCTTTAATTTAAGGTTTAAGAATTCACCAAGAAAGGAAAAAAGAAGAGTTTTTTAAGGAAACTATGGGGCCTATTTATTTTTTACATAAACCAGTTTATACCTGCTTTTAGGCGTTTCTCTCTGTTCAATTTCGAACCTTCCAGTAGATTGAATCAATGGGGTAAGCTTTTCAAATCCAAAGTTTCGGGCATCAAAATTGGGTTGCTTTTTCTGAATTAACCCACCCACATCACCCAGAAAGGCCCATCCTTCCTCATCTGATAAATCTCGAATGGAGGAGGATATGAGCTTAATTTCCTTGGGTCCAATTTTTTCTACGCTGGATATTCCTTTCTCTTTTTTCTCGACTTTGTCTTCAACTACAGACCTTAATATTTCAATGTAGATGAATTTATCACAAGCAACGATGAATGGATTCGGGGTTTTCTTTTCTCCAATTCCCAATACCAACATTCCTGCCTCCCTTAATCTAGTTGCCAGCTTGGTGAAATCACTATCGCTAGAAACCAAGCAAAAGCCGTTTACTTTATTGCTATAAAGAATATCCATAGCATCTATGATCATGGCAGAATCGGTGGCGTTTTTTCCGGCTGTATATCCATATTGCTGAAAGGGGGTAATGGCGTTTTCTAAGAGGAGATTCTTCCATTTATTGAGTCCGGGTCGGGTCCAGTCTCCATAGATCCTTTTAATTGTTGGGTTGCCGTACTTGGCTATTTCTTCCATCATCTCCTTTACATTGGCAGATGGAATATTGTCACCGTCTATTAGAACGGCCATATTTATATTTTGACTCATTAATGATTTGATTTTACCTGGTTTTGAGCATTGAAAAATTTTCAGGCTTAATAAAGGGCTTCAATGACTTTGACGGCAAGGTATTGCTTTTAATGGGGTTTTGTAGGAGAAATCCGTAGTCAAATTGAATGTTATAATTTTTTAAAATGCTAGAAAACGCTAAACAGCACCTTGCCTTGATTGAATTCTTTTGCTGAGGTTTTTTTGAATTTTACTATACCTTGTGAGCTACTAATTCCATTCCTATGAAACGACTAACCTTATTGAGTTTGCTTATCCCGGTATTTAGCTTTGGGCAATGGTCCATAGACTCCATGTCGGTGGCTCGGTGTTTTGCCGGGTCCATAAGTCATAAAGAAAAAGTATATATAGCCGGTGGTAATACCAACTTCAATCCTGATCAAACCACCAACCGAATAGATATTTATGACCATGCAACGGCTTCATGGTCCATGGATTCACTTAGTTTGTCAAGGGCAGATGTGGCGGTTGGAGCCATGGGGAATCAAATTATGTTTGCCGGAGGAATTGATGGTTCTGGAAATGCCGTAAACCGGGTTGAAATATTAGATCTCGGTACCAATACCTGGACCATAGACTCGCTTCCTCGGGCTCAAGGGGCAGGGGTGATTCTGGCCCATAAAGGCAAGTTTTACATTGGGGGTGGAACCTCACCTACTAGTTCTGGGGTTACCAATCTGGTTTCAATTTATGATACCCTTACCCAAACTTGGTCAATAGACTCTTTAAGCATTGGAAGGTTCGGCCTTGCTGGGGCTTCTTGGGGTGATTTTTTGGCTTTCGCCGGAGGGTATACCAATACTTCAACTTATCCAAGTACGGACGTGGTTGACATTTACAACTCAGCCACCGGACAATGGTCTACCGCTCAGCTGACGGAGGGAAGAGGAAATATCAATGGCATTGAGCATGGAGGAAAGTTCTATTTTGCGGGAGGCCTGCGGTCAGTGAACACCGGTGCCTTGAGTAAAAAGGTGGATGTTTTTGAACCTGCCACGAGTACCTGGACTAGCTTTGAATTGAGTAGGGGGAGACGTTCCATAGCCATTGCCGCCTTAGATGAACTGATTTTCTTTGCAGGAGGTGAGCAGAGCTTTAGCGGAAATATTTCTTCTAAGGTCTTGGATATTTATGATACTCAGCTCGATAGCTTGTATGCCGATGAGCTTTCCACCGGAAGGGATGCCGCCATGGCTCAATCGGTTGGAAACAAGGTTTTTATTGCTGGGTCGTGCAGGTATTCGAACAATACCTTTAAAAAGTCGATTGATGTTTATACTAAGTATGGTTTAGGTCTGAGTTCAGAGCAAGGCAATGAGCTAGTTGTTTATCCAAATCCCAGCCAAGGCATGGTCAATTTTAAAGGACCTCTAAAAGGAAAGCGCCTAGTGGTTTATAACGCCCAAGGTCTATTGGTCTGGGATGCAGAACTCAATGGCAATAAACTTAACTTAAAACCCTGGGGGACTGGCGTGTATTCGGTTCTAATCAAAGAAAACGAAGAAATCATTCAGCACTTAAGGATTATGGTTTTGGATTGAGACTTGTAGGGTTGACTAACCAGCAAATGTTAAAATACAACCCTCAAGTTTTCTAAACCGACTGCTAAATATCTAGAATCAACGTAAACACCCATTAAGAGGAAAACTAATTTCAGCCAAGCAAACTTGCAAGTCAGGGTACTTGCAGGAAAGAGGCTTGCAGCAAATGGACTTTTAGCGAACGGATTTTTCAGGGAGATTTCCTTCGAATGTAGGTTTTAAAATATTATAAATCAAATATTTGTATTTTAGCCTAAACTACTTGTTATGCGATACATACTAATTCTTATATTTTTCTGCCCACTTTTTTCTTGTGATGATTTCTTTAATCTAGGGATTGATGAAGATGAGTACAAGTGTCAAGACAAGTGTTACATTTTTGAGGGAAAAATCACCCATGCTATAACCGGAGCACCTGCAAGTGGTAAAGCCATCCTTAGGCATAGTCCACCGGGAATGTTTAATAATCCTAATTCATGGGAGAAAAGCCTGAAAGCGGATGGAACTTATCGATTTAGGCTTAATGCAAATCGTAGCCTTTATACGGGAGACTCCTTGAAAGCTGGCGATTTTGACCTTTCTTTTAAGTCTTCAAAATATACCAATATCGATTACTTCAATATTGGATTTGGTGCTGGGCTTAATGAACCTGATTCCTTGCCTCAGGTTAATGAGCCTTATATTTTAGACTTCCAGGTTCATAAATTAGCTAGCGCTGAATTACAGGTAAAATTTGCTGATCCAAGCACTGTCACAAGGTTTCAGACCCTTATCCAAAAGCCAATTGGTCAAGAATCAATTCTTCCTTCGGTTTATGACGTGAAGGCTACGAATGTTCAAATCTTGGATATTTATGATGCTGCCGCCAACGGAATAAAAATCAATTACTGGATAAACGGAGAAATGCATTCGGTTCAAGACACTGTATTTGGTGATGCATCCAGGCAAAAATTAAAAATCATTAATATTCCTTAGTACTATGGCTTAGTACATTTAATAATTTGAAACTTCTTGTTTTCCGCAATCAAATCAACCTCCTTAAACCATGTTTTTAGCTGTCTGGCATATGCAAGGTGATTGTTGAAAACCAGCCATAATTCGCCCCCCGATCTTAAAACCCGGAGGCTTTCCTTGAAGAGGTTAAGACTGATGTTCCGGTTGATCTCAAATTCGAAGTGAAAGGGGGGATTGCTTACAATTAAATCCATGCTCTCATCCTCAAAGGAAGCAAGTCCATGCTGCCAATGATGGTGAATGTTTTCGCCTTCCAGGTTTAGTTTTCCAGATTCGTGGGCCAGTAAGGAATCATCCAATAGGTGAATTTCCGCTTCCGGATTCAATTCCAATAGTTTATCCCCGATTACCCCATTTCCTGAACCTAAATCAAGAAGTTTCGTTTGGTTAGGCTTTAATTCAAGATGGTCATTTAAGAAGGCCGTGGCGTAATCAATTCGGTTTCCTGAAAAGGTGCCTAGGTATTGCTTAAAGCTTTTCCCTTCGTAATCTAAGGATTTGATTAAGTCTACTTTTGGAAGGCTTTTTTTCTTTTTCAGGATGAGTAGTCGAGCCTTTTTCTTGGCTTTTGATTGATTTAATTCCTCATAATACCCTTCTGCAACTTTTAATATGGAGGAAGAGAAATGCCGTGTCATAAATCCTATAACTACTTCAACTTCTTCGGAAGAGTTTGAGTGAAGGTGATCAAGGAAATGCATGAGCAATTCGGCCGATTTTGGGGCTTTGATCAATGCGTAGTTTACCGGTGAATCTAGACTCTTGGTGAGTTCGATGCATTTGGGTTCATCCAATGAGTTTTGCTTTGCATTTTCATGGATGGCCTGTCTTTGTGTGCTAGAATGCAAGATTACTTCCGGATTAAAACCCGAAAGATGACAAGCCAAATAACCGAATCGATCATTGTAGATAGCCAAGGAGCCTTGTGGCTTGTTTTCAGAAGATTCAAGGTGATTTATAAGTAGTTCATCCGCAGCGCTCCAGGCTCTTAATGAGGGGTCCTCGCTTTGATCGTATCGATTTATTTTCATGTTTTTTATTTAATGAAGGATGCGTAAAAATTCCTTCCACGGTCCTACTTCTTCTTTGTATTGTTTAGACATTACCCTCACGATTTGACCAATATGTCCTAGGTCATGCACGGTCCAGGTAGATAATAACTGACTCAGGCTCACTTCTCCAAAATTTGGATGAATGCCTTTATGCGTATAAAAAGATTCGGAAATTTTCAGTTTTCGAAGGGCAGATAAGTTTGCCGTTCTTAAATCCTTAAACTCTTCTAAAAGGTCCTCCATCGGCCGATCTTGGGGCAAATTCATTTGGGCAAACCGGTCGAAGGGTTCAAAGGTTTTATTGCCATGCTCAGATAAGACTTTCCTTACCCGCACCATCCAATCTGTTTTTTCACCGTGTATTAAATGACCCATAACATCATAGGCTGACCAGGTATTTTCCCCCTCATTGTTTCGAAGCCATTCCGGCGAAAGCCCCGTCAAGAGAGAGGTTAAGGTATCCGGGGTTCTCTCAAGTATTTCAAGAGATTTTTCTAGGTCAAATTGCATGAGGACTTATTTTAGGAAAAGGGTAAGAAACCCTTAAATTCTGGAATCTTGCCATTATTTTATCGACCCAATGGTTCCGATTGAACCAATAACCGTAGGGTAATCATTATCGGCTATTTCATCAAACTCAGGGTCTCTAGCTACTTTCTTAATGTTTAAGGGCTCAAGTTTATCGAGGTCATCCACATGGTTAATTTCACCCGCGCCCTTTTGATTCATCCGAGACATTTTGGTCATAATATTATCTTCATCAAAGAAATGAAACACCCGGTCACCATCAGAGCTTTTAAGGTCATTTCTGGAGGTGGTAAGGATGTTTACCGTATCTCCTGACTCCTGAGAAATGCAAATTAAATGCACATAGTAATCTAGGTTTTCATTGAAATCCGGCCCCCGACTTGAATAAATTAGTTTGATTTCTTCCGAATCGCTGAGGGCGGATTTATCCATTTTGAATTTGGAAACATCCCAATAAGAGTAATTGGAACCACAGCTAATCAACAAGTAAGAAAAGAATAACAATAGGAAAGGAGAGCGCTTCATAAAGGATTTTTTGAGGTTGATAAATGTACCTAAAATGAAGCAATACCTTAGGGAGGGAAATCGGGGTAGGGGGTGCCCAATTTTAAATGAGCTTTGAGGGGGGATTGTTTAAGCTTTGCGCGAAAATCAGTTTGTTAAATTGCTGACTTACTTATGTTTGTGCTTAGTTGTTTGATTTGGCTTCTGGGCTTTTGGTTTCCGGCTCCGAATTTGGATCCACCATGCAAGACCTGCCCATGCAATTGCCAGCCGCACATCCAAATGCAAATAGTCCCATAGAAGCAAAATAAATCCCCACCATGGCGCCGAGCCATTGGCCTTCTAAAACGAATTCAACAGCAATTACCGAACCCATAATTAGGAAAACAGCCCTAGAAATGGTCCAATTCTGAAGCAAACGATTTTTCATGGTGATGATTTTAGAAGGTTCTTGCATTTGGATATACGTTTGGCAAAAAAATAAGTTGGGTGCTTATGAATTCAGTTTTCGTTCTAAGCTGGTCCAACCTCCTCCATTATGAACCTCGTTAAAACCATTCGATTTTAGAATGCCCTTGGCGGAAGCGCTTCGCATTCCACTGGCACAACAGGTTACAACGGGTTTCGTTTTATTTAGCTTTTTTAGGTTCTTGTTCAATGAATCCAAAGGAATGTTTACCGAGCCCTTAATATGGCCTGTGGCGTATTCTCCCTTGGTTCTCACGTCTACAATCTGGGCCCCATCTTTCTTTAATTGGGCATAATCTGTTTTTGGTCCTAGCCCAAATAATGATTTTAAACTGGCAATCATATCTTATTGATTTTGAAGGTAATTAACATCTAACCATGAGCCTCCATTGCAGCAGTTCACGCCTTTTTGGCTCAGGTACTGGGTGGCTTGTCCACTTCTATTTCCAGAGGCACAACATAATACAATTGGCTCTTCCAAGGACTTGATTTCGTCAAATCTCTTATCAATTTCCTGCAATGGAATGTTGATGGAACCCTCAGGATTTCCGCCTTGGTACTCTGCTGGGGTTCGCACGTCTACAATGCTTCCTTTTCCTGATTTAATAATCTCTTCTGCTTTCATTTTTACTTTATGAAGGGTTACTTAAATTTTTCTACAGCTTCACTTAGGTCATAAACGGGAACCCCCGGGTTGAGCATCTCTTGAATTAGGCTTGATCCTGCCGCACTTCTATAGCCACCTGCACAATGCACTACAATGGGTTTCTTGGTAGGAATCTCATCCAACCGGTTTCTCAATTCGTGCAAGGGAAGGTTAATGGCATTTTCAAAAAATTTTCCTCCTTTCACCTCTGACCGATTCCGAATGTCAATCAGGGTATAATCACCGGGGTTTGACTTGAGTTTATCAGAATCGAAACTCGGGGTGGATGCTTCTCCAAACCTCAATACAAAGCCCTGTTCAATTTGGTTTTCATATCCAATTTTTGCAGCCCGCTCAATAAGCTCCGTTAAGTCTTCCTCATTTTCAGCAGCCAGATAAAAAGGTTCATTGGGCTCAATTATGCTTCCTAGCCAGGTTTCAAATGAAGATCCTTTCATTAGGTTAATGGAGCCTTTTAAGTGCTGTTTTTTATACTCATTTTGAGGACGGGTATCAATAATGGCAACAGATTTGGTCAAGGCATTGGCTTGATCCTGTTCGGTTACCGGACGACCCAGTTTTACATTTTTCACGGTTTCGCGGAAGTCTGCCGCTCCTTCTTTATTAAGGTCCACATTGAAAGAGAAATACTTAGGTATGAAGGGCTGGTCTTCTAAAAGGCTTTTGATGAATTCATCTTCTGACATTTCCTGAAGGCTCCAGTTTTCCTTTTTTTCCCTTCCCATGGTACTTTCCTTGTCGCCACTTATCCCTTTTCCGCATAAGCTTCCAGCCCCATGGGCGGGATAAACTTGAGTTTCATCCGGAAGGGGAATTAATTTATTTCTAAGGGAATGGTAAAGCTGTCCGGCAAGCTCTTCCCGTTTTGCTTGAAGCTTTCCTGATTTCTCACGCAAGTCTGGTCTTCCGCAATCACCAATGAACAGAGTATCTCCCGTGAAAACGGCATGAGCTTTTCCCAATTCATCATAAGCCACAATGCTAATGCTATCGGGTGAATGTCCTGGTGTATTGAGGGATTTTAAATTTATTTTTCCCAATTGAATTTCATCGCCCTCGTCAAATCCTTGGTGCGGATAAGAAGCTCCAATTAATGCGCTTGCATAAATCATGGCCCCCGTGTGATTGTGAATTTCAAGATGGCTACTTACAAAGTCAGCATGCGGATGGGTTTCAATCACCGCAGTAATTTTAGCGCCCATTTCTTCCGCATACCGGTAATAAGGTTCAGGATTCCGGCTTGGATCTACCAAGGCCATTTCTCCATCGCTTAAGATGGCATAAGAGAAATGAGATAAATTTTTGTCTTCGAATTGTTTGATATTCATGGTCCTGCTTATTTGAGTGCAAATATCGGAACCATGTAACTTCTGTACAGCTACTTTTGTTACACTAGGGAATAGTTGTAGGGAAGCTAATCCTGTAAAAACTTCCCTGGTTAGCCATCCCTAAAAAAACCCACTCTCCTGATCTATTGACCGCTTGCCTCATTCTTCAGCAGCCAGACCCGGGGGTTTACCTTTGTTCGGAATGAGTTTTTTTAGAATCTATGATCAATTCCTTCGCATTTTAATGCAAACACCCATTGATTCCTTAAGTTGATTCATCCATAATTTGGTTGAAGACACAAGAGCTAAGAAGTCTTTGAAAGGAGGTGAAGTTTATTCCGCCCCAATTCAATCAAACCTTCGTTCTCCATTTGTTTCAATAATCGGGAAACCACTACACGACTTGTGCCCAGCTCATTGGCCAATTGCTCATGGGTTATTGATAAGGTTGTTGACTTCAACAAAGAAGATTTTTTCTGAATCCAGTCCAGAAGCCTTTCGTCTAAGTTCTTAAAGGCAATCGCGTTTACAACGTCTAGCAGTTCTTCAAAACGTCTATGGTATAATTTGAAAATATAAGACCTCCATTCAGGAACTTCCTCGCTGAGGTAGTTGAGCTTTGCCACCGGAATAAAAAGCACCTCAGAGTCTTCAACGGCTATGGCACTCACCTTACTGGTATCATCGTGCAAACCGCCTAAAAAAGACATGATACAGGTTTCACCGGCCTTTATGTAATAGAGCAGTATTTCCTTCCCATCTTCATCCGAACGCATAACGCGAATGCTACCCTTGGTAACAATGGGAATGGCTTTGATATAAGAGTCTTCGCTTAATATGGCTTCATCCTCAGCAAAAGACTTGGTAAAGCCCAAGCTTTTGATTTTTTCAATCACCTTTTCCGAAAAGGCAGAATCCACGGGTAAGTTTGTATCCATTTGACAAATCTAAGGTTGATTTTTGAGTTTGCTTATAAAAAATTCCAAGGGTGAACCTTTCATTGGTTTCTCTTTAAGAATGTAGCTTTGACCCCAATTCAATGCTTTACCATGAATTCAGACTTCAAGGCTTATTTGCTAGAGGCTACCCAAGCAACGGAATGCGAGGAAGTGGAGATCATCCAGTCTTTATGGAGTGGTTATGGGAAAATCATTCGGTATGGACTCCAGGGCTGTTCTCGGAAAACGGTGGTGGTCAAATCCATTTCTTTGAAGGAAACCGGGTCACATCCTTATGGGTGGACAGGAGAGATTTCACATAAGCGCAAGGTAAAGTCTTATGAGATTGAAAGAAACTGGTATCAGGACTGGAGTTCTGCTTGCAACCTTGATTGCCGGGTTCCTGAATTTATAGGATTTTTTGCTCAAGGAAAGGATGAATATATCATCATGGAAGATCTAGATGCTGAATTCCCCATTCGTAAGGCGTCAGTGAACCTTGAAGAACTAAAGGCATGCTTGTCATGGTTGGCCAATTTTCACGCCCGGTTTATGCAAGAAAGCCCCAAGGGATTATGGAAGGAGGGAACCTATTGGCATTTGGATACTCGTCCGGAGGAGCTTGAAAGTATTGAAGACCTAGAGCTCAAAAATAAGGCCCCAAAAATTGACGCGCTTTTGCGCGAATGCCATCATCAAACCATCCTTCATGGAGATGCAAAACTGGCTAATTTTTGTTTTTCAAAAAATGGGAGAGAGGTTGCCGCGGTTGACTTTCAGTATGTGGGTGGGGGCTGCGGAATGAAAGATTTAGCTTATTTTCTTGGAAGCTGCCTTCCTGAAAGTGATTTGTTTGAATTGGAAGAAGATTTATTGAATTTCTACTTTCAAGAATTAAAAATGGCCCTTAGACGTTTGAACGAAAACCGGAATGGATCATTATTGGATTTTGATGAATTGGAAGGGGAGTGGAGAAGAATGTATCCTCTAGCATGGGCAGATTTTCTTCGGTTTTTGTTGGGATGGAAGCCGAACCATGAAAAAATCAACTCCTTTAGCCTAGAGAAGTTGAAAGCCGTTTTGGAAACGATTTGAGACTTAAAACGAGTTTTTTCAAGATTGAATTTTCCTGCTAGAGTTTTGGAATGGAAAAATAGAAAGTGGTTCCTTTTCCTAATTCTGATTCCACTCCAATCGAGCCTTTATGCAATTCAACAATTTTCTTGCAATGGGCTAGACCGATTCCAGTGCCTTCATATTCACTTGCTGGATGTAGGCGTTGAAAAACGGAAAAAATTTTGCCTTGGTCTTTTTCGGCAATTCCAATTCCATTGTCTTTAATGTAAAAGGTCCAGCCGTCTTTTTCTTCAGCGTAGATTGAGATTTTTGGGGGAATGGATGGGTTTCTAAATTTAATTGCATTGCTGATTAAGTTCTGAAACAACATGCGCAGCTCGGTTTCATATCCTTTAATTTTTGGCAATTCACCAAGTTCTATTTGGGCATTTGCCTTCTGAATATCCGCCGCCAAATCTTTGACTGTGTTTTCAAGTAATTTCTTGCAATCAATTTCACCTAGATTTTTCTTAGCACCAATACCGCTATAGTCTAAGATGTCTGTGATAACTTTTTCCATACGTTGGGTTGCTCCAACGATATAACTGAAGACCTCCTTAGCCTTTGGGTGTAAACTCTGAGCCCATTTGGTTTCAATTAAATTCACAAAACCCGTTATGGTATTTAGGGGGGATTTTAAATCGTGGGAAACGATATAGGCAAATTGATTCAGCTCCTTGTTCTTTAACTCCAGCTGGTTTTTGGTTTGCTCAAGCTCGGTTACGTTTCTGAGCATTACGTAAACAAAGTTTTCCTTTATATGATGCACAGAGCACTCGTATTTACCGGCCACCATATGATTTGAATATTCTACCACACCCAGATTAATACTCCCTCCTTCGGCAGCAACTTTTCGGTAAGTTTCCATCACAAGCAATCCCCCTTCATGTTCAAAGGCTTCAGGAGCCACCTCCAATATTTTTTTCCCGAAGACCTCCTCCCGCTCTTTCCTCATTTCATACAAGATTATCTTATTCATGAAAACGTAGCGAATGGACCTAATATCATTTAAATCCGGAACTTGAAATATCCCTACGCCTATTGATAAGTCATAAAAGGTATCGTAAAGGAGGTCAAAGTTTAGGGCGTCGCTCATGGTATGACTAAATTAAAGAGGGTTTAAACCCGGAATAAAGGCGGTTGAATCTTCGTGCTTGGCTAATGTAAGGAAAAGGTTTGTTCACCTTCCAGATTAAGAAAGGACCAAACCCCTCCAAAAGCAAAGAATAAGATACCTGAAATCACCCTTCTATATTTCCGTGAATATTGGTTCACCACCTTTCTACATAGGGGGTCTGCCAATTGGACGCTTAGGATTTAAACCCTTCATTTTTCCATGGGAAATAGGAAACAAAAAACAAGACTAGGCTTGGCACCAATATCATTCCCGTAAGGAAATTAATAAGTGAATTCATACCATTTAATTCATTTCCAAGGATTGAAATAAATAAAAGATCCCCCAGTGGACCCTTAGAGAAAACGGAATTGTAAAATACATTCCAACCAAGGTGAAGTCCAATAGGAAGAACGATGGACTTTGTTTTTGAGAAGCCTAAAGCCAAAGCCAGCCCCATAATTCCGGTGCCGATAAAAACAAATACCATTGCCCAAAGGTTGCCGAATACTCCGTACGAGAACCAATGGTAAACGCCAAACGCAATTCCAGAAATCAATATGCTTTTTCTCGGCCCAATCCATTGAATCAAGAGGTAAAGCAAGGCTCCTCTAAAAACAAGCTCTTCGGTTAGAACCGACCTGATGTCCCACCAAATTGCAGCCCAAAATTCCAGGGGTTCCAAACTTTGGTTAAGCACCCAATTTGATGAGCTCAACCAGGATTCTAAAAATTGTGAAAAAGAACAAATCAGGGCCGTAAAAAGAAAGCCAACAAAGAATTGCTTAAATCTTTCAAGGGGTTGAGTAAAGCCCAGTGCGGCTAGGTTCTTCCTTTCAAAAATGTATAAGGCCAACCAAGAAAAAGCCAATAAAACCAAAAGGCCTACCATGATTTCAAGTGGGCCTTTTGAAGTTTATATTTTCTTGAATCAATCGGCAAATCTTAGCTTGTTGATGAAGTATACCTTTCGTTTGCGCTTAATGGCAGCATCATTTTCCGCCAAAAAAATAAGCCTGAATTACCGTTTTATTTCTGGTGCTCCTATTTCGGTTAATTTCTCCTCCATTCCGTCTAGTTTTGATTGAATGGAATTCAGTTTTTCCTTTCTTTCCTTCAGCAGGGTTCTGGCATTTTCTAAATAGGTCAAATGCGATTTTGTAGGACCATAGGTGGTGCTTCCGCCGTAGGCTGCCCAGATATAATCATCTATGCTTGGGAAGGCATCCTTTTCTCCAACTTCGGATCTAGGATCACTTCCATTAACCAAGAGGTCCAGTTCCAGCAATTCCTCTCGAATTTTCAATAGTTTGTTCAGCAATTCCTCATCGGTAGAGGAAGCCCTTTCATAGGCCTTTAGCATGAGGTGAACGTTTTCTAATGCTTCTTTGAGGTCGGTTTTTAAATTACTCGATTCACTAGATAGTTTAGAAACGTGCTCCCAATGGGCAACTACTGCTTCCGCAGGACTTCCTCCTAACGAGTTTTTGGTGCCCAGCTCCACCTCAAAGTTCACCTTATTTCCCATGGCCGTGAATTTCCCTTCTACTTGAGCAAACAATTGGGCTGTGTACTTACCCGGACTTACCATGTTTCCACTTCGGTCATGATCCATATTATCTACAGTGAGGGTAGAGGAAGACTCAGAAGATAGGTCCCAGCTAAGGCGGTTCATTCCTTTCGCATTTTCTCCGGATAATTTCCGAACAATCTTCCCTTCCTCATCTGAAATAAACAGCCAAAGACTAGGCTGGATTTCGGCCATTTCTTCCTCCAACACAGACCATTCTGGTACCGATACCGTGCCTTCCGCTTTTTCTATTTCCGCTTCCTTCTTTTTCCGTTTTGCTTCTTTTGACTGAAAAGCTTCTTTCAAATAGTAGGTGAACTCAACTCCGAAGGGAGGGTTGTCAGCCACGAAGAAATTATCACCCTGAGAGGCTTTTTTCGATCCGCCTAAGACCCTCTTTTGCATTTCCCATTTCCCATTTTGAGGAGGGAATAATTGGGCTTCCTTATCGGGATTGAATTCGCGCAAAGCAGAATAATCATCTAAAATGTAAATGCCCCTACCAAAGGTTCCAACCACCAAGTCGTTTTCTCGCTTTTGAATGGCCAGGTCACGTACGGAAATGGTAGGAAAATCGCCTTTTAACTGAACCCAAGATTTTCCTCCGTCTAAAGAGCAATACACCCCAAACTCAGTTCCTAAAAAGAGAAGGTCTTTCTTTTCGTGATCTTGAACAAGTCTCCAAACCAAGTTTCGGTCTGGAAGGTTCCTTGAGATTTTATTCCAAGTTTTACCCTTGTCTGAACTTTTAAAAACATAGGGGGCATAATCACCATATTTATGGTTGTCAAAAACAGCGTAAACCACATCTTCATCAAATAGATCGGCTTTGATGTCATTTACAAAGGCAGTTTTGGGCAATCCTTTGATTTTGGAAAAGTCTACCTTTCTCCAGGTCTTTCCACCATCTTCGGTTACCTGAATGATGCCGTCATCGGTTCCTGCATAAATCAACCCTTCTTGCTTTGGCGATTCAGATAAGGAGGTGATTGTACTGTAATTTGACATGGCATAGATGTCCCATGCATTGTCCCATTTTTGCTTTTTCCCAAAAAATGGGGTTTGAATTCTGGGGGTATTTGTGGTTAAATCTCCAGAGATTGCTTCCCAAGAATCGCCCCGGTCTTCCGATTTCCAAACCCTTTGAGAGGCGTGATAAATACGGGCAGGATCGTGAGGACTTACCAGGATGGGGGCATCCCAATTGTACCTTTCGGTTGGTTCACCCAGGGCCGGTTGGGGTTTTATGTAAACATTTTCTCCGGTAATGCGGTCGTGTCGATTTAAATTCCCTTGCTGCCATTGGGCATATACAATGTTTGGGTTTCCAGGCTCAGTTGCTGGTTGATGTCCATCCCCACCTAAAACCACAAACCAGTCTGAATTCCGAATGCCATGTATGTTGTTGGTTTGAGAAGGAGCCCCTTGGGTATTGTTGTCTTGGGTTCCTCCGTAAACAAAATAATAGGGCTCTGCATCATCAACGGCTATTTTATAAAACTGGGTTACGGGCAAATTGTCAATGAACTTCCAGTTTTTCGTTTTGTCGAAGCTTTCGTAAAGACCGCCGTCACAACCTACCAAAATGTAATTTGGATCTGATTTTTTAAAAGCCACCGCATGGTTGTCAACATGCTTCTCACTTTCATTCATGGTTTCAAAGTTCTTTCCACCATCATAGGATACCAACATATAGTTATTGGCCAGGTAAAGCTCATCGAAATTATGGGGTGAAACGTAGAGTTCTTGGTAATAATGCGGACCCGTTCCTCCGGCCACAGCATCGCTCATTTTGGTCCAAGAAGCTCCTTGGTTCTCACTTCGGTACACCCCGCCCTTTCTTCGGTCAAGTTCAATGGCGGCATAAACTACATCCGGGTCTTGGGGGGAAATGCCCAAACCAATTTTACCCATATTGCTGTTGGGAAGTCCGGTATTTAGTTTTTCCCATGACTCTCCTCCGTCCTTTGACTTGTAAATGCCTGTACCTGGTCCGCCACCCAAATACCCGGCAACGGTTCTATGCCTTTGCCAAGTGGCAGCATAAAGAAGATTTGGGTTTCTCGGGTCAATAAGGAGGTCGGTTGCACCCACCCAAGCCTCGTCTCCTAAGGTGCGTTTCCAAGTCTTTCCTCCATCGGTTGACTTATACACTCCACGTTCACCTCCTTCGCTCCAAAGCGGACCTTGAGAGGCTACCCAAATAATGTTTGAATTGGAAGGGTGAATAATAATCTTAGAGAGGTGTTCAGAAGATTTAAGTCCCATGTTTTTCCATGATTTCCCTCCATCTTCACTTTTGTAAATTCCATCTCCATAACCAATATGTCGGCCGCCAACGTTTTCTCCGGTTCCCACCCAAACAATTTCAGGGTTCTGTGGATCAAGGGCCAGACATCCGATTGAATAACTTCCTTGTCCGTCAAATAGGGAAGACCAAGTGGTTCCAGAATTTTCAGTTTTCCAAACCCCACCTGAGCCTACGGCTACATACCAAAGGTTTTCATTCTCAGGATGGATAACAATGTCAGCAATTCTACCTGACATCAGAGCCGGACCAATGCTTCTGAACTTTAATCCACTCAAAATTGCCTCAGGTTTTGAGTCGCTCTCATTTGTAGAGGATTTTTTGTTTTGAGCCTGGCCTAGGAGTGATAAACAAAGAAGAAGAAGAAGGGTGGTGATAGAAAACTTAAAGAATTTGACCATGGTAGGGAATTTCATTCAAATAAAATTTAGAAGGTCTAAACCTAAACATTTCGGCTTCAATCGAGAAATGTAGAATGAATCAAATCCAACTGCACATCGGCGTAAGCCAATGAATTGGAAGGGTAAAGGCCAAACCAAAACCGGAAAAATTCAATTCTTACTCCTTATGGTTCTTAATTAGAAGCTGGGTCTGCCTTCATTTTTTTAAGGTATTTAGCCTCAAGATAGAAGGTTCCAAAGGGCAATAATGAAGCAATGAAAACTCCCAAACTGAAAAGAAATTTCCATTTTAATTGAATGGCGCAGGTTAACCCGAGTAGGCAGTAGGCTATGAAAAGAAAGCCATGAATCATGCCCACCCAAAAATTAGGTTCGGGGATCTCGTAAAAGTATTTTAAGGGCATGGTAATTCCGAAGAGCAAGTAGCTAATGCCTTCAAGAATGGCAATATTTCTGAAAAGTTTGAATAAAGTCATAGAGTCCAAATAAGGGGGTAAAGGTAGGGTGAATGATTCAGAGCCGAAATGAATGATCAGAAATTTCAATGGGGCCTTGTGACTTTTTGATTTTCCTCCGACAAAGGATAAAAACTACTATGGAAACTCAGACTTTGGTTGAAACAAAACCTCAAGATAAGACCCAAGAACAATTTAATTATCGGGCCATTAGATTGGGGGATGGCTTAGTTCTGGAAAGCATTGCCAAGACCAGCGGGTTCAATCCTCCTCAACCCCATGCATTTGCCTTATACCATCAGGCGGCAAGTGGAGAGTATATTTATATTTTGAACTATGGGGTCATTGTTTTTTGCAATGCCAGTGAGGAATTTATAAACGCCAAGATTAAAGATTGGGAGCCCTTCATTCTCCAGCCTTCGCTTCGGTTAGGAGATGAATTAATGGTTCATAAAACCTCTGGAAGTCAAATTGAAATACGATTTGAAAGTCTTCAAATTGGCCGATTTGATGATGCTGTGAATAAAATGATCATGCTTCTTTTAGCTCAGTCGGTGGTGCTAGATCATTTCTCGTATTCAAGTCAAGAATTGATCACCCATATAAAAGAGCATACATCCTATATGCAAGAAAAGGGGCGGATCAGATTGAGCCAAAAAGAGACTTTAAAATTTATTGGAAAAACCCTTAGTGCAAAGAATCACATTGCCGAGAACCTTTTCATTCTTGGTAGCCCAGAACAAACTTGGGAGGATGAATACCTTGAGGTTTTGCATACCAAATTAAAGCACCATCTAGATCAAGGTCAACGGTACAGGGTAATTGAAAATAGCCTGAGCATTGTAGATGAAAACCTAAGCATTTACGCCTCCTACAATAACCATAGAGAAAGCAGCCGCCTGGAATGGATCATAATAATTTTAATAGTTATTGAGGTGATAGACACCTTTGTAACTAAGCTTTGGTAAGCGCTGAAATAGCTTATCACCCCTTTCTTTCCTCCTGCTTATAAAGTTGGTTTAAGACAGACCGGGCTCGTTTTAATCGCATTTTTATGGCGCTTTCAGACAAGTCCATGGCCAATTGAATATCTTTTATGGATTGCTTTTCAACATATTTCATTAAGAGGATTAGTTTTCCTTCAGGGGTCATTTGATCTAAAACCTGCTCTAGAAGATCCATTCGTCGGGCAGTGCCTAAATTTTCCACTTCTTCATCCATAAGCTCCGGAACATGATCGGCTAGTTTTTCAGAAATATACCTGTGAACCTTAATCTTACTTTTCCTTAGGAAGTCTATGCAGGTATGGTAACAAATGGCATAAATCCAGGTTTTCAACCGAGCCTCTTTTCTAAAATTAGGCAGCTCGAAAAATATCTTAATCAAGATTTCTTGGCTAAGGTCTTTGGCAGATTCCGCATCCTTAATAAAAGAAAGGCACTTGGCCTGAATATAAGACTCATACCGGTAAACGATTTCATTGAAGGCTTGAGGGTCGCCCAATTGGTTGAGGTTTACCAGTTCCTCATCATCTAAGTCATGATAAATTCTTTTCAAGGAGAAGTGACTTTTTAAAATCCTTTCGTCAAAGGAACATGAAAAAAAGAAAAAGTCTATTAATGGATTCTTACGAATTTGAAATATTACCACAGCCAACCGATGTAAGCTGCGGGCCAACCTGTCTTCACGCAGTGTATAAATACTACGGAGACGAGGTAAACCTTGAGCAGTTAATTACAACGGTTCGGCAGTTAAAGGATGGTGGCACCCTTGCCGTAATGCTTGGGAATCATGCTTTGAAGCGAGGGTATCGGGCCAGGATTTATACCTACAATCTTCACGTTTTCGACCCTTCATGGTTTGTGCCAGGCGTTGACATTTCTGAAAAGCTAAAGCAACAAGTTCTGTTCAAGAACTCTCGTAAACTCAAGCAAGCCACCAAGGCCTATTTAAAATTCTTAGAGCTTGGGGGTGAGATTCGGTACAATTGCCTTACGGCGGATTTAATTCGGTCGCAACTTGAAAAGGGGAGACCCATACTTACGGGACTGAGTGCTACCTTTCTTTATGGCTCAAAACGAGAAATTGGAGAAACCAATACCTACGATGACATTAAGGGGGAGGCCTCTGGTCATTTTGTTGTGATTTCAAACATTGATTCTGAGGGCTTGAAGGTTACCATTGCCGATCCATTAGCTTCCAATCCCATTCACCCAGATACCCAGCTTTATCAAGTGGAGGTGGAGAAGGTTATTAACGCCATCCTCCTTGGAATTGTAACTTACGATGCCAATTTATTAATCATCGAGCCTAAAGATTCATGAAGCAAATCATCGTCACAGAAAAACCTGAAACTTGGTTGACGTCTTATCCTGAGGTTGAGCTTGTTAGTCCAAATGAATACATCAATTCAGAAAAGTACAGGAGCCAAAAGAATTATAGGGTGATTAACCTTTGCAAGAGTTATAATTATCAAAAAGAGGGGTATTATATTTCGCTTTTGGCGGAAGCCCGAGGACAGAAACCTTTGCCGTCCACTGCCACCATGATGGACCTCAAGCTTCCGAATTTAGCCAGAGAGGATGCCGATGATTTCGATTTAATCATCCAAGACGCCTTTGAGAAATCAGGGGATAAAGAGGGGATTGAATTTACCATTTACCTCGGTAAAACCGCCCTTCCTGAATACTCTAAAGTGGCCCAATTGCTCTTCAATCTTTATCAAATGCCATTGCTACGGGTGACCTTTTCGAAGAAGGAGAAATGGCAATTGAAGGCCCTAAGGCATTTAAACATGAAAGACCTTTCAAAAGATGAGCTTTTCATTTTGCAATCGGCTCTAGGCTCATTTGTAGAAGGGAAAAAACTGGTTTCAAAATCATATCAGCGCAGGCCTTACGATTTAGCCATATTGGTGAATCCTCATGACCCGCACCCCCCCTCAGATGCAAAAGCCTTGCAAAGGTTTGTAAAGGCCGCCATGAAAGTGGGCTTTAATACTGAATTTATTACCAAATCTGATTTCGCGCGGATCATTCAATTTGATGCCCTTTTTATACGCGAAACAACCCATGTAAACAACCATACCTTTAGGTTTTCTAGAAAGGCGGAATATGAAGGATTAGCGGTTATTGATGATCCTAATTCCATGCTGAAATGCACCAATAAAGTATACTTGAATGAGCTGCTCACCTCCAATGATATTGCCTGTCCAAGGTCTATAAACCTTCGAAAAGGTGATGAAGACAAGCTCTTAAGTTTAGGGTTTCCTTATGTGTTAAAACAGCCAGATGGTGCCTTTTCGGTAGGGGTGAAAAAAATCGCGAATCTGGAGGAGCAAGAAGAATGGCTTCGAAAGTTTTTTCAGAATACAGACCTGCTCGTGGCTCAAGAGTTCATGCCTTCTGATTTTGACTGGAGGGTAGGGGTTTTGGGAGGGAAAGTCTTGTACGTATGTAAGTATTACATGGCCCGAAATCATTGGCAAATAATTAATTGGAGAGCCACCGGAAAAAGCCGTGAGGGGAGTGTTGAAACCCTGGCCCTTGATCAAGCTCCCAAGAAACTCCTCAGTCTTGCTGAAAAGGCCTGTAGCTTAATTGGAAATGGGCTTTATGGGGTAGACATAAAGGAAGTGAAAGGGAATTTTTACATCATTGAAATCAACGATAATCCAAACATAGATTCTGGAATTGAAGATAAGGCCCATCCAGGTAACTCACTGTATGAGCAAATCATGCAGCACTTGTTAAATGAAATTCAAAAAAATTAAAATGACCACCAGACTACACCTTTTTCAAGGTTTCGGAATTGAATTGGAGTATATGATTGTTGACCTTGAAACCCTTCAGGTTCGACCCATAGCGGATGAGCTATTGAAGTTTGCCGCTGGTTCTAATGAATATGTAGAAGACTTTGTAAACGGACCCATAACCTGGTCAAATGAGCTTGTTCTTCACGTGATTGAGCTTAAGTGTACCCAACCAACCCCTGATTTATGGAAGCTTCAAGAAGATATCCATGCCAATGTTATCTTAATAAATAAAATCTTAAAAGACAGGTTTAATGCCTGCCTAATGCCAACAGCTGCTCATCCTTGGATGAACCCTCAAAAAGATGCTTTTTTATGGCCACATGGAAATTCTCAGGTGTATGAAAAGTACAATGCGATTTTCAACTGCTCTGGGCATGGATGGTCTAACCTTCAAAGCATGCATATTAATCTTCCCTTTTATGATAACCAAGAGTTTGCCAGTTTGCACGCTGCCGCGCGATTGGTTTTGCCTATTCTTCCAGCTTTAGCTGCAAGCTCTCCCATTTTAGACTTAACCCACCAGGGGGTAGATGACCAGCGATTGATTTTTTATCAGAACAATCAAAAGCGGATTCCAAGTATTACCGGGAAAATCATACCTGAGGCCATTACCTCACGGAAGCGTTATCGAGAAGAGATTTACGATAAGATTGCGGAAGATATAAAGCCCTTTGACCCAGACGGAATTCTAAATCCGGTATGGCTGAACTCTCGAGGAATCATTGCTCGTTTTGATCGGGGTTCCATAGAAATCCGAATCATTGATCTGCAAGAATGCCCCAAAGCTGATTTGGCCATTGCCGCTCTGGTAATCCATACCATTAAGTTTTTGATGGCACATTCTTCAAAGAGCCTGGAGGAACAGATTGGTTGGAAAACCCTAGACCTCTATAAAATCTTGATGGATGTGGTTGAGAAAAGTTCAAATGCAATGGTTAACCAGCCTAAGTACCCTGAGGTGTTTAATCTGCCTTCCGCAAAAATACCGGTGATGGAACTTTGGTCTAAGATTCTTGATCAATGCCTTAAGCATTATCCAAATCAAATGGGGCCTTGGGAAGAGACCTTGAGAAGCATTTTCAAAAGTGGAAGCTTGTCAAGACGAATTCTAGCTTCCGCAGATGGTCAATATTCACAAGAGAACTTAAAGCTGATTTATCGTGAATTAAGCGATAATCTTTCTGAGAATGAACTTTTTATGCCTTGAAAACGATCCTAATTTTAAGCTGTGAACATGCCGGTAACAACATTCCCGAGGAGTATAAACACCTCTTTGTCCAGGCCAAGGAGGTGCTCCTTTCGCATCGGGGCTGGGACCCCCATTCAAAGCAAATCGGCCTTGAGCTTTCAAAGAATCTGGGTTCTGAAGTTTATATGACGGAAACCAGTAGGTTATTGGTAGAATGCAATCGCAGCCTCCATAACCCTCAGCTGTTTTCGGAATTCACTGAAAATTTAAGCCTTGAAACGAAGGAGGATATTTTAAAGAGGTATTACCATCCATACCGCGACCGAGTTGAGGAAGAGATTCGTAGGAGAATGAAATACTCAAGGGTTTTGCATGTTTCTGTACATAGTTTTACTCCAATTTGGGAGGGCCTAAAAAGGAGTACAGATATAGGCTTGCTCTTTGACGAAAAAAGACCCGATGAATTAAGCCTAGCTATGGGCTGGAAGACCGATCTGGAAGAATTATTACCAATGCTCCAAATTGATTTGAACAAGCCCTATTTAGGAAGCGATGATGGATTTACCACTTATTTAAGGAATCAATTTGACTCCGAAAGGTATTTAGGGTTCGAAATTGAAGTAAGTCAAAAATTTAAGGGCAAGGAAATGATTCAAGAAATTGCCTCCGCACTTTCCGCAAGCCTTAACCGAATTATAAATTCCAGTCATTACTCCTAAAAATGGCATGAATCAATATAAGCAATCCTAGAATTTTATAAATCGCTGAGCTTTGAAACCCTATTTCTTGAAATGGTAATTCCATCTGAATTTTGGATTTCCAGAATAAAAACACCATTCCCAATATCCTCGGTATTCACAAAGCCATCTAAAACAGAACCTTTTTGAAGGACCTTACCGTCCATGCTCCAAATTCGATAATGAAGCTGACTTAGGTTGTTCATTTCTACATTGAGCACATCCTTAAAAGGGTTAGGGTACACCTTTAGATTTTCAGGATTCAACGCTTGAATACCTATTGACACGGGGGTTAAATTATATTTATAGGCAGCCAAAGGAAACGAACCAGCTTGTTTGTTAACCCCTCCGAAAAAGTAAACCTCATTTCCAATAACAAAACTTCCGGGCGCCCATCTGCTAACCCCTGGGTGGGGCGCAAGCTGAGTCCATGAATCGATTGAGGCATCGTATTGCCACATTTCTCCGGTGGCCATATAGCTATGATCATCCCCATCACCGCTAAGTACATAACCGTACCCGGCATGGTCAAATTGGGTTCCAGCAACGCGGGCTTCTCCCGGGAAATTGGCCATAACGGCCCAGGTATTGTTGGTGGTATCTAGTTTGTACCAATCCTTATAAATCCCATTTCCATGGCCTAAGCCAGCAAAGACTTCTCCGCCAGCGGTAAATTGATAGGGGTGATGACGAGGGGGACCAGGAATGTTTGAAATTTGAGACCAAGTGTTTGATTGTATGTCATATTCCCAAAAGTCGTTGAGGTTTTGAGTACCAGATCCTAATCCCATGTAAATTTTATTGTCCAGGGCAATCAATGCCGGGTGGGTTCTTGGGGTACAAGGACAGCTTGCTAACTCTGTCCATTGGCTATTTTGTGCATCGTAGCTCCAAAAATCATTCAAATCGTTATTCGCTCCGGCTCCAAAGCCAATATAGGCAAGATCATTATGAACAACCCCAATGGCATAGCCACGAGCCTCCCCTGGAAAATCGGGCAAGGTGGTCCAGGCATCTAATACTGGGTCGTATTCATAAAAGGTTTTGGTGTAAAGTCCTGAGGAGCTTGTTCCAGTAACTGAATATCCCTTCCCGTTTAAGGAAAAGGTAACCGGATGATGCCGGCCAGAAGGGAAATCTGCAACGGGTACCCAGGTTTGGGCCTGAGCGGCTAAAATTAGAAGAAGAAAGGTGCTTAATAAGGAAAAAGCTAAGCGCATAAATGGTCGATTTTTATGTTAGGATCGAGGTATTGAGATGACATGAGCATTTTTGCCATCTCCAATAAAGGGGTGAATTTAAGGCTTAGACGTGAAATCAAGAAAGTTTACCCTTTGTAGTTCACCTTCATTCCGGTAAAACGGTTTATTCCATCCTTAAAAATTCGTCCCGAGGCAAGCCAATTCATTGGGTTTTCCATGGAAAGAAAGGGAAAGAAGGAAATTAAAAATACTGGAAATGATTTGCTTGAGCCTTGTGTAAATTTGTAGAAGGAAGCCCCATTTAAAAGGATTTTCAATTCTGATTTACCACCCTTTTTCATTTGCTTGAAAGACTGTCCTTCAGTAGGTTGTAGTAAAATTTCGGATTAATAAAGAGCAAGGCTGGCCTTTTGGAATAAAATACCTTTACCAAGGTAGAATTCTTAGAAGAGGATTTGGATACCAGGTTCAAGAGGGCCATGGTCAATTTATTGACGAAATCAAATTTTAGAATCGGATTAATGGTTCTACCTAAGGAAAGGTCGCTTTTGATTGCCTTGAACAAAGAGACCTCATATTGACCCATGAATTCTTTTGAGAAATTGTTGGATTTCAAACATTCAAAGGCTTGCTGAGCTGCCATTTTCCCGCTTAACATGGCTTGAGGAATTCCATTGGCAGAAATCAGGTCAATGAGCCCTGCACTGTCTCCAACCAGCATAAATCGATCTCCGCAAATCTCCCTTTTCTTTGTTCCTAAGATTAGGCTACTCCCAACATAGCTGCCAATTCTCTTTGCGTTTTTAAACCGGTCTTTTAAGAGCTCATTGGAATGAATCATCTCTTCCAATTCCTTTTTTAAATTCAGCCTTTTCTTTTTGACATGGTCGCTCCGTACAACTATGTTTACATTGAATACATCTTCTTCAATGGGGGCGATGTAGATTCCGCCAGGCATTAGTTTTTTATGCAGAAATAATTCGCAAAAATTTGACCTTGAATCCACTGACTTGTAATAAGCCCTTACTCCAACGGCAATATGTTGGTCCTCTAGTTTTCCGCGATTTTCCAAAGGATTGAAATTGGAGCCCGTAGCAACCAAGACCAATTTTGATTGATAATTGGATCCATCACTCAACTGAACCTGGCAAGATTGGTCGTTGATCTGAATATCCTTCACGGCCCTTCCCGTGATTGAAGTTGTTAAGGGGTTATGGCATAATTTTTCAAACAAGAAATGGTCAAATTCAATGCGTTTAATGGAATAGCAGGAGGGAGTGCCTTTTTGATCATCAAGCCATTTGAAATTTAGGCTGATGGTGTGGTTGTTTGAGGTGGATAAATCAGTGCCGTAGATGGGTTTAAGGATGCCAAGAGAAAGCATTTCAGGAATAAAGCCCTCATCAATTTCATGAATGATGCGAATGGCATTGGAGGTTAAAACATCCGCACAGGCCTTGTCTCTGGGGTAATTTTCTTTTTCTATAAGAATATGACCTATGCCTAATTTTTGGAGCCAGAAACAGGTTGTTAACCCCGCAGGGCCTCCGCCAATCACCACAATGTCTTTACCATCCCCGGTACTCATGATTTTTAAGTTTTGCAACAAAGAGGCGAGGCCAGTTTCGAAACACCCACTTCAAGTCCCAAGATAAGTTTACTTATAAAACGAAACCATTGGGGTCCAAGATCGACCGATGGGCTGATTTCAGACTGTCCGGATTAATTTGGAAAATTATTCGACCGACCTAAACCTTTGATCCTCCATTGAGAAGGGGTCTTCAGAATCCCCTTGCCGCCAGACTCATCCTTAATAATTGCGGAGGCGAAACTAAGAAATTAGCCATTGATATTTCGGAAAGTCCAAGCCGAAACGGCAAATTTTGAAACTGCAATTCCATTTCAATGCTCTTTCTCCAGTTCTTTGGTTAAAGAGGTTTGATAAGGATGAACAAAACAAACTTTTCCCATTTCAAGAAAGAAGTCCCATTACCCCGGCCCTAATTGGGCGCCAACCAAAACTTCTTCTGAAGTACGCTTGCTGGCATCAGTAGACCTGGAAGATGTCCATTCTGCTGTTTGTTACTGGCGGAGCCGTCTACCCGATTGTGCAGTATTTTTTATTTTCATTTATACTCAAATGTGTCAAAGTTGAGAACCTCTCCACCCCTTAACCTTGAACGCTTAGTTATTAGTCCTTGGTCATTGTACTTATAGAGTATTTCAGAATAGAATACAGTTTTAACGAATCCTGCCCCAAGGTGAACTTCTTTTATTCTTATTAATCTACCATCTTCATAAACGAAGTTTTTAACTTGGTAGGGTATTGCACAATTACGATCAAACACATATTTTATTTCAGCTTGAATAACGCCTAATGTATCAAAATAGAGTTCCGTTTTATATTCAGGGTTTCCATTGTAGTATTTAGTAATTGATTCTGTTTTCTTAGTCCTTGAATCGTAATACACAATAGAATCTGTCATGTACCACCATTCTTGTTTTTCATTGTATAAAGTCCCTTTAACTTTCAAACCTTCCGAATACTCATATTCTTTGATTAAAGTGTCTTGGTCTTTTGTGTCAGTGTGTTGTTCTCTAATCAAATTGTTTGAAGAGTCATAAAAGAATACTGTTAATGAAGTGTCAAGTTTATTTGTTTTAGTATTCCATATCCCAATATTCGTTCGACTAATTAACTGGTCATTTTCATATGTCCAAATTTCCGCTGAATAACTTGAGTCGTCATCAACAGGAAGTAACTCATCGTAAACTATTCTTCCTTTAATATCAACCTTCCACATTTCGTAATTTTCAACAAGTGCGGAGTCGTGAAAAAATGCGTTTACTTCTGTTATTCCATATTTTGTATAGAGTTCACTTTGGTCAGTATAGTTAAACTGAGCCATTGAATTTAATGACCCAAAAACTGCTAATATGGTGAGGATTTTATGCATTCTATATTGCTGCCAGGGTTTGCAGTTACGGCTTGGAAGGCTTTTAACATGAGTGTACGTGCCACCTGAACTGTAGATGCTGTTAACGCCTGTTTTTCTCTTTTTGTCGGTTATCAAAAATTGAGATTATTTCTAATTCGGATTTTTTAATTCGGTAATAAAATGAGGTTTGTTTACTTACTACACATTGGTGTAATCCCTTTTTGAATTTAGACTCTGAGCAACTGTTGGGATATTTCGATACTCTTTTAATATCACCTAGTATTTTGTCTAGTACCTGGTCTCTGGTTTTTCTAGACCATTCTTCTTCCAAATAGTCCAACAGTTTAATCAACCGCTTTTCAGCAAGTGGGGTGAAGGTAACCTTTAAAGACTTAGGATAATTTTTTGAGGACATCTTCTAATGGAATGGTTAGTCCTTGATCTGCCTGTTGAACCCCAAGCTCAATATCAGCCTTTTGTTCATCAGTCAATTCATCCCAAAAGTCAATTTCCTCCGAGCGTAAGAGGTTTATTAGTTTTTCAATAATCGCTTCACTTTCAATAGAAAGTACCATTTTGGCAAGTTCTATTTTTGATTTTTGTAAATCTGCAGAGTCCATATTCAAAGATACCTCAATTTTGATTTTCTACCGAATTTTTTCAATTGGCGTTAACGGTTTTAATAAACGTAGGGCGGCTTCGTGGTGTTGTAAAGAAACGAGAGGTTTCTCCGTTCACCGTAAATGCCTTGCCAGGAGGGGATTAAAGCCGACTTGCGTTTATTTTTTGTGTGTGCCCAGCATGGGCATCTTTACTTTGCAGAAATGTAAAGTATTAATCTAGAGGGTGCAAAATAGTTATGGTTGGTGTTAAGAGCGGCCGAAATGGTGGGTTACGAGCCGCCAAGTACGAGATCCATCGGCTTGGTGGCCTCAGCAGACCTGTGAGAGGCGCACTCCGCTACTGTTTAGTGGCGGCGCCGTCTACTCGATTGGTAAACGTTTTCTTATTACAGCAATTTCCATTTTCCCGACTCTACTTTAATTTTATAGCATTTAGTCGTTACTGTGCCAAACATGTCCTCAATTTGGAAAATTAGATAGCCATTCCGCTTTTGATCATCAAAACAGATTCGACTAAGTTTTAATTTTATCGAAGAATCTTTATTTGAAGAATACTTATAATTTGAATGGACTAAAATTTTGTCAAACCTTTTTGGCTTTTCCACCAATATGTTTTGAAGCTCTGGGACAATGAAATCGCATGAGTCATGTCCCATCTTGTAAAATTCATTAATAGAAAATAGACTGTTTTCTATATATACTTCTTTCTTCTTGTGATAAGCTTCTTTCGCTCTTGTATATTCAAGAATTTCGTTTGAAAACCTTAATGAGTCATTAAATGTTGGGTTTTTAATTGCTTCTAAAGGTATTGGAGGAACGGGTGGGGTTGCGCAATCTGACCAGGTAATGTTATCATTAATTAACTCTGGTAAAATCTCTTCATAACAAGCTAATTGTTCTTGAATTATTCCCTTCTCAGTCAAAATTTGTGAAAAGCAAAAGTTCGTCCCTAGAATATAAATAAAAGCAATCGAAATTCTACTTATCATGAATGAAGCTTAATGTTTGCCAACGTCTCTGCATAATGAACGTTGCCGTTGTCTTTGGTTCTTAATAATCCCAAAAATAAAGATTTAGCCTTTCCTTCGTAAATCAGCCTGCAAATTCAATTGACCACCAGGAGAACCACCCGCATAAACCGAATTGAATTTGCCCTATCGGAACGGCAATGTTCTTTATGAGAAGCTGGCAAACGGGTTTTACTTGAATATTTGATCGATGTCTTGTCTTCCAATGATGGTCATTATCTCTACAAGATCCTTTGTTATCCGGAAAAAAATGCTATCCACTCCACATACACATCTTCTATATCCAGGTTTAATGTGACCAACAGATTCAAATGATTTGGGGCATTCAGATATTCGTTCGAAATGGTCAAAGAATGCATCAAGGTACTTGTCAGCTTGGGCTTCACCAAACTTGATCATGCTGTACTGGTGAATTCGAATGAGATCTTCTTTGGCTTGATTCGATAATCTGTATTTAGCCATTCAAAGAACCTTTAGAGGCTCGCTTAATGTCTTCCTTAGAGTCATTGGTGAATCCGCTTTTCTCTGCAGATTCAAGCTTCAGTCTCAGCCAGTCTAATTGTTGTTGTTGCTTTCGAGCCTGACGAATAAGGTCATTAACCAACTCGCTTTTACTAGAGTATTCGTTGCTTTCTACCTGAAGCTTTAGCCACTCATCATTTGGTTGTGTAAGTGATATGCTTTGCCTTGCCATAGCTGAATATTTGGTGTAAATATACACCATAACCGCTTCAAGTCAAAAAGTTTTATAATTCTGACTAACGTAAACATAAAATACTTGTAATCAGGTATTTAAAATTCCGATGTCTTTTGGTTTGATGTCAAATTT
>CAKZPI010000038.1 GCA_937139155.1 uncultured Flavobacteriales bacterium
AGGGCGGATGCAGACATTCAGCTTGCCACCACCAGTTGGATTTACTTCGGCGATAAAAACACCGATGGTACCTGGCGTATGGGTATTAGTGAAGGTGAGTTCGTGCACCAACTCAGGGTCTCTGGAGCTTATGTCACCAAAAACACCATTAGCCCATGATGGTTATAGTTAAACATAAGCCTGGAAAGCGGATGCCTAGCATCGTAGTGGCCTTTTTGTTTTTTTGCTTAATCACTGCTGGTAAGCTATTGTTCGCAAAGGGTGTGAAAATTCGGGTGTTCTTCAGTCCTCACCTTTCTGGTTATGACCTACCCTCATCAGAACAGGCAGACTGGAATAAACTAGGCGGTACCAGCACTTTTCCATGGCGCCGAAAAAAGACAAAAACAGGCCATCAAAATAGTCATGAACATTTAGCTGTTTGGCGCTATTATAATCATCAGTTTCAGGTATCCTCACATTACCGTCGCTTGGATACCGATTTACAGGTTCCAACTCAAGATCAGGTCAAAATTTTGAGTCAACAAGGCTTGGGCCGATTTTACAGCGATGATATAATCTTGCCACTAAGTCATGGATACCCGGCAATACCTTGGTTTGGAGGTACCTTACCAGTACCTGAACAGAACGCAGTCATCTATTTTATTCGATTTACAGGATTAACCTACAAAGTATAGATCATTGGAAAGGGAAGACAAGAATAAATCAATCCTCACTACCGTCACCACCATCATTGGGTTCCTAATATCATGTGCTGCAATTGGGGTTTGGATTACAGCCATGTGGGATAAGGTGCCTAAACCTCCTTCGAAAATGGAACTTGCTTTGGTTTTTGCCTTTGGTTTGTTGTTGGTTTGGTTCAAAGAAGAAGCCCTTGCTCTTACCCTTCAGTACATAAAGAAAAAGTTGGGCCTAATCAAATCCGATAAGCGACTCTAGATTATGGCATATTGTATCTCAATACAAGTGGCACCATATCTTTTGACTTACATCAAAGAGAACACCAACTTTGAGAATGGTTCCATTAAAGTCAAAGGCGATGGTGTAATCGATTACTTCATAATCAATGCAATTGAAAAAGGTTACCCTCAAAATCCCAGAACACCAAATTTGCTACTCGAATTAAAAGACCGGTATTTTGGTAAAAACTCAAAAGCTATCCTTGATACCCGTCCAGGATACCGATACATGAGTGTAGAAAATCAAAACAAACTGTCCGACTTTATTGAATATTTGATGATTAAGGAATTGTTTGATTACATCGATGGCAGATCTGTTTCGGCAGAAAGCCATGGTTACATCAAAAACAGCATCAATGAATTCATTTTGAAGTATGATTTAGCAGACCATTTCAACTATGAGCGCTTAAAAAAAGCTTATTACCGCAGAAGGAAATCGCCGAAACCAAGCCTTTCTAAAGGTTTGCGCAAAAATGTCAACTTTTGTCCCGAAAATATAGCCAACAATCACCATAAACCATCCTATCGATGATTTATTTGACCGATTTTCCATCGCCCGATTTTAATCACCTAGGAGGAGTGAGTGAGTTTTGGTTTGTATTGGTTGGTGATCTAGCCGATTTTCCCAAAACCAATTCCGGTTGGCTTACCAGTGACCTTAACTTTATTGAAGGCAAATCATGGCTAAAAGGCTATACAGAGCGCACTCAGGCCAAGTTTTCAGAACCCATTTCTATGACCGGTTCTGGCCCTGTTTTTAAACCCACATTGGAAGGGTTTATTCCAGGTGAAAATGACCAGCTGAAGCTTTTATTCAGGAAAATGACAGGAGATCTCTTTTTGTTAAAAGTCAAAGATAATACCGGGAAATATCGAGTTGCAGGAACCCCGGCATACCCCCTTAGATTTACCTTTGAATTTAGCACCGGAAGCAATTACGGAAACATAGATGGCTACAGGTTTAAATTTCAAGGCCAATTGCCGGTTCAATCTTTACGTCTGCATGCACCCAGCTACATTCCTGATGAAAATACAGGTGATTTTTCAAACGAGTTCTCTCAAGAGTTCAATTAAAGTCCTTTCACACCCTTTCCTTCTGCTTGAAATTAGCAATCTACAATTGTTAATCTCTCAATTTCCAGCATGCCTAAGACAGGTAAAGTTTTTTTGCACGGTACAATCGGATTCGATTGGTGGAATGATATTGACAATACTTCCAGGCGGTTCATCTCCGATCTTGATGAAGCCGTAAAAAACAACGACCAAGTCATTATTCACATCAACTCTGTTGGCGGAGATGTGATTGAAGGAATGGGTATTTTCTCTGCCATTTATGATTGCCCTAAACCAACCATCGCTAGAATAGATGGTATTGCAGCTTCAATGGCCGGCATTATTTCCCAAGCTGCCGACCAAGTGGAAATAGCTCAAGGAGGGATGTTCATGATCCACAATGCATCAGGAATATCCTGGGGCAATGCTAAAGACATGAGAACGTATGCTGCAACTTTAGATAAGTTTGATAAAGCGTTGGCAACCAACCTGGCTAATCGTACTGGGAAACTTCTTGACCAGGTCATGGCAGAGTGGATGAACTACGAAGACAACTGGTTCAATTCCGACGAAGCCCTTGAGGCAAACCTTGTTGACCAAATTTTGGAGGTTGAAGCAAAAGTTCCCCAGGGGAATGTCAAAGATCAAAACCTCATGAAGGTTGCAGCCTCATGGAACCCGAGCAAGAATTCAACGAAGAACCGGGGAGTGCTGGAAAAAATTCAAAACTTCATTGATAATCATAGCCCGAAACCGAAGGGAAACCCTGAAAATAAAAATCCTGAACCGATGAAAATCTTAACATCTCTTGTGGCCTTGATGGCCTTTTTTGGACTTTCGGCCAAAGCCGATCAAGACCAAGTTGAATTCAATCCCACCGCAGATCAACTTCAGGAGCTGAATGATCGGCTCGAAGAAGCATCTTCTCTTGAAGATCAGCTTTCAGCCATGGAGAAAGAACGAGATTCTTTGCAATCTAGTCTTGAAAAGTCCGATGAGGAGAAGTCTGGCCTTGAATCAAAGATTAAAAGCCTTACGGATCAGGTTGAAAGCTTAAAGCAAAAAGCCGATCCACCACAAGGGCCAAGAAAAAAAGGCGATGACACTGAGGAAAATGATGACGACCTAAAGGATGTGTTCAAAAACGACCACTATAAAGCTCTGGAAGGAAATCCACTTTACCAATAACCACCATTAATTAAACGATTATGGACGTTTCACAAATTGTTACCGAGTTTGGAGATTATTACGAAGGCTCAAACTCAACCAATATGTCAAGACTCGTTAAGAAGTTAGACTTCTCAAATGAGACTGACAGCATCATGACCCAAATGCGTACAGACGATACGGTCTATCGCGCATCGGAGTCTCGCATTGATGATATTCTCCAAGGGTATCAAAAAGCCTGGACCCCATTGGGTGAAGTGGAATTTGTTCCAATCGAAATTTTCGCCAAGCACTTCAAAGTTGACTTTGAGGAATACCCCAATGACCTAGAAGCGACTTGGCTAGGGTTTTTAGCCTCAAATAGTTTAAGTTATAAGGAATGGCCTTTCATTCGCTGGTTGCTTGAAGTTCATCTTATCCCTAAGATGAGCGAGAACTGGGAGCTTAAAGAAGTCTACAAGGGCGTTTATGCCGCTCCTACCCCCGGAACTGCAACTACCCCGGGAACCAACATTGATGGGCTTCGAAAAGTCATCAATGACCAGGTGACCGCTGGCCGAATTTCTCCGATAGTTACAGGAGCTCCAGAAACAGATCCGGTTTCGTTTGTGGAGCAAATTGAAGATTTTATCGACTCGATTGATGTTCTCTATCGAAACCGCAACATGGACTTGTGCATGAGCCAAGACCTTGAACGTCGGTTTGTACGAGGCTATGAGGCTAAGTATGGGGTGAAGTTCATTCAGATTGGAGGCGATGCAAACCCAATCCGCCCCAAGTTCTCCAACATGACCATTGTTGGCCTTCCTTCTATGGCAGGAGATAATAAGTGGTTTGCTACTCCTAAGTCCAACCTGATTCAAATCCGAAAGAAATCCATTAACATGAACCGTTTCATGTTGGAACAAGTGGACCGAAAATTGAAGGTATTCACTGATTTCTGGAAAGGACTGGGATTCCTTATTCCCGAAATTGTTTTCACTAACGATCAAGAACTTACCTAATCATGCCTACCGAGAAAGAACTTCAAGACGAGCTTAAATCAAAAGAGACTGAGTTAAAAAGCCTCAAATCTCAGGTTGAAAAGCTTACCAAAGAACGAGATGACTTTAAAGAAAAGGTTGAAAACCTGGAATTGGAGGTTGAGCAATCTTCCGAAGTTCATGAAGAGCTTCAGAAGAAACTTGAAACCCAGTTGGATGAAGCATCTGAAGCACCTGTGGTGATCATTTCTGGTTCCAAAGGGGCGAAGTACAGAGTTTCCAAAAAACTTTCATGTACCGTTCGAATTGATGGTGTAAACCACACGGTTTCTGCAGAGGAGCTTGCCAAGGATAAAAAGCTGGTGACAACCCTGGAGAAAATGAACTCCGGCATTCTTCAACCCTCAAAATAAGCAGTCATGAACCTAGAAGATTTACTTGAAGAAGGTCAAAATAATCCCGCGGGAACCTCAATCATCCTTTCTTTCGCAAGACATCAGGATTTTGATTCCTTCGCCGTTCCTACTGTAGCACCCGCCACAGCTGCCGAACGGAACGTAATTGCTGATCCGCATACCCTCAAGACCGGTACAGAAATGTACAAACTTGAAATGGTGATGAATGAAAACGAACTTACAGCGGAAGATGTTGCCGAATTCATCGGAACCTCTAAAAAGCTTGAACTAAATGGTATTGTCTCCAACATTTCCGACTCTGCTTTGGGCGTGCTCGAGGAAGCCAATAACCACAACATGGTGGCCTTCGTGCATTTAGCCGACGGCAAGGTAATTCAGCTAGGCGACGAGCATGTCCCAGCTCGAATCTCCCATAACTTCCAGTCGGGTAAAAATTCTGACGGTAAGCGAGGTTTTCCAATTAAAGTGATGAGCTATGGTCGTATTCTTAGATACGATTCAGCCATATCCTATGAACCCGTTGCGTAATGAGTGGATTCAATAAACATCTTGACGGTAAGGTCAAAGTCATTAAGATTAAACCAGGGCTTGTGCACTGGAAGGGCCGAACCGTTAACCTTAATACCATCAGACTCAAAGAAGCTCGTGCATTGATCCAGAGCGGATTCCCGTATCTTGAACTTGTTCCCCAATCCTCCTCTGGAAACAAGTCTAAAAAGGAATCCTAATAAGTAGGAGGTCATAGTGTTTTGGTTGCCCGGTCTGTTATGGCCGGGCTTTTTTTGTGCTGAACTGTGCTGCTTTGAACTTTTCGTGCTAAAACTGTGCTGATGTAAATGACTGTAATACTGTTATTTAGGTGTGTTCAGTACAAAAGCACAGTTTTTTTCGGGTTTTTACCCCTATATATCGTTTCACACCTTTTGCCCCGATGAATTATAGCGCACGATACTTCCTAGTTTGTACTGAACTGTGCTGGTTTGAACTTTTCGTGCTAAAACTGTGCTGATGTAAGTGACTGTAATACTGTTAATTAGGTTTGTTCAGTACAAAAGCACAGTTTTTTTCGGGTTTTTACCCCTATATATCGTTTCACACATTTTGTTCTGTTTCAGCTTAGGTTGTCCTTGAAACAGCAATACCCAGGGGGCATCTTTACTTTATGGATGTAAAGGTCGTTCGATGGCTCTCAAAGGGAGCTGATTTTAACGCTGGCTGCGAACTCTATTTGTCGCTGATCGGTAAAGATTTTATGTATCGAATGTTTATAAAGGCAGGACCAACCTCGTTTAACCAGGATAAGCTTCTCGAATCGTTAAAGGCCTATAAAAAACCCCAGGCCACATCTAAAACATCAACAACAAAACCCAAGCTATCCTCAGAGGGTAAGACGCTCAAACGACCGAAAAAAGCTGACCTTCCCAAAGAACTAGACCCCGCTTTTGACCGGCAAGAAGTGCTCTACCGACTCATTGATTATCTGCATCCACAATTGGAACTTTTGGAGGATGAACAGCGAAAGCAGGCTTGCATCGACATTGTTCGAGCCGCAAACGAAATCAAGGACATCTATCTGATTCTTGATCATTATACCAAACACGGTCAAATCTTACCCAATAACTATACAGCTAAGGTGGCACGATCTCAGGAACCCGAAGAGGCCGTAGAGCTCATGAGGATTCGGAATCGTTACCGATCCTATATTTCTAGGCACAAGAAAAACCCTTCGAAAGCCGAGCAAATTGCGTTCTGGAAACAAGAAATAAAACGCATAGAAATCAAACTATCAGAGCATGCTGTTTGATTCAAAACCTAACAAAATAAAGGACGAACTGCCAGAGGCGGTTGTTCTAAAAACAGACAACCAAGGATGGCTGTCTGACCAGGAATGCTTAGCTCTGACCTCCATCCTTAAAAACCTAAACGGGCAGCTACATTTCTGTACCAAGGGGAAGTGGTCAAACCATGAGGTTTTAAAGGCCATCGTTCAAATTGCCGGACCAGGGCGTCTTACCCTTTCTACATGGACCATCACAGAAGACCCAATTCGAACGATTGTCCAAATGAAATCTGAGGGGTTAATTACGGAGCTTAATTGCATTTTGGATTACCGCATCAACGATCGACGGCCAGAATCCTTTCACCTTCTAAAATCAAACTCCAATCGAATTACCCTGGCTAAATGCCATGCAAAAGCTTTAGTCTTTCAGGGAGAACACCGGGTCTTCTCGATGATCGGTTCGGCAAACTTCACTAGGAACCCAAGAATTGAAGTCGGTTTGATTTCCAACGATTCTTCCCTTGCGGAGTTTCACTTAAAATGGATGAATGAAATACTTGAAAATGAACCCGAATAACCTTTCCCTTCAAGAGCAGGAGATGGTTACCAGATTGGGAGCCGCATTCATGGAGCCTCTTAAAACAGCCGAGATTTTGGAGCTCAATGAAGATCAGGTCTTGCAGTTTTTATCTGGTGACAACCAGTTCTCTAAATGCTTCAAGGCAGGAAAGCTTCAAGCCGAACTGGAAATTCGTGAGGGCATTATTCGACTGGCTAAAAACAACTCAGCTCCTGCACAAACCCTGTCAATGAAACTAATAGAGAACCTTGAATCCGTAACACCCCTAGCCGATGAGTAGCAAACCTGTACAAACCGTTAAAATGAACGACCGGGACCAGGTCATTAGGTATTTGACCGATGACAACAATCAGGTCACTCTTGGCGCTAAGCTGCAGGAGAAGTTGCTTCGTTGGTCAACAGCCCGCAACATATACTTTAGGATTAAATCCAGGAGAAAAACCATTACCGCTTTGACCAAAGAGTTTGGCATCAGTGAAGCAACGGCCTATTCCGATTTCAAAGACATGATGTATGTTTTTGGTGAGGCCCCCGGGGTCAAAGACCGCAACCTACATCGAGAAATGATGATGGAGCAGCTGAGAGAAACCAGACGCATTGCGCTGGCCAAAAGAGATGTTCGTGGCCTAAACGCAAACGACGGCCTTATGATGAAACTTCTGGGCCTTGATCGGGATCAAGCCGAACAACTTGACCCAAGCTCTTTCCGTTTCCATCAAAATATCATCCTTTTCACCCCAGAACAAATGGGAGTGAACCCAGCGAAGCCTGAGGAAATTGAAAAAAAGGTGATGGACCTAATCCACTCCATGGCAGAAGATGTAGAGACCGATGAGTGATCACAACGTAATGCACTTTAATAAGCCTCAACTTAGAACTTACCTGGTTGGTGCACGAGAAAATTATCTAGTCTGGGGTAGGGGAACGGGTAAAACCACCGGTGTGTTGGCTCCATGGTTTGTTGACCAAGCCAGCACCATGCCCCGCTCTTCAGGTGGAATGATTGGGTCAACCTTTCAACAAATATTGGTTCGGACCCTCCCTCCAATGATCAATGGTTGGAATAAGCTCGGTTACAAACGTGATGTCCACTTTGTAATTGGCCACGAGCCGCCAAAGAAATGGAACTGGCCAAGGCCTTATACAGAACCTTTGCGGAAAGAATTTTGCGTCTACTGGTTCAATGGATCAATCCAAATCATGATAAGCCAGGACCGAATTGGAAGCTCAAATGGGTTATCCCTGGCATACATTGGAGGAGATGAAGCCAAGCTGCTGAAAAAGGACCGCTATGACGAAGAAACAGCTCCGACCCTGCGAGGTGACCTGCAGTTCTTTGGGCACCTTCCAAACTACCGGGGTGTAATGTTTACCACAGATATGCCTACTACCTTAAAAGGATCATGGATCCTGGAAAAGGAACATGAAATGGATCGGGAGAAAGTGGAACTCATCCTCCAAATTCAATACCTACTTACAAGCGTCGAGTTGGCCATATCAAAAGCTAAACTTCACACCCATATACAAGCCCTCAATCGTAAAAAACGAAAGTATCAGCGTGCACTTGCTAAATTGAGAACTGGGCTTGTCTATTTCTCAGAGGCAAGCGCACTTGAAAACCTAGAGGTGCTTGGGCAAGACTACTTTGACCAGCAGCGTAAAAACCTGTCAGACAGGATATTTAGAACAGCTATACTTAATCAACGAGGCATCCAGCTTCCAGATGGCTTCTATCCAGGGCTTGATCGTGACAAACATACCTCGCCATCATTTGACTATTCCTTTATTGATTCCCTTGAATACAACTTCAATAAGCTTGCTGACAAAGACTGCAGACACGACGCTGACCTAAATGCAAAAGCCCCCATTGATGTTTCTTTTGACTATGGAGGTAAAATCAACAACCTGGTTTGTGGTCAGCTTTCAAAGAACCACATTCGAGTGCTTAACTCAATGTACAGCCTGACCCCTAAAATGATATCCGACCTGGTGGATCAGTTCTGCAATTACTATCGATTCCACAAAAACAAATCCATCAATTACTTCTATGACCACACGGCCATTGGAAAAGACCCAGGTCGAGAAAGCCTTAAAAACCAAGTCATCAAAAGGTTCAAGAAGAATAACTGGACGGTTCGCCCCACATTTATTGGGCAAGCACCTAAGCACTCTGAGAAGTTTGACTACATCAATGCATGTTTAACCGAACGCGATGAAACCTTCTTTGACCTTAGCTTCAACCAAGACAACTGCGAAGACCTCCTTGTTTCAATGGAGCAAGCCGGTATCAAACAATCCTCAAAAGGGTTTGAGAAAGATAAGTCTGAGGAGAAAACAGCTCCGCTCGAGCGCCAACACCACACTACCCACTTCTCGGATGCCTTTGATAACCTGGTTTATGGGTACCGAAAAATGGCAAGAGAGCTGCGCATGTCAGGTTTGTTTAGCCCTACAACTAGATAGAATAGGGGGCAATTCGCAATTATTTTCCATCACCATAGCACGACCATAGGGGATCGGCATTTCATATATCATCTGCGCTCAGGAGGGTAATTACTTCGCAGGCATACTGTGGGGCGTGGTCGGTTGCGACTTCAACCTCTTTTTGAGAAAAAGGAGGAAGCAAAAACCCAATTCAAGAGACTGCCTGCCAGCCTATTGAATTTTAATTACACCTTAAATTATTGGAATACAGGTGTTTGAGCTACTTGCGCGCTTGATGTCCTTTGGTTAAAGGCGCTCTTCTTCCACTTTGGTCCTATGGAAGCAGATGTGATATCACTTAAACAAGCCCTGGAATTGATGCGTACCGGAGAGCCCTTTGATCTCACTTTTTACCAATGCGACTTGAAGAAAAAAACAGCAGGAAAGCGGGTAGACCTTTTTAATGCCGTGATGAGACCTGTGCCCCGAACCATCAAGAACAAAAACATCATCAACATCAACACAATTGAAGGTCTTGACCATAACGTCTTCGTTCATATTTACCTCATGACTCGTTTTAACGGAAAAAAAATAACCCTGCGATGAACCAGCCGATATTATCCTTTGGTAAAAAAAGAGACTCGAAGACTGTTCTGATTACAGGTAAAACAGATGACCCAAAGCGTCCAAAACAAGTAGATGCTGGTGAGGGTTCAGATATTGCCTTCTGGTACAATGACTCCAATGACTTTCCCAATCGGATTGTTGACCAGCTGGGGAAAACCTCTTCCGCATGTGCCTTGCTGGACTGGAAGTCAAGAGCCTTATATGGGGGAGGGCTGACTTATGGCAAGCGATCGTTGGAAAATGGTAAAGAGGTTTTTGAAAAGCTTTACGACCCGGAAATTGAAGACTGGCTTTTTAACACCGACATTCAGCAGTATGCCAGAAATGCCTCGGTGTACTTCTATTATTTCGCAAATATTTTCCCGCAAATCACCCTTTCAAAAGACCGGAGTAGAATTGTTTATCTCACCTGCCCTGAATCTGTGGATTGCAGATGGAAGCTGAACAAAGCCAAACGAGAAATTGAATCTTGCCTGATTAAGGATGATTGGTATGAATTCGGCTCTCTGGAAGACACCGTCAGCCTACCGGTTGTTCCAAACCTTTCCCCAATTGAATTCATTAAACTGAACAAAAAGGATAGTGATTTCATCATTCAAGTCAATTTCACCTCTCCTGGCAAAAAATATTACCAGCGGCCTTCATGGTATAACCTGATTTCATCAGGATGGCTGGAGATAGCTCAGTCTGTTACCGAATTCAAAAAATACATCCTAGCCAACCAAACCTCCATCAAGTACCTGGTGCTAGTTCCGGATTGGTGGTGGACTTGGAAATACCCAGACTTTGAAAACAAAAGCCAAGCCGAAAGGCAAGCCATTGTGGAAGAAGAGCACAGGCGTTTTGACGAATTCCTGACCAATAAAGAGAACTCAGGAAAAAGTATCCTTTTTCCTGTTCTAAGTCAAAAAGAAGGCTATGAACGCTATGCTCAGTGGGAAATAAAGCCAGTGGAAGATAAGCTCAAAGACGGTACTTACATTGAAGATAGCCAAGAAGCCGACGCACATATCTTCAAAAACTTTCAGGTAGACCCAACCCTTTTTGGAAATCAGCCAGGAAAGGGGGGAGGTTCAGCTGGATCTGGCTCCGACAAGCGCGTGGCCTGGAATATTTATCAACTGGGGCTAAAATCACACCAAGACATTGTGCTTAAACCCCTGGATTTAATTTCAAGGTTTAATGGATGGTCTAAAAAGCATCCTGGATTAACCTGGTGGTTTGAAAACTACAGGGTAGCCCGGCTTGATGAAGGTTCCGAAACCAAATCTCAAAACACCCCAACATGAAAGTCCTCTTTGAAAACATCGAAGAATTTAGAGCCAAAAGCGGAGTTTCCGTTTCTACATCAATGGAAGTCATTACTCCATTCATACATGATGCCCAATACCTTTTCCTACGCCCGTTCATCTCAGAAGACTTTTTATTGGAACTCCTTGATGCATTTCCAAATTTAAATGCTGAACAACAGAAGCTCTTGCCCTTCATTCAAAGACCTCTTGCCTGTTTTGCTGTTTACAAGTGGTTGCCTCAAGCTACCGTTGATATTTCCAATGCAGGGGTAACAGCCAGCAGAGAGAGTTCAGCGTATCAATGGCAGTTCAAACAAGCTCGAGATTCTTTCGCTGAAACCGCGTACAATGGACTTGAAGAACTTCTTAATTACCTGTTCAACAATAAGAATGATTTTTCAACCTGGGCAGGAAGCGATGAGTATATCTCTAGACGGAATTTACTGGTAAATTCAACCTGGGCATTCAATGAACAAGTAAACATCGGGAGTTCGGCAATGACCTATTGGGGGCTTTCACCCATCATGAAACGAATTGAACGGGCGGTGGTTGAATCAAACATTACCCTAGAGTTGGTCGATTCTTTGCGAGGCAAAATCGTCAGCGATAATCTGTCAAACGACGAGAAAGAACTTCTAAACCTAATCCAACCTGTCATTGCCCATTTCACCATCTCACAAGCCATCTTGGAAAATTCCGTTCAAATCAAAGAGAATGGGGCTATGGTTTATTCAGCCCTGGCAACCTCTACTGCCAATTTTGAGGAATCCAAGGTCGGGTCTGACAAAATACTGGGTGAATACCGAAAACAGGCTCGGAAAAACGGAGAACAGGCCCTTATAGCTTTGCTGAAGTATCTAAATCAGAAAACCTCTGATCAGCTGTTTCCTTCCTTTAAAGAAAGCCATAATTACACCGGCAATGAACCTGACTCACCGTATCAACCAAAATCAACCTTTTCCCTATTGTGATGTACCAAGAAAAATTATTGCATAAAGCCTTAGAATATTACGGATTGAACGAATTACCCGGTCCGGCAGAAAATAACCCTGTCATTCTTCAGTTTTTCAAAGAGATAGGCCACCAATGGGTTAAAAACGATGAAACCGCTTGGTGTTCCGCCTTTATCAATTACATCGCCACTAAATGCGGATATGAATCCTCCGGAAAGCTTAATGCTAGGTCATGGCTTACGGTAGGCTGGCAAGTGGAGACGCCAAAGCCTGGAGATGTTGTAATCCTCTGGAGAGAAGCCCGAACCTCTTGGAAAGGTCATGTAGGCCTGTTCATTCGCCAGGATCAGGACTTAGTTTATATCCTTGGCGGAAATCAATCAAATCAAGTCAACATCAAACCCTACCGGAAATCTCGTGTTCTGGAGTACCGCCGGCTTAAATCCCTTTAGTATGAATTTTATGCCTCATGGATACTGCATTGCTTGGGAGCCAACCATTCTATGGCCATGGGTTGTTGGCAACCTACTTATTGCAATGGCTTACCTCGCCCTACCTGTAATGATCTATAAAATTGCCAGAAGACGATCGGACCTTAAACCATCTGTGGGTAACGTCTTTTGGCTTGGAGCAATGTTTATTCTCCTCTGTGGAGTTGGACACGTAATCAATACCATCAATTTTTGGCAAGGCTGGTATCAAATTGAATCCATATGGGCACTTGGCACTGGGTTAATCAGCATGACAACAACAGGGGTCCTATGGTTTCGTTTGGACACCATTCTCAATTTACCATCCAGGGCTGAACTAGATCATAACTATAAAATGATAAAGGAACACCTTGAGGAATACGAACGACTTAAGGCCCTTTATCAAGAAGATAGCTATCAAGCGCTTCATAATAAAATCCTCACACAACTTGAATCTTGGAAGAATCCGCAGGAATCCTTGAGCGAATAACTGAACAAAGCATACTGGCAGGAGTGCTTTTCTTCTTTTTGGTGGCCTTGGCTGTTTACCATCATAGAGATAGAAACTCATTGATTGAAACCATTAAAGAAAAAGATTTAGAAATTAAAAAAGCAACTACTGAAAAAGAAAAAGAACATGT
>CAKZPI010000039.1 GCA_937139155.1 uncultured Flavobacteriales bacterium
ATTTGACATCAAACCAAAAGACATCGGAATTTTAAATACCTGATTACAAGTATTTTATGTTTACGTTAGTCAGAATTCTTACAGCACCAGAGCCATCAAGCACATAAGTTCGAGGAATGCTATTAGCGTTTAATTCCTGCGGAAAACGACTGTTAACCCGGTAAATGGGAAAAGTATATCCATTCTGGGCTTTGTATTTTTTAGCCAGCTCAAAATCGCGATCGGTAGAAATCATCACAAACTGGATCCCGTCCGGTTTTACATCTTCATACAGGTTTTGAATGCCGGGCATCTCGGCCTTGCAAGGCGGGCACCAGGTAGCCCATACATTGAGGAACACAGGTTTACCACCAAAGTCCGCGAGGTTCACCCGGTTTCCATCTTCATCGATCATGGCTAAATGAGGCGCTTCATTAACCTTCTTCACCGGTTCATCCGACACATCCGGTTGGATGATGCCGGTAATTAAAACCGCGCGCTGAACTCCAGCAATCAGGGGCTTGTGCCAACCTGTTAGCCATAAGAGGAGTACAATGCCAATGGTGGCACTCCATTTTATTGTTTCCTTTTTCGTTTTACTCATTTTCTTCAGTTTCATTTCTTAAAATATTATTACAGGTAGAGAAAGAGCAGATAGAGCAGTATCTGGAATGCAAACACCACAAAGCCTACGGCCAGGGCTGGCCCAGCCATTTTAAAAAGTGGCTTCAACCTGATTTTGTATCCAATGGCAACCATCGCTGCAACGAGCAGGAAGCCGCCCGCTTTAGCCAGAAATGCCGCCCAGCTTTCCAAAAAAAACGGCATCTGTGCCAGCACCAGGGCGCCAATAAAAAGAGGGATGAATACCGGAAAGCTTAACTTCTTTCCTTCCACTTTTTTCTTACGGTTCATAAAAAATAGCACCAGCAACAGTGGGATTATCAGTAGAATGCGCCCCATTTTTACCACCGTTGCAGCCGTACCTACCTCGTCACCCAATGAAAAACCAGCACCTACTACGTGCCCCATAGATTGTAGCACGCCACCTATCACCAGGCCTGAGCTTTCAGTGCTTAATGCTAGCACCCCACTAAGGATGGGCAGAAAAATCAAGCCGAGGGTGCTCAGCAAATTGATTACTCCGATAGACAGTCCAGTCTCTTCTTCCTTGCTGTGCAGCAGTGGTGAAACGGCCCCAATGGCCGCTGACCCACAGATAGCGCTGCCAGCACCTATAAGTGCTCCGAGACTTGAGGAAAGTCCAAACCAGCGGCTGACTAAGAGGGCTATGATGAGTACCAATACTACCGAACTGCCAACAAACACCCAGGTATTGGCACCCAGGGCCGAAAAAATGTGGGCATTCATTCCGAAGCCAATTAAAACAATGGCCGCTTCGAGGATTTTCTTTTCCGTAAATCCCAGGCCTTTCTCTATTTTCTGCGATCTTAACCGGGTGTTGCCCATCAGCATACCCAGGATAAGGGCAATGGTGGCCGAACCTAAGAAGCTGCCAAAGCCGGCCAGGAAGACCGAAAGCAGGGCCAATGCTGCGGCTGTAATCAAACCGGGGACATTATTTACTGCAAATGCTTTCATTACAGTCCTGCTTTTATATAACTCCAACCTGCTTCTTGCTTCTTCACCACTTCGGCTATTCCCATCGGAACAAATCCGGCCACATCCAGAATATCGTCTTTGGAAATACTCTTGGCCTTCAGCGTATTCTCACAAGCTTTAAACACCACACCCAGTTCATCCAATGCCGCAATTTCTGCGGCATATTTGGTTTTGGATTTCTGCAGGTAACTTATGCCTGCAGAATGCACCACCACCTCAAACTGAGCTTCGGGCCAACCCTCGGTGAGGTTCTTCAATTGGTTGGTAAGTGATTTCTGACTGCCTGGGTCATTGTCGGTTAGCTGAAACACTATCTTATGTCCTGCACCTTTGTTCTGACCACTCACAGTATGAGCCGCTCCTAAAATTAGGATCAGGACTACCGGAAATATTGTTGCGAAAGATTTTATGTTTTTCATTTTTAAATTGTGTTTAATGGAAATGATAATTAGTACCGGGAAGCTGCGACAGTACGTTGTCACCCAAATCGAGCGCGACAGATCGACCGTCCTTTTCAGGTGCCACTGTGCCTTTGTGTTTCAGGTATTCTGTCAAAACATCGTGGATGGTATAGTCCATTACTTTGGTGTCCACGGTTCCCGGCATCCGGCAAAGCATGTTGAGATCTTCCCCTTCCCTTCGGCAGGCACTCATGGTATAAAGTTTTGAATCCTGTATCGGCTCTCCACCCACAAGAATCTCCTGTACGCGGTTTCCCTTTTCTGCATTGGCATTAAACTTTACCGTCATTCCTGAAAAACGTACCATCCATCCGCCAAACCGCTCCATGGCGTTTTGGGCAAATACATTGTGTAATTCTTGCTCCAGCCAATTCTTGATTTGCTCACCGCTGGCTTTTCCAACTTTCACTTTTTCATTTACCGGAAGCATACTCCAGAGATACTCTCGGGTGATGGCTACTTTACCGTCCTCTCCCGGCACCAAGGGCGGGCTAAAGCGAAAACCATTGGAAATAGAAATATCCGCACCAGTCTTCCATCGGGCAGCATCGGTTATCATATTGTCCATAGGGTTTTCTACTACGAAGTAGCGATAAAGCGGTGTGGTAGTGTACCCCAGGATTTCATTGATTTCAGCGCGATAAGGCTGTGTAGCTTCAGCAATTGCCTTTTCCACTTCCGGATTTGGATCGTATTTATTGGGATCTACTTCCATCAGTTCATACTGCTCATCGATTACCTTTCCGTCTTTTACAATCAGATCCAATCTGCCTACGAAAGAGCCGAAAGCACCCGGCTCGGTTACCTTAGCGTGTTTTCCCTGAAGGGGCCTACGAATCCTTTCATGAGTGTCATTTCCTAAGACGTAGTCTACTCTGGATAAAGCATAGTCATCGGCCAGATGCTTCTGCTTGGCTATTCCCATATGAGTAACAAGGAAGAGCATATCCACGCCTTGTACATCTTTAAGTTCATTAATCAAACTGGTGAGGTTGTGATCTACCCCTTCGAAGTGGATTCCTTTGCTGAAAGACGGATTCTGGCGTACAGGGATCTCCGGATCATTATAAGAAATGAAGCCAAGCTTTACACCGTGAATTTCCTTTATATAATAGGGCGGAAACAAGCTTTCACCACTTTCCTCATCAAACATATTGGCGGCAATTACAGGAGTATTGTAATCATTCAATACCTCTAGCATGGTTTGCTTGCCGTATACTACTTCCCAATTGCCCGGGATAAGAAAATCATAACCCATGGCCTGGATAATTTTGGGAAATGCTTTGCCCTCAGAAAGTGCCGCCACAGCACCTCCCTGTATAAGGTCTCCACCATCAAGAATCAGCGTCCCATTTGGGTTTTTTGCTTTTACAGTATCAAAGAGCGACCGGATGTAAGCCATCCCACCCAATTTTTTGAAAACGATTTCCTCATCTTCCCAGAAAAGTTCATCGTGGAGGTTTAGCTGGCCATGAATATCAGCCGTTTGAAGAATACTGATGGTATCAGTTTTAGCAGTCTTATTTTCTGCTGTTGATGTTGTGCTTTGCCCGCTATTGCACGCGGCAAGCAGCCCCGTGCCCAATACGGACAGGATTAAATTCTTAATCATACTTCGAATGTTTTATGGTGATTTATCAGGGCACGATTACGTTGTACCCACTTGCCTGAATTTGAAGGAGCCTGAGAAAGGCATTGGAAACAGGTGTTGCACCTTCTGGAAGCTCGTCTTCTGCAACACCCAATCTTTCCATGGCAACTTCGCACACGCTAACCTGAAGTTTGGGGTGTTGATTTGCCTCAATAGCCCTGAAAAGTTCGGTATCCCCCTTCAAGTTTTCAACCACTTTGCCCCAGATAACGATCTCGAACTTCTCTAGCTCGACTTCGCTTTCCAACATTTGATTAAAAAACTTAAAAGCTCCCTGGATGTGACGTTCCTCGGTCAGCCCCAGAGCCATATTAGGGGTTTTATTCAGATCGCGTATTACTTGCTGGTCAATAGATGTAGCAACAGTATTTTGAGCGGATGCTGCCAAAGTAAACAGCATGATGAAGGCTGCTAAACTGCCTTTTATAAAACTTGTGATTTTCATTATTTAATGCTTTAATGAGTCCATGTAAAGGGACATAAGAAAATGAAGTAGCGCGGGAATTATAGCTGTGGAATAGCGACCCGCATAGGAGGCTATTACAGCCTCTAAAGCATTAAACTGATTGGGGAGGTTCCTGGATGCTCTCCAGAACGGGTGACTTATAGTAAGATGGGGAAAAGACTACGGTAGCTTTCTCAAGAACTCTGCGAGAAGACTTTAGATGGTAGTCATTTATTAGAAAGACTGATGATGTTGAGCAAACAGAGACTTCTGCAGGTCTCTCATCTTGCTTGTCCTGATCATCAGTTGATTTTGTGAATTGCTCAGTAGCCTGGTCAAAAATATCCGAGTCAGCGGAGGCTGCATTCTTTTTGTTGGGACATTCTTTCTTTACCTGTACATCTCCAAGGACTAACGATGGCATAGCCTGCACAGTAAATGAGAGGCTGTAAACCATTAGCATAAATAAGGCGATATGTACTTTCTTTTGATTCATTGATGCACCTGACCTCGTGCTCTTTTTATTAATTCCGGCAAATTTAAAGAAGTTAAATTGAACCTACTGTGACAAATGTTACACTTACGTCAAAGTTAATCTACCCTTTTTCATGGTTTCATCCAATCCTTAAACAGGAAAATCTGAAAAATCAATAACTATACCAAATGATCCTCAATTATATGGGTTTCCAATCACTGCAGTAATTTCCTTTACCATTTCAGGAGTCAGTACCCTGCAGCCCTTAATAAAACCTAATTCTTCCAATTTTGAGTGAAGTACTTTATTTCTTTCAATCCACGCTTTTAGTCTTAATGAAGCACTCCGCGGCTGAATATTCGGCAGGTATAGAGTCGCTAACTCCTGGAATCCATAGGACCTAATCTTAAATGTCTCTTCCATAATTGAATAATGGCCGGTAAGAATCAGAATGCTTACCGGCCTCCTTTTAAATTATGCCCAATTCATATTTATTTTCCGTTCTAAGCGACTGGAAAGCATCTTCATGTCTTCCGATACCTTCTGGTCAATGATGCGTGCATAGTGCTGCGTGGAGGTGATATTCTTATGACCAAGCATCTTACTCACGCTTTCTATCGGAACGCCATTTAGCATGGTTACCGTAGTGGCGAAGGTGTGCCGTGCAATGTGAAAACTCAACTGCTTAGTTATGCCCGCCAAATCTGCCACCTCCTTTAGGTAGGCATTCAGCTTTTGGTTACTCATTATGGGAAGCACCTTGTCCGTTGGAAAGAGCTCATCGAAGAAAGGATTATACTTCATGATAATCTTCCAAGGCACTTCGAGAAGAGGAATATTGGTCTTTCCTCCAGTCTTCCGTCTTCTGGTTTTGATCCAGTAGCCGTCTTCATTGAATTCAATTTCTTCTCGAGTGAGCTTCTTTACATCGGCATAAGAGAGACCTGTGAAACAAGCAAAAAAAATGCCCAAAACCTTGGTTTTGAGCATTTTGATACAATTTGTTACTGTATCTATGCGGAGAGAGAGGGATTGTCTCTCATTTCATTCGAGACATCCCTTAGTGGGGAACCTGCAAGAAAAAGCCCTAAAACCCTTCGGGTTTATTGGTCTTTTTTAATGCCCAAACCTTGAAAGCAAGCTTTCGGTTTGGGCATTAAAAAAGCCCTACAGCACATCTGTAGGGCTTTTTCTTGCGGAGAGAGAGGGATTCGAACCCCCGGAGGTGTGACCCTCAACGGTTTTCAAGACCGCCGCATTCGACCACTCTGCCATCTCTCCTGAATTGGGGGGCAAATATATAACTTTTCCTTACTCTTCAAACTGAAATATTCACTCTTTTCCGGCTTAGTTTTCGTAATTTTCCAAGCTCAATGTAATAAGTATATGAAACGCAGTATTTTCCTTTTGTTCTGCTTGATTTTAACGGCCAGTTTCTCCCATGCAAAAAAACTTCGGCCCATGTTTAACCACGCGGTTTTCCAGACTCCAGACGGAAATCCATACCTAGAAACCTATCTTTCTATTATCGGGCATTCTGTTCATTTTGAGGAAATCAGGGACGGAGTTTATCAGGGAGCGGTCTCGGTTACACTAACCATATCTTCCAACGATACCATTCGTTATGCAGATAAAATAAGATTGAAAAGCCCGGAAACCACAGACACTTTGGCCCAGGTTCCAAACTTTCTTCATCAAGATCGGATCCCTTTGCCCAATGGAGTTTATTCAGTATTCCTTTCGGTTTCTGACGCGAATTCAACCAAACCACCCCTTGAAGTAGTTTTACCAGTAACCATTAATATGCCCCAAAATAAGGTGGCTATTTCAGATATCAACTTTTTAGAATCCTATAAAAAGTCAACCAAACCCTCAACCATTACAAAGGCTGGGTATGACCTTCTGGTGGAGGTTCCATATGGGGATTATTTCTTCCCCTCGTCTAAATCACAGCTCAATTTCTACGCTGAAGTTTACAATATTGAGGAAGTTCTTAAGGATGTAGCCTTGGTGAGGTATTTCATTGAAACCTCGGATACGGAGCATAAAATCTCTCAATTTGTACATTCAGAAAAGGTTCAGCCCAAGTCTGTCAATGTTTTCCTGAATGGATTTGACATTTCTGAGCTTCCATCCGGAAATTACCATTTGGTGTTCAAGGTATTCAACCGGAACCTTGAAGAAATCGCAAGTAAGAAGGTTTTCTTTCATCGGTCGAACCCTCAAACCCAGCTGGCCTTGAAAGATATTCAGGCAGTTTCCATTGAAAATAGCTTCGCCACCCAATATGATAATTTGGAGGATATGTCGCTTTACATTCGTTCCCTTTACCCCATTGCAGATGCTGCAGAGCAACAGTATGCTGCCAATCAATTGAAGGGGCAAAACTTGGATGAAATGCAGCGGTTTTTTCATGGATTTTGGATGAACCGGAATTATTATAATCCGGAGAAGGCTTGGGCCGAATACCTGGAGCAGCTTAAACAAGCCGATGACCTATTTTCAACTCCCCAGTTTCGCGGATTTGAAACCGACCGCGGCAGGGTTTTCCTTAAATATGGTCCGCCTTCTGACGTAGACAACCGAGAATATGAGCCTTCGGCCTACCCCTATCAAATATGGTATTATTACAATTTAGGGGCTCAAACCAATCGGCTCTTTGTATTTGGTAATTTTGAGTTGGCCTCAAACGAGTATAAACTCATTCATTCCAATGCCATTGGTGAAATCAATAATCCGCAATGGAAGGTTATGCTGAACAAGCGGAACAACCAAATGGGGAACCCTGACCAAACCAATGTTCGGGATCAATTTGGATCTTGGTTGAACGATAACGATCGTGATTTTCAAACCCCTACTGGGCCCCAATAAAATTGGCCAATAAATTTTCTTGTTATTAATGCTTCAGTTTAGCCAGCAAGGGTATTTTTGTCCCTTGAATTTCAGATTTTGAAAACAGCAGTTGTCATTCTTAATTACAACGGAAAGCATTGGCTTGAAAAGTTTTTGCCTTCGGTACTTGAACACAGTTCAGGGGCAGAAATCTGGGTAGCTGACAATGCTTCTACGGATGACTCCATTGATTTCTTACACCAATCTTTTCCAGAGGTAAACTTATTGGTAAATGCTCGAAACGGAGGATATGCCGGGGGGTACAACGATGCATTGAAAGAAATTGAAGCCGAGGTTTATGTATTACTGAACTCAGATATTGAGGTCACCAAAAACTGGATTCCGCCCATCCTAGAAACTTTTAAAAACCACCCAGAAATAGCAGCCATTCAACCCAAGATTCGGTCGCATGCCCTAAAGGATCATTTTGAACATGCCGGTGCATCTGGAGGATACATTGATTTTTTAGGATTCCCATTTTGCCGTGGAAGGCTTTTTCATAAGGTAGAAACAGACTTGGGACAATATGAAAACCCTAGCTATGTTTTTTGGGCCACCGGGGCTTGCCTTTTTATTCGGTCAAAAGACTTTCATGAAATAGGAGGATTGGATGAGCTATTCTTCGCCCATATGGAAGAAATTGACCTTTGTTGGCGTCTACAGAGGAAGGGGCGAAAATCAGCGGTTGTACCCTCCTCAATGGTTTATCACGTAGGCGGAGGAACCTTAAACACCCTAAGCCCGAGGAAAACCTTCCTGAATTTTCGGAACAACCTCTTCATGCTCTATAAGAACCTTCCTAAGAAAGGATTCAAAAGGCTAATGTTTATTCGTTTAAGCCTTGACGGGATTGCGGGTGTTAAGTTTTTGATTGGGATGCAACCCCGACATTTTTTAGCCGTGCTTCGGGCACATGGCGAGTTTTACAAAAACTTGAAGGCCTTAAAAGTTTCCCGAAAGGCCATCCCTCATCATCCTTCTTTTGATCAAATGGAAGGAATTTACATGAAAAGCGTGGTGGCTCAATTTTTCCTTTTCGGGAAGCGGAAATTTTCCGATTTGCCTGAAATTAAAACCAATCTTCTTGAAAAGCCTTTAAACCAAGAAGGTAAGAATTCAGTCCGAAGCCACTAATACTTCCCGCGCAAGCGGCAGCAATCAAAGAATGTTTTCTGAAATCTTCACGGGCAACCGGATTGGAAATATGAATTTCAATCACGGGTAAATCAATGGCTTTTATGGCATCGTGTAAGGCCACAGAGGTATGGGTATAGCCTCCAGCATTGAATAAAATTCCATCTAAATTCTTCCGCCAATTATGCAGCTGATCAATGAGCTCACCTTCCACATTTGATTGGTAGTATGACAATTCAATTTCCGGAAATTTCGACTTTAACTTTTCGAAATAAGATTCAAAGTCAGATTTCCCGTAAATGGATTGCTCTCGTATGCCCAACAGGTTTAAATTTGGGCCGTTCAATATCCCGATTTTCATAGGGTAAAAGTACAAATCCATGAACTGGCAGCAAGCAGAAAAAGATTTTCTAGATTTCATCAAACTCGAACGGTCGCTGAGTCAAAATTCCATTGCCAGTTATAAGCGTGATTTACGCCGTTTTCAGGCTTATTTAACCGAAAACCACAAGGGTTTAGCCCCGTTAAAAATTGAAGGTAAACACATTCAAGGTTTTGTACAATCCATTCAAAAAGAAGGCCTTGCCGTCCGTACCCAAAGTAGAATGCTGAGTGGGATACGCTCGTTTTATCAGTATTTGGTTTATGAAGACTACCTAGATTCAAATCCGGCCAACCAGGTTGAAATGCCTAGACTTGACAAATCATTGCCAGAAGTTTTAAGCAAGGAAGAAATTGATAAAATGGTGGGAAAAATTGATTTGTCTAAGCCTGAGGGTCATAGAAACAAAGCCATTTTGGAGGTTTTATATGGTTGCGGATTGAGGGTTTCGGAATTGATTCAATTGAAACTTTCTGAAATTTACCCTAAAGATGGACTTATTAAGGTAGTAGGTAAAGGAGACAAGGAACGATGGGTACCCATTGCTGAGTACACTCTTAAAATATTAAATCAATACCTAGAAGGATCTAGGCTTCATCTAGACATTCAGAAGGGAAACGAAGATTTTGTATTCCTGAATAGAAGGGGGAAATCTTTAACCCGGGCCATGATTTTCACAATTGTAAAGGCGGCTACTGAAAAGGCGGGTATTCGTAAAAACGTTTCTCCACACACCTTGCGGCATTCTTTTGCCACCCACTTGGTTCAAGGCGGAGCAGATTTAAGAGCTGTGCAGCAAATGCTAGGACATGAAAGCATTGTAACCACTGAGGTTTACACCCACCTTAATACAGACGACCTGGCGGAGGTGATGAAAATTCACCCCCGGGCTAAATAGGCTTTTTGATTTGATCAGAGGAAGAAAGGCCTGATTTCACTTCCACTTGAATACCATCGCTAAGGCCTAGTTCAACAAATCGCTTTTCAAAGGTGTCTTCCCCTGTTTCCACTTCAACAAAGGGTTTTCCGTCTTCAAATTGAACCAAGCTTTCTTCAATGCTTAAAACCGATTCAGCCTTAGCCAAAACAATGTCTGCATTTGCGCTATAGCCTGCCCTTATAAAGTAATCTTCTTTTAGGTTAACCATGGCCTTGATTTCAAATTGGATGGCACCGTTTTCTTCTATCCCTTTCGGGGAAATGTACTCGAGTTTGGCATCAAAAACGGCCCCTTCAATGGCACCAATGCTCAAAACAAGGTCCATGCCTTCTTTCAATTTTCCAACTTCCGACTCATCAACCTTTCCTTCAAAAATCATTTCGTTCATATCAGCAATGCTGGCAACGGTAGTTCCATCGTTGAAATTATTGGCTTCAATCACAGAATTACCCTCCTCAACCGGAACATCTAGAACCATTCCTTTCACCGTGGAACGAATGATATTGTTTGAATTGCTGCCTTGCTTTTTGGACGCTCCTTCGCGAATGATTTGAAGATTGCTTTCGGCAGCGTTTAATTCCTCCTTGGCATTGTCAAAATCAAGTTGAAATCTTTGCCATTCAGAGGCAGAAATTACGCCCTTTTCAAACAGATTTTTGTTCCGGGTATAGTCTTGTTTTGCATTGTCAAAGCCAAGCTGGGCTCGTTTCAACCGGTTCTCTGCATTGTTCAGGCTAATCATATCAGGTATGATTTCAACCTTGGCAATTAGGTCTCCTTTTTCAACTTCTTTTCCAGGCTCAACATAGATTTCTTGTACAATGCCTGAAACTTGGGGTTTGATTTCAATTTCCTTTCGGGGAAGAATACTTCCGGTGGCAACCGTTTTCTTAACAATATCTGTTACCTGGGCTGTGGTAGTTTCATAGACCACTGGGTCTTCCTCTGATTTTTGGTAGAGGAAATAAAGGGTCCATACAAATAGTCCGGCCAGGATGAGGATTAAGAGAATTCTAAAAAACTTCTTCATAATTATTCAGTTCGTAAGGCTTCAACAGGTTTGATTCGGATGGCTCTTGAGGCAGGAATTAATCCCGCCAAGGTACCCCCCAAAACTAGGATGAATAAGGCAATTAGTACAATATTTATGTCAACGCTTGGGGCTGCAAAAAATCCAGCATCACTTCCTTCCATAAAGGATCCTACCAATTCTAATAGGCCAATGCCTAGAAGCACACCTCCATAGCCTGCAAGAGCGGTAAGGGTGATAGATTCCAGTAAAATTTGCGCGATAATGGTAAATGGAGTGGCTCCTAAGGCCCTTCTAACTCCAATTTCACGGGTTCTTTCTTTGATGATTACAAGCATGATGTTGCTGACCCCAATAACTCCGGCCAAGAGGGTCAAGCTTCCCACAAACCAAGTAATGATTCGGATTCCGTTGAAAAGACCTGAGAATTTCTGAAATTCTTCTTGAAGATTGAAAGAGCCAAAAGCACGGTTGTCTTCAGGGTGTACCTGATGCCTTTTACGCAGCACCGTTTTCACCTTTTCCTCAACCAAGGCTCCAGAAAACTCAGGTTTAGAGGTTAGGGCCAGCCAACCAATTCGATCCCCATAATTAAAGGCTTGTTGAAAGGTGGTAAACGGAATGTAAATGGTTTCTGTATCGTCAATATTTGCGGGGTCATACGATTCAAATACCCCCACAACCATGAAATAAACCCCTGAAATCCGGATATAGTCGCCGATTGGATTTTCATCGGGTTTAAACAAAACCTGCCTTACCCGTTCTCCAATAATGCAAATTTTCCTTTTTTGCTCAAGATCCATGGGATTCAGGAAGCGGCCTTGTTTAATTTTTACGGGATCAATTTTTTTGATTTCCGGATAATCGCCATAAATATTGAAATTGGCTGATTCTAGTTTTCGAACCACCGTATTGGTACCTCTGAATCCGCCGAGCTGGTTTCTAGGGGCCAGGTATTCAATTTCAGGCACCTCTCTACGAATGGCTTCAACATCTGCATTTCGAAAGCTCACCCTTCTCCCAACTGCGAATCCGTTATAGGCTTTTGAGGTTGATCGAGACCAAATGAACACTGAATTAACAGCCCGATCGCCGAAGTTTGACATGGCTCCTTTTTGAAGTCCGTTGCCCGCTCCAAGCATAATGATGAGCATGAAAATTCCCCAAAAAACTCCGAAGGCTGTTAAGAAGGTTCTGAGTTTATTTCTAGACAGGGTTTGAAATATTTCCGCCCATCGATCCGAATCAAATATGGTAAACCAACTAGGCATCTCTCAAGGCTTCTATGGGTTGAATTTTAGCGGCTTTCATGGCGGGAAAAAATCCCGCAAAACCTCCGGCAATGACCAAGAGAATCATGGTTGAAACCGCCACTTTTAGGTCAACTTGAGGATATCTGAAAAAATCAGAAGGGGGTATATTGGCTGAAACGAATTCTAGGAGCCCCACCCCAAGTATTAACCCGAGATACCCTGAAACCGCTGTAATCACAACCGATTCTTGAAGAATGAGGGAAACGATTGAATAGGGAGTTGCCCCAAGGGCTTTCCTTACACCTATTTCACGGGTTCTTTCTTTAACCACAATGAGCATGATGTTGCTTACCCCAACTATACCGGCAATAAGGGTTCCAATTCCAATGATCCAAATAAAGACCCGGATACCATTCATGAGGCCCATGAATTCTTGAAACCGATCTAAATTGTTTGAGAAATATATAGCCCTTTCATCGTCAGGATGAACTTGATGGATGGCGCCAAATTCCTTTTCCAGATCATCTTGCAATGCCAGGGATTCATCGAGGGTTAAATCTCCCAGGGTAAACATGAGTTGATCCATCCGATTGCCTCCATTGAAAACCTTTTGGGCGGTTGTGATGGGGAGGTAAATCATCTCTGTTTCCCGCTCAGAGCCTTCGTCATTAAAAATTCCGACCACCTGAAAGGGGATATTGTAAATCTTAAAGTACTTCCCAATTGGGTTTTCGTTTTCAAAAAGCTCTTGGGCTACTTTTTTACCAATGGCAGCTGTTTTGCGAAATTGATCAACGTCTAATTGATTGATGAATCTCCCCTCCTCAATCAAGGTATTTTCAAGATATTGATGATCTGGGTGAACAGAACGTATGGAGTAGTTTCCGAACTTATTTTTATAGGCTATGGTACCTGATCCATTGAGATAGAATCTTCCGGTAAGGTGCTCTACACCAAAGTTTTTAGCTTCCAGTCTATCGAAATCCTCCGTAGTAAACCTAATTCTTCGTCCGGGTTGAAACCCTTTGAAGGCAAGACTGGTTTGCCGAGGATAAATCCAGATGGAGTTCACTGCATCATCATTGAATTCATTTTGAACACCGTTTTGGAGTCCTTTACCCGACCCGAGCAAAATGACCAGCATGAAAATCCCCCAGAAAACGGAAAATGCCGTAAGGGCTGTTCTCAGTTTATTTTTAGAAATGGTATGCCCAATTTCCGCCCATTTATCCAGGTCAAACATTGACTTCGCGGGTTTCGTTAACAATCATTCCATCTTTCAAATGGATGATTCTTTGGGTCATATCGGCAATATCTTGTTCGTGGGTAACGATGATAACGGTTATTCCGGACCTGTGGATTCCTTTCAGCACTTCCATCACCTCATAGGAAGTATTTGTGTCCAATGCCCCTGTAGGCTCATCGGCAAGGATTACTTTCGGTTCAGTAATCAATGCCCGCGCAATTGCCACCCTTTGTTTTTGTCCGCCCGAGAGTTCAGAAGGTAAATGGTGGGCCCAGTCTTTGAGACCTACTTTATCTAGGTAATCCATAGCCATTTCATTCCTTCGCTTTCGCGGAACTTTTTTGTAGTAAAGGGGAAGGGCTACATTTTCAAGGGCGTTTTTATACGTAATAAGGTTAAACGACTGAAAAACAAAGCCTAGGAAAGCATTTCTGTATTGGGCGGCTTGGGTTTCAGAAAGTTGGTTCATGGAGGTTTGATTGAGGGAATAATTTCCTGAATCAAAGGCGTCCAAGAGCCCAAGTATATTAAGTAAGGTTGATTTTCCGGAACCTGAGGAGCCCATGATGGAAACCAGTTCCCCCTCCTTAATGTGTAAATCAATTCCTTTTAAAACCTCAAGAGTCCCCCCTCCAACGGCATAGGATTTGCGAATCCTTTCTAATTCAATCATGGAAAAAGGCTAATCATTGTTTAAAAAATTTCCCAGGGGGTAGGAATGCCACAAATTTAAGGATTTCTCCCCAGCCAACGGGTAAGAAATAGGTCCCAAGCCACGAAAATCCAAGTTAAGCAAATGCCCATGAAAATATAGTTGATGGGTAATCTTTCAAAATCAAATGAATAAAGGGAGGCTCCTTTGAAGGGATAAAATAAAGCCACGCCAAACAGGCCAAGGATTAACCCTATGACCCAAACCTTTAAAACTTTGAAACTGGCCGGCTTTACCTGGCTTTGCAAGGAAATCTTATGCATTACCCTAGCAGAAAAATTAGAGGGCAAGCTTGGAGCCTTATTTTTTTTGAGGGCATTTTCTACAAATGCATCTCTGAATTCGTTTTCTCCATCCATGGTTCTGCAAGTTTCTTAAATTTTTTCCGACTTCTCATTAAGGCAACCTTCAAGGCGGAAATACTCATTTTTAAAATCTCTGACATTTCTTTAAGACTCATGTCCTCAAAATAGAATAGGTGTAAAAGCGCCCGGTCTTTTTCGGTCATTTGTTTTAGTAGGGGCTCAACCCAATCGTAATTAGAAAGGGGCTGACTTTCATCCATTTCAGGAATATGCTCTACTTCCATTTGAACGGGCTTCTTTTTTCTCAGGAAGTCTAGGGCTTTTCGATAGGCAATTTGATAGACCCAAGTTGAAAAAGAAGACTCGCCTTTGAAAGTGGCCAGGTTTTGATAGGCCTTCAGGAAACTGTCTTGAGCAATTTCTTCCGCCACCCCGGGGTCAAGAGACATTCTATAAAGCAGGGAAAAAATTTGACGCTTCGAGGAATCAACAAGTTCTTCAAAATAAGCTGTCTTACCTTGAAGGACCTTTTCTATAATCTCCCTTTCTTTTTCTCGATCCATTTCTAAGCTTTAGACGCACGATTTGAAGAATGGTTACAAGTTGTAACCTTTTAGAACCTCCCACGTCAAAAGAGCAAAACCTAACATGTAAAATTAAAAGAATATGGGAGCAGAAGTCATCATTTTCGTAGCATTATTCGCGTCCGTTTTTGGAATTGGATACTTGTATTTCACCACACGACATAAAGAAAGGATGTCGCTGATTGACAAAGGTGCAGATGCCAGCATTTTTGAAATGGGAGCACGTAGAACCTATTGGGCCGTAAAAATTGCATTCCTGGCCATGGGCATTGGGGTTGGAATTTTCATTGGAAGCGTACTGGAACAATTCACCCGCCTCGATGAGGAAGTGGCCTATTTCAGTATGATTTGCCTTTGTGGGGGACTTGGTCTTTTGGGCGGATTCTTTCTAGGTCGAAGTCTTTTGAAAAAAGACGAGAAGAAGGATTAAGATTCTAGAATTATTCAAACAAGAAAAGGCAATCTGAAGAAGTTCCTTCAGGTTGCCTTTTTTATAGGATCAATTCCGGGATTGGTTTTTTGGCCTTGGGAAATTGGCTTGGAGCATCCAGTCACCATCTCTCATCCTCCCCCCTACTGCCCGGGGCCTGCGACCCGCATGCCCCAATTCAAATTTCGGAATTTCAATCTTCCCAAATCGTTTATTAAACGTGTAAAAACGTTTAAACTCGCTTTTGCCTGGGGCATGCGGGCGCTTGTTGGAAGCTAAAAAAGAAAGGTGGGGCTATATATTCTAGTTCGTGGTTGGAAAGCGAGAGTAGGCTAAAGCAGAAAACATACTACCAAAGACCCACTCCCCCCTGCTGCCCGGGGTCTGCGACCCGCATGCCCCAATTCAAATTTCGGAATTTCAATCTTCCTAAATCGTTTATTAAACGTGTAAAAACGTTTAAACACGCTTTTGCCTGGGGCATGCGGTCGCCTGTTGGAAGCTAAAAAAGAAAGTTAGGGCTAAATATTCTAGTTCGTGGTTGGAAAACCAGAGAAGATTAAATTCATCACTCCATCTCAATCCGAAACTTTCCAGGTTTAGAGAATGTTATGGCATTTATCCTGGCAATATTCCCCACAAAAAAGTCCCATCATTTCCTTGGGGCTTTTTATCTAAGGGTCCAATTCTCCTACAAGGGATTTATTTTTTGCCCGTTCATGCTCTTCCATATATCCTCAGCCCATGCCCGAAGCTCTCCGTTTTTTTGCAAACGGATTAATTGGTTGATTTTTTCGGATTGAATAATGGTCCCTCGATCGGCTTGATAAACTCTCAGAATGGCATTAATTCCTGCCACAGAAGCATCTATGAATTTATGGTCATCCGGATGATTTACCTGGTGCCGAGCAGCTGCTCCCATGAAAATGGGTAAAAAAGCGGGATTCTCATAGGTGTATTGAAGGAGGGCTGAATGGGGCTTCACGGAAATATAAGGTGCTCCATTTACCCAATCCATTAAAAATAAATTAGCCTTGGTTCGTTGCTTATTTCCGTACGAAATTGGCTCATCCATAAGCCAGTCTAAAATTAAAAAGGCGTCTTCCTGATAAAGCCGGAAATCAGCCTCGGTTTGAAGGTCGACGTTAGGAATAATAGGTGTATTGGAAAATGCTGAAATCAGCATAAAAAGCGGAATTAAAAATCCGCAAGCGTAGGGTTTCATAAGAATTAGCGTAAGGGTTCGGGGACAAAACTATGAAATTCCTATTTAACAAGACACAATACGCTGATTAAAAAGGAATTACTTCTTTTTTCTAAGGAAGGAAAAGCAGAATTTACCGAGGGTTATTAAGGTAATCATAATGGGTTGTTTGCTGTTGGCAAGATGAGAAAAGGGATTGGCATCTCAAAACATCAACCCAAGGCCTAAACAACAAAAAGCCAAACTCTTAGATAGAGCCTGGCTTTCCGGACGTTTCAGGTTACCGAATTAGTTTGGTAAAACTACACGATCAATAACATGAATCACCCCATTGCTTTGATCTACATCGCGAATGGTCACATTGGCCATATTGCCTTGGGCATCGGTCAACAATATATTATTTCCATTCATGGTAGCCGTAAGCTTGTTTCCCTGAACGGTAGTAAGCTCAGCTTTCCCTTTGCCTTTTTTAATGGCCATCATAAGGGCTTTTGAATCAAGCTTCCCAGGTACTACGTGGTAGGTTAAAACAGCCGTTAGGGTTTCTTTGTTTTCTGGCTTCAAAAGGGTTTCAACGGTGCCTTCTGGAAGGTTTTCAAAGGCGTCATTTACCGGAGCAAATACTGTGAATGGACCTTCACTGGCCAATACTCCTACCAAGTCTGCAGCTTTAACCGCAGCTACCAAGGTGGTATGATCGGCTGAATTTACAGCGTTCTCAACAATGTTTTTCTTTGGGTACATTTTCTCGCCACCTACAATGGTTACATCTTGTGCCTGAAGGTTGATTCCTGCGAAAGCAAAACATGCAAGGGCAAGGATAGTTTTCGTAATTTTCATCTTAACTTTAAATTGTTTTTAGTTGCCATCAGTTACGCCCTACTACCTGGGTTTGGTTTTCTAAAAATTTGACTTCGGTCAGAAAGACTGCCGCTTTCGAAATCACAAATAACTGTTAAACAGGAACTTATGAGCAGTCTAGCGGATACAAAAAAAATTGACCTTTTAAATGTTTTCTTGGTAATAACCAGCTTCTTACTTGCAGTCAGCTTGCCTTTCAAATTATTCCTTTTCTCCTATGCCATTCTCGGGCCCCTACATTATCTCACCGAAATTCAATGGCTTGAAGGCCGATCTTTTTTCTTGAAAGAAAATAAGAGCTGGCATTGGGTTTTAACATCCATAGCCATTCTGGGGGCAGTGATTTCTGGTTTTCTTTATTTATCCACTCAAGAAGGTGGCTTTCGATCAAGTTTAGAATTCATGGATAAAACCTCAAAGTTTTAATCCTTACTGGATTTTTGTTCGCCTCAGGTTTTCTATTTCTCAAGAAGCTTCTTCATTTGGTAGCCTGGCTTGGGGTTTCTTTCCTTGCATCTTTAAGTACAAGCCTGATAATGCCCAAAAGCATGGTCTATATTGGGGTATTCTTGCCAACCATTATACATGTCTATCTATTCACCGTTTTGTTCATCCTCTTCGGAGCTAAGAAGTCGAACAGCAGGACAGGATTCATCACAGCCTTTTTATTTCTTCTTTTGCCTCTTGCCTTGACCTTTGTAAAGGTTGACCCCTTAGAAATTGCCCTTCAAGAAGAGACTAGCATTCAAACTTTTTTGGAAAGTAATTTTGCCGGGGTTGGTGCCAGTATTGCTCAGATTTTGGGCTTAAACCCAGATGGGAAATACGTGTTGGTTTCGGAAACTGCCCTAAGAATTCAAATGTTTATTGCCTTTGTGTATACCTATCATTACCTGAACTGGTTTTCGAAAACTTCAATCATTGGATGGAAACAGAGTCTAACCAAAAGGAAAATCATTTTAGTAGGTAGCATATGGGTGGCAGCCGTTTCCCTTTATTTCTACGATTTCAAAACTGGCTTTACCGCCCTTTTCTTCCTTAGTCTTCTTCACGTTCTCCTTGAGTTTCCTTTGAATACCATCACCATTAAGGAAGTCCTTTTCTCACCCTTCCTGAAAAAGAAATAAAAAGGGCCGCAAAGTCAATGACCTGCGACCCTTTGGTTTAAGGTAAGTAAGGGTTTTTATTGAATTTTCTCTACCCGAATGATTTCAGAGTATTCACCCTGTTGTACAGCAATTAGGTATAAGCCTTGGTATAAGTCTGAACCAATTTCTAATCTTTGTTCAGGACTAAGATTTTGATGAGTTTCTAAAACTCTTCCACTTAGGTCCATTACATAAATATTCATAGGCAGGTCTGAACTAGACTCCAGTTTAAGCGTAAATTGATTGGAGGAAGGATTGGGATAAACACTTACCTCTACCTCTTTCGAGTATCCATCCTCTGAAAAGCGATCATCATCATCTCCATCATCATCATCCCCATCGTCATCATCATCATCATCGTCGTCGTCATTGCTAGTGATGGCACAAGGAGTTTGACTTGGAACCGGTGCGGGATCGCAATTTGTGCCCGCCGACCAATACGAGTTCTTATGGCTTTTCACTTTTTCAAGGGAAATGAATTGACCCGTCATATAGGTTGGAGCCGAAGACTTACCATGCACATGAATGTCTTTTTTAGCATAAATATTCGCTTCTATATTGGATCCGTACTGAATATGAGCCTTTTTGCCCACATAGAAGGTAATGGTGTATCCATTAGAAATAACTTGAACATTCTTGTCTAAATCAAGATCCTCCTCCAACATGATGTTTGTAGACTGCATGAATTCAATCACCGAGTTTTTATCAGCTTTGAGCTCTTCAGCATAAACTTCCGCGGAAGCGATAATTAAATGACCGTTTTGATCTACCTCTATTTCATCATATACCAAACCGTCCAAAAGGCCAGATTGATTTTTCTTCACTTCAAAATCGTCACCATCACATTCTCCATCATAGCTATAGAAAAATGGCAAGGGAACGGTGTTCTGAGCATAAATGAGAGATCCAGCGCTGCTTGAATTATTCACGTCAATTCGAGGGGCCACAACCGCTCCTGATACCGAGGTATTGTTTTTCAGTTTCGCCTTCCTATTGGCATCCCTAACTCCTACACCTCCACCAGTTACGGTAGTTTCCTTAAGGTCAACCTCTTTTTTACCGATGATAACATAAGAAGCGAGGGTGTTTTCCGGAAGATCAGTAACTTGATAAGAGGTAGTTGACTGGCAACCATATCCATCCGAAACGGTTAATGAATATAAGCCTGGTTGAGTTACGGTTATTTCAGGATCAATGCTTCCATTTGACCATAAAAAGTTCAGGGGCATATTCAAATTGGCTGAATTGTTCACCTGAGCGGTTAAAACCTTCAATCCCTGGCAAAAATCAGGAACCTTTGAGGGTAGAATGGCAATTTCTGGAAGCGACCTTACGGTGATGTTGAAACTGCAATACTCAAGATTTCCTCCGGCATCAAGAGCCGTATAAGTTACCGTTGTAGTTCCCACCGGAAAAATATCTCCACTTGAATAATCGGAACTAAAGCTTACCAAACAATTGTCTGATGCCAATGGTTCTGACCAGTGAATGGCTTGTTCACCGCAAACTTCAACATCACCCGGACAGTTTGTAATCACAGGAATCTCAAGGTCTTCAACCGTAACAATTGCTTGAACACTGGCAGAATTTCCATTCACATCAATCCCCGTAAGGGTAACTGTATTGGGCCCCACCATGCTGCAATCAAAACTGGTTTGATCTAAGTTTAGGCTAGCTATGCCACATGCATCTGAGGACCCATTGTCAATATCTGCTACGGTGATGCTGGCATTTCCAGAACCATCTAAAGCAAGGTTAATGTCTTGAGCAAGCATATCAGGTGCTACCAAATCTTGAACCATTACAATGGCTGTAGCCGAAGACGAGTTTCCATGAATATCCACTCCCGTTAAGGTTACGGTATTAGGGCCTATCATGCTACAATCAAAAGCGGTTTGGTCAAGGTTTAAGCTAGCAATTCCGCATGCATCCCATGAACCATTGTCAATATCTGCCACAATTATGTTGGCATTTCCGCTTGCATCCAATGAGACCGTTAAATCTTGTGTATGAATGCTTGGCGCGATTAAATCCTGAACGGTTACAGTGGCGGTGGCTGAAGCCGAATTTCCATTCACATCAATCCCCGTAAGGGTAACCGCATTTACACCAACATGGCTGCAATCAAAAGCGGTTTGATCAAGGCTTAGGCTTGCAATTCCACAAGCATCGGATGAACCATTGTCAATATCTGAAACAAGAATATTCGCATTTCCAGAGGAATCCAATTGAATGCTTAGGTTCTGGGTTGCCATTGCCGGGGCAATATTGTCTTCGATGGTAATTTGAGCAGAAGCTGTACTTGTGTTTCCGTTCACATCTGTGGCGGTAAAGGTTACTGTATTCACCCCTACGTCTGCACAGGTAAATCCACATTCACCCCCACTTGCTCCAAATAGCTTCAACGACCTCAACTCCGTCCAGCTCGAGTATCCGTACCGACCGTCATTCCAGGCGTAGATTTTAACATATCTAGAATTCATTGAATTCAACGAAATCTGGGTAGGCAAGGTCACTACATTGCCAGAAATTGAACCCGGTCCTACCAAAGTTTTTGCACTTAAGGCCACCCAATTGGCATCAGAGGCCAAGGGAGCAGAACTTGCGTTTGCATGGCCGAATAACTGAATATGTGTGGTTTTTCCGTCGGAGAACATTTGGAATACAGAAGCTACTTCAAGTAGGCTGGTTTGACCAAGGTCTACAACCAGAATTCCATACGAATTACCCGGGCTTAAATTCCTCCAAGTTGCCCCTGAATGGGTGTTTGATTTTGTACTTGCATCGGGGTCGTCAAGGGTTGAGCCTTCGTCACAGAAACTTCCGTTCGGATACCAATATTCATTGCACTGAGTTCCAAATGCTCCACCCCTATAGTTGGACGCATTCACCCCAGTTTTCTCAACCACTTGGGTTAAGCCTCCTGAGAAAATTCCATTGGCTAGATTGGCCCCAGCAGCCTGACCACCTGAACCACCTGACCCGCCAGAGCATGCAATGATTTCAATTCCACAATTGTCTGTAGAACCTGCTGTAATGGCTGCAGTACTTAAACTAACTTCCCCATTTGCGTCAAGTTGCAGGGTCATGTTTTGAACTTGAAGATTTGGTCCGAGATTATCTTCTACTGTAACTGTAGCTGTAGCGGAAGAAGAATTCCCATTTACATCCACAACTGTCAAAGTCACCGTTTGATCTCCAACAGACTGGCAATCAAATTGGTTTGGAGAAACTGTTAAGGAAGCAATTCCACAAGTGGCCGTTGAGCCTCCATCTACATCTCCAGCTGTAATACTTGCCTGACCATTTCCGTCCAATCCAAGGCTTAGATTTTGAGCCACGGCATTCACCACACAATTATTAACCGTTATGCTAAAGTCATGGGTTGGAATTGGAGAATATGAATGATGGTTTAAATCCTCAACCAAAAAGCTAAGGCTTACTGTCCCAACATCCCCTACTCCCGGAGTACCTGAAAGAACAGCCGTTCCGGTGGAAGGGTCAGTACTTATGCTCAACCAAGAAGGCAGCGGGGAAGCCGGTACAAAGTCCACCACATCCCCGTAAGGGATATCTGGATCAAAGGCCGAGAGGTTATAGGTATATTGAGTTCCAACATCGGCAGTGGTAACCGGAGTTGAGCTTACGGCAGGAATGGTATTCACCAATTGATAAACCTCATGAACCGTTTGGTCGCCATAAGAGTCTTCTGCTGTAAAGAAAACATGTTTATGTCCCCAATCAGCCGCAGAAGGAGTCCAGGAAAAGGTTCCGTTGGTCGGATTTCCTGCCGGACTTGGCAATGAACCAAAGCTTGCCCCAGAATAAAGAGGTATCGGATTTCCGGCCATATTTTTACCTTCCACGGCTACAATTTGAACTACATCCAATGGGTCTGGATCAGAGGCTTGTACTGTGTAAGAGATTAGAGTTCCCGGACTAACCACAATATTATGAGCGCCAGTTGCAGGGGTTGGTGGAACATCAAAAACCGGTTTTAAGCTTACCACAATGGATACGGATGAATTCACCTGTGATCCGAACTCATCTTCAGCAAGGAAGTTAATTACATTGGTTCCAAGGTTTGAGGAAGAGGGGGTCCAGTTGAAACTGGATTGAACGGGATTTCCTGTTGTTGGTAAAGCCGGACTAAGGCTAACCCCAGGAGGCACACCTATACCCTGTAAGGTTACGGTAGACCCTGGGTCGGTATCAAATGCTTTTACTGAGAAGCTTACGTTTTGCCCAGGAGATACTTGATATACAGTACCCGTTGGCGGGGTAACCGTATAATCAAACTGAGGAGGAGAAGACTGCTGAACCATTTTAATGATGAAGTCATTGATCACCTTGGTTTGTCCGTCTTCTACAACAATGGCTGCATTCCAGAGCTGCCCGATGGTTCTACCACTTGTATTAAAGGTAATTTTACCGGTGGTAGGGTGAATGGAAATGCCAGAAGGTTGGCTCCCTCTAAATTCAGAAGAAGTAGCCAATCTATAGGTTAAATTATCTCCATCGGGGTCGGTAGCCGGCACCTGAAAACTGGCCGATGTCAAGCCTGCTTGCATATTTATTATGGGGGCCATGGTAACTACCGGCGATTCATTACCTGAACCAACATTAACCACGGTTTCATTCTTCCACCAGGCATTTGCATTGTTTGAAAGCTGTCCGATTTTGCAACAGGACTCAAAATAGGCCGTGTAATTTCCTGTACCAGAATAGGTATGGGTAATGGTGGTTTCACCATAGACCCAATTGTCTGCGGCATTAACGGCCGTAATGGTAACACTAAAAGATTGGTACTGGCCATCTCCAAAATAAAGCCGGTCAGAATAGGCTTGTTGTCCTACCGTCCAGTTTGGATAATTTGCCCAAGCTTGAGAAATTTTAAACTCTACGGTGTTTCCAGAAACGACCCGCCATGAAATTGACCCATGCCTGAAGTGGCTTGCTTGCACCGTTGTGAAGGCCAAGATCAAGATGGCAATCATAAGCTTCACTTTGCCAAAACCTAAGAACACACCGTTTCTTTTATGGTTTCTTTTGAGGTAGTCATCTTCCATAATATAAAGTTTAGAGGGTTGGAAATCAGCCATCCAAACTACATTTACAGAAATCTTAAAAAGGCAAGAAAAAGGAAATTAGCCGATGGAAGGCCTTGAGTCAAAACTTGCGCTGGCAGAAAAATAATGCAGGTGGTAAGAGTTTTGGTAAGAATATTTCACGAATTTCATGGATGAGCATCAGATTTCTACTGAGGCAAGTCAAACCACTCTATGACATAAGTCAGATTAGTTCCGCTATAAGTCTTACCAGCAAGGGATCTTCCTTAAGCTAAATGACATAAATCAAATGAATTAGGCTTAAGGGTTGAAAGTTTTAAGCCTATTTTTGAGTTTATTTTGATTCATTAGTAAATGATTGAACGCACGCAGATCGAAGAATTGGGCACTAAAGAACAGCTTGACTTATATAAACATGCCACTCAGTATGCAGAAGTTGGAGTATGGCAATTTGACCTTGAAACGGGTGATGTTTTTTGGGATTCTACCATGTACAACCTTTATCAAGTTGAAAAGGACGAATATGAAAACCTTTTTCATGCTTGGATGGCAAGGCTGAATTCAAAAGACTTCAAAAAATTAGAGTCAGAATTAAAGGAGGTAATTAAGTCAGGGGGCGAATATAAAACCACTTATGAAATCACCCTTCCAAGTGGAGAAACCCGATATATAAGAGCAACAGCTAAAGCCGTTCAAAACGATGATAACTGGACCATCAAACTCTTAGGAACTAACTGGGATGTAACCGAAACGGTAATCGGAAACCGGAAAGTTGAAAAAATACTCAACCACACCCGGGCTTTCATTGACAATAGTCCAAGTGCAATGGCCCTTCTTGATTTAGACATGTGTTATTTGGCCGCTTCAAAACAATGGTACAAAGATTATGACATTAGCGATTCTGACATTATTGGAAAATCTCACTACGAAGTTCTCCCAGACATCCCTGAAGAAAGGAAGAAAATTCATGCACGTGTGCTAAAGGGTGATTTCCACCAAGATCAAAATGCAATTTTTGAAAGGAGAAATGGAAAAACCCAATGGCTTTCAACTGAGTTACGGCCATGGTATTTAGACGACCAAACTATTGGAGGCCTAATCATCTATTCAATAGATGTTACAGAAAGTCATCTTGCCCATAAGCGATTAAAAATATCCGAGGAGGAATTTAAAGGCGCCTTTAATAATTCAAGCATAGGAATGGCATTGGTTTCTCTTAATGGTGGATGGATGAAGGTAAATCCCCAATTATGCGAAATCGTAGGTTACCCAGAACAAGAGCTGCTTAACCTTACTTTTCAAGACATTACCCATCCAAATGACTTGCAGACTGACCTCACCTATCTAGATCAATTGGTTAAGGGTGAAATTTCCTCTTACCGAATGGAGAAAAGGTATTTCCATAAAAATGGTGAATTGGTTTGGGTTTTATTAAGCGTAAGCCTGGTTCGCAATGACGATGGAAGTCCTTCTCATTTTGTTTCCATCATTGAAGACATTACCACCCGAAAAAAAACAGAGGAAGAATTAAAATCGACCATGACGGAGCTCAGAGAGAGTTTGAAAATTGTGAACGAGCAAAACCAACGCCTAACCAATTTTGCCCATATTGTTTCGCATAATTTAAGATCTCACTCTGGAAACTTTAATATGCTTCTTCAACTCCTAAATGAGGAAACCAACCCAGAAGAGCGAATTCAAATTGAAAGGTTGCTAAGCAGAGCTGCTGATAAGCTTATGGACACCATCCACAACCTTAATGAAATTACAAGCATTCAACTCAATTCAAAGCCTACCATTAAGGAAACCTGTTTATTTGATGTCATTGAAAAAACCCTGGTTGTAGTTCAGGCTGATCTTTTGTCAAAGTCAATTAAACTAGAAAATAAAGTCAATCCTGAAATATGCTTCCCTTATGTTCAATCCTACTTAGAAAGCATAGTCCAGAACCTTTTAACCAATGCCATTAAGTACAGAGATCCTGAGAAAGATTGTTTTATAACCCTCAGGACCAAGGAAATGGAAGATTATGTGATTTTTGAAGTAGAAGACAATGGATTGGGCATAGATTTGAAAAGATATCAGCCCAAGGTTTTTGGAATGTATAAAACCTTTCATGGAAACCAGGACTCAAGGGGCATTGGCCTATTCCTTACCAAGAATCAGGTTGAGTCCCTTGGCGGGAAAATACAAGTAGAAAGTGAGCCAAAAAAAGGATCCATTTTCAGAGTTTATTTCCGGAAGAAGCTTGGTTAAACTGGAATTCTTAGAATTTTAGAGACCGCAAGGAAAAGTTCTGGATGAGCCTTCCGAAAAGCCTCTCCCCTTTCAAAATAATTTTCCAAGACCACTGCAAAAAATTCTTGACGATTGGTTTTTGCGTACGATCGGAAAAAGCTTGGGTTTCCGCTTTTCATTGAGCGAATCTCGGCCAAGGCCAACCGGTCAAATGCCGCTAAATCCTCAACTGGAATAAACCCATGGTCCTGATTTCGAATGGCATTTTCAAGGCGGATGGCATGGGCCATTTCATGAATGGCAAGGTTTACCCCATCGTTTTGGTTTTTAAAGCCTTCATTCAAAGCCTTTATTGAAAGGCAAATGATTCCCCGGCCATCTACATGACCCCTATGGTATTTCTTTGTGATCTTAGAATAATAGTCATCCGGGTATACTAATACCGAATGAAACCTTACCAGAAAAACATCCGGGTACCCATAAGTCAGCATGACTGCCGTACCAGCAATTTTGGCCAATATTTTATTCGGAATTTCGGTGAGTCCTCCTCTTGGATAAAACCGTTTTGAATGGATGAAAAATTGCATTCTTCGCTCAAATAGCCTCTTCTCTTTCGGATTCAACTTATTATAGAATGGAAAAAGCTCGGGTAAATATTGACGATAATCTGAATGTAAATACCTAGGTAAAATAAAATTCAAATGGGCCTTTGGAAAAGCCACCTGAAGGAAAGCCTTAAAGGATTCAAGGGTATGCCAGTAAACGAACAAGCCCAAGAGAAAAAGAGGTATGATTTTAGCGGGATGAAGCATTTTCAAGTATCGGAAAAAAATGCTTACTCATTGAGGGAAGGACAAGCATATATTTTTTGAAATATCCCAATACCATAAGTTAATTGTAGTCAGCTAAATAAGTTCGGTTCCCTACTCATCCATTATAAAATCTCCCAAAGATTCAAATTGGGTTTTTTTGAATAAGCAAGAATCAAAAAGACTCGTTAAACTAAAAACCCTTCGTGATCCCTAAGCCTGCGGCGGCTCGTCTTACAAGCAAAACCTAAGCCACCCTGGGGGGGTGGCAAGGTTTTTTTATGGAGGTATTTCCTCAAATGAGATTTAGACATATCTACAACCATTCAGTTTTGGTCAGGGATTACTTCGTGATCCCTTTGCCTGCGACGGCTCGTCTTACAAGCAAAACCTAAGCCACCCTGGGGGGGTGGCAAGGTTTTTTTATGGAGGCATTTCCTCAAATGAGATTTGGATATATCTACAGCCATTCAGTTTTGGTCAGGGATTACTTCGTGATCCCTAAGCCTGCGGCGGCTCGTCTTACAGGCAAAACCTAAGCCACCCTGGGGGGTGGCAAGGTTTTTTTATGGAGGTATTTCCTCAAATGAGATTTGGGAAATACCTCCATAAAAAAAACCCCAACGTGACCGTTGGGGTTTTGCTTGTGACTCTGTAGGGATTCGAACCCCAAACCTCCTGATCCGTAGTCAGAAGACCTGTTGCCCGCATTCCTTTACCCTCTGTATATCAGATTAATAATAATTTCAAAAAGCCTGTTTTTGGCAGACTTTTGGCAGGCCAAAGATATTGTATTATTGCCTGATTTCACAGTAAAAAGAATCCCATATCACAAAGAAATTTATCCTACCTTTTTAAGAATGTAACCCATGAGCTGTCACTCCAGGACTCATCAGGTGCCGTTAAAAAATTAATTGGTTCGTTAAACCCACCCAAGCAAGAAAACCCATTAAAACCACTGAAAGCCTAGTTCCCTCAGTGCTTTCAGCGTTATTGCGTCCTAAAAAACGTCAATTTTAAGCTAAAAAAAAGCCCATTTTGTGTCGATTTTAGGCCAAAAACGAGTTAAATCCAGCGGCTTTTTATCTGATATTTCGCCTGTTTTCAAACTATTTTCACGGGCGATTTCAGGTTTTTTTTACAACCAAAAAGGCAAACCATCCCAAAAAAATCATTTAAGAAATCCCCGTGGTTAGATTAAAAATAGGCATGTACATAGCCACCAAAATGATTCCAATCATGGAGGCTACCAGCAAAATCATTATCGGCTCCAAAAGTTTAGACAACACCTTGGTTTGATTTTCAAGTATAGTGTACTGTTCTTTGGCCAAATGTTCAAAGGCACCCTTGATTTGGCCGGTTTCTATTCCAAACTCGATCAATCCAAGCATTTTACCTGAAAAGTAGGTTACCTTTTCAGCTAGAGAAGAAACCGGCATGTCCGAACGAATCAATACCCCTTGAATTTTTTGAACCTCGCTAGCCAATAAAACATTGTCACAAGCTGATGAGGCCTTATTTAAGGCCTGCTCAAATGGGTGTCGGCTCTGGAGCATTAAGGTCATTAATTGACAAAATTTTGAGCGCACGGCAGCAAGGTGAAAAGACCGGACTCCTGGTAATTTCTGAAACATGGATTGTGCCATAGATCTGACCTTGACATAGTTTCGATACCCGAAAACAAAAAGGATAATGCCACCTATAACCAACAAAAACACCAAAAATATACTCCCTGAATGATTGGCAAGGGACAAAACAAACCGCGTCAAAGCTGGAAGCTCCACCCCCGCTTGAGTAAAGGTACTCTCAAACATGGGAATAACCATGGTTATCATAAAATAAAGAATCCCAAAGGAAAGCCCTAAGACAAACAAAGGATAAATAAGTGCCTTTTGAATTTGACTGGTAAGCTCTTTTTGAGCCTGATAATAATTGCCTAGGAAAATTAATACCTCCTTTAGGTTCCCAGTTTGCTCGGCAAGAGAGAGCGACCACTGATCAAGCGGTGTTTTTGATACTTGCCCAGCATAGGCACTTGAAAAGGATTGGCCTTTATTCAATGCTGCAATTAAATTTGACAAGACCGCATTGTTACGCTTTCCAATTCCATTGGTCCTATAAATCAAGTCCACCGCTTTTTTAAGGGATAGCCCCGCCTGTAAGCCCATGTGTAATTCTTTAAAAAACTCAATCTTTTTTCGCTTTGACAAGCCTTTGGGCCTTTTCATTTGCCAATCGAGCAAACTTTGATTCACATTGGACTTGTTAAACTCAATCTGCATGTAAAGGGTTTTGTTTTAAATAAACAGGAAAGGTATCCTGATCTAGGGTGTCCACCAAATAAATCCTTGAACTGTCCAAGGGGTTAGGGAAAACCACTTCAAACCCTTCCCTTATGGCCTGCGATGCAAGGGAGTCCATTCCATGAATCACCCCCTTTTGGTATAGGTAATTCACCTGGTTCACGCGGTCCAGTTTCTCAAAGGTAGGCTCTCCTATTCCTTGTCGATTTAAAAGATAGGAAAGGCTCAAGTAGATCAGACCTACCAAGATCGATCCAGCCAACAGGCTTATCATTAGCTCAACCAGGGTAAAACCCTTTAGTTTTCTTGGCATGGGCATGGGTTAGTTTTAAAAGAAAAAGTGCTCACCAGCCGCTTGTTTTTTGTCAAAGAAAGGGTGGTAAGGTCTTGGGCCTCAACAAAACTTGGAGTGGTAGAGATGGCAACATCATAACCCAAAAAGTGTTTTGGTAGCTCCATCGCCTGGCAGGGATCCTCCAGCAGTAGATTGGTAAGGTACCTTTCTACGACCAATGCTTTTGCCTTAGTCTGAAGATTGTATTGCTGATTTTGATGGTATTCTAAGAAAGTGAACTGAAGCAACAAGGCCCCAGAAAACAACACGCTGGCCACCAGCACTTCGGTAATGCTAAAACCACTGAAGGACCTCATAGGAAGATGGGTATTGGTCGCATGAACTCACCCTTTCAAAGGGTCTTATTTCAACATCCATAAAATGGTCTTGTTTGAGTGCTGTTTTGCCTTCAATCACCGCTTTTTCTATTACACATTGGCCCCGAATCACCCCCTGAACCTGAGCACCACCGTTTTCTACCCACAGCCTTCCTATTATTTCACTGGATGAGTCACTTTTATACACCAGTTGATTTGAATGACGGCCCTTAAGGTAGACTTGACCGTGAATTTTGGCATTTTCAAGTGTTAACCTGGAGTCCGTGTGACTCGAGAAAAAACCAACTGAACTGGGGGCAAGCAGCCTTGCTTGTTTTATCAAAACAGTGCCATCAGCGATTAAATGTCCACTTATTTCCACTCCTGACCCTAGGTGAATATTACTTGAAACAATCAGGCAATGCTGGATCTTAACTCCCCGGTGAAGCCTTAGGCTGTCCTGCCCATGGAGTATGATGTTTCCAGAAAAGGAATACCCACTATCGAGGTCCATATGACCCGCCGATAGAATTAAGGTTGTCGAATCAAAGGATCTGTGATAGGTTTTAATCAAGGTGTCAAAGGGCAGGCTCCGGCTATAATTCAGAATAGAGTCTTGTAAAAAATCAATGCTGGCAACCGCAGGGGTTTGCCGTTTGGTCAGGGGTTGTATTAGGTAACGACCCGACCCTTGATACCTTCGATTGAAAAGCGCCACTTGTCGAACCCTGGGAACGGGCAACAAGACAACCCCTTCTAGGTGAACCTTGCCAGCCAAATTTATAGGGGCATATCCTTGATACACAACCAACACCGTATCGGATTGCGGTATGGACCCAATTAAGGCATGCACTTTCCTATCGGAAAGCGCTGAGTGAGCGCTCACAAGTAAATCCTGACCCCATGGACGGGTTGTTATCTCAACCTTAGAGTCCTGGTCATCTGGTGAAATCACCATTACCGTGTCTGGGCGCACTCTCCCAATTGTGTATAGATCCTTACAAAATAGTTGTATGGCCGATTTTGCATAAAGCATGCCCCGAACTCTTTTTCGCTCATGCTCTAAGGACCCACTTGCCAGTGCCGTAGATTCCAATTGAACCAAGGTAAGGGTGAAAACCACTAAGGTAAAAACCAAGGTAATGACAAGGGCAAAGCCCCCCATACGCTTACTTTTTCCACCAAAACAATTTGATTCTCTTTCGATCAATGCGCTTCCATTTTCCGTTTATTTTCACCATAACCGCCACCCTTTTACCCTGGTTCCAAGACTCGAGTTGAGCCAAATCACCTGTAACAGGATTAAACTTTCGCCAAGTTCCAGTTTTTAAGCCATATTCCATCATTCCATAGGCCAACATCGTCCCTTGAGTCGAATGCACCCGGTAAACACCATGCACTACTTTTCCAGCACACCCCCCCTTGGTTGCGTGCAGTTGGCCAGCCTTAAACCAAAAGTAGGTAAGGTCTGGATCACAGTTCATGCAGTCATTTCCAAAAGGATAAGTGGTAAACTCAACAATGGTATCACCTGACTTAAAAGTAAGTCCTTGTCCATTTGAAGCGTAAGTAAAAAGACCCAAAAACAGGGCAATAAAAATGATTTTCATGGTAGATAAAAGTTTTTTGTTTGGTTTAAATACTCAAACGATAAGGAGTCCGGCGAAAACTCAAGTAAATAAAGTCCACTTGGCAGCTCTTTGGTCCAAGGATAAATATAGCCAAAGGTATCTCCAATCTGGCAATACCACATTCCCGTATCAGCATGATTAAAATAACCCAGTAGTTCTACTTTAGGCCACCGAGCTTCAGCGGGATTTTTTGGCCTAGGTTTTGTCCCAGGCTTCTCCGACTCCTTGGGGCTTGAAGATTTTAGGGGTCCTAAATTAAAAGGCCTTCTAGATAAACTCCTTAATCCCCTGGCCCGGTCAGGACTATCCTGGGGTATTTTAGGAGGCTGCATTGCGGGTGCTTGGGTATCTGACGGATTAGGTCGAAAAAAATACTTTCGCCCAATAAGGACAAGAACTAAAACCAAGGCCAGCATTAGAATGGTATTTAAACCAGGTTTGTTCATGGCAAAAGTGAGATGTCAAGGGTTATTAACAACTGGTCCGATTTTTTTTCAAACCGAACTTTTGATATTCGCTTTCTTGCTTGAATCCTTTCTATTTGTTGCAGTGTCCTCATGCAAGAGCTGTAATCTCCTCGATATTTCCAGGTTATCTCAAACCCTTGGGGCTTCCCTGGTAAAGAACGCTTGATTTGATATTCCGGATGCAGGGTTTCACCTGGTTTAAGGGTGCCAAACAATTGATTCAACAAATGATCCGGTTGGGTCACTTCCCGGGCTTTGTTAGCCCCTAAGGACAAGCTTCTTTGTTGACTTTTCAAGGTCTCGAGCTGTGACTTTAATGCCTCCACCTGGGTTCTAACCGCAAAGGTCGGGGCAATCAAGCGTTGATAACCAAGGATGGATAAGACCATCAAAGCCATGATAATCCCTATGTTTTTTGGTTTTCTCACTTTTGGATCACTTCGATTAAAAAGGTTTTCGAATTTCTTCTTTTAGCCTTGGTCTGAAAACGCTCAACCAGCAGATTCTGGGATTGATTGATCTGCTCAATCCAATCTTTCAAATCCCGTTGATTTTGAAAACTTCCAACCAGAGTCACCCGATAAATCCTTTGTTCGGGCTCTCCTTGAAGGTCAATTAATTCTAAGCTTAAATCCGAAGGCATCAAAAAAATAAGTTGATCAATAATAACTGATGGCCAGCCATGATAGAGGTTCATAAATGCCTGAACTTCTTGGGCTCGATTGGTTTGCTCTTCCCATTGGCGCACGCCAAGGCTTTCCTTTGTGATGGCTTGTTCCAACTGAGCCGTTTTTTCTTGCAAATGAAGCCGGTAAAAGTAAAAAAGCCCAAATAGCACCAGTAAGGATGCCAAGGCCAAGATCATTACCTGGTCCGGCCGATTCCCATCACCCCCCGACTTAAGGCTTATTTTTGAATCCGCTGGTACACTTGAATCAAAGGTAAGATTGTTCTTGGCCGCCAACACAGCGCCAAGGCAACATAGTCCGGGTCGATCTAATACGTTGGAACCTATTTCAAGTCTTTCCACCGGATTCCCTTCCCCTTTTCTTGTTAGGTCTAGGCCAAAAAATTGTCCTGAAAAATCCTCAAAATAGAACTCGTTTACCTCAGGGAAGGCCTTGGCCAAAAAACACAGCCCTGGAAGGGTTACTGGACCTAAAAAAACAGTGTAATGATCAAAATGCCTGTCTAGGGCTAACCTCGATAAAGCATTTTGCGCAAGGTTCTGATTAACCTTTACCAGCAATTGCCGTTGATTGAATGTTACTTTTTGAAACAACCCTTGCTCATTTGAATTGTCTCCCCTCTGGTTCACCTCCACATAACACGGCAGGTCAAGAACCACAAAAACAGGTTTCTTTTTATTTAAGGTTTTTAAAAAATCGTTGGGCTGCCATGCAGATTCTACAATGTCCAACCCCTTGGAGCTAAGCCTTACAATAAGGGTGTAAACCTGATCCGGATGCTGGTCATTAATGTATACGCACTGAAAGGTCTTGGGTCCCATCTTTTAATAAATTATGGTAGGACGAATAAATACACTCAATTTGGAATTCGCCTGCTCTAAATCCCTGGATGAAAATAAATAGTTCAGTACCGGAACTCGATTGATAAAAGGGAGCCCTTTTCGTGTCTCTGAACTACTGATGGTCTCCAGTCCTCCCAGTAATATGACCTCCCCGTCTTTGATTCTAATTTTTGAATCAAACTCTTTGGTCAGCATCCCGGGTGGAGCCGTTTGGGTGATGCGCGGGGTAAAGCTGGATTGGTTTACGTTGATCTCAAGGGTCACTTGACCATCTTTGGATACGATCGGGCTTATGGAGATCGTAAGGCTTGCCTCGACCGATTGCCAAGTTTCTTGAGTAGAAAGTGCCGGGTTTTGAGTACCTAATAAATCGTTTCGAATTTGTAGATAATATTCGGTTTGTCCTATGGTAAGCTCCGCTGGGTACCCATTTAAAGTGGAAATGCTTGGAGTAGATCGGATGTCCAAAATCCCTTTCTCTTCCAAAGCCCTTAAGGTTAGGTAAAAATCATCACTAACGGTTCCAAGGTTAATGGCTCCAAAGCCATTCAAACTACTGATAATGCCATTGACAATGGTTGCATCCGCCGTGAAATCAATTCCTGGAAAAACCGTTCCCCCCGGGGTAACGGTTTCCCCTGGACCTAAAAATCCCGCCTCGGCGCCCAATGAAGTTAAATCCGACTCACTAAAGTCAATGATAATTACCTCAATGGCAATCACTGGAATAACCACATCCACCGATTCTAAAAATTCATACAAGCTGGCAACATTCTTGAAATATCCCGAAAGGATCAAGCCATTAACCTCTTTGGATTCCAAGATTTCTACCTCTTTTGTTAAAGACGCGGGAATGATTTGAACAATACCTTCCACGCTTCGATACTTCAAGCGATAAATTTTTTGAATGGCTATCCCCGCAGACGTGGTTGGATAAATATTATACACCATTTGCTGGCTTTTGGTAAAGTCATAACCACTTCCAAACAATATGGTAGATAGAAACGTGTCAAAGGAATCAAAGGAGCCGTGAATGGTGGTAGGAACAGCAATGGATTGGCTTAAATGATAACCAATTCCTAAGTGGCGACATGTCGATCCAATAAGGTCCGAGATGGCCATGTTTTCAACGCTTATAAAAAAACCAGTCGTGTCGCCTGTGATGTTTAATCCATGCCCCTTTTGCCCCCTGCCAGGATTTTCCCTTCTTTGGGATAATGACTCCTTGGCTGCTTGTTTGCGAAGAATGAAATTATGGCCCATAGAATCTAAAGCCAGGCCATGAGCCGAGCAGAGCATTTCCACCAAAGCCCGGGGCGATATGTCATTAAGTTCGGCATTGATGCTTAGCCCTAGGTCAACATCATGGCCAAGCAAAAGGTTGATTTGGGTGGAATCCGAAATCAAGTGAACCACATTGATCACCGAATCATACCTTGAGGAAAAGTTCACCCGTCCACCGGGCAAGGTTTCAATGGTGCTTTTAGGCCTTGGGGTTTGAAAGGGCTCAGGCACCGGGTAAAGGTGAAGAATGTTGCCCGTTGGCTGAATGGCCAAATCATAGTTTACACATAGAAATAAAAGGATGTCCCGCACCTTAGCCTGGTTGAAGTTATGCGACAACCGGAAATCAACCTCCTGAGCAATGGAAACATTCACCTGGGACCGTTTTCCTAAAGCTGCAATAAAATCCCCAGCCGACATGCTACGCACATTTAAGTCCACCTTTTTCTCAAGCCGTGGATTTTCAGAAGCCAATGAATCCAGCAAACCCGCCATGCCCTCCTGCTGGCTGTTTTGAGCCAAGCAGGGCTTTAATCCATTGGCAAAAAGAAATATCCCTATATAAAACAAAACGATTTTATTCATAAGAATCCAAGATTATAGGGATGGCCTCACTCAAAGAGGTTTGTCCAGTTAATAAAAGCCGAGTCACCTCTAAAGACAAGGATGTGGTTCTATGGGGAAGAGCTCCCACCCTTTCTTTTTGATCCATGCTTAAAATTTTAGCCCGTGCTTGGGAGGTTATGGGCATGCTTTCGAAAATAGCCATTCTATGAGAAAAACCTGTATAATTACACCTTGAGCACCCCTTCGGACGGTAAAGGATTTGATCATTTAGATCTTTGACCAGCAGAAGCTCCTCCTTGGCTACCTGGCTGCTTTGTTGTGGTTCCTTACAAGAACAAAGAATTCGTACAAGTCGCTGAGCCATGGAAAGATTGATCGATGAGGCCAATAGGTAAGCAGGAACGCCCATGTCTTTTAAGCGGTTAATTGTTTCCCAGGCACTGTTGGTGTGAATGGTACTAAGGACCAGGTGACCCGTTAACGCCGCGCGAACGGCAATCTGGGCCGTTTCCAAATCCCGAATCTCTCCCACCATGATAATATCAGGGTCTTGCCTTAATATGCTCCGCAGGGCCCCTGCGAAGGTCAGGCCAATGTCATCGCGAATTTGCACCTGGTGCACCCCAGGTAATTGATATTCTACCGGGTCTTCCACTGTAACTATGTTTCGTTCCGGAATATTTAACTCGTTCAAGGCTGAATACAGCGTGGTTGTTTTCCCTGATCCCGTTGGGCCTGAAATGAGCACTATTCCGTTGGTCCTCTTTATGGTTTGGACCAGTTCGGTGTAAACCCTTTCGGGCATCCCAAGGGTGTCCAGCGACAACTGCTGGCTCCCGACCCCTAAGAGTCGAAGAACCACTTTCTCCCCATGCAAACCAGGAAGGGTGCTTACCCTTAAATCTAGCTTTTTACCCTCCAAGGATAGTTCAATCCTTCCGTCTTGAGGAAGCCGTTGCTCGGCGATGTCTAAATGCGCCATGATTTTAATTCGGTTTACCCATGACCGGTACTCAGTCGGGTCCAAATGGTACTTGACCACCAAACCACCATGAATTCGAAACCGGATCCTTGCACGATCCTTCCCCGTTTCTAGGTGTATATCCGAACAATGCGCCTCAAAGGCCTCCCGTAAAAGTGTTTCTAAAAACTGGGAAGGAAGTTTTCCTGCAACCAGCTTGGGGCCTCCCTCCAAGGTGGACGCTTCTTTTTTATAGTACCTGTTCAATAGTTTCCCAAGGTCCTCAGGGGCTAAGGGAACCAAATCAACCCTTGTACCAAAATAAGCGCTTAACATTTGTCCAAACCCCAAGAGGTCCTCCCTTTTTTTTACATAAAACCGCATATAGTCCGAGTCCACCTCCATGGGCACAATCTCAAACTTTAGCGCATCGGCCGGGTCCAGTAAAGCAATGATTTCATTTGAAATATCCAAGAGCCTAGGAGAGTCTTAAGAGTGAAAAGATAGAAAAGTCAATTCTTGAAAACTGAACCAAACCACCCAAATAATACCCAAACAACTGAAAGGGTAGACATAAAATTAATAGGATTCCAGCAAAAGGCACCTTATGTTTCTTAAAGTAAAGTGAAAAAATCAAACCAATCAGACTTGTTAAAACAAATAACCATAATAAACCCTTTAGCTTAAAAATCACGCACAATGGAGGTAGAATTACAAGGTCACCCAAACCCATCACCTTAAAGGTTTCCCAAAAGCGCAATCCTTTGATAGCCGCCGCAATCAAGCCACATAATAAAAGTAAGCAAAGGGCGAGCCCTGCCTGTACCAATATTTCTTCCCAGCTTTCAAACCCCTTAGCATAAAGAACCCCAAGTCCAGCGCCATAGAGGGGCAAAACCCAAAAAACGTCAAAGGACCGATGTTTAAAATCCTCCACAGCAATCCCAAAGGCAGCGACCATAAAAACGCATAAAAATACCATAGAGTTAATCTTGTATTTCCTCGATTAAATTAAGGTCCTGGTCTATGGTCCAGGTATTATACGCCCCATCCCGATCAAAATCCACTACACTTACCGCATAAGCCTTATAACCATCTTTTTCCAGCTCAAGGGAAATTTGATAATTCGCCGACCCCCCATCACTAACGGTAGGCACCTGTTGAAACCCTATATCTTTCAAGGACTCTCCATACTTTCCATGCTCATAAAAGTAGGATTTTTGAAGGGTGTGCACATGTCGAAGTTGCAGCTGAGCCTCCTTAGCCTTGGCCTTATTTATAACACTGGTTTGATCCGGAAGTGCAATTAAGATTAATATGCCGATAATCAACAAAACGATCAAAATCTCGGTAAGGGTAAATCCTTTCAATCGATACCCAAGCTTGGATTGGTGGTTTCCTTTTTTCATGTTATTCTATGTCAATTCCCTTGTTCTTGTTCATCAGCCATCACCATCTATCTAGAACCATTCAAGTAAAAAATGACGCCCGATTTTCATTATTTAAATCAAACCTCGGGTGATTCAAGCAGCTTATGGTGATTTGTGACAGGGCTAAGCTAAAAAATTAATGATTGCCATTACCTAAGAAGGCGCAAAAACAAACCTTTTAAATCCCAGCGCAATTAATTGAGGCTAACCGCCCCCTTTTTTCCAAAGTCTTCTCATTCGCCCTCCCTAAGACTGCTATTATCCCCCATTACCTGACTAGACTATTTTCCTAAACCTTGTTTATCATAAAACCCACCTTTACCCGAGTGCATTCATTACAAATGTAAAGCAATTTCCAGCCTCCAACTTTTGATAGTTTATTGACGCATTGCATTTTAAAAAAATAAATTACATTTGGCAGGTGAGTATCACCCTGAAATATAAACATCTCATTTTCGTAGGCCTAAGCCTTTCTTTTTTCGTTGGCCTTTCCTATTGGTTTTGGAAAAGAAATCACGCAGAATGTAAAACCCTAAGGGAGGTTCAAAAGACCATTGTGCAAGAACAGGTGCCCTTGGAGACGGGAAGGGTCCGCATATGGGTTTACCCGAACTTATGGGTTTCCATGGTGGGTGAGTTAAACAAATCCATCACCTCGTGTCAGGTGACATTGGGTGAAGTTAGCCAGGTTAAAATTCGATTATTAGGGCTTCCCAACCCCTTAAATGCTTCTGATATTCAGGGGCTTATCCAAGTGATGGACCTTCAAGGTGCGCCTTTAAACATACGCTCAATAACCGAGCAAGTTAACTTAGGAAATACGCAAGAATTTTTAATCAGCATTTACAACCCTAAAGCTAAAAGTCTAACCTTCCGATTTTTTGACTTTAAAACCTCCCTGATTCAATGAAAACCATACGTCAGTACGAAAGACCCATCAGCCTATTTTTGCTTGTTACATTTCTATTAAGCCTCATGCCAAGTCAACCCGTATGGGCCCTTTCAGGTGGACCTTCTCAGCCCGAGTTTACCGGGTTCACCCCCATGGGAACCTCCAATTTGGTAGACCCGTTTACGGGTGATTTTTCTTACAACATCCCCCTTATGACCATTCCCAATCAGTCGGGAGGATACCCAATTAACCTAGGGTACAACGCAGGGGTTACCATGCAGCAAGAAGCCAGTTGGGTTGGACTGGGGTGGACCTTAAATACCGGTTCAGTAACGCGAAACATGCGCGGGCTTCCCGATGACTTTTCAGGAAATAAAATAAGAAAGGAGATCCATCAAAAACCAAAAATCACCACCTCCATTACCTTCCCCTCCTTGCCCCAATACGAACCCTTAGGCCTTCCTGTAAATTACTTTGAAAGCTTTACCATTTTCCACGACAATTATGATGGGATTGGTCTTTCGGCGGCAAGTGGTGAACCAAGAGACATTGCCGGGGTAATTTCCAATGCCGGATCGGGGCTGGTTAAAAAGTTTGCCTCCATGCAAATTCAAAGGGACTTTACTACCCGGGAATGGAAAAAACAAAAAGATCGATTTTCTAGACTCGAGTCCTATGAACACCAAAGAATGTACGAAGACGCCCCCAGGGCCTTTCAAACGGTAAATCTTAAGGGCCATTATTCGGTTGGAGCAAGCTTTGCCTCAAGCGGGTACATTCCCTCTTCTCCCTTCCCATCCACAACTACCACTTATTCAGGGTCCATTCGTTTACCGTTTTTAGCAGCCGAAACAGAGTATAATATTTCCTACAGCAAAACCCAAGACAATCAAACGGTTTTCGATTACCCATCCTATGGGTATATGTATGTACAAAACCGTCCAGCAAAATCCAACGCATTACTTGATGTAAACAAAGACTTTGACCTGGTGGCCGAGGTAGACATTCTCCCTGTATATAATTTTACCTATGATAATTTCACCGCTACCGGTCATGGTGGAGGGGGAAGCTTTCGCCTGTTTCGAAACGAACACGGCGTCCTGCAACCCACCAATACCCAAAGTGTGAGCAAAGGACTTAATGTAGATCTTGAAACCAAAAGTCCAGGTTTTGGATCGGATATAACTCCTTCCGGTTCGGTTTCCTCCACACAGGATTTCACCATGAGCCAAGACCGGTTTACCTATGACCCTAGGCCCGTAAATGATGATTACGAACCCTATTACCTAAAGTCCACCGGTGATTATAGCGCGCGCAAGGTTCAAGACATTGTGGACCTTGCCGAGTTTAACCCCATTCGGCTAAAACCAAACTTCCCCCTTGCCTCCTTCTTTTCCGGGGTTAACCAGTCCACCAGTCTAGGATATAAAGAAAGGGTTTCCTCAGAGCGGGTATCAAGGTCCAATGATTTTACTTTCTTTACCCTTGGTGAATTAACAGGTCAAACCCTTGGAGATTATCTGCATTCTGGGCAAAATGAGCCTATGGCGAACCTCCCTTACCTTTACCAGCCTTCATCGGCCCCCAACTCCCCAAAGGCAAGCATCAACCTTGGGAATGGTCAAATTGGAGCCGTTCGAAACATTCAACCCACCGGGGCTATTTATTGGTACGATATTCCCGTTTATAATAATTCCACCCTTGAAGCGTCCTTCTCCATTGGACAACAAGGATTAGCGGTTTCCAACCCTGTCCCTAAAGAAGTTACCATTCCTTCAGGCCTACTTGACGGATCAGGCAATTTTGATCGTACCAGTGATTTTGGTAATGATAATTATTACCATGGGGTGCATACCCCTGCTTATGCGCATAGTTTTCTTTTAACCCGTGTGCTTTCTTCAGACTATGTGGATGTAAACAATAATGGCCCTGATATTTACGACTACGGCGACTATGTGAAATTAAATTATTTCAAACATTCCAGTGATTTTCAATGGCGCTCTCCGGTAAACCCCGACCAATGTTATTTAATGATTGGTGATAAATCCAATCCTTTAGACGATAAGGGTTCATACACCTCAGGGAGTAAGGAAATTTACTATGTGAAATCCATTGAAACCAAAACCCATATTGCCATTTTTCACCTCGAACCCAGGGATGACGGTAAAGGAGCGCCTCAATACAAGAATGGTTATGACTTTTCACAAGCTCTGGCCAGTGATGAATTGTTGCGCCTGAAAAAAATCGAACTTTTTACCCTTCGTGAATACGATCAAGGGAACAACCCCGATGCCGTTCCGGTTCAAACCGTACACTTTCAATACGATTACTCCCTTTGTCATAACACCGATAACTCTTCAGCCTTAAACCAGGGCAAGCTTACCTTAAAACAAGTTTATACCACCTACCAGAACAACAATAAAGGAGAGTATAACGGGTATACTTTTGAATATGGAAGCCCAGGAACGCATGAAAATCCAGATTACCAAACCAATGCTGTGGATGATTGGGGGAATTATGACCCTAGAAACCTAAGCAACCAAGCCGAGTTTTTTCCCTATTCCCCCCAAGACAATAAAACCCTGGCAGATCAATACGCCAGTGCTTGGAACCTGAAAGGAATTCACCTGCCCTCAGGAGGAAAAATTGAGGTAAATTATGAGTCCGACGACTACCAGTTTGTCCAAGACCAGCGGGCCATGCAGTTTGTAAACATCCTTGGGGTTTCACCAACCAATCAGTTTTCAGATTTGGAACAAAAGCTGTCAAAAAACAATGAGTACATCTTTTTTGACCTTCCCGAGGATTATATCCCTTTACCACCTTCAGAAAAAGACCAATATATGGCCAATTTATTCGATGACATCGATGAGTTGTTGTTTAAGGCACACATGGAATTGAAACCCTCTGGATCCTCCGGGTCTGACCCAGAAGAGGATTATGTCCTTGGCATCTGTGAAATTGACAAAACCGGGAATTGGTACGGAGTGAATGCAGGCAAAGGCTATGTGAGGGTCAAAAAGGCCAGTACCAACCGAATTCAAACCACCTTTACCCACCCCATTCGAAAAGCCGGCCTTCAATACCTCAGGTTTCAACGACCAGACCTTTACCCTGTGATGGTCCCAAATAGCCTCAAGCAAGCCATAAATCAACTCACAACAAGCATCGTTGATGTGGTCTCTGAGGCCGTTTCCATGGGCATAAACTATTATAATTTCAGCATCCTGCGTGGTCATTGCTCTCACCTTAGAAGTACGGCCGATTACCCTAGTAAATTAAGAGTCCAGGTCGGCAAAAGAAAGACCGCCGGTGGACACCGGGTTAAATCAGTGAAAATATATGATAATTGGTACGACGCCTCCGGGGAGGACTCCTTTAGTTATGGGAAGTCTTATCATTATCTAACCCAGGACAATCAGTCCTCCGGCGTAGCGACTTTTGAACCCATGTCTCCAGGAGAAGAAAACCCATTTAAGCAACCCGTATTTAGCGGTAAACGAAAAATAAAAGCCCTTGACTTTCTTTACCTCGATAGCCGCCTGGCAAGTCTAGGGCCGGTTGGGGCCTCCTATTATCCAAGCCCCATGGTTGGGTATAGTCGAGTGATTGAAAAAGATCTTTTAAATGATGAAGAAAAATCAGGCGATTTGTTCCTGACCTCAAAAACCTATACCGGATCGGTAGTACATGAGTTTTATACAGCCAAAGACTTTCCAGTGATTAGCGCGCGAAGTCGCCACATCGACCCGCCTCAAATCAATGTGCCCGTCTCCACGCCAATTGGCAGTTGGAATTTTGGAATGCACGCTGCCTCACAAGGCTTTACCATCATACTCAATGATATGCATGGCAAACAAAAGGCACTGTCTACCTACACCGATATAGATCACCGTAACCTTGTAAACCTGAAAACAAGAACCCACTACAAGTATAAAACCCATTATGATTCAGGGCTAGAAGAAACCGTGCTTTCCAATGATGTGGACATATATCTAGGACAAGAACTTAAACAAAGAGCCACCCTAGGCCTAGATATAGAGATTTTTAGCGCCGGCGAAAAAAGAGTTTTTGAAGGGGGCCATTTAGGCCTACAGTTTAATGTAAATCCTGCTATTATCACCTTGATTCCTGAGATTAGGGGCCGGCTCAATCAGTCCAAAATGCTTTCCACCCAGAAAGTCTTTTTCCAAAAAGGACTGATTCAGGAAATTGAAACCACCGTGGATGGGGCTACTACAGTTGCCCATGTTGAAGTTTACGACCCCTATTCTGGTAATGCGGTAATAACCAAGGTGAAAAATGAACATGGGGATTATATATACAACGAAACCATCCCAGCCCACAGTGTTTACCCGGCCATGTCCGGTGCCTTTCAAACCTCAGGCATAAAACTGGATTTTGGTGGCTTGGACCCGGTACAGGAGCAAGCCCTTATACAAGATTTACTCTTTGAAGGTGATCTGCTTGTAGACCAAAACCTAACCAAATATTGGGTGACCAGCCAAAATGGCCTGTTAAGCCTTAAAGATATCAATGGTAACGCCCCTTCCTCAATGGTGACATCCTTTCGGGTTATAAAAAGCGGGCACGCTAACCAAGTCAACGCCGTTGCCGGTGAACTTGTTCTTTTAGGACACCCCAAAGGAACCAAACTAGACCATTTTAAGTATGTCCTGGACCTTTTAGCCGAGTCTGCCAAAAGTGGATTTACAGATAACTCCATTGATATAGACCCAGATGGAGACGCTCATTATATAAAACGCTATACCTATTGCGGGGTTGAATACCGATTTGATATTTCCAATAAGGATCAAGATACCGATTTCCTTTTCTCAAATCACCTTTGGGATTCAGGCGTTGACTGTCCAGGGGAAGGTACCGTCCACTTTACAGCCAGCAATCAAGGTCAACCAGCAGCTTCCTCGGGAAGCCCTGGAACATACCTAAATGGATTCACAGACATTAGAAACCTGGTAGACGTTAGGTATGATAATCACCTGGTTTACTTTAAAGACAAACAAGGCGTTTGGCATTATGCTGACTTCGCAGGATTAATCAGTGCAAATAGTGGCGAATTTGGGCCTAACCAAGCTTGGTTGAATACCTGTTTTTCAGAATGTGATGAAGGCGTTTTACAAGCCTCTGCCACTACCTTCACCCAAGAAAAACCCAATTATTTCCATACTCAATGGGCCAGAGAAACCCAGCCAACAGGAGCCTATAACCCTTATGCCTATGGGGAGCTTGGGAATTGGAAACCCGATAGAACCTTGCATTATAATACCCAAAGGCAGCAAACCCTGCCTGATCTTGACCTAAAAGAAGATGGTATATTCCAATCGTTTTCTAGGTACAATTATACTAAGGATAATCCTCAGTGGACCTGGACCGAGCGCATTACCCGCTACAGTCCGGAAGGCCCCGCCATAGAATCGGAAGACATCCTTGAGCGCCCGTCTGCCAACCTTTACGGATACCTGGCAAACCGAGTCATTGCCGAGGCCAAAAATGCCCATTACCACGAGGTGGCCTATCAAAGTTTTGAAGAAAATCATCTGAGCCAATGGAACGGCCGGGTGCGATCAGGCAATTGGGATTTTGGAGACCGAAACGTGGCGGGGACTGATCAGGCCCACACAGGTAAACGTGCTGCGGTAATTTACGCATCGGAAGACCTTGTCCATAGCTTTAACCCCGCAGGATCCAAAGATAAATTCCAAGGGGAAATCGGCAAAGATTACGTGATACAAGTATGGTTAAAGTCAAATCATACGGGCTTTGGAATGCAAGTCACCTCGGGAGGAATTCCCTATTCCATTACCCCTGGAGATTACATAACCAAGGTCGATGGTTGGGAACTTTATGAACTTAAATTCAACCTTTCCGGGCCCGGAGAAATTCGGATTTTTAATCAAAGCGATACCCAAGAACTTTTAGTTGACGACCTTCGAATACAACCCTTGATCTCTTCGATGACCACCTATGTATACCGCCTAAGTGACCTTCGGCCGGTAGCCATTCTTGATGACCGCAATTTCTCTATGTTGTATACCTATGATGAGCAGGGGATGTTGGTAGGGATAAAGAAGGAGACGGTACG
>CAKZPI010000040.1 GCA_937139155.1 uncultured Flavobacteriales bacterium
GGTTCGATTCCCACCCCATGCACTAAACTGCATTATTAACAGGTTTTATCATGTCATAAAGGACATAAATAAATGGACACAAACGATTATAAAATAATTATGGGGGATTCCAATGATTTCATTTCATAACGATCAAAAAATAAAAACAAAATATCTCAACCGTGTCATTGCCCACCAAAAGGCTGACAATCTTGTTCGTGGAACCGGATGGGATGGCCAGAAAGGGTGTGCCGTTGGTTGCACTCTTGAAAGATATAACCACAAAGCATTTGAAGAGGAGCTAGGAATCCCGGAATGGTTGGCGAGGGTTGAGGATAAGTTATTTGAGGGGATGTCGGAAGCAAGGGCTATGAAATGGCCCGGGGTTTTTCTTGAAAGCATTCCACTGGGTGTTGATCTCAATAGAGCCCGGGCTCCATTCATCCTTGTTATTTTGAATAAAAACGTTGAGACGCTGGAATCCTTAAAGGAAAAAAGTCTTCCCGATGATGTTGCGAGGGCCATAAAGGGATCAAAAAAGGCTACGCTTCAAATGATTGAAGCTCAGAAGTCCGGAGATCCAGACAGCATCGAGTCCGCCGAGTCCGCCGCCAGGTCCGCCGCCAGGTCCGCCAGGTCCGCCGCCGGGGCCGCCGCCGGGGCCGCCGCATGGTCCGCCGCCAGGTCCGCCAGGTCCGCCGCCTTTGATTATTTTGCAGATGAGCTGATTAAAATTTTTAGGAGTCTAAAATGAGTAAAGACCAACCCAAAAAATGCGGGTGCGGCATGAAGTGGGAGGAGGTTCCCTCTTATGCAAAGTTTCACGCGGCATCGGGGAAGAGTGAGCCATTCAAGGGATGGTATTGGAATTGCCCCCGGTGCGCGTCCACCATGTTCACAAAACTACAAACCAGAGGGGAAAACAATGTTCAAAGCGATTGATAACCTAATGCCCCACCTTGACGACTTGGATTTCCCCACCCCGGAGGGTGAGCACTTGGAGTCACTTCCGACCTATTTGTGTTTACGTTGCGGGGAGTGGAGTATTTTCGCGATGGACGGGGATTGCGGACTATGCCCCGATAAAGGGGTCCAGATATCTATAAACCGAAATCCAAACTGGAAGAGCATCATTAGCCCGCTCATCCTTGATGGCCCTATCACAGAGGAGGACAACATAATATTTCACAATAGGATGATGAAGGTTTTATTTCAGGAGGAGGAATAATGGCCAGACCAATCCAAGGAAATGAAAAAAAAGAATCCTCCTCCCTTCGGTTTGAACCAAAGGTTAAAAGGAAACTAATTAAAGACTTCAAAGGACTTCAAAAAGCGATTGATTATTTGATAGGTGAATACTTTAAACAAAAAAAGGGAGAAAGACGTGGCAGAAAAACACAGATATAGCGCGAGTCAAATCGGTATGTTCAACCGTTGCGGAAAGCAATGGGAATTTCGATACCTCAAAAATCTAAAGATTCCACCCGGGGCGGCACTGACAATCGGGAAAGCAGTTGATGACTCAGTGACCGCCAACCTCCAAATAAAAATTGAAACAGGTGAACCGGCATCCCTTGCAGAGGCTTTGAATGTTTCAAGTGAGGCTTTCGACAAATACGCATTGGAAACTGAATTTGGTGACGATGACCCAGGGTTTTGTAAGGACCAGACTATCCAGTTAAGTGAACTTCATTACAACGAGGTGGCCCCCGATATCCAACCCGAATCCGTCCAGGAGGAATTCAACATTGAAACCTCGGAATGGGACATCAAGGGATTCATGGACGTTGTGGAGGTAGACGGAAAAGTAAGGGACACAAAAACTTCCGGCAAAAAGAAAAACCAAAACGAGTTATTCAAAAACATTCAGGGCCTAACTTATGACTGGGCCTATCAACAAACTCACGGGAAAAAGGCGAAATCCTTTGGTCTGGATGTCTTAGTTAAAAATAAAAAACCAGTTGTTCAAAGAATTGAGACGCAGTATGAACCCGCAGATTGGAATTGGTTATTTGAAAACATCGAAAGGATGGACAAAGCCATTAAGGCAGGGGTGGCGCTACCGGCTCCCGAGGGTTCCTGGTGGTGTAATGAGAAATGGTGCGGGTACTGGGAAATTTGCAAAGGGAAAAAATCATGAAAATTCACAAAAAATTATCAGAGATTCAGGAAAAACTTAAGGCTCCCAAAAATCAGAGAAATACCTTTGGGAATTATAATTACCGGTCTTGTGAGGATATCCTGGAAGGCGTGAAACCCTTACTTGGCGGGGGGTATGTGACCCTAAATGACGATATCGTGGCCATTCAGGATCGAATATATGTCAAGGCAACGGCATCCTACCATTTTGAGGGAGAATCGGTCTCAGCGTCCGCATTTGCCCGTGAGCCGGACAATCAGAAAGGGATGACATCTAGCCAGTTGACAGGCTCAACGTCTTCCTACGCTAGGAAATACGCTTTAAATGGGCTCCTCTGCATCGATGACACAAAAGACGATGACACCAAAAAGCCACCCTCAAACGCCACAAAAACCAATGTGAAGGCTCCAAAGGTGACCAAAGCGGTGAAGGGACCAAAGGAAAACCCCCCGGCTGAATCCCCCTCCGATGATCATTGTCAGTTATGTGGGGAGGTATTGATTCCCTTAAAGGATGGAACTAAATTATTTTGCAGAAATTGGCAGGATGTCTCAAATGGAAAACATACTGTAAAGGCGGTGAAGGGACCAAAAATTATGTGAACTATGCGGGTCGCATTTAATTATCTCTAAGGCAGGTAAGCATTGGTTTTGTAGAAATTGGGAGGATAAAAGCAAAGGGGAACATACTTATAAAACTGTAAAAAAGGGGGAGTAAAATGAAAAAACTAATAATGGTAGGCGTGATAAGTTTGTTTTGTATTTCATGCTCAAGCGTTTCAAAAACCAACCGACTTGAGCGTGGGATGTCAAAATCTCAGGTTATTGACATTCTTGGGGAGCCCGATTCATCACAGTTTGTTGAGGGGTATCTAGTATGGAAATACTCGTTATTTCAAACATGGAAAGGACATATTCCACATTATTTTTTCTTTGATGGTAGGGGAAATCTTCATTCCTGGTATCAGAATTTAGAGGAGCACAGGGAAAACCTGAAAAAATGGGACGGGGTTGCGGAAGTTTTAAAAAATCAAAACGGGGGTGATCGTCAGAAGGTGGACCTATATATACACAAAGATCCATGTGACAGCCTTTCAGGGGGATTTATTCCTGTTAATTGTTCTAAATAATAACTTTTCCCCGGGCTGGAAACGTTCATTGCGATGCTCTGAGATACAAGCTCCCCGGGGTTTTTGGGGGATATATGAAAAGAAAAATAACCCAGATAGCAGTTGCGAGTGATAAGGAAAACGGGGAGTCCCTCTTTGTCCTTGTGGATGACGGAACACTCTGGACCAGGGTTGCGGTTTTTCAGCGCCATGAATACGAAAAGGCGGTTAAAAACAACAACGGGGTGGCCCTACCGCGTGGAAAATTTTACAGAATTCAATGGGAGCAAGTGGAGGAAATTCCTAATCCTAACCCAAATAATCCAAGGATTTTCCCTGAGGCCGAACCGTTTTCTTGACAAAAATTAAAAAAGCACCTCAGAATTAAAGCATGACTGGTGAAAAACGGGTGAAAAACTCCCGGTGGAATCAGGAGCGCGAAACCCTCTTAAGAGAGTTGGCGGAAAAAGTTGAAGAGGGGGAAATGAGTTGGAATCAGGTGGGCCGCCTGATGGAGGTTACTGGTTCCACCGCCAAAGAGAAATTCAAAAGAATCATTGGAAACGAATTAAAAAAAGATCCCACCTATCAAGCAAGATCCAAACGACAAAAAGAATACATGGACCGGCTTTATCCCAACAGATAGTCATAGCTATTATTTTTGGCCCTAATTTACTACCCAGAGCTATACAAAAAAAAGAGTGAATGGGTTGACATGATCAATCGCATTCACTCTTAATAAAACTCAGAAGAATATTGATGGTCTAAACCTACCTAGATGGCATAAGTCCGTCAATCCAAATTCCATTTATATTCAAGCGGTAGCAGGTGATCTTGGGAGGGGTTATGCGCATTCAAGTGGAGATTATCAATTTTCGGAAATACCAGGGAAGACCCGACATCAAAAAACCTCAATGGTTCAAGCTCGAAAACAATATAATCATTAGTGAATCACTCGACAATTTAACTCCGGCTGAAAAATGGTTTTTCGTTTTTCTCATTAGTCGGGCGCAGGATAATGCCTCAAATGAGGTAGATTTTTGCGGTAACTGGGCGTCAAAGTATTCTGGTCTGAAATTAAGTGAAATTAAATCAGCATTAAAAAAACTTGAACAAAATCAAGTTATAAGATTCCTCACGAACGGATCCGAACGGATCCGATCGGATCCGTCGGAGGTCGCAAGTGAGGGTTCTATTCCCTTCTCTTCTCTTCAATTCAATAAGGGGGGGTGTGGGGGGGGTGAGAATGCGGTAAAGCTGCGTCAATCTGATGAGCAGTGTGAAGAGGAGTTTAATAAAATATGGGCACTTTATCCGAGAAAAATAGACAAGAAAGATTCCCTGAGGGTCTTTAAGGCAAAAATCCATAAGCCCAGAAAATGGGTGGACTTTAGATCCGCCGTTGAGCATTACAGCGCCTACGTGGAAAAAGAAAAGACTGAGCCACGGTTTATCAAGTACATGAGCAGTTTTATTAATTCCGGAAGGTGGGAGGATTACATAAACGGCCCACCTGAGGAGATTCAACACAAATCAGAAACCGACAAATGGCTTGAAAAATACAAAGGGGAGGAACCAAATGCTTAGACATGAATTCAAGTTTCAAATGGACAGGCTGGTAAAACGGTTTAAAGCGGAGAATGTTTACACGGATGAGGTGATGGACATTTTTTTTCAAAAGTTTGGAGATATCCACTTGGATCACTTTGCGGAGGTGGTGGACAAATTAATCATCGGTAAAAGACAGGCACCGCTTTATTCAGATTTCATGGAGGCCACCGCTGCCATTCGAAAAGAGATGTGGGATAAGTATGAAAAAGAAATTCAAGCCAAAGTGGATGCTCTTCCCGATTGCGGGGCATGTGGAAAATCGGGAACTATCAAGGCCCATGACCGGGAGGAAATAAAATACTCTTTTGCATTCAGGTGTGGTTTTTGTGAGACAGCAAGCCTTTGGCAGAATTATCGAAAGCTGGACGTATGGGACCGGGAAAGTCACAAATACTATATTCAGTTTTATATCCCCCGGTGGGATGACATGAATAAATGGCCAAAAGAGATTCAGGATTTTGACGCGGAACTTTTGAAAATTCGAAACCCGGGGAGAAATCAGGATGGGGAGTTAAACAAAGTGGATTATGGCAGAGTTTTAAAAAACAAGTTGCCAGAGCCCACGCCTTAAGTAAACTTTAAGAAAACATCGTCGAGGGGGGCTCATGACAACAATCAGAAAAAATCATAGTTTTGGTACAGCCGACGACAAAAAACGGAAACCAGTCCCAAAGGGGATACGGTGCGATGGGTGCGGGAAAACGCTTTTGGTCATCCCTTGCATATTTTGTTCAACGCCTGAGCATATAAAAACAAAAACCCCCCGCATATGGGCCAGAACTTTGAACGTTCCGAGAATTTTAACAGGGCGACGTATCATCTCATGGAACTGGTAGTAGACAGGTTTAGCAAGATGTGGAAGGTTTTAAAGGCGGGGGAGGGTTGCCTTTCGAGTCCCCCTTTGGCTCTCCTGACGACCTAAACCCCCGCGCCTTTCAAAAAAGAGGGAACCCATGAAACAAATAATTGTAACCGACAAGGGAGAGTGGGTACTTGTGGAGGAATTGGAACTTAAATATCTCTACAACGAAAATGGTTATGTTCACATCGGAATCGAGGGAAGAAAAGAACCCCTGCTTTTGGAAGGAACCCTCGGGATGGACAATGCAATCGCATTGGTCCAGGGGGATGATCACCCGGCGGTGGAGGATGCAAAAAAGGTGGTGGAGGAAAAGAAAATTCCAAAACTTGATACCAGACCGCTAATGGACGTTGGCACTCACCCGCAAGTGGAGGCGGGAATCGATGGTTAGGCGTGATGGAAGCCGAAAATTAAACATCATGGGAGGTGCCGCCGCCGCCGTCGCCCCTGACTTAGATGAAATTTTCGGGTCCGATCTTTTTCTCTGGTACAAGCGGTCAAGCGGTATCACTACTGATACCGGAGGGGTGTCGCAATGGGACGACGCCACGGGGAATGGTTGGGACATTTCTCAAAGTGAATCTACTTTACGGCCAGAGCTTCAGGCGGCGGATTTAAACGGGGAGGATACCATCCTTTTCGATTGGCCTGGGGGGGATTTTTTGGGGACGCTTGCCCTGGGGGCCTCCTTTGTCGCAAAACCATTCATGCTTGGATGGGTTGTTAAAAACCAGGAGGTGTCAGACACAGGTGAATGGCTGGGTCCAGAGGTGAATAGGGGAATCAAGTGGGTGGATCCTAATTGGATTTGGACCGGAAACGGGAATGACAAAACAATCGGGGCGCCTGGTACTACCGACTGGCACACGCTTGTATTTTATTTTAACAGTTTCACCGATGGTGCTGGATACATGGACGGGGTTAAAACCGACATGAGTGATTTAAACTACGGTGCCACGCTTTCAAATATTACACTTGCGGCAAGGGATTCGGGTATTTCTCCGATTGACTGTACTATGGCAGAATTTTTCCTGTGTGACTCCGCCAGTAATTTTACTGAAGATGATGTCACTTCGGTTTTAAATAAGTGGAATCAAGTCTTTGGTTTTAGTCATGAAGTCTCATGAGGCGGTTTAATAAATACAAGGCCAAGGTGGCGTTTCATGGTACGGGATTATTCGACTCAAAGGGGGAGCGGGATTTTTACCAAGAGCTTTTACTTTTACAACGTGCGGGAAAGATCGGGGAGATTGAAAGGCAATCACGGGTTTATCTTTCCGCTGCAAAAATTGTTTCAATCGTTGATTTCTTTTGCTTCGACGTGGAATCCCAAGAATGGGTTTACAAGGAATTTAAGGGAATTGAAACCCCAGTTTGGAGAATTAAACGCCGCCTTTGGATGCATTACGGCCCTGGAAAACTTGAAGTGTGGAAACGGAGAAAAAACGTTTTCTTTTTGAATGAAGTAATTGAGCCAAAACAATGTCAAGAATGCTGCGCAAAATGCGGTGAAACCTTGGGACTTGAAAAACTGGAAACAAAGGAGAAACAAAAATGACAACAGGAGTGAATAACTTTGAATGGGCGCTGACTCAATTAAAAGCGGGTAAGCGCATTTTTCGAACCGGGTGGAACGGTCGGGAGCAATTTGTCACCCTTCAGGCCGGACATCCTCAAGGTGTTGAGCTTGATGACAGAACCGCCACCGCAGTCGGACTTCCAAGCGGAACGGTTGCGCAGTTTGCCCCGTGGCTTTTATTTAAAACAAGTGACAATATCTTTCTCCCCTGGGTGGTGAGTCAGGCTGATTTGCTTGCAGAGGATTGGGACACTTACAACTAAAGTTTTCCTACCTGGGGAAAATCGCCCTGGGCATGGCGTGAAACTGCCTTTTTGCTTATGGACTTTTTTGAAGGGTTAGACGCATTTGGAAGACGCTTTTGTGTACCCATGATTTCGGTGAAGTATATAACCGAAACCGATGGGCTGAGTGGAAAAATAACTCTTCTAACTTTGAAAGATAGGGTACTTGAAACCCAAATTCCCTTTGAGGAGGCGACAAAAAATTTTACCCTTTTCTGGCAAATGCGCGGGGTTGGAAAGGATAGGGAATGGGATACTTAATTTTATTTTTTCTACTTTTAACTGGATGCACTGACGATACTAAAAAGATCGACCTATTTGGATCCAGGAATGAAGTTATTCATTTCACCCTAAGTCATGAAACCGATGATTGTATTGAGTTTGAACCGTCGCCCATAAGCGTTGAATGGTTTAAGCGCCATCAGATAACCACCACCCACAAAAGTTTTAAAGGTGCCGTACCTGGTAAGTATTTCGACCCACTGACTCCCGTTTTAAAGCCCTGTACTGCGGGGGATTATTGGGCCGATGTAAAACTTGATTCCAACCTTTCACCCGGTGATTATACCCTGCAATCTAAGGGTGGAGAATTAGAGGTTAGTATCAAGGTCGGTAACTGGGTCATACCTGGCCCTACCTCGCTCCCCGGTCTGATTCAGTTACCTTCATTTTTTCTTCACATCGGGCATTACGGATCCTACACCACCCATCAAAACGAAGTTGACTTAAGAGACAAATATGCAAAGGCCCTGATGGATCACCGGCTATCCCCCATGCTCCATTTTGTTTCCCCTTATACCGATCAATGGAAAGATATCATTCCCATAAGTGGGAAATATGTGGTTTTTCCAATCCGGGCAGACGGAACCACAAGCGGGGAATGGAATAGTTTAACAGCCTTGAGGTTGTCTGAATTTGAAGGGGAGGCCAAAAAACTTTTAAACCAGGGAAAGGTCGCGGTTTCCTACCTTTTTGATGAGCCTTTCCTCCCAAGGGACAGGCAAATCATTGAAGACGCTGCAAAGTTAATTAAAAAACACGCACCATCGGTGAAGGTGATGGTTACTGATCCATTCGACGTGGGATTAAAAACCGCCGGGGTGGATATATTCGCACCCGTATTTCAGCAATACACCGGGCTTGAAACATGGGGGTACGTGAGTTGCATGAGTCATGGGTGCGGCGGTGAAGGGGATTCCGGAGAACCGGACCTTGGATCAATTGAAAGGAATCCGGCTTATATTAGGTCATTTTTTCCGGTTGCATTCGGCATGGGAATGGATGCCGCGCTTTATTACAATGCCGTTGAGGTTTACAGATTTTTTAAAACGGACCCTTTCGACACCTGGTTATTCACTGGATACGGGGATGGGACGCTCTTTTATCCTGACAGGAAAAATCACGTTCCAATTGTAAGTGAAAGGCTTAAATGGCTCAGGCGCTCACAATATGACGTTGAATATTTAATTGAGGCAAAAAAACGCGGAATCATAAACCCGCTTAACGTCGATGGGCCAACAGGGTGGGAAAAAGATATACAAAAGTACAACCAGGCCGTTAGGGCCATAGGGGAGGCTTTGTGAGTAAAAGAATCATCAATGCGGTGCTGGACGTTCAGAAGATTAAAACAGGGACAAACGAGGAAAAGGGTACATGGCTCACATTGAAAACAAGTGAGGGTGGGAACTACCGGGCAAAAACACACCGGGAAAAGTGGAAATTTTGGGTGAAAACGAATCACATTGTTACCATGATTGAAAAATGGGAGAAACATCCAAAAATTGATCTCAGGCTTAAGGGGGACAGGAAGTTGCTAAAAGGTCATGCCGAATACAGGACGGAAACCGAAAAGCGTAAGATGGGACTTGGTGGCGGAGGCTCTTAAGTATCAGGCCACCATCTATGAGATTTGTATTGTTAACCGGATGGATCCGGCCACCATTGAAAAGCATTGCAAAAAAGACCATGGAATAGAATTTAGGGAGTGGGCCAGCCAATTCATTGTTGAGGGCCGGTTAAGTTTAAGACGCGCACAATTTAAAAAAGCCATGGGGGGAGACGTTAATATGCTCAAATGGCTTGGTCAAAATTGGCTTTGTCAATCCTCCCGAAAAGAACTTGTACCGCCTGAGAAAAAACCGGTAGAGCTTGAAACATGGTTTGAGGAAAGAAAGGACCAAATAAAAGATGCCAGTCTTCATGAAGAACAGACCCTGGACTGGGAAGGATATGGAAAAGGAAAGGTCCCGATTGGCACTATTAAGGAGCCAAGAGAAATCAAGGAGAATAAAGAGAAAAATACGTACTTTGATCCTGATCAGCGCCTTACTCGGGCTGGCGGTACTCCTAAAGCGGAATATAGAAAACGGAACTATCACGAAAATAAACTTGCCCGGGTTATTCAAGGGAAACGTAAAGTAAAAGATGAAGTTTCACGGTGACTGCGTATTCCCCCAAGACCATGATTTAAGGTCCTTTGAGAATTTCTCAAAATACAGCCTCCACATTTTGTCCGATCAGGATTTAAGCATCACCGGAAAATCCGGGTTGATTCCGTTTCACTTAAACATCCACCAATTGAAGGCATCAAGAGAGATTGAAAAACAAGAAAAAGAAAATAGGCCCGTCCGCTTGGTGGTGTTAAAACCCCGACAAATTGGATTCACCACGTTTTCTTGTGGAAAGATTTATGAAAAATGCTCGACCCAAAAATATAAAAACGGCTTGATCGTTTCAGATACAAAAGATCATGCGGGGGAAGCATTCGACAAAGTAAAGCTCTTTTGGAATCAATCCATCACCAGGAAAGAAAATGGGGATCCAGAGCCCTACCCATTTCGCCCCCTTCGAAGGCGCTCCAATGCCAGAGAACTTCTTTTCGAAAATCCGGACAATAAAACTCGGGACAAAGAGCCGGGACTTTTATCCAAGATCACGATTGATTCAAGTTTTTCTGATAACCCTGGGCGATCCCTGACAAATCAATACGTCCATCTTTCAGAGGTGGCCTATTGGAAAAACTTTTCATCACTATTCCCCGGCATAAGTGAGGGGTGCCACGATATTCCAGGGACTATGATGATCGTGGAATCCACGGCAAATGGCACCGGGGGGGATGGACAGGACTTTAAAAACCTATGGGATCAGGCGGAGGAGTCGGAATATTGGAGTAGGATGTTTTTCTATTGGTTTGAAGACCTGCGCTATAGGGTCCACCCTAAAAGGGTGTATATCCCCCAAGATTCGGAGAAATACGGGGAGGAGAGATTTTATTATTTAGAACTTCAAAAAATCGGATACCCCGAGGAAACCATCCTTTCTCAACTGAATTTCAGGCGTCGGAAAATTGACAGTTATATTTCAAAAGAGGATGACGACGGCGAGGGAATCGCACTTGATCCACTTGAGCTTTTTAAACAGGAATACCCCTTTACACCTGAGGAGGCTTTTCGGTCATCAGGACAACCGGTGTTTAACCGTGACCAACTGGACAAGAGGGCCGCTGTGATTCGAAATCTGAGCCACACAGATCCCCCAGATGAAGAGTTAGACTCACTCACCACCCAATACCTTAGAATATGGATTCCGCCTCACCCTGAGGCATCCTACGCAGTCGGGGCGGACGTTGCCGAAGGACTTGCCGGGGGGGACTTTTCATCTGCATCAATAGTTGATCAAAATTATAACCACTGCGCTCAATGGCATGGGAAGTGTGATCCCGATGATTTTGCAAAGGTATTAATCGAAATAGCCAAGTATTATAATCGGGCTCTTATCTGTTGGGAGCACAACAATATGGGTCACACTGTCACAAATGAGCTTAAAAAATCGGACTACGATAACCTTTACATAAAACAGATTTACGACAAAATCGCCGACAAGTGGACGGAGCAACTTGGATGGAGACAAACCCGCCCCGCAAAAAATACGATGATCAATGAAATAATCAAACAACTTCGGCGAGAAAATCTCAAAATTAATGATAAGCGCCTTATCCGCCAAATGGGTGGACTTGTAAGGCAACCTAACGGCAATGTGGAATTAGGGGGGAAAGACATGGTGGTGGCCATGGGTTTATCCCTTCAGGGACTTTTCCAGGTGGTGGGTGAGGAATTTGAGGCAATTGTACCCACAAGGAAAAAACCAAGTCCCAAAAGCTCAGTATGGGTGACACCATCGATTGAAGAGGAAATAGCGGAAACGGAGGAAAATGAAAATGAATCTAACCAATATTTTGATTAACTGGGGTCCTATCAGTTTGTTGATAGTTTTATCAGTTTTTGTATATCGGTCTTATAAAAAATGGCTGGAATTGGAAATGGTGGTTGGAAACCTTAAGTTTCGACTTGCCAAGCACCGTCAAGAAATTGACGGTTTCTACAATGCCCTTTCCAAGCATGGGGCAAATTTTGAAAAGGCCGATCAACAGTTGCTTAATAAATTAAAAAACGAATCAAGCGAACTTGAAAAGGCCATGAATGAGAGGTTTCGCCAAAGTGATGAAAACTTCAATAAACTCCTCAAGGAAATCGAGACGATTGAAATAGATCAATCCATCGAAGAGGATGCAAGTAAACTTAAAGAGGCCGGGGTTTCCCCGTATTTCGACTAATGCCAACCCTTCGAAAAATCATGCTAGATGGAATTCATTGGGCTCTTATGAAAAATCATTGGAGGAGGGGGAAGACCGCAAAGGAGCTTGGAATAAGCCAAAGGGGGTTAAGTATCTACATAAACGAAATGAAAGAAAAAGGGTATTTCATCAGGCCATCCCCCATGGGGTGCTCCCGGAAGGCGCATGAGCTAAGAAATCAGGGAAAGCATTTTGTCACGAAACCAAAAAAGGTGGACCTATCCGACCCTGACATAAGCAAAAAAGAGAGAATAAACGCACTATATCCAAACTAGCGCATTCGCCTGATTAATTCCTTCAGCTTTTCAGGATGCAAACACCAGTAACCGTCTAGGTTTACCGGATCTATCCAATCGCCTGGGTTGTTTTTTAATAACCAATTTTTTTCAGGGAATCTAAGCCAACACGATGAGTTTTTAAGAACACAGGTGCTACTGCCAGGTTTCGCCGGGATCGGTATAATCCTTTCCGGCTTCGGGGTTGTTGAGCAACTTGCGCATGTTATCATTAACGGCAATAGGGTCCTCATGATCAATGCCGAATAAGACTTTTCTCGTTTGCTCGACTTTTTCAACGCGGTCTTTGGTTTGAACATACCGGATATAATCCCTTGCAAGGCCGATAAGGGCCACCGCAAATGGCATCCATGTTTTGGCACTGGCAAAAAAAGCGCGTAACATGGGTTACCTATTTTCAGGGTTAAAGACGGATTTCCTTCGATTGGGGTTAGGACCAAACTTTGCGACCGCTGTTTGGATCTTTGCAAGGAAACCCCCCTCGCCTTCCTTTTTTTTCTTTTTCTTACGCCGGTTTTGAACAGCGCCTTTTCTCTCTTCTGATTTTTTAGTAAAAAAGTCTGCCATTTTTTTCCCCTTAGTCTGGTATGGCACGTCTACTCCCTAGCTGTCTACCTGAGGAGCTAACGGAAGCGCCGCCGCTGCCTCCACCATTGCCACCCTTGCCCCCAAAACCCTTAATCAAACTGGCAAGTTTTCCAAGCGCATCGGGATTTATGGCGGATTTTTTCTTTTTCTTGAGGGCTTCCTTGCGGTCACCCTCCTCATTTTCAATAGGAGTGAAAGCCATTAGACCGCCCCAACGCTCGCGTTTGGTTTAGTCTTAAGTGCCGTGTAAAGTTGACTGAGTGCCACAAGTGCGGAAAGTACCGCGTTAACATCCTGGACAACATTTTTATCCTTGATGCTTCGATTGGTGGCGTCCGCAATAAATTGTTTTAACTCTGCGGCGTCTTCCTTATCAAGCTCTTTGGCCTCCTTTGGAATCTTATCCATGTCCTTAATTGCAGGTGCAACCTTAGGGATAACCCCCAAAAGATAAGCAGTATCAGCGGCCCCAAGTTTTCCATCTGCAAGGGCGTTTTCCCCGGCGTTATAGATGGATAAAAGCAAGTCCGCAAATTCCTTGATATTTTGTACCTTATATTTCCCGCCCATTTTAGATTCCTTTCATTTATGAGGGAAGTATTCCAAACCCTAGATTTAAATCATCACCGTTTGCAAAGGTTGGAGTTCCTTGGGTGACAATCGCGCACCAAATAGAGGAAGATTTTTCATGACATTGCATAACCTTCCCAATTTGGCCCTTATTTGCCACCTGGGAGCTTGCAAGGTCGTAATAATCACCCGTCTCTATTTTCTCACTTCCCTGGTATTCAAAGTCATGAAGTTCGCCCATTGTTAAATCAATGGCGCTGTCTTTTGTGATTCCCCCGCTTGGGTTTTTTCTAAAAAAATGAAAATCAATCTGGGAACCGCTATCATCCCCGTCAAGCACCGTAATGGATTGAAGCACGAAGGTCCCACCCTTTTCGGCCACGTCGGGAATTTCAAAAGAGGTGATAACATCCTTTGCAGCGTGCGCGCTTCCTGTGGTGATATCGCTTGGCCTGACGTATTTCACCCGGTCATCGGAATGAAGAATACCGGCTGGTACATGATTTTTTTCGGCTGATCGGCTCATGCTCTTGCCCCTTCAGTTAAATTTGTCTCAATTTTATCACTTTTTTGCTCTGGTGCGTATGCTCTGAAATCCGCCGCAACCCGGATGGTGAAAAAATAGGGGTAATCCCGTGGGTCAATGTTTAAGTTACTGGTGTCTTTTTGTTTCCCATCTGAGTCATGGGTAAGTTCCCAATATCTCTCCCCACGGTGCCATTCTATTGTTTTCCTTCCATCAGAGCGGGGAAACCTTTTATTCACCTGCTCAAGGATGTATGTCCTCTGCGCTGCGGTGTATTTATTTTTCCCCTTATATTCATCCTCAAAGTCTACACCCCGCCCGGCCTGATAAATATTAGGTTTTCCACTGGGAGGCTCTAAAACCCGCCTCACGGTCGCTTCCACACCACACCGGGCGGAAAGTTCATCAAAAAATTGGACCATAGTCCTTAAAAGTGAACTTACCCGGCTACTTCCTAACTCATCAGGATGCCATGCTTTGCGGTATTTCATTGTCCCTCCCTTTGTTTTCTTTGGTCTTCTTTCAACAGCTTAGAACCAGTTACCCCTGTTGCCAAGTCTAATAAGCGGGAGGGACGCTCTGCACCTGATGCCCGTCCAAATGCTTTCTTTTTAGACTTTTCAAGCAAAGCCCTTTGGCCCCTGGGAACCACCCCGGTCACATCCGTTAGGGTGCCCAATACTTTTTCAGGGATAGAGCCCGTTTGAATATTCCTTTTCTCACTTATTCTTGGGGCAAACTTACCCCGTCTTGACTCAAGCCTTGCCTGAATGGCAAGCCCGTCGGTGTAATCAAGTAAAGCCTCCTGATCATCTATGGTGGGGAATATTTTTTTTAGTATCCCTTTTTTTTGGGCATCTTTAATTGCATTCAATGTGGGCTTTGCTTTTAACCCCGTTTGAACGTCCACCCTTTCAAGACTTTTAAGGTATAACCCCTGGATTTCTCTCCATGTCGTTCCGTCCACTGTATCCATGAGTGCTTGGATCTTTTTGGGATTTCTAAAAACGTCTTTTAAAAATTCGTTATCCCCCTTTTTTATGGCACCGTCTAAAATTTCAAGGTTTTTAAGGGTCTTTGAAAGTGCTTTATTACTTGTAATCAAGTCTTTAGCAAATTCAGGGCTTACGTTGACCCGAACGGTATCCATGACCGCATTATTTAGCTCCCTGTAGGCTGCTTTCATATTGGGGAGCATGTCTCCAAATTCTTGCGCCGCCCTTGGCCTATATGTAATTGATCCAAGTTCCTGTATGAGCGTTGTAAGCTCATCTAGCGTTTTGGTTTGAGACATACTATCAAGAAAAGTGTTCAAGGTTTCAGCGCCGCCCCTGGTTTGTGAAGATGCGGTCAATCGCTCCATGAACCTTTTTGCGTCGGGGCGGTTCGCTTTTACAAATTTTTGAATACCCTCCGCTGCTTTTGGGGAAAGCGGGGTTTTTCCTTCGGGGAATAAAATTCTCTCCCCGTCTCTAACTAGTCCACCCCTGAGTGTGGAATACCTAACGTCATTTGATTCTATGACATGAAAGAGCTCATCTCCCACCTCATCAATGATACCCTTTCCATGAGATGATACGTCGCCAAGCTCCTTTCCTGCGATAACTTCGGGTAGCTCCTCAACTGCCTCTTGTGTCTTATCTAAAAAGTCATTAAAGTTTTTCCGGAAATCCGCCCCCGTCCTGGATCTCCCGGCAATGGATTCGGCGCGTCTCGCCTGTATTGATTCATCAGTGAATTCCAAAATCTCTGGTATTTGCTTGAGTTCATCCTCTGAAAACCCGTTATCAAGAAACCATTTATGAACTGCTTGACGGTCACCCCTTAAAACATCCTTGGTTACAATGTTTTTTGATTCCTTTATTCCTCTTGGCCCAATTACTTTGGTGTCAGGAAATTCTATATCGCCCTTAAGATTTAGTGCCCTTTGCGTTTCTTCCAAAACTTCCCGCGACTTACTGTTAGAAAGTGCGACTTTTGGAGCCTTTGTGCCCTTTGCGACCTTCGCACCTTTTGATAGCGCTTTTAACCCCTTGGTGAATAGCTTAATGGTTCCACCGATTATAAGTGCAGGGTCCGCCACAATATCAATTCCGGTTCCTATTCTCTCCGCCTGGGTTGTCTCTGTCTTGGGTGCTTCAAACCCTTCAAACTGTGGTTCCAATTGCTCCGGAAGTTGTCCGGTTCTTTGCTGAAATGCCGGTTGGAATAATTCGGGCATAATCCTGGGTTTATCCTCAACGCCAAGCTGCCTTGCCACCTCCGCACCGGGTGCAATGTCTTGGGTGGGGCCAAAAGTTCCCTGCTTTAACCCCTCAACGAACCCCGCACCATCCGGCTTTAATGCCTCTACAAGGCCGGTTCTAAGCCCTGCGGCCCCGGTGAGCCTATCCGGGACACTTAACGCCTTTTCGAAAAACCCCGGCTCCTGGGGACCTTGCGTGGCCACCTGTCCGGGTTGCTGAATCTGTTGAACCTCTTGAGAGGATGGAGGCGCAAGGATGTTATTTTGCGCCACCCTTGACCTAACAGCCTGTACCTCTTCTCTGGTAGGGGGTGCGAATAAGTTATTTTTTGCCACGGACACGCGCCTTTATAATTTCCCTCGCCTCACCAACTGATAGATTATGTTGCTTGGCATACTTTTCAATTTGGCTGTCACTCACCCCCCCTTGTGACCTCCTCCGTAAACGCTCAAGGCTTCGAAAACTAGGGATTACCTTGCGCCGGTCAATATTTCTAGAATCAAGTGTGTTTAAAATAGGCTCAAGTGATTCCTCATAAGTTGAAAATTGTGCCAATGCCTGTCCTTTGGCTTGCGCCAAGAAATCGGCACGCTGCTCTGGTGCAAGCCTTTCCCCGCTTAATATCCTATTCCAAATATTTCGAACCCTCTCATTAACGCCGGTAGCATTTTGCGCATTTGCAAATTCACTTTCACGGACAACTGAGTTTGGATCCAAAATTTTCATATAATTAAAAACAAGTGCCAAATCCCCGGCGGCGCTTGGATCCTTTGCGGCGGCCTCCACTTTTTTGGAGGCAGCGTCTACAATTTGCAAGTCCTTCGTGGTTCTAAGTCCGGAAACCTCTTTTCTGAGCTTGTCTACTTCTTCCCTGCCTTTGAATTTTTCATCAAAGTCTCTTTTGGCTTTTTCTATATCCCTTTTTGTCGTCCCGCCCCTTTGTGCGGACAATATTGCAACGTCACTGACAGTCGAATTAGGGAATGCACTCCTAAGTTGCGAAATCGTAAAATCAGGATTTTCTAACGCAAGTTTTAATAGGTTTTGATTTTCCTGAACGGGATTCACCTTCACGGCATTGTCTACACCGCCCCGTGGAAGCCTTGCAAAGCCGGGTTGTCCCGGAATAGCCTGAGCTCCAAAGGGAAGTTGTTCCGTGGGTGCCTGGGCAATCTGTGGGGCCTGTGCGGGAATCTGGACAGGTTGTTGAGAACCTGGGATAGGTTGCGGAATAACCTGGGGTGTCGGAGCAATTTGACCTGGATGCGTTATGGGAACCTGGGGTAACTCACCGGGCAATTGTGCCTGAGCGGGGATCTCTGCCTGTTGTGGAATGGGTTGTTGAATCGGTTGGGCAGGTGGTGCCTGGGGTGCCGGTTGCTCCTCCATTGGCCCTGCAATCTCGCGAAGGGTTTGAATCGGAATGATTCCGGTTTCCTTTGCGAGCGCAAGTTGATCTTTTCGCCTTTGAAGCGCCTCCTCCCTCTCAATCCTCTCCCTTTCCTTGTTTTGATCGGTGATTAATTTCGCGGCATCCATGGCGGATTGCTCCGCACGCCTAAACAATGCCTGGCGACGCTGCTCGATTGGATCAGTTCCCGCCTCAATAAACGCCATAGGTTTTCCTTATTGAAAAGATCCTTGCACACCGCTCCCAATGCTCTGGCCAATTTGGGCACCCATCATGGGATTTCCGGCGGCGACACCCGCTGCGGCCCCACCAATGGTGGCCAAAGTAGTAAGCGACCCGCCTTGTCTGGTTTTTCTAAACCGGATTGGCACTTTATTTTGCTGTCCCACCTGCAATCCCGCACCAAGGAGATTTTGGAGGCCCTGGGTCCTTAGTTGCTGTTCCATTAAGGGTTGCTCAGCCTGGACATTTAAAGCCTGTTGACCCGCTTCCTTTTCAGCCCCAAGGCGCGCTGCAAGTTCAAGGGAGGTACCGGCCCGTCCTGTCCTGGCCAGTTTATCCCTCAATCCCCGGATGGTGTCCGCACGATTTTGAGCAACCACCGCCTTTTTTCTTCCAAAGATACCCTTTGCCACATCGCCGGATTTTTTACTTAAGGTCCTTAAACCCTGAAGGCTTTCCCGTTGTGCCGCAAGGGCATCCTGGGCGGCCTCCCTGACATCAAAAGCAACTGGATCCGGTCCGACTCTTTTCCCTACTAAAAAATCACCTAATCCCATTTTATTTTCCTATCTTGGTTATAGAAAACATGATTTCAAACCCGGTACCGTTTGGTGTTCCCGAATTGTGCGGCCTAATAACGTCGGTATTTTCAAGGGGTGCGACTCGATGAATGCACCCAATGTTATCACCAGGTATTTCCTGAAATCCTATAACGTCCTCCCCTGTTAAGCTGATAATACTTACCGTAGTGGCCCCTGTGTTTTTAGTTATCCCAATAGTTGTCTCAGCGGTGGTGTATCTATCGCAATATGTAATATGATAGAGCCCATCTTCATTTATTGTAAACGTGGCCCCATTGGTGGCGCTATCCGCATATGTAATCGCCCCCCCGGATTGCCTTTGAATAATCTGAAAACGCCTAATTTTGTTTGCAGTTGACCCATGACCATTCCCATACCGGACGGTCACTTGATCCCGGGGACTAAAATCAGTCCTCACCCAGGATTCAACGGATCCCGATGCAATATCGGAATTTTTATCATTGTAGAATTCACAAAGAACTTTAGATGTCCCGTTGTACCCATCCACTCCCGGAGCGGTGGTGTCGATTAATAGATCCAAACTGGTCCCGGTTTTCGCATAGACATAGAACGTTGAGTCCGAAGCCTCTGCACTACATCCCGAACAAGCCCAGGTCACATTTCCACCATCGGAATCGGTGATCCAATTCCCATTAACCGAAATCCTTCCTTTTCCAACGGCAACGGTATTGGTGTCACTTCGGGAACATTCAAAGCCTTCCTTTAAGGCATTCAAAGGGACCGCAAAATCAGTTGTATTAAGCGCACCATCCTCAAGGGTTCCATCAGTAATACAACCCCCATCGTAAGCATTGTGCGCATTATACAAATCATTGAACTGAGTATTTAAATCTGAAGAGGTAAGGATTTGCTCAAAAGTGAAGTTAGACCGGCTAACGGTGGTGCATGTCCCTGCAAATGCGCTTACAGTGATAAACGAAAAAATAACAATTACCACATATACCCAAAATATTTTTTTCATTTTAGAGGACATTTCTATTCCCGCACTTTCTAAAATTTAGTTGAATATTGGTTATTTCCATTGCACTGTCCACGCTGTCTTGAAAAACCCCAAAACTTAAGTTAAATCCGTTTGTCCTTAAATCCACCTCGGCCCGTTTTTTCTCCCTGTCATCACCAAAAGCACCAATATCAAGCTGGCTCACATCAAGCCGAAAACCCTGACTTGTCCCCGTCCAATCAACGTCCTCACTGTAAGGGGTTCCAAGGTCGTAATTTGTCCACCATTTGCAGGTTATAGCCTTGTTTGATTCCACCCCTCGAAGGACCGCTTTTAACCATTGATAACTTGAACCGATATCCTCCGCGTCTTCCCATGCCAGAATAAAATGATTTTTGATCTCCGTTTTATTATTAGATGCATCCCGATCATTATAGTCTGAATTCACCGAGTGACTAAATATGTATCCCGTATCATCTGCAAAAAATACGGTTTTTGCCCCGTTGCTGTCCTCCCCAAGGGCTCCGCAATTGGCGTTAATGGGAAAACTAAAGGGCTTAAACCCGGCGGATTCAAATTCATAGGCGTAAACCCGATCTAGGCGGGTATTTCCCTCAAGGCTACTAAATGTCATGGCATAGTCCAGAGTGGGATAGTAAACCGTAAACCAATCATCCATATTGGTTTGATTTGCGGCGTACTGCCACCCCCGGCGCTTGAAAATGTCGTCAATATGGCCAAGGTTTAAACTGCTATCATCCTGGTTTGTTAAAAGCCTTCCATTTTCAATGGCCCTCCACCCCTCCCGACTTAAAAAGATGATATCCCCATTTCTTCTGAAAATAGTGTCCTGGCCAACGCTCCCATCGGTATCTGAAATTGTCACAAGCCCATCAGATTCGGTGAAAATATGCGTGGAGGCTTCCTTAAAAATGCAAAGGTATGGCCTCTGCTTATCATTGTCATATAGTCCAGTTTTTAACCCTGTCACCGGCCCATCACCGGGAACATAAATCTGGCTGGTTAAAGTATCATTTGGCCGGATGGTGTCAGAAAATGCCTCAGGCAAATCCGTTTCACTTAAATAAACAATGTCCTGGTTATTTGAGTTTCCACTTGCCACCAATCGCTTATCAAATTCCTCTACATACTTAGCACCACCACTAGGGTAAACAGCATTCCTCTCATAAGGTACAACGCTTGATATGACTTCACTGTTAACATTATGGGCCGCCGTAGCAATGGCGATTTCAGCGTAAAACTTTAAAGCACCCGAGGCGCTCACATCTCTGACGTATATTCTTTTTTTATCAATCAGGGGATGAGTGGCGCTGGTAGACATGCCAGTAATCTCAATCCGCTCCCCCGACGCAATCACCACCTGGCTGGATTCGGCCCCTATATTGGTTTCATAACCTATGGAGCTTGCCACATAAGAATACGCCACCCGGTAAGTACTGGCCGGGAGTGTGTTCCCACTACTACCCGCCGCAACCGTCGGGGCCGCCGGTGCAGATTGTCCCGCCGCCGCAAAATTAGTCCCGTCATACCAATAAAGTCCACTTGGATCCCCGATAAAATGCCGCCTACCAATTGTCACCCCCCGGTGCCTGGTGGAGGCTGTCAGAGTATTAGAGCCTGAAATTTTAGTATGAGCGCCTGACTCGGCAACCTTGTCAATTTGGGTACCCTGCTTGGCAAGTAGCTCCCTGGTTCCATCACGTTGCTTGAAAAATGAAAGGCTTTCGGCCTTAGCATCGAGCGCCGTTGAATTGTGCCTTGCGGAGCCATTTCGGGTACGCCCAACCTTGTCCACTGACACGAAATTCAAGGCATCCCGGCATACACGAAACCCTGCTGCCCGGGTACCATAGTTCACCCCCAGGTTTAAAGCATTCAGGTTTCTTGCGGCCCTTCGCCTTATGCTCATATTTCAAAACCTTCACTATCCCCTTCAACATCGCGTACATATTCATCAGTTTCCTGATCGGTTCCCTCTTCGGCTTCATAGTTTTCAATTCTTTGGTCATACCTATCAGCCTTGCTTTCCTGTCCATCAAGATCAAAATACTCGTAATAGAGCTTCACCATCCCGGACCTTAAAAGGGATTTAAGCTCAATTGGGAAATCTAAAGCCCTGTCAGGCTCACCAAAAAAGGCGTGGGGTAACCTATATGCATCAAATTCAATATTTTGAGCAGCGGATAGGGTTTTATCTAAAAATATCCTAAGCGGTGCCTTCCCCATTTCATCGTAATAAGTAGGGGATCCATCAGTGATGTTCCCCCCATAAAGCATCATGATTTGGTTTTTAGGCTTTTTTCTAAGAGCTACGACATCGGTTGCGTTGAAAAATGGGGCACCCGCAAGCCTGTAAACCATGGGGAAATGCACCGGCTGTCTTTTAACGGTGGCTCCCACATCCGCGTCAATGGTCGCCGTGGTGGCCGTGTTATTTGCAACCTCTGAGTGATACAGGAAATTTCCCGCACCCTTTTTAAGATATATAAAACGGCTGGTTACATTTGGGTCCGTTGAAACATCAAGTGCTGTTACGTCAATTTGCTCACCGCTTGCCGTGGTGGTGGCAGATGCAGCGGCGCTTGGCTCACTTTCAATCCCGGTGCTTGATTCATAAAAGGAGTATTTCACCTGGTAGGCAGTGGATGCGGTTAGTTTCCCGCTCCCACTTAAGGCCAAGGTGGGGGCACTATCTGGTGCGGCGGTTTGCAAACTGTGAATCCTGGTGGATGCCGCAAGCTGCTTTTTCCCCTCAATTAGAAAATAGGGGTGCTTTATACGACTTGCAATATCCACCGCCGCTTCATGCATCCAGTCACTAACCCGATCTTTCCCGGATGTGGTTCGGATATTGTGAAGCTCCGCAAATTCATCCCGAATACTGTCCTCTGTCCATATAGACATAGGACTTACCTACCAAATACTACAACCTGAAAGGTGTCATCGGCGGTGAACTTGTCACAATATATATGCCCGCCCTTGCTGTCCGCTGTGCCGTTATTGGAGTTTAGTATAATTTGCACCAAATCATCAGAAGTTGAGTTATTGGCAAATGCTGCAATAACCTCATCGAACCCGGTTTCAAAGGTGGCATTAGTGGAACCGCCCGAAACAACGGCATTAAAAACCTTAAGCCTAAATCCTCCCACACCATCCACGTAACCTTCCTCGGTTGCTGTAACTGCCATGGTTTAACCCTCCATTGGTTTAAAAAAAATAAAACACTCATCCATTTATATCACTATAGCACGCGATGCTTAAAGCGATAACTCCCACGGTCATGGCGGGAATTAGGTGGAGCGTATAGTTTCCAAAAGAATTACATAAAATTGCCACAAAACAACCAAAAACAGCGGCGTCCTTATTTCTCATTTTAAAGATTTTCCATACCGCAGGGGTGATTAAAAGAACCCCCAAAAGCCCAAAGGTCATAATGAACCAGATCCCCTCATTATGCGGGTGGCCCCATGGTGGTTTATAATCAGAGGTGATCACGGGACCTGAAATACCCCAAAAGCCGGTGCCATGTCCTATTAACCACGTCCTTAAATCCATTAGCCTGTCCCTATACTGCCAGATTTCCCCCCATACCTTGAACCGGCTTTGATCATCCCAAAAGGGGTGGCTCTTATATATGACAAGCCCTCCCATCCCGGTTAAAAGCCAATAAATAACAGCAAGCAAAGCGCCAATTTCCACCCACATTTCCTTGATATGCTTCCAATATTTGAAAATAAAAACAGCCACCAGAGAAAAAAGTGCCGCCCCAATTGCCATAAGACTTGTGGTGGTAAAAACCGCCCATAGCATCAAAGGAAGGGCAAGCCACCGCCACCATTTGCCTGTACAAAAAGGGACGCACACGGCGATACACGCCCCACTGTGGGCCGTTTGCATCATGACTCCCACCGGTTCCCCTAACCCGACTTTCCACTTCATAGGGATCCCTGTGATCCATGAAAAGGTGTTCACCAATAGGTCATGGTACTGGTAGCCATTCATTTGCATGGCCATGATACCCGCCTGAATAACTCCGGACATCCAGATACAGGTTTTTAATTTCTCAATGTCGGCTTTTTCCATGGTCCGGACAATGTGGAGAAGCAAGGCTGTTCCTGCCCCGATCCCCATGGTGACCATGTTGGACTTTGCATGATAACCCCAAAAAGTGAGAAAAAAGGAATGAGTCATAAGACCCACCCCGGCAAGTATAAGTTGCCAAGGTGGGTAACTGGCTTTTTGTCTTGGTCGGATCAAAATTAGAAAAAGTGCGACAAAAAAAGCAAACCCGAGATTTTGGCCGAAAGCTAGGTCAATTTTAAACCAGGATCCCGGAATCAATTGCATTCTAACGTAAAGAGGCAGGAGTATCACCCCTGCCCCTATAAAATAGATCATTTCCCCTCCCTTTACGGGGTGACAATTATCTTAGGTCGATAATCGCCGGTAGGTGATCCGTTGCGGTCGCGCTTTCTAGCCAAATACCAACAGGCCAGTATCCCGTTCCCGCCGTTTGGTTATTATCACCTGCCGCCATTCCGGCCTCATCACCAGAGAGGAAAATTCTCTCCCCTTCGGTGGCAAGCTCCGTCCCGGCACCCGCTGCGGTAAACCGTAGCGTGGCGATATACCCACTGACAAGGCATAACCCAAATTCACCTGAAGCAATTTCCTGATCGGCAACACAGGCCACATGGCCCCCCTCATTTGCCGAGGTAACAACTTCAATGAATTGACGGTCACCAGCTTTAGTCAGGTCGTAACTCAAAAGAGTTCCCACCTCGATTGTACTGGTGTGGTTACTTTTTACCCTAATGCGACATTTCTCTATGATTCGGGTGTTTCCAAGCACGTCGTCCGCATTTGAATCACCGTTGGGAAGACAAACCATCGCATGGGAATCAAGCGCCCCAAGCCCGAAAGCAAGGAACGCCATAATCCCAAGGAGTGTTTTGAACTTATTTTGTTTTAACCAATTCATTTTAAAATTCTCCTATAGGCTCAAAGATTAAAGACTTGATTCAGAAGAATCTGCAAAAAGTCCATGTCGTTCCCGCCTTGTGGCGACAATCGCACCCGAATAATGAAGTCTTTCAAGCATTGCGTCAGTGTCCTCAAGATTGGAAATCCGCACCCTTCGGAATTCGTTTCCTTTAAGAATAGCAAGTCTATAATACTCCTCATTGAGCATTACAACCTTGTTAGCCGGGGCATTGTCATCCACAATCATGGCGGCCTTGTTAAATACCGGAGTATTTGGAAAACCGAGTTTCGCGGAGGCGGCATCAGAGGCAACCCTTTGAAAAGGCTGGTACTGATTCCAGATTTGAGAAAACCCGCCGGATCTTACAACCAAAAGGGTAGGCTGCTCATCCCCGTCAGAACAATCACGGTAAACCGTTTCAAGTCTGGTAAGGGTTGGGGTCCGGTTGGTTCCACTGTTGGAACTAATCGAAGGCTTCCAGGTGGAAACATCTCCCGAATTAAACCCGCCGTAATTAGTGGTGGCATGGTTTGTATCCAAAAGGGCCAAAATCCCTGGCCATTGTTTCGTAGTAAGAAGCCCGGTTGCGCCGGTTCCATCAGAGAAAGCGGAAAGAGTTAGAATCTTTCTCATCCGAAGTTCCATGATTTTCATCTTGGTTTTAATGAAATCCACCATCTGGGTTGGTCCAGGTCCCAACTCTGAAAGGTCGGGGTGACTGATTTTCATTGGAACATAAAAACGTTTCCATTCGAAAACCGCACTGGTGGTTTCATCAGTTGGAGTTTGGGTGAGGGTTTCATTTTTGTCATACGCCCCACCGGCTCCGGCATCGGTATTGATTATGGTTACCTGGCATTTGTTACCAGTTTTGGTCATCTTAAATCCGGGTCGGGATAGTCTCGCCCAAAAAAGATGCTTTTTATAAACGTTGTCCACAGCGACCGGCCAAAAAGCATTGACCGCGTGGGCTGTGTTTTCATTGAAAGTAAGTGCCATTTTTAAAAAACCTCCCTAATCCTTTAGGTATTGCCCCCAAACTGTTGGAGGAGTTCAAGTTCCGTTCTTTCGTAGTTGCTCATTTCATGGTCGTTTACATAGCGACTATTTGAGCTTGACCCAGGGTACCCCGTAGGGGTTTCACTAGGTTTAGTAATCCTTTTCTTACTGTTGGCCTTTGCCATGGATTGAAGTTTGGCGTTTCGCGCTTGAATACGCGATGCCAGTGCTTTCCCGTATATTCGGGTAAAATGGTTTACGGGATCTCCCCCGTTTTTAAACCAAGCCTCCTTCACTTTCTCCATGGAAAACCTGAATCTCAGGTCCTTACAAATAGGTGCCCACTCTTCGTTGATTTCATTGGCACCCTTGTCCCATTCATCTGCAAGCGTTTCCGCTTTCTTATCCTTTTGAATGTCCGCCAACTGTTTTGAAAGGCGCTCTTCGGCCTTTAAGGCGTTTTGATACGCCGGGGTATTTTCATAGGCATGGACTTCCTCATCCAACGCCAAAAGCTCTTGAAAACTTTGAGGCCAACTGTCTTCTGGTAAGTCTTTTAACCGCATGAAAACAGGGTGAAACCGCTCCCCGAAATTGATCATGCTCTGGTTTTCCTCAATCTTTGTTTCAAAATCCTTGGTTAACCTGTCGAATTCGGCGCTTTGTTCACTCTGTTGAGCTTCCCAATTCGCCCTCTCATCCTCCGCCTGAATACCTTTTTTTGCATATTGCTGAAGGTCTTCATAACTGAATTCAAACTCATTCCCGTTATCAAGTTTCACAACATGCGGATTACCCTCTTCGGGTTCCTTGACTTCCTCCCCGGGTTGCTCCCCTGGCTCTTCGCCGGTTAATTTTTTGAGCGCGTCGAGGTTTCGCTGTTCCTCTTCCGTGAGTTCCTCCCCCTGATTCCCTTCAGAGGTTTCCTTTTTCTCACCAAGGTTACTTTCCTGCGGTTTCTCACCAGGTTTTTCCTGGTTTTCCAAAACGCTCCCCTCCTGGGTTGCAATGAGCTTTTCATTCCATTGTTTCTGCTCATTTTGCTCCTGTTGATTGAATTGGTCCGTCAATGCTTTATAAGTTTCCTCATAACCATCATCGGCGGCTTCATTCATCGGGGACGTTCTTGGAGTGATTCCCGCGTTAGGGTCCGCATTTGCAATTTCTTGCGTAGGCGCACCCGTTTGGTTTGTATCCATGGTGATTCCTTCCGACCGTCAAATTTTTGGCTGTGAATTACTAGGTGATAAAAAAAAGATTGGTCTAGTTTAGAGATTGGTCTTTCAGCTTACTTAATGCAAGTAATTTTCTCCAATTCAAGGCGCGAACCGTCATTTTTTTGTCATATGCGCGGGGTTTTATATTAGGATTTATTCAGGAGTGTAAAAAGTTTGGGAAAATATACCCTAAAGGTATGTGGCTATTGCGGTAAGATGCGCCCCGGCAGGGGGAGAGATTTTTGCTCAATACCATGCTCTAACAAGTCACGCGCCCGCGATAAACTAAAATTAGCCACCGAACCCTTTAACATGAGTTTTCGGGAGGAATTGGAGCCGGTCGCGCCCCATCTTAACGTGGAGGCAGATATTTGCTTTGTTATCGGTGATGCCCACATACCATTCCATAATCGGACATGGTTAAAGCGCCTAATGTTGCTTGGATCCAAACGAAAAGCAGAAAACCCCGATAAAATTATAAAACTTGTAATCAACGGGGATCTTTTAAACGCGGATTTCATAGGTCGCCACGGACAAACCCAGGACAATAGCTTTAAGCGCGCACTGAAGGATTGTGCCCACCTGATGGATTCCCTCATTTGTGTCTTTGATGAAATCATCTGGACATGCGGAAACCATGAGGACAGATTCGCCCGAGTGATGGACCGCCTCCTGGGGTTTTCCGAACTTGGAAAAATGGTGAAAAACCGCCAAGTGAATGGGAAATGGGACGATATAAAATTAAGTGGACATAATTTCTCAATCATTAATGACACCTGGATGGCTGTCCACCCTCAAAATTACTCAAAGGTGCAAACTCGGGTGGCCACCAACTATGCCAAAAGGTGGAAAATAAACACAATTTGCAACCATGAGCATCACCCCTTTGGGTTCGCCCGTACTGAGTGCGGGGATTACTTTGGGGTTATGTGCGGGATGATTTGTGACCCTCGCTTCATGGGATATAAAACAGGGGTTCGAAATCTCTTCCCTGAGTGGGAAAATGGATTTGTGGAGCTTGAAAAATATAACAATCAGACCCATTTCACAGGATACGATGATAAAAATACCATCTGGGAAAGGGTTCTCCAGGGGGTCGAATGGCCTACCACGAAATAGAAATAAGTCCTTACCTTGAATGGATCCGGCCTTACCTTGGAAAGGTGAAAAGCCTCATCCCCCTTGATACCCTTTTTGCAATCAGGGCAATACGCCCCCGAGAAAATCAGATTCAGCACTTCCACGCTCAACTGACTCAATACAAATGGAAGGAAGGGAAAAAATCAGTCTGTTGCTATTCAATGACTATTTATATCAGCTATTTCAAACTTACCCGGTTAAAACCCTTTAAAAGAATTGAAAGGAAGTTTTCCCGGATTGATATCCTGGAAGCACTCGCCCATGAGTTAGCTCACCTTGAGCATTTCCCCCACTCCCCGCAACACAAAAAGCTCGAAAAGAGGATTTGCCACGCTTTCATGACTCAACTGGAAAATGAAGGTTATGAATCGGAAGAAATGGAGCTTAAGAGAAAAACGTCAAGATTCTGCCTTTGCCATGATCACAAATGACGCACCTTTTCCTTAAATTAATGCACCTTTTCCTCATTAGAGCGGGAAATCTCAATTACAACGCTCCCATTGTTTTCCCTGATCCAGTCTTCCAAATCAAGTTGCCTTTTTTCTGACTTTTCCTGGGAAAACCTTTGGTCGGCCTGCTCCCTTCGGATACCCAAATAGTACCCGAGGGAAAAAGAAAAGGAAAAAACCGCCAAAATAAGGAGTATTTGTACGGCCATATGGAAAGGGTATCACGGAATCAGTCGGCGGACTCGACGTTCCCACCCTGTACCACCGTGTCCCCCTGCGCTACAATCATTCGGTAGGTGTCCAGAGCGGCGGGGGTTTGCTCATCAGGTTGTAACTCATGGGCCTCCCACACCTGGCCGGAATAAATCAACACTTGGATCGGCTTAGTTGTTTTGTTTACTATTGCCATTTGGATCCTCCTTAAATTCTTTTAAAACCTTATCAATTCTCCCATGGGCAGGGCAAGGAATGTAAACATCTTCCTCCCATTGGCATTCTGTTCCCCCGTATCCTTCGCATTTTAGGGACACTCGGGCATCCTCAAGGGTTTTTAGTAAAACCTTGATTTTTAATTCCAAAATATTATTCCACTCCTGGGCCGCTTCCAACAAGTGGACATCAAAATCCCTAATGCCCTCTGTCCGCTTATTCAATAACTCCCTTCTAATCCTCTCTAGCTCTGCCTTAAGTTCGGTCATGTTCATTCCAAATCCTTCCATCCGGCTGACTTGAGGGCTTTGCGGGCTCTCTTTCCATAATCACAAGATTTATGGTTCATTATTAATTGCCTATTATTTCCATGGTATCCTACTGGATAATTTTCACGATCCCCGTAGAACCTAACTGCCTCCCTCACCTCCCCCAGTCCGAGTTTCTCTGGATCAGTGCGGAGAGTTTCGGAGAAAAGATCCCATGCCTCCAAAAAAGCCCTTCTCTTCCGCCTGTTCTCTCTTCCTTTTGTCTTTTCACCACCATCATCAAAAAAAATATCTGGATAAAGTATATATGCCTTTTTTCTTACCCAGTCCGGTATCTCTTTTTTAGTCATCGCAATCCTTCTTTAGTAGTTTCGCCATTCTATCTTTTTCCAAACCATTTATATTAATTTTGATACATGAAATTTTAATAAAAAATCATGTATGAAGTTCTTAATTTTTAGGAAGATCATTCAAATTTCCCATTTGGGAGTCGCATTTCAACCTCAGGAGACTCCTTGTTTGTTTCAAACCACTGCGCAATGTGCTCTGCCAATGGAATTAGTTCCTCTGGATGCCTTTCCTCATACCAAACATAGGTAGACAAAAATCCTGCCAACTCTTGTATTTTCTCTTCAGTCATTTCAAAACCTCTTCCACACGTTAGATAAAAACCCCATCAGCTCTGACTTAGGAAACCGCATCCCCTCACCGCCATCCATCTCTCATACCACCGCATGAATTCCATTCCATTATCTTGGGTCCACTCTGCAATCTCTTCCAACTCTGGGTGCCACAATGCTTGGGTCATTTCTCCTCCAGTTCTGCTTAAGACCCAGACCCAGACCCAGACCCAGACCAAGACACAAACCTAGACCAAGACCAAGACCTAGACCTAGACCAAGCCCCAGACTTAGACCCAGACCTAGACCAAGACCTAGACCTAGACCTAGACCTAGACCAGTATTTTAACCCATGGGTCACTTCAAAACCCCATAGCTTTCAATAGCTGATTTAAGCACGTAAAGATTTCCGGGGAGTTTTTGAACATCCGAATAATCCTTTTTGTCCCATGCTCCGGTGTCATAAACTATGGATGGGTCCTCTAAAAGAGCGTCAGAATCATTCACTCCTATAAGTTTTCCAGTATAAAAATACCTACAACAAATCAGGGTTACTTTCTCCCCAAGTAATTTCTCCATTCCTTCATTCTCATCAATCTCAACTAGCTTTTTCATGCCATTTCTCCTTTTAAGTTTTGATTAATTAAATACTCCCACTCCAACTCCCACTCATACTCCCACTCATACTCCAACTCCCACTCCTACTCCAACTCCAACTCCAACTCCCACTCCTGCTCCAAAATTTCATTCCATGGGTCATATTTCCTCCGGATTAAAGCTGAGGGCTTCCTTTGCAGTCCAACAATTTTCAGGGGCGTCTATGGCTTCCGAAATCTCCTCCAAAGCCTCGCGATACTTTTTGACGAGGGAGAGGAGGAGCTTAAAGTCCTCATGCACTACCCCATCGCCATAAGAGAATCCGAATAGGTGGGTTATAAATTGTATTTCTCCCTAATCATACATCGCCACTTTTCAAATCCACCATCCTCCAGGTTATTAAGGCATTCATCTAGTTCCCACCATTCATCAGAATCAGCCTCCCGGTTTTGAGCCTTACATTCCTCAAAGCACTCATTGTGAGAATGCCTTGAAAAAAACTCCCCATCGAACTTTCCGTAATCATACTGGCAAGGGTATGTTGCAGGGATTTGCAGACGGCAAAGGAAGCAGGTGTGGTTTTTCCTAGTCCTTTGGATTTTATAATGGTTGTAAAATTCCATAGTTATCGAGCCCCCCTAATTTAATGGCGTGTCTTGCCCCTTCCATTCTTCCCATAAAGCCTTTAAATCATCAAGGGTGGTGGAGTCGATTACGAGGTTTCCATCCTCATTTTCGGTGAGATTTTCAAAGAAATCGGAGAGTTTATGACCAATAAGTTCAAGGGTCACAGCCCTTTGGGTTTCGGGGGATAGGTATTGATCCGCTTCCATTATTTTCCAGTATGGATCCGATAAAAGTTGTAAGCCACGATGACAACCATCACCATCCCGGATGCTCGCCATAATGCCTTTTCAAGCCAGCGAATCCGCTTTTCATGGTCCCGGTGAATTGACTTGATCTCCTCAAACTTTTCATCCAGGTATTTAATTAATTGTGGCCCTTCCATGGTGCCCTCTCATTCCCACCCTATTTTGAGGTGGCTAGATATAAATATGGCTATTTCGATTAATTTCCATAATGCCAAGGGGACCGCTATTAATAGCGCGATAACCATGGTTTTATAAAGTGATACTAGCCCATCGCCCAGTCGCCCATACACGCTAATTACCTAACCTTTTTGCCATTTTAAAGCCGAGCATGAAAATCGCTTTTCTTGATAACTTCGGGCCGCTTAAATACTGCTTTGCCCTGTTCCATGCTATTTTGGCGGGTCGATCAGCGGGGGAATCATTGAGGACAAGCAGAAATTCATCCTCACTCAACGGGGTGTGTTTCTTACATTGAGGGTCAATTTCTCTCACAGCCTCTTCAGGTATTATCTCACCAGTCTCAATATGCATTTTGTCCTCCATTCACATCTCACTAGGGGGAATCCCAGGTAAGGTCACCGCATCAGGATCTTGGGGAGTTCCCACATGCCTCTGAGAACCTTCATTTTCCGTTTTAACGGCCCTTAGCTTAGGCGCAGGGGTCGAGGCAACATTGCTCGGCAAAAGCCCACCTAGCTTCTGTATGGCAGTCTCAAGCTGTTGCGCGAGTATGGTTTGCCTCTGAAGTAGATCAGTGAGGTTTTCACACTTTTCTCTCACGGTTCCTAGTTTGCTCTGAAGTTCCTTGATTACTAGTTCCATTTTCTCCCCCTTTCTTTTTCAATGCTTCATTCAAATGCTTGTCATAAACTTCCTGAAGTGATGCCGGAAACCAATGGTCAATCAGTTTTTCCCACTTCTTTCTTTCGTCCTCACTGACTGTCCATAGGCGGGTCATTTCCTCCATCTCCTCCACGCTTGCTTAATAGGATTACATCCACAAATTGAATCCCCAACAGACCTTCCAAGTAATCCCGCCGTGAAATCTGACTTGATTTTCATTATCCCCTTTTTACACGAGGGACAGGTTAACCCCGTGGGCTCTACCCCTGCCTTTGCCTCCCTAAAATCAATTGCTGATAAAACTCTCATTTTCTCTTCTCCGGATCCAAAATGAACGCCATTGTCCAGTTGGAAACCGCCTTTTGTGGCTCGTTATCCTCAATGGAATGCCACCTCACATTTCCAAGGCTTCGAAGTTCTGCCCCCGCATTCACCAGGTAATGGATCCAGCGGTGTATAGGAAATACCATAACCACCTTTTTCCCTTTTTGGTACTCCCAAATCGCCTTCCTTGCCCATGCGGTAAAACCCGCTTTCTTTCCATCCACCTGGATAACAGTGAACGGGGGATTGACGTAAGTGCTCTCCCCCCATTCCTCTTCCAACCCATTGAATCCCTCAGGTAAGGGGTAAGGACAGGCATCGAAATCAAAGCCAAATTCCTTTTGGAGTGCCTCCATCAAGGTGGGAGGGGTTAACCAATAATGCTTTCCCTTTTTATCGCCATTGAAAAATCCCATTCATTCCCCTTTGTTAAACCGCTGGCACTACACCCACGGGTTGAGACGGTAAGCCTACCGGCTGTTGAGTTACCGCCTGAAACTGTTGAATCTGCGCAAGCAAAGCCTGATTTTCCTCAGTTAATTGCTGAATCAAAAGCATCTCCTGATCCTTTGCCTCCATCATTTCCAAGAGCTTCGCCTTTTTAGGCGGATCAGTAAACTCCACCAATTCCCTACCGTCCAGGACACCAAGCTCCACAAGGTCAAGTCCGAATTGCCAGATATCAAGCTTGTCAAGTTCACTGGAAGTCCCTGGTGCAATAATAACTTCATGTTGCCCGTCTGGAATCTGTTGGGGTAGGAAATTGACCGTAATAAGTTGGCCCTTATCGTCAAATATTCTGAGCTTTCTCTCACTGGTATATTTTTGAGTAATGAAACCCAGAATGATTCTCCCTTCAAGCGTGTTAGAAAACTCCTCAAACATTTGGATCTTGAGACGTGTCCTCCCCCGACTGTTCTGGGTGAGTCGTTTAACTGCCTCCCCACTCTTTGGATCCCGTGGAACCCTCCCCTCACTAAACTCGTTCTGGCCTGTAATCTCATCGATATCACTCTTTTCCCTTATCATGGTTTGATTGAACTGGGGTGACACCTGAGCAGGTGTTAGCCTTGAAACAGAAGTGCCGGGTTTTTTCCGAATGACCAACCCCTGCTTGTTAGTAAGGCTTTGGGGAGTTACCCCGGAGTTAGAATCAATAAGCCACCCTGAATTAGAGTTTAGGTGAAGTCCCTGTCTTTCCGAATCAAATAACTCATTGATAACCTTTTGCATGGGAATGATGTTCTCACCCTGCCCGGTTCCATATGGCCCATTTTCATCCTTGAAACAATAGTAGGGAACCAGGGGAGGAATACCAAGATCCACCACGGGAGCGCCATTATAAATCAAAAGCTCACCTATTTTGGTGACCTGCCTCCAATTGTTTTTGTATTTAGGACGTTTATTAGATTCATTCACGTTGTCCTCAATCATTTTTTCATGGGATTCCTGGTGGGTTCTGGAAATGGTGAGACGGGTAAGGTCCTCAATACTTAAGCCCACCTCTTCAGTTTCAGCGCGTCTCAGTATGTCCTCAATGAAAGCATCGTCAATCACATCAGGGTCGAGCTTCAAGACAGTTGAGAGGAGCACCCTGTCTGCCTCCGCATGACTCCTCAAATGTTCCAAATGATCTTGGAAAGGCTCAACAGGTGATGAATTACCCTTAACAAATCCTGCCTCCTCCTGAAGGACTTGAGCCTGGGTCTCATCCTCTGGTATCCGCTCCATGGAATAGTCTTTAACGTATCCCTCCTCAACAATCACAATCTCCTCCATATCGAACCTGTCCAAAATACCCTTAGCACCCTCCTTTCCGCTCATTAGCGGGTCTCTCGTCTCCATTGTGTTGCCTGAGGAGGCTCCTGAATTCAGCCCTAAAACCTTAAGTAAACCCTTTCGGTTTGGTCTAATTCTGTCTGAAAAGCTCGGGTATAGACGCTTGGCCTTATTGATATGCATGGGGAGCATGACTCCCACAAATGATCCCTCATGGGGGAGGTTGGCGGTCGGGTCCACAAACACCAGGGGCCAAGGTAAGACCTGACAACTTACATCACCCTCTCCATTGATATCCGGATCCCAGTCGTACCATTTCCAGCCATCGCCGAATTTTAAGAGGGATTTTGTAACCTCAACATTTTTCATGAAAGTATGATTTAGGCGGTGGACGTGTTTGATCGCGGCGCCAAACATTTCCGCTGCGATTTCCCCATCTGTTGAGGCATCCTCATCGGGTACGACTGTACTGGCTGGCCTGGAATCAAGCATGATGGGGGCCTCCCCCTCGATTTTGGACCATAGCCAGTTTTTGAAAGGTTTTCGGAGTTTATTTGTATGGTGGTTTCCTTCAAAAAAGTCATGCACTTCGTTTCTGGTATCTGTGAAATTTCTGTTCCTGAAATTGGAGATTGATTTCACCCACTCATCAAATTCCCTGATGGCATCCTTGCTTTTTGTGGATGGGAGCTTTTCAATAGGCATATGTTTTATCCTTATGCGTTATAATTCTACTAATTGGAGGTTTTTCCCATGATTCGCCAACGGTTAAAAAATGGCAATACCCAAATATTATACTCTTTTAGATTCTCTGATGGGTATAGCGGACATCTTACCATCAAGGATGCTTTAACGTATCGAGATGAGATGGGTGTGAGTATTACAAAAAACGAAGCCGAAAGGCTCGCAAGGGAACCATGGCGCATGGCCGTTAGGCGGAAAAAGGACGGGTTTCAAGAGGGTTGGCAACCTGGGTTAGGTGAGTATGTATCCTGTCCGGGGGAGTATAAAAGGAAAATAAAAGAGGCAGGATTAATTGAAGTGGGAAATGAACCCTTTGATTTTGGTTACAAAGGTGAACCCAATGAGTTTTATACCGATGAGATTATAAAAGACTTACATAATAAAGGACTTGGAAAAGATATCGGGGACAATGGGTGGCACCACCTTCGGGAAAAAGAACAAAAAGAAATCAAGCAAGAAATTAAAGAAAATAGCATCAGGTGGGATGGGGAGAAAACAATTGCACCCGCTCCCGTGGATTCTTCCGACCTGAAAGATTGTGGAATGGGGGAGTGATGAAACCGCTCGCAAGTGAACAGATTGAACTCATCCCCGCCGACATGGTGGAGGAGATTGTTAAGGCCGCGTGTATTGAAATGGGGGAGGCCGCTTTTAAAGAGGGACTCCAAAAAGGGAAACGAAAGGGTTACCAGATGGCCCAAAAAGATATGGATGAGGTTGTCATGAGGGAAATCAAGGTTGCGGCACAATTGGAAGTTAATATCCTCCGGGTGGTTCAATCCCGGTGCAAGTTACTTAAACCCCCAAAAATTAAAAAGGTGGCGCACGATGAGAACTAAACTCCTGGTAATCCTCCATGTGGTTTACACTGTCTCACTTATCGCAATTGGTATTTATTTGTTTGATCACAGGGGATCCATTGACAGGAACTACAACTATATAGAACAGTTGACCGGAATTTCTCAAACGTCTCTGGCCACCCAGGAGAGAATTGTTTCCGCCATGGGGTACATGAATTTCAAGCTCCATATCTTAGAGGGTATCCAGGAGTATGAATCCCAAAAGGTGGATCCAAAACCAGAGCAGTTATAAGTTTTTGCATAAAATATTCAGATTTTTATAATTCGGTCGTAATTAGCCAAAATACAACCAAAAAATAAAATCCCCCCTTCCCTCCATCCATGAAGTTCCAGGGGGTTCCCTTGCACCAGGAGGACTGGTTTTAAGGAGTTCTCTCTAAACCCACCTAGATTCTAACCCCTTTTTAAACCCCTTGCATCCCCCCGAAATCATTAGGTTTTATTTTTTTCACTTTTTTCTCATTTTTGTGTTGCTTAATTCCGTTATGTGGTGCATAATGTATTTATAAGAGTCGGGGGACTCAGAAAGAGAGGCAAACATGGCTTGGGCAAACGAAAGACAAATGGCGGCAGAGCAATTCGGGAGGGACACTGACGAATCGTGGTCTATCCACCATCCATCAAGGCACCGGGAATACAATGCCTTCATGAGTGGTTCCCACTGGGCTAGAGAATATTGCTTTGCAAATTTAAAGATATTGATTAATGCCTTAGAGAATATAGACCGTATGGACATTTTTGATGATGATCAACGCTTTGGCGAAGAGGCCAGAAGAGCATTAGCTAAATGGAAAAACCTGAATGAAACACCTAAAAATTAAGAATTTCATGCATGGGTGGCCTAATGGCAAGGCCCGGGGTTGCCCCGGAGTATGTGGGTTCGATTCCCACCCCATGCACTAAACTGCATTATTAACAGGTTTTATCATGTCATAAAGGACATAAATAAATGGA
>CAKZPI010000041.1 GCA_937139155.1 uncultured Flavobacteriales bacterium
AGGTCCCAAGGGTTGGGCTGTTCGCCCATTAAAGTGGCACGCGAGCTGGGTTCAGAACGTCGCGAGACAGTTCGGTCCCTATCTGTTGTGGGCGTTAGAGAATTGAGTGGAGCTGCTTCTAGTACGAGAGGACCGGAGCGGACGAACCTCTAGTGTATCTGTTGTGGCGCCAGCTGCATCGCAGAGTAGCTACGTTCGGACGAGATAAGCGCTGAAAGCATATAAGCGCGAAACTCACCACAAGATAAGTTCTCTTTTAAGGATCGTTTTAGACGAAGACGTTGATAGGTTATAGGTGTAAAGACAGTAATGTCAAAGCCGAGTAATACTAATTATCCGTAGACTTTTAATGACCGTCGTACTTTTTTGTATCTCTTAGTTAGATCAACATGTTAATCTTATTGAAAGCTTTAGGTGGCTCTAGCGGTGAGGCTCACCTCTTCCCATTCCGAACAGAGAAGTTAAGCTCACCAGCGCAGATGGTACTGGCATTAGCCGGGAGAGTATGTCGCCGCCATTTTTTTAAAAAGCCCTGCAGGTTCTGTAGGGCTTTTTTTTTGCCCAAATTTCCCAAGCTTTTGTTTCCTTATTTCTCATTCGGTATCTGGCTTATTTTATCTTTGGCCTCCATATGATTAAGGTGTATCCATTTTTCCTATTCCTTCTCTGCCTAGCCTTCGGCAATAAGGCCTTTGGCCAAATCCAGAATTCCTGGTTCCAGGATAGTACCCTCTCCTTTAATCATTATTTTCATTCCGCTTCTCCAGAAGGCGGGTTCATGGCATTACACCATTCGAATTACCATCAACGACTCATACGTCTGGATGAAATTCATCTTAGCCCAAATTATTACCTCCCATTCTACCAAGAAACCAGAATTAATCCTCCAGCTTTTAATGATAATATTCCAGAAGCTAGGTCTGAAATAAGGTTCCTTGCTGGGTACTCTGAACAGCAATGGGTGGAAGTTGATCACCAGCAAAAAATGAAAGACTGGACCCTTGTTGGACAGTACTATGGAAATAAGTCTTTAGGCCTTCTCAGCAACCAAGGCTTAAACCATCAAGATCTTGGCTTGGGTGTGGAAAGGAAGGTTCGGAAGTTGTGGAGGATTTCAGCTAGGGGTAGGTTTGCTAAATGGGAGGATAAGGTGAATGGGGGCTTAACCAATGATACGGTTTCAGAATCCATTGGAAGGGTGCAATCAAACCTGTTTCCAGTCAAGCTTACTAGTGCTGAACAAAAGAAACAAGAGTTTGAGTTAAGGGCTTCCGTACAAAGAAATTTTGACCCAGTTTATTCTCAAGACAGCATTCCTAAACTGCTTAGGTATAAAGGGGAATTCTTCCTTGACGGCTTTAGGTCTAGGAAGGCCAGAACGTATTCTGATCTTAACCCACTCTCTACTTATTATTCTGAGGTATTATTAGACAGCTCCATTACCCTGGATAGTATTTCTTTTGTAGATCAAGGAATACAGTATGGGTTAACCTACCAAGTTGATACGAATATTTCTTATACCCTTTACGGTAAATCAGGGCAACATAAAACCCATTCCTACATCGGCGAAAGCCATAAGGGATATTTTAGACTTGGGGGCAGTTTACGATACAATCCTGACTTTGCGCGAGCTTGGATTAAAGGTGAATATACGCCAACAGGAAGCCAATCTGGTGATTATTCTTTTCAAACCATTGTGGCCAAACCAATCCACCCGTCCTCTGAATTTTTCCTAGAAATAAAGGCATCTAGAACAAGCCCGAATACGCTCTACTCAAGGTATTGGTCGAATCATTATTTCTGGCAGGAAAGGGTTGAACCCGTAAAACGTCAAGAATTAAAACTTGGCTATAGAATTCAGGAGATTGAACTCAGCCTTTTTAATATTGGAGAGGAAAATGCGCTTTATCTTGATTCAAGTACTACTTGGAAGGTTGAGAAAACCCGGCAAATTTTTGGAGCAGAGCTAAAGGGAGGTCATAGCTTGGGTAAATTTGATTTTCACCACTATTTCCTTTATCGCCAATCGAGTCGAGAAAGCTTGCCTCTACCAAGCTTTACTCTTCGGGAGGTGGTACGGTATAATATGAATCTGTTTCCGGCTCAGGCACCGGTTCAAATAGGTTTGGATGGATATTATTTCTCGGCCTATTATGCTCAAGACTATAATCCGGTATTGGACCGGTTTGTAAACCAATATGAAACCAAATATGGAGGTTTCATTCGCTTAGATGCCTTTTTAGCCATGCAAGTCAAAACGCTTCGAATATTGCTTAGGCTTGAAAATGCAGGCTATGGGGTCATTAACAATGAGGTACTCTACGCACCAAATTCTATGCTTACGCCCAGAAATATTCGTCTGGGTCTGGTATGGCGATTCCTTAATTAAGAAGCTCTCCTCTCAATTGCTTGAGTTGGAAATTCAACTTATTGATTTGGGCAACCACTTCAATTCTTCCAGTTTCTGCGTTGAATAAATTGATTTGAGCCTGTCTAAACTCCAATGAATTAACCTGCCCCTGTTTATACGCCTCTTGTGTTCGGTTGAAATTTCTACGGGCTATTTCAAGCCCCTTTTCTCTTACCTCTAATAAAACCATGGCATTCTCTAAACTTTGATAAGCATTTCGAACCTCCTGCTCTAGCTGGTATTGAATCTGTTCCTTTTGAAGGAGGTTGGTTTGCAGGTTTAATCGGTTGATTTCAACCGAGGTTTTGGTACGCCCCCCGTCAAAAATATTCCAAGTAAGTCCGAGACCCACGGAGGGCCCTAAGGTTGACAGGAATCTAAGGTTGGGATTAAAACCATATTCGGTTCGGCTATAGCTATAAGCCCCTTGAAGGTTTACCTTAGGCAACCTACTGGCTTTGGAGGCCTGTAGAGCTCGTTCAGAAACCTCTAGAGATTTCGCCATTTGAAGAATTTGGCTATTGTTGGTTTTGGTTTGCTCCCATACCTGATCAAGACTTGGAATGGGCCCGGGTAATTCAAGGGAGTCTGTCAAAGCCAAATTTGAAGAAACCGGCTTCCCAATCAATAGGTTTAAGCTACGGACCAATTGATCTTTGCTCAAGCTAAGGTTTAAAATCTCAATGCTATCGTTTTGAAAATCCAGTTCTGCATTCAGTAAATTCAATTGGGTACTTTGACCATATTCGTGTTGTTTCCTAGCCCTTTCTAGCCTTTGCCTGGAAATAGTGAGGTTTTGTTCAAGAATGCTGATTTCCTTGCTAATAACCTGTAAATCAAGATAGAGGTTAGAAATTTGCAGGAAGGTGGACTCAATTACCTCTCGGAGGTCGAGTTCAGACCTTTGCAATTCAGCCTGAGCCTGTTTCACATTAAAATAGCGAACCCCTCCGTCAAAAAGGGTATAGCTTAGATTTAGGTTTGCCCCGTAGCTAATGGTTTGAACTGGGTCAGTGGTTTGGTTTTCACCGGAATTCAATTCAAAGGAATTCACCTGTTGAGAAAGGTTTCCGTTGGATGACCCGGTTAAGGTTGGAAGTTGGTTATTGCTGAAAACCGAGGCTCCAACCTCTGAAATTTTAACCGAGTTTTTTGAGATTCCGATTTGGTGATTATGCTCAAGGGCAAGCTGGAAAGCTTTTTCTAAGCTCATGGATTCTTGACCGTTTGCCAATACGGAAAGGGCAAGGGCAAAAAGGCCTAGTATTTTATGCTTCATCATCATGGTTGATTTCTTTTACGGCGCGTTCAAGTGATTCACGGCTGGGTTTCTTTCCTTCCCATAGCCACAGGGCGTATTGCTTGCCTTGGTTGGTAAGGGAAAGTAAAATGGGAAGTAAAATCAAGGTGAGGGCGGTGGCTATTCCGATTCCGTAGGCAATGGAAATGGCCATTGGAATCAAGAACTGAGCCTGTCTTGAGGTTTCCAGAATCAAGGGGGATAATCCGGCAATGGTGGTGATGGAGGTTAGGAAAATTGCCCTAAACCTAGATTTTCCAGCCTCAACTAGGGCGTCCATTACCTTCATTCCATCTTGAAGAAATTTGTTGTATTTACTTATGAAAACCAATCCGTCATTGACCATGATCCCGATTAAGGCGATAATACCTAAGAAGGATAGAATGTTGATTGGGAAATCATGGAAAAAATGGCCCCAAGCTACCCCGATCAAGCTGAACGGAATCATGGCCAATAAGAGAAGGGGCTGACTAAAGGATCGGAAGGTAAAGGCGATGGTAACGTAAATGAGAAGAATAATAACCGGGATGACGTTCTGGGCCGATCCAATGGTTTTAGAGGCTTCTCGGTTTTGTCCTTCGTAAAGGGCGGTTACCGTTGGATATTTAGCGGTTAAACCGGGCATAATATCGTTTTGAATCGCGGCCAACATATCCGTTGCGGATTCTTTTGGGTTCTTAAGGTCGGCTTCAACCTTAATTTCTCTTTTTCCATTAAGGTGGTTGATGGAAATCTCTCCTCGTTCGATGGAGTAATTGGCTATTTCCCGCAATGGAACCCTTTCCCCGGTTGGTGATTTAAGCCGCATGGATTCTAAATCAAGTAAGGACGATCGCCCTTCTCGATGGTAGCGTACCCATACTTTGATTTCATCTTGTCGGCGTTGGAATCGTTGGGCTTGTTGTCCGAAGAATCCAGCCCTAACTTGCTTGGCTACTTCGTTTAGGTTGAATCCAAGGGCATACCCTTTTTCGGTGAGTTCCAGAGAAATCTCTTTCATTCCGGCCGGATCATTGTCATCAATGTTTTGGAGGTTGGAAAGAGAAGCCATTTCCGCCTTGAGCTCATTTTTAACAGCCTTGAGTTCTGCTATATTATTCCCGATCAAGGAAACGGATACGGGTCTACCGCCAAAATTGGTTCCAGAATTGTACACGATGCTTTCTGCTTCCGGAAATTCCCCATCTGCTTCATTTATGGCTGTTCCAATTTCATTGGCTGAAAAGTCGCGGAGTTCACCAGGTAAGAGGTTGAGTGTGATTGTGGCACGTGAGTTTCCGGGACCAATTTTCTTGATGATGTTTTCAACCACCGGGGTTTGATTGGTTTGCTTCTGGGTAAACTCTTCGCCTACACGATAGGCGGTTTCTTCAATTTGACTGGCAATGTCGTAGGTTAAATCAGGATTCACTCCCTCTGGAAGTTTGATGGAAATATTTACCTGATCGGAGGCGATTACCGGAAAAAAGGTTCCTCGGATGATTCCTCCCTGGAATCCACCCATGGTAATAAGAAGGAGTCCGATGAAAATCGATATTCCGAAAAATGGATTTTTAAGCACGAATTTCAAGGATGGAACGTAAAGCCTATCGCGCATGTAATTCATTACTTTTTCAGCCCATTTATTGAAGCTATAGGTTTTTTGCTTGGAGGTAAGCACCTTGCTATGGGCAACATGGGCAGGTAGAATGATTAAGGCTTCCACCAAGGAGAAAATCAAGGTTAGAAAAACAATGACCGTAACCTCTCCGAAGAACTCACCCACTCGTCCATCTAAAAAGAAGAAGGTGGAGAAAGCAATTAAGGTGGTAAGAATTGCCGAGGTGATTGCAGGTAATACTTCCAGGGTGCCGTCAATGGCTGCTTGAACCTTTGATTTTCCCATGGTATAATGCTGGTAGATGTTTTCGGCAATTACAATTCCATCATCCACCAAGATTCCAATTACAATGATCATCCCGAAAAGGGAAAGCACATTAATGGTTACGTCGAAATAGGAGGCGAACATGAACATTCCTAAAAAGGAAATTGGAAGCCCGAATGCCACCCAGAAAGCAAGCCGAGGCCGCAAGAAAAGGGAGAGGAAGAAAAGAACCAGTAAAATTCCTTGAACCCCGTTTTTTAGGAGCAAATCGGTTCTTTGTTTAATGGTAATTGAGGCGTCTCTTGTAATGTCTATGGCAACACCATCATGGGTTTCATTAAAGGTTTCAGAATAATTCACCACCAGGTCAGCTGCGGTGATAAGGTCTTCATTGTTGGTTGTTTGCACGTTTATTTCAACGGAAGGAGCCTTGTTGAAATAGGAGCGGTTTGGGGTTTCAGACCAAGTATCACGAACCGTAGCCACATCATTCAATCGGACTATTTTTCCATTTTGGTCTGCTTTAAGAATCAGGTCGTTCAGGTTTTTCCCGTAATATTCTCGGTTGTTAATCCGAATCAAATACTCTTCAGATGGGGTTTTAATAGAGCCTCCGGTAGAAAGTATATTGTTGGCGGCAACCGCGGTAGCAACTTCTTGAAAAGTAAGGTTATAGGCCAGAAGGTCTTGTTCTCTAAGGGCAATTTCAATTTCTTCTTCTGGAAAGCCCGAAAGGGTAACTTGGGAAATGCCTTCTAGGTTTCGAAGGTCGTTTTCAACCTCTCGGCCCATGTCTTTGAGGGCCTTGAGTGATAAATTGGGTCCGCTTAAAACCAGAGATACGGCATTGGTAAGGTTTTCCTGTTTGCTCACCACCGGAGGTTCCATTCCGGAAGGGAAGGAGGGCACCTTGTCAACGGCATTCTTTACATCGGCCAGAACCACGTCAATATCAGCCCCTTTTTTGGTTTCTATGGTAATTTGTGCGGTGTTTTCAGAGGAAGAAGAGGTAAAGCGATCAATGCCAACAAGCCCTCGAATATTGTCTTCAATCTTAAGCACAACGCCCTCTTCCATTTCTTGTGGAGAGGCCCCAGGGTAGGCAACGTTAATATTGATGAATCTAGCGTCAGAAAGGGGGAAGAAGCTAGAGTTTAGCTGTTTCATTCCAAGAAATCCTAGAATAAAAACAGCAAGAATCAATACGTTTACCCCTACGGAATAACGAATGAAATAGGATATAATCTTTTTCACGATGGGTCTTTTTCGTCAATGATTTCAACGGGCATACCAGAGAATCCGCCGGGCACCCGCTTGGTAACCAATTGGGTTCCGTTTCTTACTCCAGAAATTACAACGGTATTGCTGGTATAGAATAAGGGTTGAATCTGAATGGAAGAGAGCTTTCCGTCTTGAACAATGAACACCTCATTTTCATTGAAAACTAAGTTCCGATTGACTTCAAGAGCGTTGGGGTATGGGCTTATGGGAAGTTCTGCTCTTAGGTACATTCCGTCTTGAACTTGATCTCCTTTTATTTCTACATACACCTGCAAGGTCTGTGAGCCTTGGTCAATGGTTTGATTGATTCGTTTGATTTTACCTACAAGGGTATCCTCTGAAAAGGTGCTTTGGAAGATGTTCACAGGGTCACCAAGTTTGAGGCGCTTGGCTTGTTCAAAGGGAATGGCAAGCTCTAGTTCATAATCACCAGGCTGAATGAATTTGCCCAGACGTTGTCCCGGACGAATTAAGGTGCCCGGATTGGCATTGGCCTCAGCAAGAAGCCCGGAAAAGGGAGCCCTTAAGGTTCGTTTTGAAAAATTGATTTCAAGATTTCGGAGGGTATAATATCTGCTGAGCACATTCTGTCCGATTAAAAATCTCTTGAGTGACTCCTCCTTGATTTTTGGAATATCAGGCAAGGATTGGTCGGGTTTGATGGAAAGTGCATACGACTTCCACTCTGGACTTTGGTCAGGGTAGTCAAGTTCTAAATCGGGAAGAACGGACATGATTAATGCCTGAAACTGGGTACGCTGGGAAATAAGTTCAGCGGCCTTGTCTTCGGTGGATACCTGCAATAATATTTCACCTTTCTGGAAGGAAACTCCAGGCTTGAAAGGTTTGGTTCCCGGATTCATTAAGCCTTGAACCTCTGCATAAAGTTCAATGGATTGGGAGGCCATTACAGGTCCTGTGGCTGAAAGGTTGGGATAAATGGTATCGTTCTCCACCTCTTGGGCGAAAACCGAAACTTTTCCTTTAGGCGGAGCCTTTCTTGGGGGCGTTTCTTTGCTTGCAAATAGCTCGGAAATCCCGTAGCTCACCAATAAAACGGTCACACCAGCTCCTACGATGATGAGCTTCCTTTTTGTGTTTGAATTCATGGATTATTGTCTTTCAAATTCGCCCTGACCTTAGCCAAAAGCTTAATTAGGTTTTCTTTTTCTTCGATACTTAAATTCGTCTCAACCGAGGAAGCAATCTCTTGCATGGGGCCAATGCTTTCTTTCATTAAGGATTTTCCTTGATCCGAAAGAATTACTTGTTTGATGCGTTTGTCAGATGGGTGGGCGATAAACTCAATCAAACCCTTCCGCTTCAGCGTATCCAACATTCTTTTTACCGCACCCTTGTCACGATTCATTTTATCGGCAATGGCTTGCTGAGATAAGGGGCCCCATTCACCAATTTGTCTAAGCGTAAACCATTGTGCTCTAGAGTAATGGTAGCCGTGTTCAGCCAATGCCTTTGGAACAAACTGATTCACAGCCTTCATGGTTGCAGCCAGATGGGGCAAAATAAATGGGTAAAGAGGATGATCTTCCTTTAAAATCATGCGGCAAAACTACAATAAGTTGCATATGCAACCAAACAAAGTTTTACTTAAAATCAACATGAATATGATCGTCGTGACGAACCGACTTACAGCCTTGGAAACGGAATCTTGGGTCTTGAACATCTAGCCGGTCTTGGAGGTGTTGCTCAAGGAAAAATCTTTCAATGGAAGCCTCTTGAATAAGGGATTCTACCATGGCTTTGGTTCGAGGAACATCAAGGCTATACTGGTCTTTTTTCCAGTCTGGAACCAGGAAGTCAGGGTAGCTATAAAGGGTACGGTTGCAGGCAGAGATTTGGTCAAATTCACCGGGTAGCGGACCTTCCATAACCCCGTATCCTACGGCAGATGGACCTTCCGCTTTCACATAATTACCCTCTTCGTTTAGGAAATAAAAAGCCAGGTCAACTTTCTTACCGTTACCATGGGTAACATGAGGAGGGATGGGAAACCAATTTGTAAATGGAAAGCTCGCGTCAAGGTAGAAAATCTTCGATTTGGGGTACTCCGATTTGAAACTTTCAGAGGCGGAAATCAAGGCATCGTAAACCTCTGGTTGTACATAGTGACGGTTTAATATTACCGTAATTTGGTTGAAAGGGGCTAGGGTTTTATGGGTTGATTTAGGAAGGGGAACTTTACCGGAGATTGCCGGAACGATGGTCCAGGAAATCAATAAATAGAAAAATAGGAAGGTGGAAATTTTACCAAAGGGAATCCAGAACTTAGAGCGGTACCTTATGGTTGACCAAAGAACCATGGTGAAAACCCAAATGAATCCGCCAATTTGTGAAAGGGCCGTAAGGAATAAAAAAATCAATCCATGGATAAGGAAACCTTTCCAAGTCATTTTTGGAATAAGTTGCCTTTTAATCGGTCGGTAGGTATAAGTTATATCTTCAGCCATGGATTCATTTCAAGTTAGAAAGCTAATTTTTTTTCCATTAGAAATACATGTTTGAGGTCATTTCCAAAGGGGAAGGGTCTTCTGCCTGTTTTTTGATACCCAAGATGCGAGTAAAATCCAATGGCCCTTGGATCTTCGTCCCAGACCCCAAGGACAACAGAATTGGCTCCAGCATCTTTGGCTAGATTTTCATAGAACTCCATTGCCATCCTCCCGTATCCTTTTCCTTGAGCTTCCTCAAGTATGTATATTCTCTGAAGTTCTAAAGGATGACCCACTTTATCGGGTAAGTTAATTCTTAAGTATCCTTGCCATTCTTCCACCCCAAAAAGGAAAAAACAAGCGCTTTTGTCCTGAATCTTTTCGGCGAAAGCTTCATGGGTAAACTCCGCATCGAGATAAGCCTGCATATCGTCTGGGTCATGCATAGGCCCGAAAGCATCGATAAAAGTCTTTCGTGCAATTCGAACCAGATCTGGTATGTATCCTGGGTCTTGAACTCGTTGAAACCTAAGACTCATGTTTTCTGCTTATTTGGGTGGCACTGGCTTGAGCCGTGGGTAAAACCAATAAATCAGCAATTTGCACATGGGCCGGAGATTCATAGGCAAACCTTATGGTTTCAGCGATGTCTTCGGCGGTAAGGGCCTTAAATCCTTTATAAACCTGGTCGGCTTTTTCTTGGTTTCCTTTAAAACGAACCATGGAGAACTCCGTTTCAACTGCTCCGGGAGCAATATTGGTAACCCGAACCCCATGTGGGTTTAACTCCAGCCTCATGCCCTTGCTAATGCTTTCCACGGCTGATTTGCTTGCACAATAAACCATTCCCCTGGCATAGGTTTCTTTTCCGGCAATCGACGATATATTGATGATGTGTCCTTTCTTGTTATTAATCAAAAAGGGTATAATCCTTTTCGAAACGTATAAAAGCCCTTTTAGGTTTGAGTCAATCATGGTTTCTACATCCTCCATACTTGCATCCACTAGAGCTTCTAGACCGTGGGCTCCTCCGGCATTATTAACCAGAAGGGTGACTTCACTTAACTGGTCTTGAATTGAGAAGAACGCCTGGTTAACCTCTTCCTGCTTTCGAATATCAAAAGCCAAGATGGTAGCATCTGCCTTGAGTGACTTCGCAAGCTCCTTCAATCGATCCTCTCTTCTTCCGCAAAGAATGAACCTCCTGGATTTATGATCTAGGGCTTGAGCTGTTGCTTTTCCAATTCCAGAACTAGCGCCGGTAATGAGTATGGTTTCCATGCAGAGTGAATTTGAGGTAAAAATGAGAAAGTTTTCGGGGCCGACAAGTTTCAGATTGAATATGAATTTTTCAGAATTGAAATGAAATGCCCGCATTTAATTCATGTGATTTGCCTGGTATACAGTAAGTTATCTTGGTTTGCTTTATGAAGGAATGGGGCTTGTACCAAATATCACGAACCCTAAAAACTTAAAGACATGAAATATTTTGACAGATTTTTGACAGCAGCAGCTTTGGTTGTTGGTTTGGGTAGTGCCCAGGCTCAAACGGCAGAGCAAAAGCTGAGTTTTGATTTATCGGCCTCAGTTCTTCATTATAAGGGAGACATGGGGCAAGAGTACACCAATTTCGAAGCTGAGGGCATTGCTCCGGGTTTTGGATTGGGCTTTAATTATTACCTAAACCCAAGTTTTGATTTGGGAGCTCATTTTAATTTCGGGCTTTTGAATTATACAGCAGATGAAGGTCATTTTACCACAGAGGTCTATAATTTTTCACCCATGTTGAAGTATAAATTCAACAATGGATACCTTTTGGATGAGGATGTGAAAATGGCCCCCTATTTAATTGCCGGACCGGGTATTTCAGTCATTAAAGTTGATGGTCGGTATCCAGATGATGGAAGAGAGGAGTTTAATTACTCAACCTTTAATTTGGCTATTGGTCCAGGACTTAACCTACCGGTATCAGAGAATGCCAGTTTATTTGGTCAGGTGGTTTACAATAAGCCAATGGCAGATAAACTTGACGGAATAAGTAGAGGAGAAGGAAACGACGCATACTTACAGTCCTCCATTGGAATTCGGTTATTATTGGGTAGACAAATTGATACCGATAAAGACGGAATTGTAGATAGCAAAGACAAGTGCCCGGGTACCTCGGCTCTAGCTAAGGTAGATGATAAGGGGTGTGCTATTGACACAGACCGAGACGGAGTTGCTGATTATTTGGATGCCTGTTTGACAAAGGCCGGACCAAAAGCAACAAAAGGTTGTCCGGATCAAGATGGTGATGGAGTTATTGACTCTGAAGATGCTTGTCCTGAACACCCAGGAACCAAACTTCTTTATGGATGTTCAGACACAGACCGTGACGGAATTGCTGACCATTTGGATGAATGTCCAGAAAAGGCGGGTTCAAGATTTAACCAAGGATGTCCGGCTCAGAAAAAAAGTTCAGAACTTGACCCTGATCTTCTTGAAAGAATTGGGTTTGCTGAAAAGGAAATCATTTTTGAGGTAGACAAGGACGAGCTTCGCGGAAGTTCGAAGGAAGCCCTTGAAGATGTAGTAAGTATCCTAAATGAAAACCCGGATTTAAACCTAACCATAGAAGGACATGCCGATAGCACAGGTGAGAAGGAATACAATAAACAGCTGTCTCAAGATCGTGCCAATGCTGTAAAGCAATACTTGCTTAATGCTGGAATATCTGCTGATCGTTTGGAAGCAGTAAGTTATGGTGAAACCCAACCGGTTGCTGAAAACGACGGAAAAACGGGTAGAGCGGAAAACCGAAGAGTAGTATTGATTCTTTCGCCTAAGAAATAATCCGCTAAATCGTTCCTAGTATCAAAGCCGTCTCATGCTAATCATGGGGCGGTTTTTTATTTGCTCAGGTTTTCTGTTTTTTCTTCTTGGCAGCTGGAAAAAGCACATTATTAAGGATCAACCGGTACCCTGGTGAATTGGGGTGGAGGTCGAGTTCTGTTGGGGGGTCTCCAACCCGATGTTGGTAGTCTTCGGGGTAGGGATTGATTTAAGTAGAAAAAGTGGTTAACCAAAATTCTAAATCCGAAAATCATTAGAATTACCATGCATGCGATCTATTAAATGTTAGTGGTTCATTTTTTTTTTTTTTTTCATTTGCAAAAATTTTTTAAAAATGCGAAACAACAAACTAACCAAATTATTAATGGGTGTTTTAATGATACCCATATTGCACTTCACCTCTTGTGAAAAAGAAGATTCCTTTAAAACAGAATCTGACCTTTCAGGTAACCCATTCATTGTTTCACGAACTGGTGCGTTTAGTGGGGTCTCAGTTTCTGAAAGTAATGGAGTATTGCACTTTAGTTGCTATGAAGATTTTGAGAAAGCTATGGATATAATGGACGATCTAATGGATGATGCTCCGAAATCTGAGTTCGATAACCAATTGGTTTTTGAATTATTCGAGGAACCCTTTAATTATTTTTCATTTAGATCAGTATTACAAAATCAACAGGCTATTTGGGAGCAAGAAAATAAAGGAAATATTTATGGGAACTTTAATTCTTCACCCATTGCAGAATCACCGATTTTTGATGATAATTTAGCTACACTTGTAAATTCAAATCAACTTGTTTATATAAACGGCACTCTGATAAAATTTTTATCAGAGGATGAGATAATTGAAGTTATAAACCCTAGTCCGAGCGATGAAGCCGGTTTACAACAGGTTTGGTCAAAACAAGATGCGGATGTTCTAGGACCACGATTTCTTGCTCATGACCTCGGCGGACAGTTTTCAGACAGCGTGTTTATGAGAAATGATATTGTTTCTGGGCAGTATCTCATCTTTTCACCTGTTAGGGTTGCATGTAGCCAGTCGTGGGTTTTGACCAACAGTAGAACAGGTTTAAGTATTAATGGAAATGATAATTATTTGACCGTTACAGGTTTGCCCGGAGATGAAATTAAGGGCACCCTAACCTATATATTTGAAGGAGAAAGTTTTTCGGAGAGTTTCAAGTTCCGTCTGGCTTCGTGCCCAATTCAAGAACCCGATTTGTTTTTAGGAAAGAATCTTTCTTGTCAACTTGCGGAGTTTAGTTGGGATATTCCTGTGGTGCCTGTTGGCGTTAGTAATTTTGGGGCTTTATTAGATTACGGTGATGGCACTTCAGAAGGGTTTGCCACAGGTGGAGTCAATGGGACAGTTAAGCATTCCGAAAAAGCATATACACGAAACCTTTCGGATAATCCTAAAATCATTTTCATTTTTTCCAAGATTAATTTACCTCCAGGTATGATGCCTGATCAACAAACCTTAAGCACAATTCTAGGGTCTTTGGGGTACGATCAGAATAGTGGCGATCAATCTAATGGTGAATTTTGCACTTTAACAATCGAGCTAGAAAAGGAAGAGCTGGGTATTTCTACTCAAGGTTGTTGTGTAGATGGTGACTCAAAGAGACTTTCAGCAAGTGCGGGGTTTGAGAATTCTGATACAATTGATGACCGTTGGATAGAGGTTGGTGGAAAAATGTTCCAAGCTGGATGGAGTAAGAAGAGGGTAAGAACAAGAAATGTAATAAAGATTATATCCTTTAAGGAGTCCGATGGAAGGGAATATCGATACCTACAACCAGGTTTAAACGGAGCTTTTGCAGTAAGTACAACGGTTGGTCATCAAACCGCAAGATGTGCGGTAATATCTCCTTTACCCCCGACAGATATTTCTGGAATCAAAGATTTTGAAATAAGGAAAAGAAAGGTAAGGACCTATAGAGAGTCCTATAAGGCTATAGAATTGTTTGCAGCAGGCGACGCGAATGAAAGGACTAGATTGAATGCGGCAATTGAAGGTGTTGGATATATAGGGATTGATTTTGGAAATAATGAAGATGCTTCGATCATTGGGGATTTAAGCACATTTGGTTGTTCTTTATCAAGTACTGATTACAAAAGATGCATGATTAGACAAGGTCCAGTTAAAAATTAAATTTGCCATATGAAAGCATTCATAATAATTCTAGGCTTACTATTAGGTCTCAATGTTCAAGCACAAGATTTCTACTTAAAGGTAAGTTCAGGAATTTTTAAGCCCGCCGAAATGCAAAGCATGCAGCCCAATTCAAAGGTGGCTGTGCAGGTAGCTGGTCCGTTTCGAGATGCAAATACGGTGGAATCAAGCCCACCACTTTGGCCATACAGTAAGGGAAGTACTTTTATTCGGCAATTGTCGTACTCAACCATTTTAGGTTGGCAAAAGGGGAACTATTTTATTGAAACTGGTTTGTCAAGGGTGACTTCAACCCTTAGAGCGTATAGTGTTTACCATGGCTTTGGTCAACAAATGCTTGCCCAGGCGTCTTTTACTATATATAACAACAGAATTCCTGTGCTAGTTGGTTATGAGCATTATTTTTCAAAAAAGCTTTCAGTGAGGGGTGTACTAGGGGGTAATGTTCTTTTTGGCTTCATGCAAGATAATATATTCGTCTCGGGTACTAGGGCTTGGGGATATTATGAAAAAAATCAACATGGAGATGTGGCCGAACTAACATTGGGCACCTTATCAGGGCTACCTAGAAGTCCGAATTTTGCCCGATCATTACCAATTGGTATTGTCCCTGAGCTAGGTCTGGGTGTACACTTGGAAATTTTAGAGGGGTTGAGTCTTGGTTTATCCGGAAAATGGTATTTTAAAACAAATATGAGTTTGTTTGGGTATAGAGTGTTTTATAAAGAATTTGGCAAGGAGCGGGAGGTTTTTGAGTACATCAATTACGGCAATGGTTATCAGATTGATCTCAGCCTTAGGTACACACTTCCGAGTAGTTTGTTCAAGCTCAAGAAGGAATAAGAATTGCAGATTGATTTAAAAAAAGTTCCCAGAGTGGAGCTTTTTTTTTGCGGGTGATTCTCAGGATGTATTTGGAGTTGGGGTGAACAACTTGTCGGGCTCACCGTTTTTTCGAGTCCCTCCAACGCGGAGGTTGAAGCCAGAGGCCTGACTTGAGGCTTGAATAGGTTTGCCCTGAGTTTTGGGACAAACCAGAATTCACCGAACTTTGAAGGGATGAAGCACAAGGGTATAATTACCATTGACACCAGTAAACGGTTTGAAAAGCCCATCATTAGGGGAACCCGAATTACTGTTACTGATGTGCTTAATTGGTTGGCCAATGGTATGTCAAAAGCCGAAATTATAAGGGATTTTCCAGAGCTTACCGAGGAAATGATACATGCTGCTCTTCGATACGCAGCTAACCGTGAAGATCACCTAGGTCATGCTTCATGAAACTACTTTTTGACCAGAAGATTTCTTTTCGAATAATTTCCAAGCTGAGTGACCTCTTTCCAGGTTCCGTTCAAATGGTCCAGATCGGGTTAGAGAATACCACGGATTTCGAAATTTGGGCATATGCAAGGGCGAAAAGTTATTGTGTGGTCAGTGTCGATTCGGATTTTATGATTTATCAATGGTTCATGGAGCCCCTCCGAAAGTCATACTAATTCGAAGCTTCAATTAGTAAAACATCACACAACCCTCTAAGAATTTTCTGAAAACAAGGAGGTTGATTGTTTGGTCCTGAAGGCAGATTCTAGTTAAATCTAGCTTACTCTTCTTGTCTAGGTTTGGGTGCACAAGTGCCTTTCTAGATTCTCAGGATGGATTTGGGTGATTTCATCTATTGATATTCTCGGTGCCCTGGCTCCCTAATTAGGGGAGGGAAGATCCAATGAAAAAGCCCCCATAGGGAGGCTTAAAATCAACGTTTATGTCTTTTGTTTTTTCTTCTTGGCAGCTGGAAAAAGCACATTATTAAGGATCAACCGGTACCCTGGTGAATTGGGGTGGAGGTCGAGTTCTGTTGGGGGGTCTCCAACCCGATGTTGGTAGTCTTCGGGGTCATGGCCTCCGTAAAAGGTCCAAGTTCCTTCTCCAAGTTCTCCATGAATATACCTTGCTTCCCCGGCCGTTTTTAATTCGCCCATGATAAGTACCTCTGGCTTAATAAACTCTTTATTGAAGGAGGTGGTTTGGCCCATAAAGCCTTTGATGATTTTCGTATGGTTTTGGCATAGCATGGTAGGCACAATGTCCCATTTGGCGGAGAACTCAAAAAGGGTGAAATAGTCATCTTGTTCTCCAATTCTACGAGCATTGGTAGCGTCTATGGTAGAGAATTCATATTCCATGGGGTTTCGGCTAATTTGAAAATCTTCAAATGCCAAGGTATTCGGGAAATCAAGCTTAGACTGGGCTGCTGGGTCGGCTGGGTCACCGTCAAACATATGTTCACAGATGTCTGTTTTATGTGCGGCCAGGGCAATGTCATACGAGTCTGTGGCTGAACACATGGCAAACATAAAACCGCCTCCAGCTACATATTCTTTGATGCGTTTTGCAACGGCCAGTTTATGCTCACTAACCTTTGAAAAACCAGCCATTCGGGCATCGTTTTCGGCGTCTCTTTTTTGTTCAATGTACCAAGGTGCGTTTTTATAATACCCGTAAAACTTTCCATATTGTCCGGTAAAGTCTTCATGATGCAAGTGTAGCCAATCATAGGTAGGAAGAAGGTCGGCCATTATTTCCTTATCGTAAATCACGTCGTAAGGAATTTCAGCATAGGTTAAAGCCAAGGTCACGGCATCGTCCCATGGTTGTTTACCCTCTGGTGAATAAATGGCAATCTTAGGAGCCTTTTCAAGCTTTACAGATTCCATATTTACCTCAGGTTTTGCAATATCATCGAGAATTTTAGCGGCTTGAGCTTCGGCAATTACCTCATACGAAACTCCACGAATTACACATTCAGAAACCAAGGGTTCAGAGAAGTCAATTAGAAAGGCTCCTCCTCGGTAGTTAAGGAGCCAATATACCTCCAGTTCATTTTCTAGCACCCAATAGGCAATACCGTAAGCCTTTAGGTGGTTGGTTTGGTTTTCCTCATCCATTGGAATCAAAACCCGGGTGGCTTGGGCTTGAAATCCGAACATTAAGGCTAGAAATAAAATAAGAGGTTTAGAAGGGGCTCTCAGAAGGGCCGCCATCAAATGGGTTGTCAGTTTGGAAATCACGTAGGTCATGGTTCATTTTTGAATCAATTTCTGTAGGACCGAAATCATCTGTAAGGTCAGAAAACTTAGCCATACTTCCTTGAAACTTCAACCGAATGTCTTCCAAGCTACCATTTCTATGCTTTGCAATGATAAGTTCTGCTTGTCCGGCACAAGGACTATGATCGTCATCATCCCATTCGGTCATTCCGTAATATTCCGGACGATAGATGAAAGTTACAAGGTCAGCATCTTGCTCAATAGCACCTGATTCCCGAAGGTCAGAAAGAAGAGGGCGTTTGCTACCGCCTCTAAGTTCAACGGCCCTGGAAAGCTGGGAAAGAGCAATCACGGGAACATTAAGTTCTTTGGCAATGCTTTTTAAAGAACGAGAGATGGTAGAGATTTCTTGTTCTCGGTTACCACCTTTGCTAGACTCTCCTCCTGCTGACATTAATTGAAGGTAGTCAATCATGATGAGTTGAATGTCATGTTGAGCCTTAAGCCTCCTACATTTTGCCCTAAGGTCAAAAATGGAAAGGGCAGGGGTATCGTCAATAAAAAGAGGAGCGTTTTCTAAGCTACGAACTTTCGAGTTAAGCTGTTCCCATTCATGGGCCTGAAGGGTTCCTTTTCTTAAGGTTTCAGAGTTGATGCCGGTTTCAGAAGCAATCAAACGGGTGATGAGCTGAACGGAAGACATTTCCAGAGAGAATACAGCTACGGGCTTTTTATAATCTACCGCAATGTTACGCGCCATGGATAGTACAAAGGCAGTTTTTCCCATACCCGGACGAGCGGCTAGGATGATGAGGTCTGAATTTTGCCAACCGGCAGTTACCCGGTCAACACCAGTAAAACCGGAGGGCACTCCAGACACTCCTCCTTCTCGTTTAGAAAGGGTTTCAATATTGTCAATGGCTTGCTTTACAAGGTCTTGAGCTGTTTCGTGGTTTTTCTTAATGTTCCCTTCCGCTACTTCAAAAAGCTTTGATTCCGCCCGATCAAGAAGTTCCAAAACATCGGTGGTTTCATCATAAGCATCTTTGATGATTTCTGAAGAAATTCGAATCAATTCACGCTGAATATGCTTTTGAACAATGATTCTAGAGTGGTATTCAATATGGGCGGATGAAGCCACTTGTTGGGTAAGCTTTGCTAGGTAATAATCTCCTCCAGCAGGCTCTAGTTTCCCATTCTTCCTCAATTCACTACTCACCGTGAGCATATCAATGGGCTCAGAATTGGCAAATAGGTTTTTGATGGCCTCATAGATGAGTTGATGAGACTCTTTGTAAAAAGATTCAGGGTTTAGGATGTCAATTACCTCGTTCAGCGCTGATTTATCAATCATCAAAGCTCCTAGTACAGCTTCCTCTAAATCAGTGGCTTGGGGAGGGAGTTTCCCTCGGTCTAAACCCACTACCTTGCCTTTATTTGAGTAGGAGGTCTTCTCTTTTTGTAACTTGTCATCCATATGGCAAAATTAAGGTCCTTCAGGCAGGAATGCTATCAAATGTTAATAAGTCAAAGGCTATTTTTCTATGCCCTAATCCTCTTCGTTTTCGGGGGGTGTTCTAAAGAAAACAGCATACCTGAGGTGAATGTTTTGCTTCCGCAGGAAAATACGAGTTTTTTACACAATGAGAATTTATCCTATCAGGTTCTAGTGGAAGATGAGGAAGGTCTTATTGACCTTCGTGTGCAGCTTGTAAACCTAGCCGGAGAGACCATTTCAGAAGCTCAAACCTATGATTTGGATGGCGATAAATCTAAGGTTGTATCAGGAAGTTTTGACCTTGAAGATTATTTATTCAAAGAGGAGGGGGTTCAGATAAAATTTACCGCCAGTGATGGGGAAGAAACCAAGAATAAGTATCGAAAAATTGTGGTTTTCCCAACCCCAAGAAAGCGAACCGGAATCTCAGTCTTGACCAAATCTGGAAGCGGACTAAACCTATATTTTAAGGCTGATACCAGTCAATGGGCCCTACTCAATTCCTATACCTACCAAGGTGGTTTTGACCTTGAAGGTGGCTTGAGTTATGAAGGCTTTGTGGTCATGCCCAGTATGTATTCTACTATAGAAATGTATGACAAGGATGCGGATTTGGTTAAGACCATACCCTTCTATCAATCCTTCCCCAATAAAAGCTTCCATTCCATTTCAACCGATCAAAACATATTTTCAATTAGTAAGGATAATGGGGAGGTGAAGCGGTATGGTTTCAATGGGTTGGAAGCTGAATCCTATTCTTTGCCCCAGGGCTATTTTGCTAGACTCTCAAGAAATTTCGGAAACCTAAGCCTGAGCCAGGAAACCAATCCGCAAATACCTATTTCTAAATTGGTGATTCGAAATCAGTTTGGCTCCGTTTTGTACGAGGAGACCTTTGGTGATTCCATCATGGAAATCATTGATCATGGCAGCTATTACTTTGTTTTTTCGAAATCAGGAAATAAAATCAAGGTTGAGAAATTTTCGAGCAACGGCGACCGGTTTACTATTGGTGAGCTAAGCGGGCATGATTTTTTATCGGCCTGCCGCTTGGGCGGGAAGGTTTACCTTTCAACCCTTCAAGGCTTGTATTATTATACCCCTTCAACCAATGGATTCATTCTGGAATCAAATAATGTTTATTATGCCTTGGAAGGGGATCGGGTGAGCAATACCTTATTTGCTGCAGAGCTTGGCTTTATTGAGGTAAGGCAAGGGGATAGTTTTAACCTAATAGAACAAATCCCCGTACCGGAAGACACGATACGGGGATTCACCATTCAGTTTAATTACTATTAGCCGTTCTTAACCACACCCATGTTTGAGAATTTATCCATTCTTTGATTCACGAGTTCGTCAAGTTCAATCTGACTAAGTTCTTTCAAGTGTTTGTTGATTTCGCGCTTGATGGTTGAGTACATCTTTTCTTTGTCGCGATGTGCCCCACCTATTGGCTCTTTAATGATGCCGTCAATAAGCTTATTCTCAAGCATGTCTTTTGAGGTCAGCTTCAGAGCTTCGGCGGCTTTCTCTTTATAATCCCAAGATCTCCAAAGGATGGTTGAGCAGTTTTCAGGAGAGATAACAGAGTACCAAGCATTTTCAAGCATAAGTACCCGGTCGCCAACCCCAATTCCTAAGGCTCCTCCAGAAGCTCCTTCTCCAATGATTACGCAAATGATGGGGGTTTTAAGTCCGGACATCTCAAAAAGATTTCTGGCAATGGCCTCACCCTGACCTCTTTCTTCGGCTTCAAGCCCAGGAAAAGCTCCGGGAGTGTCAATCAGGGTAACCACCGGCTTCCCGAATTTCTCAGCCTGTTTCATTAGGCGTAAGGCTTTTCGGTAGCCTTCAGGGTTGGCCATACCGAAGTTTCTGTATTGCCTCATTTTGGTGTTGATGCCCTTTTGTTGACCAATGAACATCACGGTTTGTTTCCCGATTTTACCCCAACCACCAACCATGGCTTTGTCGTCTTTTACAGACCGGTCGCCATGAAGTTCAATGAATTCACCACCGGTTAGGGCGTTGATATAATCAAGGGTATAAGGTCTTCCTGGGTGGCGAGAAAGTTGCACTCTTTGCCAAGAACTTAGAGATCCGTAAACCTCTTTCTTCTTTTTGGCTAGCTTTTTTTCGAGTTTTTCAAGGCTTTCACTCATGTCAACCTCGGTTTCATCAGCAAGAGATTTTGCTTTTGTAACCTGGTTTTCAAGTTCTTCAATTGATTTCTCGAAGTCTAAATACTCCATGTTCATTTGTTTTGGGGGGTGCAAGATACAGGTAATTCAGAATTTCAGCATTTCAAATACTACCTTCGTGCCATGATTTTGTATCCACATGCCAAAGTAAATATTGGGCTTTACATTACCAAGCGAAGATCAGATGGGTATCATGAACTGGAAACGGTGTTTTATCCACTGCCGATACACGACATCCTGGAGATAAAAAAATGGGATGAAGATGTTTGGGAACAAACCGGCCTGGAAATAAGGGGTGGGGGTAATTTATGCTTAAAGGCCCTTGAGGTTTTTCGAAGGGAAACGGGAATTGATCAAAAAATCTACCTCCATCTCCATAAGCAAATTCCGATGCAAGCAGGCTTGGGTGGAGGATCTTCTGATGCTAGTTTTGTTTTAAGGGGCTTGGATGAGATTTTTGAAACTCATTTGGGCTACGAGAAGCTAAACTCCATGGCCACCGAAATTGGAGCCGATTGCCCGTTTTTCTTGTTGGATGACCCAGCCTTCGGGAAAGGAATCGGTGAAAAGCTTGAGAAATTCAATTTAGAATTAAGCGAGTATCAATGGGTTTTGATTAAACCAAACTTTTCTGTTTCAACCCAAGAGGCTTTCCAAAAGATCACCCCGAAACCTGCACCAGAAGGCTGGACTGACCTGCTTTTAGAATCGCCAGAGAAGTGGGGGGTGCGAATTGAAAACAAATTTCAACTTGGATTGGAATTCAAGTACCCTGAAATCATTGAAATCACCAATAGACTTGAGCAAAAGGGGGTGTTGTATTCAAGCCTTACAGGTACAGGGTCTGTGGTCTATGGAATTTTTCCAAAAACAAAAAGAATCACCCTTGAAGACTTTTCAGACTTGGGTGAGGTTATTCTTTGCTAAGCTTGCTTTTAGCTTTTTTCTTCTTCTTCGTTTAATGATGGCATCCACAAATAGAGCCGCTAAAATAACCGCAGTTCCGATGTAAAAGGCTGGGGTCATTTTCTCATCAGAACCCAAGAGCAAAACCGCTAAGATGATTCCATACACCGGTTCCATATTGATGGCAAGGCTAATGCTATACGGGGTAAGGTGTTTTAAGAGTCGAACGATTTCAACCATTGGATAAGCCGTGCAAAGGGTTCCGAGAAGAAATAAATAGCCCAAATCATCCATTGGGAGGTGATGCATGAGATCCGGCATCTTTCCCGCGAAAGCGAAGTAAACCCCAACCACAATAACTCCGCCCAACATTTCAAAAAAGGCTATTCTTTCCGCTGGATTCCGTTCTTGAAGTTTCCCGTTTAAAACGGAAAAAACAGCGGCTAGAAATGCCGAAATAAGGGCTACAATAATCCCTTCGGTATAATCGCCTTCAAATCTGAAAATCAGGTAGAGCCCTGAAACTACCAGTAAGCCTAAGCCAATTTCATAAAGCCGAATCTTCCTTCTGTAAATCAAGGGCTCAATCAAGGCCACCATAAAAGAGGTAGAGGCAAGGCATGAGAGGGTAACCGAAACATTTGAAATTTTGATGGCGTGGAAAAAGGTAACCCAGTGTGCCGCTATGATTCCGCCAACCCCAAGAATTTGAATCAGTTTTTTTGGGTGGGCCCAAATGGGGGTTTTCTTCCAGGCAAAGTAAAGGGCCAAAGTAGCCATGGCAAGGCTCATGCGATTGATGACCAAAGAAAGGGCATCCATATCAATTAAATCACCTAAAATTCCGGTGAAACCGAAAATGAAAACAATGACATGAAGTTGAATCAGCGGCCTTAGGTTTTCCATTTACCTTCTTGCATTAATAAACAATAAGACTCCTGTAATGCCAAAGCAAATATTAGGAAGCCAAACGGCAAAGGCAGGGTCTAAATTTCCGTTGGTTGCGAAGGTTATACTGATTTTCATGAAAAGCACATAGGTGACCGCAATGATTAGACCCAGGGCTATGTTGACGCCTAATCCCCCTCTTTTTTTTCTACAACCAATGGCCAAGGCAATCAGCGTAAAAATATAAGTAGAGATGGGGTAGGCCACCCTTTGATGGAGCTCAATTTCGAAGAATTCAACCACTTCAGACCCTCGCTTGGTAGCCTTTTCAACAAAGGCTTTGAGCTGGTTCCGGTCCATGGTCTCCATATTGTAAATGTTCTGCGAAAGGTCGTTTGGGCCAAAGGTAAATAGGGTGTCCATTCTGCCCTCGGTTACCAGGGTTTCCGTAGAGTCTTGCAGGTATCGAATCCGCATTTTCTCTAAGGTCCAGAGGCTGTCTTTTTTATTCCACCTTAAATAATCCGCCTCCAATTTCGATTTCAATTCAAGTCCGTCAAAGTTCTCCAAAGCAAATTGGTAGCCCACCTGCCGTTTTGAGTTGTAGGACTCTAAATACAGGAAGGAGTTAGGAGTGATTTGAAGGTGGATGTTTCTAAATCGGTCTTGAGTGGGTATTTTCAGGTATTGAGCCTCAAAAGCATGACGGTCGACGGCCGTGTGCGGAATGGTGTAATTGGTTAGGTAATAAGTGCCAATGGCCAGGAAGCTAGCCGCGGCGAAATAGGGGATGAGAAGTCTTTTCAAAGATACTCCAGACCCAAACATGGCAATGAACTCAGAATTATTGGCCAGCTTGGATGTGAAGAAAATTACGGCAATGAATACCATAAGGGAAGAGAATGTATTCCCATAATAAACCAAGAAGTTCACATAATAATCAAAGATGATGGCCTTGAGAGGGGCCCCTTTTTCAAGGAAGTCATCAATTTTTTCCGATACATCGAAAACCACAGCAATAGACAAGAGAAGGGTAACCGTAAAGAAAAAGGTACCCAAGTATCTAAAGAATATGTACCGGTCTAATTTTTTCACAATCGAATGTCAAGCTTTTTAACCATTGTGTTTTTCCATTCCGCGAAGCTTCCATCCATGATTTTTTCACGGGCAGTTTCGGTTAGCCAGCGATAAAAGGAAAGGTTATGTAGGGTTGCGATTTGCTTGCCAAGGTATTCACTTGCTGCAAATAAGTGCCGAACATAGGCTTTGGAATAAAGGGAGTCAACAAAACTACTTCCATTCTCATCAAGGGGAGAGTAGTCTTTGGCCCATTTGGCATTTTTTATGTTTATGGTTCCTTCAGAGGTAAACAATAAACCATTCCTGGCATTTCTTGTAGGCATTACACAGTCAAACATGTCAATGCCTAGAGCAATGTTCTCTAGTATGTTTGAGGGGGTTCCAACGCCCATAAGATATCTGGGTTTATCTTCTGGAAGAATGCCACATACCACCTCAGACATTGCATACATTTCTTCGGCAGGCTCTCCTACCGAAAGGCCTCCAATTGCATTTCCTTTGAGGTCAAGCCTGGCAATGGTTTCTGCAGATTCTTTTCTTAGGTCAGTGTATACAGAGCCCTGAACAATGGGAAACATGGTTTGTTCATGCCCATAAATGCCTTGGGTTTCATCCATCCTTTGAATGCATCTTTTAACCCATCTATGGGTGAGGTCCATGCTTGATTTTGCATACGAGTAATCACAAGGGTAGGGGGTGCATTCATCAAAGGCCATGACAATGTCGGCTCCTATTTTCCGCTGCACATCCATGGCCGATTCTGGGGTGAACCTATGTTTTGATCCGTCAATATGGGATTTAAAGGTCACTCCTTCTTCGTCAATTTTCCGATTTTTCCCAAGGCTATAAACCTGGTAACCTCCACTATCGGTAAGCATTGGGCGGTTCCAATTCATGAATTTATGCAGTCCGCCTGCATTTTCTAAAATATCTAAACCCGGACGTAGGAAAAGGTGGTAGGTATTGCCCAGAATGATTTGGGCTTTAACATCGTCTTTTAGATCCGTTTGCTGAACAGTTTTCACAGAGGCAACCGTACCCACGGGCATGAAAACCGGGGTTTGAATTTTTCCGTGGTCTGTGGTTAATTCACCAGCCCGGGCCCCAGATTTGGGGTCTTTGTTCTGAAGGGTAAAAAATGCGTCTTTCACAGGCCGGCAAAGATAGGTTTTTCATTGGCCCATGGTTCTAGGTTAATTGTAAATTGCGGCCGTTTTTATCCTGACCTCTATCCTATGCTTTTAGAATATTTCATCTATTCTGTTTTGACCTTGAGTCTGCTGATTCAGGGGTATTTTCATTTGAGGTTTTTCTTGCCTTTTGGTTTGCAAAAGCCTGAGGTAGAGGAGTATTATCCCGGTCCCGTTTCCATTGTGATTTCGGCACGGAATGAGGAGGATAATTTACGCGAAAACCTTCCGCTCATCTTAGAACAAGACTATCCTGAATTCGAAGTGGTGGTAGTGAACCATGCTTCTTACGATGATTCAGAGGCTGTTTTGGAGGAGCTTCAATCCAAATACCCTCATCTAAAAACAACTAGGGTAGACGGGAACGCGCATTTTAGTCCCGGAAAAAAATACGCCCTCACCATCGGGATCAAGGCTTCAAAGCATCCCTATCTTTTAATGAGCGACGCCGACACCCAGCCAACGGGAAAAAAATGGTTGAAGGAAATGGCTTCCGGGTTTAAAGGAAAGAAAGATTTGGTTTTGGGCTATAGCCCGATGAATGCCGTAGGTACCTATGCCGGATTGTTGGGAAGGTTGGACGCTTTTTTTACCGGGCTTCATTATTTGAGTTTTGCTTTCGCAGGAAGGGCTTATATGGGGGTGGGAAGAAATTTGGCTTATAGCCGAGAACTCTTCTTTAGAAATCGAGGATTTGCTAGTCATCTACACCTCCCTTCAGGTGATGATGATTTGTTTGTGAATGAAACCGCTAAAAAGGGAAACTATTCGGTGGTGGTTTCAGAGGATGCTCAGATGAGGTCTTTCCCAAAAAAGTCATTTCTGTCTTGGTTTCGCCAAAAAAGAAGACATTTTGGCACCTCCGAGCTTTATAAAGGAAAGGATAAACGAAGCCTCGGCCTACTTGCTCTAGGAAGATACCTGTTTTACTTCTCTGTCTTTTTGACCCTTTTATTTTCATTTTGGAATTTATATAGCTTGGTATTGATTGCAATACAAGTGGTGATGATTTACGTTGTTTATTTAGTAGTTGCTAGTAAAATAAAGGAAAAAGCCCCTGTTTGGCTATGGCCTTTGCTTGAATGGCAAATTTTGGTATTCCATTTGATGGTATACCTATCAAATAAACTTCGTAAACCTAAAACCTGGTGAAAGAGTCAAAAAAACGAGATTTAGCTCTGATTGAACGCGCAAAGAAAGGCGACCAAAAAGCCTATGCCCGATTGATGGAGCTTTATTATGATCATCTGCACGCTGCTTTAAATAAGAAATTAAGAAATACATTTGAGGTTGAGGAGGTTGCTTCCCAAGCCTTCCATAAGGCCTTTAAGAAATTAGAGCTTTACAATCCTACCTATGCTTTTAGTACATGGTTGTACCGGATTGCCTATAATCAAATGATTGATTACATCCGAAAATACAAGTTTGAGCGGTCATGGAATTCCCTGGTAAAAGACCAGGATGGAGAATGGACTCAGCTTGAGCTTGAGTCGCATGTGGATGACCCAGAGGAGAAAATGATTCGGAGGCAGCGGAAAGAGGCAGTTCATCAGTTGATTCAACAGCTTCCTGAAAATTATCGTGAGGTGATTGAATTGCGTTACCTTCAAGAAATGAGCTACCGTGAAATTGCCAATGAGCTTGATATTCCCGAAGGAACGGTTAAGGCCAAATTATTCAGAGCAAGGAAAGCCTTGGTTGAAATATTTAAGTTGAACAATTATACTGGATGAGAGAAGAAATTCGTCGCTGCTTTCCAGAAGTAGATGAAGAGAGACTCCTGAAATTTGAGGAGCTCCACAAGGCCTTAGCAGAATGGAACGATAAGGTTAATTTAATCAGTCGGAAAGACATTGACTACTTCTGGGAGCGGCATGTTCTTCACTCCCTTTCCATTGCCAAGTTTATTGATTTCCCGAATGGGACAAAAGTAATGGACCTAGGAACTGGAGGTGGTTTTCCGGGTTTGCCCCTGGCCATTTTCTTTCCAAACACTGAATTTGTTTTGGTGGATTCAATCACCAAGAAAATTGCTGCGGTATCCGATGTAATCCGACAATTGGATGTAAAGAATGCCCAAGCCCTAAACATGCGGGCTGAACAATACACGGGTAAGGTTGACTATGTAGTTACCCGAGCGGTTGCCCCCATGCCAAGTTTAATTCACTGGACCAAAAAGCATTTTACCCAAGGCAAGAAACTTCCGAGAAAACAAGGAATTATTGCTTTAAAGGGAGGAGATCTCCGGGAAGAACTGGCTCGGTTAAAATCCAATGAAATTCCCTTGACAAAGTATTTTGAAGGTGAGTTTTTCGAAACCAAGAAATTGGTTTACTGTCCTGCCCCTTCTAGAAAAGCTTAAGGCTGAAGCCTAAATCAGTCAAGGCTTTTTTATCCTCTTCGCTTAAATCACCTAAGGAGGTGAAGGTATAAACATGGGCCTGCCCTTTGCGGATGAAAATAAACTGGCTAAACCAAAGGTTCATTTCTCCTTGGCTTCCGGTAAAGGTTCTGTGAATAGCAGGTTTTCCGTCAACTTTCACCTTTTCTGACCCCAGTAGTTTGAAATCGGCCAATCCTTTTTCAAGACGTTTTTCAGAGAATTCAGAATAAGAGTCTAAGCTCACTTTTGGGCTCGGAATGTCTTCCAAAACCAAGGTTAGGTTCTCATCAAATCCGTCTGACTCTTCAGAATTGTTTACCAGGGTAGCCTCAGTCATTGGAGAAGAGGCCGCATCCATTAAAACCCAGCCCTCAGGGGCATCGATTTCAAAATATTTGGTTTTGATGGTATTTTGTGCAGTGGCGGCAATTGAAAAACTGGCCAAAGCCAAGGCTAGAATTAACTTCATGTAAAAAAGATTTGGGCGAATATATTCAAATTATAAGAGCGGCATGATAACCATAATTTGAACGTAGGGCCGAATGCTTTGGTATAAATCCGTCCTCGGGTTTTTTAATTTATAAAATCCCCCTTTACCATCTAAGATTTCAACCTCACCCCAGCTTTGCATAGACCGAAGATTTAGTTTAAGCTGTACCGTGGTCCAGTTTATATCGCGGTTCACAGCGATGCTAGGAGAAAGACCGGCAATCCATTGGCTTTTACGATCTGACCCGCTTGGGTGGTATTGAAGTTCGTATTGAATTCTTCCCAAATGAGCAATCCCTCCAAGGCTTGCATAAAAGGAAGACCTGAGGGGGATGAGGTATTCGTATCCATGGTCTAGGCAGAAGTATCTTTCATAGGTGAGGGTTGCCGATGGGTATTGACCTTGATATTCTTTGATGTCAATATTATTCATGCCCACAATAGAAACTCCCGTAAACCTTCTCCAATCCTGATTTTGAATTTGGTGCAGGACTTGAATCTGCATATTGTTTTGAATTCCGTCAAGCATTGAAATGCCCGGATTCAAAAGGTCAACGGCTAGCCTTTGCCTTTGCTGGGCATTGCTTGTAAGGCTGAAGCCGATAATGAAGAGGATTAGAAAATACCTTGCCATGGCTAAAATTGCATGGTAGTAAGGTAGTGAATTTCAGGCAATCATCTAGTCAAGCCTGAGGGATGAACTTTCAAAAAGAATCTTTACACCTTATTGAAGTTGAAGCTGGCTGAGGTTCTGGTAAAGCCCGTTTTCAACTTGAACCAACTCATCATGCGAGCCTTGTTCTACCAATTCTCCTTGGTCAAGAACTAAAATGGTATCAGCTTTACGAATGGTTGATAAGCGGTGAGCAATTACGATTGAGGTACGACCTTTCATCAATAGATCAAGGGCTTCTTGAACTAATTTCTCAGACTCAGAATCAAGGGCTGAAGTGGCCTCATCCAAAATCAAGATTTTAGGGTCTTTCAAGATGGCTCGAGCAATGGCAATTCTCTGTCTTTGTCCGCCAGAAAGCTTAACTCCTCGTTCGCCAACCAGGGTGTCATACCCTTCCGGGAACCCAAGAATAAACTCATGAGCATTGGCTTGTTTTGCGGCCTCGATGATTTCTTCTTCAGAAGCATTGGGTTTTCCGTAGGCGATGTTTTCCTTAATGCTTCCGCCGAAAAGCAGAACGTCTTGGGGAACAATGGCCATTTCAGAGCGCAGGTCTGCAAGAGAGAATTTGGAAGAATCCTTACCGTCAAATTGAATTTTTCCCCCATCAGGGGCATAGAACTGTAAAATTAAGGAAGCGATGGTTGATTTTCCGGCCCCAGATGGCCCCACCAAGCCTACCAATTCCCCAGGCTTTGCTTCAAAGCTCAACCCTTTCAATACCGGAACATCTTTCCGATTTGGGTAGGCGAAAAGAACCGAGTCAAATAGAATATGCCCCGTGAGAGGCTTTTTTAATCCGATGGATTTTTGATGGATGTCAATGGGCTCAGGTTTTTGATCTAAGATGTCAAGCAAGTTTTCGGTGGCACCAATGGCCCTTTGAAGGCTGGCGTATACACTGGCAAGACCCCCGATGCTTCCTCCAATAAAGGCGGTGTAAAGGAGGAATGAGAAAAGGGTTCCCATGGTGATGTCACCGGTTTGTACCATTCTTGCCCCATACCATATCACGGCTGCTATGGCCCCAAACAATCCGAAGATAATGAAGGAGGCAAAGGCCCCTCGGTAATGCCCACCTTTAATGGCTAGTTCTGCGGCTTCGTTGGTTTTCACCTTGTACCGATTCCATTCAAAGGTTTCGTTCACAAAAGCTTTAACATTGGTAATCCCCGAAAGGGTTTCTTCAACTATGGTATTTGAATCAGCAATTAGGTTTTGGACCTTCTTGGCGTACCTCCGAATAAACCTTCCAAAGAAAATGGTAATCACAATAATGGCTGGAACGATGGCCAGCATGAATAAGGTGAGTTTCAAAGAGGTTGAGGCCAACAAGATTACACCACCCACAATGATGATTACTTGGCGGATGAATTCGGCAAGGGTCGTGGTGAAGGTTTCTTGCAATATGGATACGTCGGCTGAAATTCTAGAATTCAGTTCACCCACCCTTCTCTCGTTGAAAAAGGCCATGGGCAGTCGGATCATATGCGAATAGGTGTCTTGCCGTAAGGCGGCAAGAGAGCGTTCGGTAACTTTCACAAATATCACAATCCGGAGGTAGGAAAAAACCGCTTGGACCACAAAAACGCCCAGTAGTATGAGTGCAATTCGGTCAATTTCATTCAGAAAATCTTGCTTGGCTGAGTCTATGAGCTTTCCGGTAAGGCCTGGGAAGACCAAAGAAGCTCCTGTGGAAAGAAGAAGAAATATTAGTCCAACGAAAAACAAACCCCGTTGAGGTTTGAGGTAAGAGGCTAATTTCCAGAGCCTTTTTAGTCCGGATAAGCTAATTTTCTTTTTCTTTGTATCGTCTGATTTCGCATTTTTCATAGGGCCGGCAAAGGTAAATGAAATGCTTAGATAAATTTTAATATTTCTTCTTGTTGACCGAAAGAAAAGGTCTATATTTGCAGCCCTGTTTAAGAACGAGTTATAGAATCAAAATTATACGAAGATGAAACGCACCTTCCAACCCTCGAACCGAAAGCGCAAGAACAAGCACGGATTCATGGATCGTATGTCTTCAGCAAGCGGCCGGAAAGTATTGGCAAGCCGTCGGGCTAAAGGCCGTAAGAAACTTACTGTATCAGATGAGCCAAGACACAAAGCTTAATTAAAAGTGTTTTGTCAGTCATAAAATTTTAAAAGGTGTTGCCGTTGGTAGCACCTTTTTTTTGAAACCTCATTTTTTATAAGACTATGCCACGAAGAAAAGATATCAACTCAATTTTAATCATTGGTTCGGGTCCGATTGTAATCGGGCAGGCCTGTGAATTTGATTATTCAGGATCTCAAGCTGCACGCTCTTTACGAGAAGAAGGAATTGAAGTAAGCTTGATCAATTCGAATCCGGCAACCATCATGACCGATAAGGTTACTGCCGATCATGTTTACCTTCTACCCTTGGAGGTTCCTTCGTTAAGAAAGATTCTTGAGGAGCAGAAAATTGACGCAGTACTTCCAACCATGGGAGGTCAAACAGCCTTAAACCTTTGCATCGAAGCTGGAGAGCAGGGTCTCTGGGAAGAGTTTGAGGTAGAAATTATTGGGGTAGATATTGACGCTATTAACATTACTGAAAACCGGGAGCAATTTCGGGTATTGATGGAGTCAATTGGCATTGGAATGGCCCCTTCAAAAACGGCCACTTCTTTCTTAGAAGGAAAAGACATTGCCCAGAAATTCGGTTTCCCGCTTTGCATCCGTCCTTCTTTTACCTTAGGCGGTTCTGGGGCAACCATCTTATACGATAAAACGGACTTTGACAAGGCTTTAACCCGCGGACTGCATGCATCGCCCATTCATGAGGTGATGATTGATAAAGGTCTTATGGGCTGGAAAGAGTACGAACTTGAGCTTCTTCGGGATAAGAATGATAATGTGATCATTATTTGTTCCATTGAGAACATGGATCCAATGGGAATTCATACTGGAGACTCAATTACAGTTGCTCCGGCAATGACCCTTTCCGATCGCACTTTCCAAAAGATGCGAGACATGGCCATCAAAATGATGCGATCCATTGGTGATTTTGCCGGGGGTTGCAATGTGCAGTTTGCGGTTAGCCCCGATGAAAAAGAAGACATCGTTGCCATTGAAATTAACCCTCGGGTAAGTAGGTCTTCGGCTTTAGCCTCTAAAGCTACCGGTTACCCCATTGCAAAAATTGCTGCTAAACTGGCCATTGGTTATTCATTGGATGAACTGGATAATCAAATCACAAAAACCACAACGGCTTATTTTGAACCCACCCTTGATTATGTGATTGTTAAAATTCCACGCTGGAACTTTGACAAATTTGAAGGTTCTGACCGTGAGCTGGGCTTGCAGATGAAGTCAGTAGGTGAGGTTATGGCCATTGGAAGAAGTTTCCAGGAAGCCCTTCAAAAGGCTTGCCAAGGACTTGAAATCAAACGAAACGGTTTGGGTGCCGATGGGAAAGAGCTTCGCGACCAAGATCAAATTCTAGATAAACTTCGTCACCCCTCTTACGACCGGGTTTTCAGAATTTACGATGCCATTAAGTTGGGCATTCCTTTAAAGACCATTTATGAAATCACCAAGATTGATTACTGGTACCTGCGTCAGTTTGAAGAGCTGATTGCCATTGAAAACGAAATTGAAAAATATACCATAGAAACCCTTCCTGAAGACATCTTAATGGATGCCAAAATGAAGGGATTTGCGGATCGTCAAATTGCACACATGCTTCGCTGCCTTGAAAGTGAGGTGTATAAGAAGCGTGATGACTACGGTATTCAGAGGGTGTACAAACTGGTAGATACCTGTGCTGCAGAATTTGCCGCCCAAACTCCTTATTACTACTCTACTTTTGAGAACAGAAAGAAGGAAGAAGGTGTTCTAAGCGCTGAAAATGAGTCGGTGGTAACCGACCGTAAGAAGGTGATTGTTTTAGGCTCGGGTCCCAACCGAATTGGGCAGGGAATTGAGTTTGACTATTCTTGTGTGCATGGGGTTTTGGCCGCCAAAGAGGAAGGCTATGAAACCATCATGATCAACTGCAACCCTGAAACGGTATCCACTGATTTTGATACAGCCGATAAACTTTATTTTGAACCTGTTTTCTGGGAGCATATTTATGACATCATCCGGCATGAAAAGCCTGAAGGTGTAATTGTTCAGCTAGGGGGGCAAACCGCCCTAAAACTTGCTGAAAAGCTTGACCGTTACGGGGTGAAAATCATTGGAACTTCATACAGAGCGTTGGATTTAGCTGAAGATAGAGGGTCTTTCTCAACCCTTTTGAAAGAGCATAGCATTCCTTATCCAAGGTTTGGCGTTGCTGAAACAGCAGATGAAGCCCTGGCTTTGGCGAAAGAACTTGATTTCCCAATTCTTGTACGTCCTTCCTATGTTTTGGGAGGTCAAGGGATGAAAATTGTAATCAATGAACAAGAGCTAGAGCACCATGTGGTGAACTTGTTGAAAGACATTCCGGGCAACCGAATTCTTCTGGATCATTACCTTGAGCATGCCATTGAGGCTGAAGCCGATGCCATTTGCGATGGGGAGGATGTTTACATCATCGGAATTATGGAGCATATTGAGCCTTGCGGAATTCACTCGGGTGATTCTTCGGCGGTTCTTCCAGCATTTGACCTTTCTGAGGATGTACTTCAACAAATTAAAGATCATACCCGTACCATTGCACTTGCCTTGGAAACCAAGGGCCTGATCAATATTCAGTTTGCCATTAAAGACGGAATGGTATACATCATTGAGGCCAATCCAAGAGCCTCTCGTACCGTTCCTTTCATAGCCAAGGCTTATGATGAGCCTTATGTGAACTATGCCACCAAGGTTATGCTAGGCACTAAGAAGCTTTCTGATTTCAAATTTGAACCTAAGGTAAATGGCTATGCCATTAAATTACCGGTGTTTTCATTTGATAAATTCCCAAATGTGAATAAGGAATTAGGACCTGAAATGAAGTCGACCGGTGAAGCCATTCACTTCATCAAAGACTTGAGAGATCCATTCTTTAGAAAGCTTTACGCAGAAAGAAACCTTTATTTGAGTAAATAATGAATCCGGGCTTGTTTAGAACCTTACTGGTCATTGGTTTGGTGTATATGGTGATTCGCTTTTGGCGGATGGTACAAGCCAATAACCAGAACCATTCCCAGTCGAGTGCGAGTTCGAACCGAAAGGAAGAAGGGAGTCGGAAAGAGGGGGATGTAACCATAGAGAACATTCCGGAGGACTACAAAAGGTCAAATCGGAATAAGCAAGGCGACTATGTTGACTTCGAAGAGGTAGATCCAGACTCAAAAAAAGACTAGATTACGGGCGCAGGTTCTTTATTTCCTGCGCCCTTTTCCGTTTATTTACCTGCTCAAAGACCTACACATGGAAAGATTTAAGAGTTTTGCCCCGCATTTGATTGCGGTGGTCGCCTTCCTACTTTTTGTTCTCGTTTATTTTTTACCTCAGTTTCAGGGGAAAGCCCTTTATCAAGGGGATATTCAGAATTACCGGGGGATGTCAAAGGAAATCGTTGATTTCCGAGAAGAAACAGGGGAGGAAGCCCTCTGGACCAACCGGATGTTTGGAGGAATGCCTGCCTTTCAAATTTCTGTACGTTACACCGGAAATGTCTTAAAAGCCGTTGACAAGGTCTTGACCCTTGGAATTCCAAAGCCTGCTGGCTATGTTTTCCTATACTTCCTTGGCTTTTATTTACTCGGAATCATCCTCGGACTGGATTGGCGCTTGTCTATGGCCGGGGCTTTTGCCTTCGGACTCTCCTCTTATTTCTTTATAATCCTTGAGGCAGGGCATAATACCAAGGCCCATGCCATCGCCTATATGGCTCCAATTTTAGCCTCGGTCATAATGACTTTCAGGGGGAACTGGCTTTGGGGAGGATTGCTAACCGCACTCTTCGCCGGACTACAAGTCATGTCCAACCACCTTCAAATCACCTACTATACCTTATTGCTGCTAATCATTGTGGCCATTGTATACGCCGTAAAGCATATAAAAGAACAAGACCTTTCTGCCTTTGGAAAGAAGGTTGGAATTCTAGTTGTAGCGGCCATTTTAGCGGGTGGAGCGAATTTAGGAAGACTTTGGTCTACCTATGAATACGGGAAATTTACTACCCGTGGTAAATCTGAATTAACCCTAGGAAATACCGAAGAAAATCAAACCGACGGATTGGATAAGGATTACGCAACAGCCTGGAGTTATGGGGTGGCCGAGTCCTTTACCCTGATGATTCCTAATTTTATGGGAGGCTCCTCTCAGTCGGCTTTGGACGTAAACTCAAACCTTGCCAAGAGAATTGGAAGAAGCCCTCAGGCTCAGCAGTTTCTTGACAACGCACCTACTTATTGGGGGCAACAGCCCTTTACCTCCGGACCCGTATATGCAGGGGCAATCATTTGTTTCCTTTTTGTATTGGGTATGTTCTACCTGCCAACCCGCACACGTTGGTGGCTGGGCATCGGAACCCTCATGTCTTTGACCTTGGCATGGGGTAGGAACTTCCAGGGATTAACTTGGTTCTTCCTTGACTACTTCCCTCTTTACGATAAATTCAGGGCGGTATCTATGATTTTAGTAGTGGCTGAGTTAACCTTGCCCGTTGGGGCGGTGATGACCCTTCACGCCCTGGTTAAGAATAAGCCTAAGTTCAAGGAGATCAAAAAAAGCATTTATTATTCCTTAGGGTTAACTGCGGGAATTTGCCTGATTTTGGCCTTGGCGGGAGGATCTTTCTTTGATTTTGTTGGGGCAGAAGATGCCCGAATGGAAAGTGCTCAATGGTATGGTGATTTGCTGGAAGACCGGAAAGATTTGTTGAAAGCAGATGCTTGGAGATCATTCCTTTTCATTGTTTTGTCCGCTGGCCTGGTTTGGGCTTTCCTTGCCGGGAAGGCGAAAAGCTCAGCCATGTACCTCGGAATGGGATTGTTGATATTGGTAGATATGGTTCCAGTAAACCTGCGTTACCTTGACCACAATGATTTTGTTCCAGAATCTAGAATGGATAACCCCTTTACTCCTACCCAGGCGGATCGTCAGATTTTACAAGACCAAGATTATTACCGGGTATACAATCTAACCGAAAGGTTGGATGCCTCAGCTCGTACCAGCTATTTTCACAACAATGTTGGAGGCTATCATGGAGCAAAGCTTCAGAGATTCCAAGACCTAATTGATCATCAGCTTAGCCAGGGTAATCGGGCGGTGATCAATATGCTCAATGTTCGGTATTATATAACCGAGGGCAACCAGCCAAGAAGAAATCCTCAAGCCTTGGGCAATGTTTGGAAGGTGGATGAAATTCAATGGGTTGAAAATGCCAACGAAGAAATGACCGCCATCGGAACCGAGGAATTTGCTCCTTACCGAATGGCTGTGGTTGACCGTAAGTTTCAAGACAAGGTATTGGATTATAATTCGAATGCTCAAATTAAAATTGAATTAACCGAATACGCTCCAAACCGGTTGGCTTATTCCTATTCATCCGATAAAAATGCTCTAACCATATTCTCGGAAATCTACTACCCCAAAGGTTGGAACGCCTATGTTGACGGTGAACTTTACCCTCATTTCCGTGCCAATTATGTGCTTAGAGGAATGGTTGTTCCTGCGGGTGAGCATGAATTGGTTTTCAAATTTGAACCCAAGTCTTATACGGTAGGAAACCTGGTATCCTTGGTATTTTCTGCCTTGATTTTATTGGCTTTGGCATATTTTGCCTTCCGTTATTGGCGGGAAAATGTGAAGGCGTGAAGAAAGTTTTAATTGCTACTTACTACTGGCCTCCTGGGTCGGGGCCGGGGGTTCAGAGGTTTTTGAAATTTGCGAGATATCTACGAGAATATGGCTGGGAGCCTACCGTTTTAACCGTTGAAAACGGAACCTATCCATCCATTGACAATACCTTGTTAAAGGAAATTCCGGAGGGGGTAAAAGTGATTCGAACCAAAACCTTTGAGCCCTTTTCCCTATTCAACCAGCTTACCGGAAAGGATAAGAAAAAGGCCACTGTGGGCTTTACCGGCATGGATAATTCCTCTTGGCTTTCTAAGCTTGCCCTTTATATTCGGGCCAATTTCTTCATACCTGATGCCCGAAAGGGCTGGCTTCCTTATTTGAAAAAAGCCCTTAATCGGGAAATGAAACTTCAAAGCTACGATGCCCTAATTACCACGGGTCCGCCCCATAGCACTCATTTATTAGGAATCTACGCCAAGAAGAAATACAATCTTCCATGGGTAGCAGATATGCGCGATCCATGGGTGAATGTTTATTACAATGCATTCTTTCCGCGAAAGCAATCAACCCAAAGAAAAGACCAAGCCCTGGAGGATTTGGTTTTAAAATCAGCCGATGCCGTTACGGTAGTTAGCTCAGGATTGGAAGAAGAGTTTAAGTCAAGGGCAAAAAAAATTGAGGTCATTTACAATGGTTACGATGAAGTGGATATGGAGGCAAAAGGGGCTAAGCCTGAAAGAAACTTGGCTTATATCGGGAACTTCAAACCCAATCAAAATGTGAATTCCTTATGGGAAGCTTTGGGGGCTATGGAGAATCCGCCAAACCTCGCCCTAACAGGCAATATTGATCCTTCGATTCTTGAGGCATTGAAAGCCCATGGTCTTGAAGAGAAAACCCAAATTCAAGGATTTGTTCCCCATCATGAAGCCACCCAGAAAATGAGGAGCTCAGCTTGTTTGTTGTTCATTGTTCCAAAGGCCGACGGAAACAAGTCCATCATCACAGGGAAGCTTTTTGAATACCTGGCATCCAATAGACCCCTTCTGGCCATTGGACCAAAAGATGGAGATGCGGCAAAAATAATTAAGGAGGCGAGCGGACAAGAAATGTTTGATTATTCAGACCTTGACGGGATATCAGAAAAGCTAAATCAATTGTTTCAAAATTTTGACCAAGGGGAAGACCTATCACTTCCTGCAAAAGGCTTAGAAAAATTTAGCAGGAGGGGTTTGACCCGTGAGCTTTCCGAACTTCTAAACACCCTAACCGAATCATGAGGATATCACTTGATCAATGGACTCGAAAAGAAAAGCCAGGAAGGGATTTGGAGCTGTATTTGACGGTGAAAAGTTTTGATTTGCAGGCAATCCGGGAGCGATATTTGAAATCTAGAGCCTCCGGTGAATCTAAGAAAACGGGCTCCGTTGAGCGAAGAGCTCCAGGACTAGGAGGCTTGATCAAGGCCGAAATCATTCAGGGGAAATTCAATTATGAAATCCTGGATAAATTCCCCGAGCCGCGGGGGGTAGCCAAAACCAAAGATTTATTGGCAGTAAGCTCTGAAAATAAAGTGATGGTTCATGAGGGAGAAAAAGTGACCGAGATTACAAATCCTTGGTTTTCATTCATCCATACCGTTGATTTTCATCCGCAAGATGATTCAAGAATCTTGATTTCAAGCAGCGGATTTGACGCCTTGTTTGAATACAACTGGAGAACAAAAGAAGTATTGCGAGAGTGGTTTGCTTGGGAACATGGATTTCAGTGGGGAACTGAGCCTGAGACCGGTGATAAAATTGCCTTAACTAGAAAGAGGGAACAGGCTAATGCTTGGGCGAAGGAAGGGGTAAAGCATCGTTTGATTTCACCCGAAGAAAAAGGAGTGCTACCAACCGCAATGCGTGCTGCCTTCATCAATTCAGCCTTGTACGATACCTTGAATCCTGGGCATTGGCTGGCCACTTATTTTCACGAGGGAGCCGTGTATAGGATTTCAGAAGAAGGAAAGCCTGAGAAAATCATAGAAGGCCTAAAGAACCCGCATGGAGGGAGAAGAATGGGACATTCCTTTTTGGTTACCAGCACAGGTCATGGATTGGTAAGGATAAAAGGAGAAGAGGGAGAGTTGGAGGTTGAATTTTCAAGCCTCCCTGGCAAAGATCCAAGACTGGGTGAGATGGAATGGCTTCAAAACTCAGCCCCCATTTCCAGCAATGAGATTATAACCATTGATTCAAACCGAAACGCCTTGGTTTGGTTGAATTTGGAGGAGGAGACGTATTGCCTAATCTCTTATCCAGACAATTGGGCCGTTCAAGATTTGGTGGTGAGGTAGTCTATTTCGGTAATGGATTAAAATGAGCGGGTAAATCACGCAGTTTTAATTCTCCCTTTAAAAAGCCTTTTGCCCATTTGGTGAGGAATTTTTTTCGGTCTTTCATGGAGTATTTTGGAGGTTGAATCCCATCCAGACCACTTACCCTTTTATTAAACTCCTCAGAATACCCGTATTCTTCAAGAAGCTCCTGAAAAGTCAAAGGTTCAAGTTTATACCTTTTAGCATATTTGGAACTCAATGTGCTAGACTTAAACCCGTTTAATCGTTTCAAGAACTCGGGTTTAATTTTTGACCAGTCATTTGCATTTTTTATTTCTTGAATGGACTGAGTAGACCAAGAATCTTTCCTTTTGCTCGTTTTTTGTCGATACCTGTTTTCTTGGTGCCCAGTCCTTATTTCTTCCAAACTAATCTTAAGACCAGGATTAATGGTTTGAATTAGCATCTGGATGGTTTCATAGGGCTTCTGGACCAAGTCTTCATATTTGATGGAAATAATTCGTTCATTGCCTTTGAACCTCATGAGTTTAGATTCATAGCTCATCCAGGTGGCAAGGGCAGAACGCATAGACCATGAGCGGTTTATAAGGGATCGAACAACAAAAACGGGGTTCCGAACAATATGAACGAAATACCCGTCAGAATGTTCAAGAAACTGATGAAGGTTGTTGAGGTTCTGAGGTGTTTTTTCGAAAACAATTCCATTCTTACTTTTATTTCGGAAGTCTAAGTAATGGATCGAGAAGCTTTCCGAAAACTCGGAAAAAGAATTTGCTGAATCGATTAACTTCTCCAAATCTGACTGACTCAGACCATAATGCTTAAGCCTGTCTGTTCTTAGATAGGAGGAGGTAGCTCTTGGGGCAATCATTTTGCTATACGACCCAGAAAGGTCGGATGATTGAGGATTTTTTACCAAAAATTTTTCATGAGAAAAAATTTCTAGTTCAGGTCCGCATGCGGTGAATTTAGTAGAATCAAGAAGGTCGGCTAGTAAAGTAGATCCTGAGCTTGGTGAGTTCCCGACAAGGCAAAGGGTTGGCATTTTTATGGGTTTAAGGCAAAGATAACCTTAAGGATTTGGCCTTTGAAACTGATTATAGTCACTAATTGATATATTTGCCGAAACCCAACCATCATGAGAAGAATACTACTTATTTTACTGGCATTACCTGTACTTGGAATCGCCCAATCCAACAAATTAGTTATAGACTTAGGAGGTCAGGAAATTGGGCATGATATTGAGGTCACCAAGTCTGGAACAATCTTGGTTTCAGGCTTAATGACTTTGGATTCCGCTGGGTTTCATACGGATGGTTTCATTGCAGAATTCGATGCAAACCTGAATTTAATTCGCTCAAAAAGATTGGGAGGATTGGCAAATGATGGGGGGAACCCGATTTCAGTAATCCAGACACCTTTTGAAGAAATTATTTACTCAGGAAGGTTCAATTCTGCAAGCAATCCACAATCTAAATCAAGAACGGTCTTTAAGCTGTTGAATTCAGATTTGACAGCCACGGGAAATGAAATTCAGTTTCGTTCCTTTAATTTTGGTCAGGCTGATTTACCAAGGGAAATTGGGTTTCTTTCAAATGGAGACATCCTTGCCTTAACCACAAATGGGTATGGTGGAGGAAATGCTGATGTTTCCATTTTGCGAATGGATCAAAACCTAAATTTACTATCAATTCTTTCTTTCGGAAACTCAGGGAATGATCATTTACATTCATTCGTAGAAACCTCCAATGGGATTTTTATGGTGGGTTCGGATGATAATTCATCCTACAATAATGGAGGCTTAATGGCCAAAATGAATCCAAATTTCAATTGGGCCTATTCCTACCATTATTCCCATCGATCAGCCTTTATTGGTTCTGCAAGTGATGAATTAGGAAACATATATGCCCATGGATTCGTAGAGACCCCTTCAAGGGATCGAGAAATGCTATTGGCCAAGTTTGATCCTAGTGGCAATATGGTTTGGGCTAAGGCTTACGGATCACAAGATTATGACCATGGCACAAGTTTAATTGAACTGAATGGTCACCTTTACTGCTTAGGAACCTTGGGTTCTTCTATGGGGTTGGATGACATTCTTTTGTCTAAGTTTGATTTAAATGGAAATCATATTTGGTCGAGAATCATAGGTGGAACAGGAAATGAGGATTTACCAATATTTGGGGCGGTTAATTTTTACGCGGATTCTATTTCAAACCGCTTGTGGTTTACCGGAGGGGAGGTAATCAACGGAGACCTTGAAGCAGTGGTATATTTTACCGATTCTTCAGGGGCAGGATTGTGTGAGGTTGATTATGCTCAAATTGGTTTTCAGGCCAATGAAGTTTCAAGTGGATTTCAGAAGGTTACCATGAATCCGGTATTTAATAATAATCATAATCAAGTAGTGGGAAATCTTCCCTTGGTGAATCCAAAACCAACGATTCGTTTAGATACCCTTCCTTGTCCTGAAATTGTTGACACCACTGTTTCTGATCCCGGCTCTCTTACCATGGAGGATTACCAAAGCCTCTTAAATGATCCGGATACTACACAGCAAGACACTACCATAATTCTTCCATGTAACCCAAGGTTTCCAAATGTGTTTACCCCAAACTTAGATGGAAACAATGATGAGTTTGGGCTAAATTTGGATTGTGAACCAATCCTTTTTCAAGTTCAGATTTTTAATCGTTGGGGTGACTTAATATATACCTTGGAAAGCAAAGAAGAAATGTGGAATGGGATGAATCGGAGAAATCAGCTTATGTCTGAAGGGGTTTACTTCTATACCTATCAAATTCAAGGGCCTTATGAGCGCCATAGGGGCTCCGGCTTCGTGCATCTTATTCGCTAAGGCGGGAAGAGAGGAAGGCGTCTGGGTCAAAATGACCCCAATGCTCTCCTTTTTTGAGCAGGCTCTTATAAACCTCTTTCCAGCCCCGAAACTTATAATCACTGAAGAACTTATTGTGCCATAATAGGCCGCAGTTGAGGTTTTTTGGATTTTTATCTAAGAATTCAACGAGGCATTTTTCGGCTTGTTCCGGACTCCTTTTTTGATAGGTTCTTTGGCTGGCATCCATGATATGCAGCGGAGCCTCAATAAGTCTTAAGGAACGATTCCCCTTGAAGTCAAAGACCCGGTATGGAAGTCCGTAATTGTTTCGGAAGCCATGGGATTCTGCAAATCCCAAACTAGAATCCAAACGAATGCCAGCAGCTTCCATTTCTAGAAAGGTTTCCGGTACTTGAATGCTTAGGAAATGGTTCCGGTTGGTTGTGGGTGGGTTTGGGAATTTAGACATCTCTTCCGAAAACGATTTCGGAAGCAATGATTTATGAAGGCCGTTCCTCCAGCCTCTTTCCTTAATTTCTTGATAGAGTTTGGTTACGGCTTTCGATGAAAATTCATAATCCGCATTGGTGAATCCTTCCGGGGTGTTTTTGTTTTCAACCAACCAGAAAAATGTACTTTTCCGCCCAAATTGATGCTCCAAATCCATGATTTCTACCATGTTTCGCCACAAAGGCTTGCCTTGAACATGTTTCGAAAGAATCTTTAAAAGTCCGCCGATTTCACCCTTTTTCAAGGCCCAAAAACCATCTTCTTTCCAAGATTGATGAAATTGGTCGTTGTCATGACTTAAGAAGAAAGCGTTTTCACGCTCCCTTACCTTCACAAAAGGCTTAACCTTTTCGTGGTCTGCCAACGCATCAAAAATTTCTTGAACCCTATTCACCTCTACCAAATCAAAATGAGCCTGATAGGATTTTGCATAAGGAAATCGGCCATAAGCATCGGCTGTGAACCTCCCGTATTCTTGTCCGCTAAACAACATGTACAAGGCCGTTGAAACAAGATCGGGTTTGCCTTTCTCGGTTTTTACCAACGGACTTTCCTTTCCGAACACATCTTTCCAATGAAAGTTTAAATGGTCTAATTGATTAAGGAATCCTTTAGATATTTCGAAGTCTGCCTTTGGGTTCGCCCCGATTATTAGGGCATTTTCCGCTTCAGCGAAGACCAAATCAATGCCTTTATTCCATGCAAATTCTTCAAAAAAGGCCCGGTAAGCCGGAAGGGCAAACTTGGGAAGATTGATATGAACCTTTAGGGTGTTCACCTTTTCTTTCCAAGAATTAGTTCATACAAACGGAAGGGATATTGAACCAATAAATGCATGAGGAAGGGGCGAAAATCTCCTTTTTGGTAAAAGGCTTTGAAGTCTGATTTTCTATGCTGCCTAATCATCTTGCCTAAAGGGAAGTTGCGGTTGAGCAGGAAGTTAAAACTAAAATCTTCAAGAAAAAAAGACCAGGTCCCGGCCCGTTGATTGGTTAAAATTGAATTTGGAAGCTTTCCTTCCGAGGCATCGACCACCAATTTCCCAAGGGGAACACCTACCGCCCAGGCAAGGCCGTTCCACGACCAAGACCTTGGATTCATTTCGATGACATAATAATCGCCATCATGCTTTTTGAATTCAATTTGGGCAATGCCAGAATATCCGGTGGCTGAAACAATGGCCTTTGCGTATTCGATGATTTCTGGAGCATCAGCGGTGGATGCATATGCTGCTTCTCCAGTAATGGGTGGGAATTGCCTTATTTTCCTTCCGGTAAAACAACCTAGAAGTTTTCCTTTCCAGGCGGCAACTCCTGCCGTATATAGGGTGTCATCACCCCCGGGTATGTACGACTGAAGAATGTATTCCGCACCCGCACTTTCTAGCTCTTCAATGCTCTCAAGCAAATACCCTTTCTCATGACATAAACGAACCTTGAACAATCCCTTACCCACTGTGTCAATATTTCTTCGCATTCCAGGCTTTATAATCACCGGGTAATCAACCGCATCCTTAACTACCTGATCTTTTGTGAACCTTTTGGGTACAGGAATTGAAATTGACTCGGTTAGGTCTGCAAATTTTAATTTGTCAAGAACCTGGTAAACGGTTGACTCCTTGGTTTCAAAGGCAGGAATGTAGAATTGGCTAAGCTTCGACCAGTTTCTGGCAAAAAGGCTAACGTACTCATCGTTTACCGGCAGGAGAGCCATTTTCTCAGGGCCTTGTTTTTTCCCGATTTCAAGGAGCCCCTGGATTAAAGCTTCTGGATTTTCACCCGGTTTGGGCAGAAGGGAGGAGCCAAAAACAAATTTTGAAAATCTCCCGGGTTTATACCATTTATGGTCAACACAATAAATAGGGTGCCCAGCTTGGCCCAAAGCTCGAATCAAAGCCAGTCCATTCCGGTTGCCGTCAATTATAAGTATGGGTTTAGACATGAAACTGAATCAATTGGCCATTGTCAATTCTAAAAGTGTTGATTTGGTTGAGCTCCAATCCTCGATTTCTTCCATCAAAATACCTCAGAACTCCACCGTGGGCAAAAATCATGATTTTTTGAAAGGATTTTTGGTCTTGAAGGAAATCTTCCAATTGGTTTTGCATGGTCAATAACTCCTTCCAAAGCTCTGTGTTTTTTGGGTTGTTCAACCATTCTGAACCCGTTTCTTGGATGAGGTCCTTCTTAAGCCTTCCTTCATAAGACCCAAACGAAACTTCCATTAGCCGCGAATCGATCTCAAAATTGTTAAACCCGAATGCCTGGGCAGTTTCATGGGTTCGTTTTAGCGGACTCACATATACCTTGTCAAAATTTTCAGGTTTGAGATCAAACTTCTTTTTGATTTCGGAAATTTCTTCTTTGAGATCATCTGAAATAGGAGAAATGGAAATATCTGTATGTCCTTGAAGCATCCCTTTTTCATTCCATGGGGTTAGCAAGTGCCTAAGGGCATATACCTCAGTCATGGTTTAAGAAAAAGGTTTCGTTTCTCAAGCTTTGACGTTGGGCTTCAAGCAATAAAACCTCGGTAGGTTTCACATTGCCCAGGTTTACGTTGGGTCCTACAGAATTAATGAAGAACATTTGAAGTTTGGGGGCTGGGGCTTCAAAAATGATTTTATCGCCTTCGCAAGATTTCAAAATATCGGTTACCAAGCCTGTTCTTAATTCTCCACTCGGACGGTAAATTCCGGCGGTTCCAGAATCCCTTCCTTCGGTAATTACATAGGTGGCCCCGGCTTCAATCAGCCAGTTAATTTCTTGAATCCATTCAGAAGGGGGCATGATGGTGTCTTGGTCTTTGCTTCCTACTTCGCCTAGAACCACAAAATCAGAGGAAAGCTTCCGAGTCATTTCAACCCTTTCTTCGATGGGTATATCAATGGTTCCGGTTGAGATTTCAATGTGATGAATCTTATGTTGGTTCAGGTATTTTAGATAAGCGTCAAGTCCAGGGCCATGCATGAACTTTTCAAAAAGAGTTCCTCCAAAGTAAACGGCAATGTCATGGCTCCGGTAAAGTGCAATTTTCTCATCAAGATTTGGAGTTACATAGGCTGAACCTACTCCCAGTTTTGCAATGTCAATGAAATCAGCATAGTCATTTAAGATGCCCTCCAACTGGGCAATGGGAATCCCGGTATCTGAAATCGAGGTAATTCCAATTTTTCGGGGCTTTTGAGGTCTATTTGGAAGTTTTAGCATGAATGCAAATTAGGTTGAAAGTTGGCAAATATAAGGGAATGAGATCGATGCGAGATGGTGGTTTTTTCGTTTATTCGTTCTCAAAATAATTGTTCATGAGTGCATTCTTGACCTGGTATTCGCCGGAAGGTAAGGTTTTAGATTCTTCCAAGGAAAATAGGGTTTTTGCTAAGCTTTCTCCTGCTGAGAATTCTAGGCAGAAAAAATTCAGCCTTCAGCTTGAGAATGGCGGTAAAATGGAGGTTTATTTATTGCATCATAGCTCTCATTCAGCATTCTCTCCAAACGCATTGAGCCTGCATAGTCAAGGTGATTTTACCATGTGGTGGGCGGGTGAAGTTTACGCTTTCGCGGGAAAACCCAATCGAAAAGATGATTGGGTGCCTGAGTTCTTGAACTTACTTGAATCTAGAAAACTTGAGGAGGTTTTACCGAAGATCAATGGAAAGTTTGCCCTGGGTGTTCTGGATCAGAAAACAGGAAACCTTCAACTTGCGAGGGATAAACAGGGGATGAAAACCCTTTTTTATGGACAATCTAGTTCGGGTTTCCTTGCGGGATCCAGCATTCGCTCTTTGTTGGCAACGGGTGAAATACAACCGGAAGTGAATTGGGAAGGCCTATGGCATGCACTTTCGTTTCCAGCGCCTCCACAACCCCATACTTGCTTCCAAAACATTTATTCCTTGAAAAGAGGGGAGTGCTTGAGTTTTAAAAAGGGAATCTCGCTTCAAACTTACCATTCCATAGCCTTCGGTAATTACCAAAAAGAATCCCTTGAGTCTGCGGCTTCCCGATTGAATTCTTCCTTTGAAACAGGAATTTCCAGATTGATAGATTCCGATGAGAAGGGGGTTGGAACTCTAATTTCAGGAGGGGTTGACTCTACCTATGTTTCCGCTGTTTTGGCCAAGAATATTGAGAAGGTAAACGCCTATTCATTCGGGCTTGACCCTAAAAAGTACGGAAGCATGAACGAGGTTTCGGATGCGGAGCGGGTAGCCAAAGCCTATGGCCTGAATTTTCATCCGAGGTACTATGATTTCGAGTCGTTACATAAACCCTTTCAAGAGGTAATTGATATCTATGAACAACCCGGGTTGCATTTAGCCACCAACTATTTTCTAACGGGCATGGCCAAGGAAGGGGGTGACCAAATTTTGTTTAATGGCTTGGCGGCCGATGAGCAACACGGTGGCTTTCATTATTTTCAATACATAGACCTTTGGAAAATGGTGAAGACTTTTCCTGCCTTGGTTTACCTCATTCCAAGAGGAGGGAAGAAAAAATACGAGGATTTGAAAAACCTCAAATTGGCTTCAAGCATCGACGAGTATTACTCGCATGGATTTAGCACCTTGAAGGAGTTTGAAAAGAAAAAGCTGATTTCCTCTTCCCACTTTAACTCTTATGAGGCCATACGTCAAGCCTATGGAGATGGCTCAAGGTTTGAAAATGAGGTGGAAGGGCTCTTGTATTATATGTTTGCCAATGTGCCCAACCATCACTTGTATCGGTTTGAAATGTTCAGCTTACACCATGGTCTTGAACCCAGATATCCTTTTTTAGAAGATGGATTTGTAGAAGCCTCGGCCTCCATTGATCCCAATCATAAAATTGTAAAACGAGAACGGAAGGTTGCCTTAAAACATGCGGCAAAGAATTATGTGCCTGAAGATTTACTGTTTCGGAAAAAAAGAGGGCTAAGCCTACCCATTGGCGATTGGATCAACGGGCCCTGGAAAGTTTTTGTGGAAGACCATCTTGAAGGGTTAAAGAATAGAGAGGGCTTCTTGCCTGAGTATATTGAAAGCATGAACCAGATGTACCGAGAGACCAATCCTGGAAAAATCATGAAACTGGTTATGGTTGAGGTTTGGTTCAGGCATTTCATTGACGGTGGGTATACCGCCTAATTTTTGGGTAAGGTGATGTTTCGATCGATTTTGTAGGGGTGGATGCCATTTAATTAAGTTGGGTTCAGGTAAAAGCAATCAAGTTTATGGCCTCCTTTTAGTTTTCTGGGAGCTTCATGAATGGCTGAAACCGTCCATTATTTTCCTTTCCAGAAATTATAAATCTCTCGGTATTCCTCTTGGCTTCGCAGGATGAAGATTTCTCCATTTTTATAGCCGATTACTTTAGGAAAAGGACGCGAACAATGCCTTGACCAAAGGGCGAAGGTATTGGCTCCGGTATCTGAAATTAAAAGGTAATCGCCCTTTCGGGGATTGGGGAGGTCTTGATTCTTAGTGAGGTAGTCGCCTCCAAAGCATAATGGTCCTCCAATGTCAAAAGGCATTCCAGGCCCTGATTTCAAGTTTCCCTGTTCATCAGCAACCGCCATATCATGGTACCAGTCTTCCGGATTGTAGGCTTCCCTAAGAAAAGAGTCCGCCCCAAGATGAACGATGATTTGCCTTGATTTGCCTCGGTTTTTTACTCGATGAATTCGACTGCAGGTAAACCCGGCATGGGCATGGTAGAATCGGCCATACTCGGTTAAAACCTGAAAGTTGAAGAGCTCTGGAGATTCAGATTTCAACAAGTCAGAAAAACCGGAAAAGGAAAAAGGATCTCCCTTATAATTAACAGGATGGCCCCCGCCAATGTCAAAATTCAAAATTTGATTTACAGATTTGGAATTCACCCTTGATGCAAGGTCAAGACCCTTTTTCAACATGAAAACAAAGGGCGAAAAATCGTTGATTTGAGAACCGGCATGAAGATGCAAACCTCTAATGAAGGGACGATTTAAAATTTGATCTACAGCTTGATCAAGGTCTTTAATGAATTCGCCAAATTTTGAGGTTTGACCACTTACATTCATGGAAGAAATTTCCGAACCTTTCCCTTCAAAGCCTATCCGTAATCCAAGCTTTTTCTCGGGCCAAAGGGCATTAATTTCATCAGCTTCTTCAAGGCAATCAGCATTTATATAAACTTCCGGTGCTATTGATTTTAGGGCTAAAATCTCAGTCTGGGTTTTTGCCGGACCGTCAAAGATTATGTTTTCGGCCTCAAACCCTGAATCAAGGGCCAATTGAACTTCTTGAAAGGAGGCAGCTTCCGCGGAAAAGCCTTTTTCGGCAATATGCTGTAAGACCTGAGGAAGAGGATTGGTTTTAATGGCAACTGCATGCTTAGCCTTGGGCATGGCAGACTTGACCTGATTTAGGAAAGAATCAAAAAGATCAAAATCAAAAAAGTGAAAAGATTCATCGGTTTCAGCAAGGAGGTTTTCTTTCAGGATTGCCTGAAGGAACCTGGCTTGTTGATGTGCCGATATTCTCAACGAGGATATAGTTTTTGGGCCGTTTCCGCGATGTACTTAATTAGCAATACATCATTTTCTAAATCCTTTTCATTTCGAATTAGCTTTCGAATATTGAAAGAACCCAGGGCTACTCGAATGAAAGACTCATCTCCGTACCGTACAGGCTGACCAATAATGATCCGATTGAAACCAGAGAGGAAGTCAACTTCTTTTTCTGAGATGTACTCATAAAGATGCTGAAGCTCTTCATGGTTTAAATAAGAACCGTCTCCGCCATTTTTAACCCGAAAAGAAATGATGGTTTTATTGGTGCGGTCGGTATCTGGCATAAGCTCAAACCTTTCTTCGGCTTCAAGTGCCTCGGTAACGCATGAATGCCAAAGCCCGATAACTTTAAGAACGGAATGAACCGAGTTCTTTGAAATTTGTTCCATCTCAAATATGGCCGTTTCCCAGCGGCTTAGCAGACCGAGGTTTTCAAATTTTCGGAAGGAAGACCTTAGGTTTTTAGCAAGAACCGGAATGTCATATTGTGAAAATACTTTTGCAAAGGGAGCAACCGTCTCCTCCTTAACCCTTTCGTCAATCTTTTGGGTAAGAGACTTAGGAACCAGAAGGGCTCCGCAGAAGGGGGGAGATTGATAGAATTTCGACCCGGTAATCATTACCATACAGCCTTGATCGAGCAGGTCGTTGATTAGCTTTTTAGAAACCCTGAACTGGCAAATGTCAACCACCCAAAGCATGTCTCTTTTTACCTTTGGAATGATGTCAACATTATCTACAATACCAGATTTTGAGCCGATTACCAGGTGACCCATAATGGTTCTATCGGTTTGAACCGATTCAATGGCCTCTTGCATTTCAGATTTATGGTTGAATATCAACCCTTCTTTATCCCGAGCAGGAAAAGATTTGAACTCAACATCTAGCCTTGGGTCAACAGGGGTTTCTTTCTCAATGCTTTCTCCAAACTGGTTTTGTTCGGCAAAGAACAATCCGCGGAAAGCGAAAATGGAACCTTGGCCCAGTTCTTCCGGACAGGTAACGAAGTTTAAAATGTCTTTTTCCGGGTTTAAAATCCGGGCAAACATTAAAGGGTAATAACAAAGGTCAGAGCCTGAGGGCGCAAAGAAGACCTCAAATTTATCCTTCCCTTTATAATTGATTAATTTTTTAAGTCGATTGGATTGGGCTTCAACCAGTCCGGCATGTTGATTTGGTTCATACCTTTCGATGAGACCCTCCAACATGGCGTGAGATTCAGGGTTTAAAGCCGAGCACGTGCACGACCCCCGCATAAAAACGCCTTCATGAATGGCTGGATCTACAAAATATTTGTTTCGGCCGTTCTCCTTGTAAAGGATACGTTCATCGCCACCTGAAGTGATAATTTCCGCTATGCTCATTCCTCCTGTAATTCGCGGCTAAAATAGCAATATCCATGAAGCCTTAAACCTTTGAATGCATTCTGCCACATTCCTATGTGTAAAGGATTGTTAGTCAGCTCCTAGCATTCCTTTTTTGAGGTCTGAGCTTGCGGGCTCATCCCCTAACCAAATGGAGAATAAGGCTTTTTTAAAGGCGAATCCTTCAATCACACCGGCAGACTTGCCATTTTTTAATACCTCTACCCCCTTTCCTGGGATGTAACCTAAAATGTATTCATCGTTGTCTTTGATAGGCTCAGAAAAGATTTTGATCAGCTGATCAATTTCTGCTTGAATGGGCTTGGTGTTTCCCTCCGTGGCCCGTTCAAAACCATCGTTCACTGCGTCAATCATGGTCTCTGAATCAATTAAACTTGAAACGATGTGCAGCTTGATGGCCATCGGCTTATTGGCAGCAATGATTGTTTTTCCGTTGGATGACTTAGATTCCAGGTACAAGCCGCCCACGTAAAGGTCAATCCAGTACTTCTCTCTGACTTCACCGCCATTTAAAATGAGTTCTGATTCCCCCAGTTTTAGTTTCCCCGGAAGGGTAACCCCTGAAATTTTCTTTGATTGCCCCATTGAACTTAGGGCAATAATTAAAGCGAATAGAGTTGCAAGCTTTTTCATTTTAGTCTTGGTTATTGTTTTTTTCTTTGAGTCGTTTTTTAGATCTAGCTCCGGTAATGGAGGCATTTAATTCAAACCCTAAAAGTAGACTGATAGAATTGAAGTAAATCCACAATAAGATTACAATTAATGTACCAATTGATCCGTAGAGTTTGTTGTATTGTGCAAAATGGGCAACGTAATAGCTAAATCCTACCGATGTTACTACCAGCAATAAAGTGGCTAGGGTAGAACCCGCTGAAAACATTCTGAATCGCACTTTTTTACTTGGAGCATAATAATAGAGAATGGAGGTGCTAACAAATACCAGGCTGATCATTATGGCCCATCTTCCGTAAGGAATCAGTTCGGCCATACCTTCCGTAATCACCTTTCTTTCCAAAAGGAAATCCGTGAAATTTTCGCTTAGAACAATCAAGGCAATGGCCGAGAACAGTAAGATGGCTAGCATTATTGTAAGCACCAAGGCTACCCATCTTTGCTTCAAATAAGACCTTCCTTCATTGGTATGAATGGTATGGTTGAACTCAGAAATCATGGCGCTTACTCCGTTGGTTGAAAAGAATAAGGCCAAGAAAAAACCAAAGGACAAAAGTCCGGAACGGCCATGGTTGATTACATCGTCAATGGTGGTTTTTGCTGCGTCGTAAGCGTTGGGAGGGAGGACATCATAAATTAGGTCAAACAATGCGGTTTGAAAATCTGTAACCGGGATATAGGGGATGAGGGTAAAAAGAAAAATAATGGCAGGAAAAAGGGCAATGAAGAAATTAAAGGCTAGGGAAGAGGCTCGGCTTGGAATATATCCTTCCCAAATGCCTCGAAAGAAAAAAGAGGAAACCTCATACACACTCAAGCCATCAAAACCCGGCAAAACCAATTTCTTGGTAAACTGAATAAATTCACGAATGGGTTTCTTTTCCGCTAGGGCATTCATTTAATCAATGGCTTTCAAGCTAAGGTCTACATTTTTTACTCCATGGGTCAAGGCGCCTACGGAAATAAAATCTACGCCACAATCTGCATATTCTCTGAGGTTTTTCAAAGTAATCCCTCCACTAGATTCGGTTTCGGCCAAATTCCCGATGCGACCAACCGCCGTTTTGGTGTCTTCAATGCTGAAATTATCAAGCATGATTCGATGAACCCCACCCGCTTTTAAAATTTCATCAACCTCCTCTAAGTTTCGGGCCTCCACTTCAATGGGGATGTTCAGCTTATTTTCTTTTAAATAGGTTTGGGTTTTCTGAATGGCTTTTTCAATTCCACCACAGAAGTCAATATGGTTGTCTTTCAACATGATCATATCGTACAGCCCCATTCTATGGTTTTTTCCTCCTCCAATGGCCACGGCCCATTTCTCAATGAACCTTAATCCGGGGGTGGTTTTCCGAGTGTCTAATACCTTGGTTTTTGTGCCCTCTAATTCTTTTACATACCTGGCCGTTTCGGTGGCTATGGCCGACATCCTTTGCATGAAGTTTAGAACAATCCTTTCGGATTTTAACAAACCTTGAGACTTGCCCTTTACCTTGAAAATCACATCCCCCTTTTGGTGGAAACTTCCCTCTGTGGTGAATACCTCAAAAATTATTTCCTTATCAACCTTTCTAAAAATCAGTTCCGCCAATTCAAGTCCGGCAACAACACAGTCTTCCTTCACCAAGAGTTGGGCAGCCCCATTTGCATGGGAGGGAATGCAAGCAAGGGCCGAATGATCGCCCGGACCTGAGTCTTCTTCAAGAGCCCAAGAAATGATTTTATCTAGAATCTCGTCTTTTGACAAGGAGAAATGATCTAATGCCATGGGATTACGGCGGTTTTTGTTACTTGCGCAAAATACAAAATCAGCCTTCTGACCGTGAAGATTTGCGTAGCATTTATAGGAAAAACCGAAGCCGGACCGTATAAGGAGCTGATTGATACTTTCTTAAATCGATCAAAAGGCTTCCTTCAAGTGGAATGCATAGAGTTTTCAGACGTTAAGGTGTCAAAGAATACCAAGCCTGACGACCTTAAAAAGCTTGAAGCGGAAAGGGTTTTGAAGCGTATTCAGCCCAATGACCGACTTTTTCTCTTGGATGAAAAAGGAAAATCTATGAACAGCCGAAAGTTTTCTGAATTTCTGGAAAGAGAAAAAGATCAACCTGGAGGAAAACTTTGGTTTTTAATTGGAGGGGCTTTCGGCTTTGATTCTTCCCTTTACACCCGTGCAAATGGGAAAATCTCACTTTCCCCCATGACCATGAATCACCAATTGGCCCGGGTAGTCCTTTCTGAACAAATTTATAGAGCCTTGACCATAATGTTTAACCATCCTTATCACAACGATTGATATGCGCATCCTATTCGCCAGCCACAACCCTAATAAGGTTAAAGAAGTTCAAGCCATGCTTGGGGCCGGATTTGAACTTGTGTCCCTTACGGATATAGGTCTTCATGAAGACATACCCGAAACCGGGAGTACTCTTGAAGAAAATGCCAAAATCAAGGCAGAACATGTATTTGCTAAAACCAAGCTTCCGGTATTTGCAGATGATACCGGATTGGAGGTAGAGGCTCTAAGCGGAGCCCCGGGTGTTTATTCAGCCAGGTATGCAGGTTCAGAGAAATCAGATGCAAAAAATATGGCCAAGCTACTCAGGGAATTGGAAGGGAAACCAAATCGGAAAGCCCAGTTTAGAACCGTATTTCATTTCATCAACTCAGAGGGCGAAGCAAAGGTTATTGAAGGGAAAGTAGAAGGTGAAATCCTAAATTCTATACGGGGTGAAAAGGGATTTGGATACGATCCAATATTCCTTCCAGAAGGAAAGAATCAAAGCTTTGCAGAAATGAGCCGTGAAGCCAAAAATGAAATATCACATCGAGGTAGGGCTTTGAGGAAATTGGTAGAATATCTACGGAGTTCTCAGGGCGCGTAAAACCATGGCTTGAAAAAAGTCAGCCAAATTATATCCTGCCTCAATTACTTGCTGGGGCACCAAAGAGCCTTCGGTTAATCCCGGAACCGTATTTACCTCAATCAAGTAGGCCTCATCCTTGGTATAAATGAAATCACATCTTACCACCCCTCTCAGGCTTAGCAATTCGTAAATTTCACAGGCCCGCCTTTTAATTTTCTCAGTGGCTTCCTCAGAAATTCTTGCAGGGGTTATCTCCTGCGAGGCTCCTTCATATTTTGCCTGGTAATCAAAAAATTCATTCTCGCTCACAATCTCGGTAATGGGCAGGGCTTCAATCTTCCCGTATAAATCCATAACCCCACAGGTAACTTCAACCCCGTCAAGGAAAGATTCAACCACAACTTCCTCATCATGAACTCTGGCGCTTCGAATGGCCGGCAGAAGTTCTGAACTAGATTTCACCTTTGAAACGCCAAAGCTTGATCCGGCTCGGTTGGGTTTAACAAAGCAGGGTAAGCCCAGGCTGGCAATGATTTCATCCTCATCTATTTCCCGCGAAAGCGGCAAAAACTCAGACTTAGCCACCGGAATTTTCCATGCGGACAAGAGGGCATTGCAACGAACCTTATTGAAGGTCAGGGCTGCTTCAAAAGATGAGCAAGTGGTATGCGGAATGTCAAGGAGTTTGAAATAGGCCTGAAGCAAACCGTCTTCTCCGGGAGTACCATGAACGGCAACAAAAACAGCGTCAAAAACAATTCCGCCCAATGAAAAATCATCTTTATTGATCAAATGCCTTTCCTGGTCAACATACCCGTACCATTCTTTTTCATCAAGAATAACTTCGTAAACCTTGTATCCAGCAGAGGCCAAATGTTTCATGGCCATGGCTCCAGATTGTAATGAGATTTCCCGTTCTGCTGAGTAGCCTCCCATGACTACCGCTAAATGTTGTATGGCTTTTGATTGCATGCCCCAAAAATAAACGAAAACCCGTCGATGGCATCCCTAGTTTTATATTTTTGTGCCTTTAGAAATAAACATGGGCTTGGTAAAAATTTTCACAAACAAATGGTTCTACATCAATATTCTAGCAATATTGTTGTTCTGGGTAGCTATCGTCTACTTTACCGGATCATTCTTAGACAAAACAACCCTTCATGGTGAAACGGTTGAAGTGCCGAACTTGAAAACCTATGATTTGGCAGAAGCCGAAGAGGTTTTGAAAAAAGCTGGATTAAGGTATCGGGTGATAGATTCATCAAGTTTCTTCTATAACTTCCCGAAGGGGGCGGTAATTAAGCAGTTTCCACAGCCTGGAAAAAAGGTGAAACTTAATCGGGAATTATTGCTTTCCGTTAATCCCCACGCCGAAGAGAAAGCTCAGATTCCAGATCTACAAGATCGAAGCATCCGCCAAGCCATGCAACTTCTTGATCGGTCTGGATTTAAAATCGGAAAGCTGAGACTGGTTCCTGACATTGGAAGGCATGTGGTTCTTTGGGCAGAACATAAAGGAGATAGCCTTACCTCAGACGCCAAGCTTCCCAAGCGCTCAGAAATAGATTTGGTTTTGGGAGATGGAAATGAGCCGAGACGAATGTACCTTCCTGACTTGAAAGGAAGGCCTTATAAAGATGCCCTGTACACGGCCCGGGTGAATGTTTTAAATCCATCTGCTTTTCGATTTGATGAAACCGTGAAAGACACCCTTTCGGCCTTTGTGTATAAGCAATTCCCTGACCTCTCAAATACCCGGTTTATTGAGAAAGGATCAGAGATTGAGCTTTGGTTTACCCAAGACCAAAACAAATTGAACCCCTAGGCGTTAGCTAAGGATAGACTTCAATCATTACCATGCGAAACTTCGCCTTTATATTTTTATGCTTATTGGCTTTTGCCGGAAATGCACAGGAGGTTTTAATGCCTGTGATTCATAATCCATTGCTTTCCAATACCAAGGTTTTTGCTCGCTCAGCGGCGGATACCTTAAGTCTTCCCTTCACCGAAGATTTCTCAGTTTTAACCCTTCATCCAGATACTGCAAAATGGCTTGACCAAGATGTCATTGTAAACGCAGACCTTCCCATTGATCCACCAAGCTTAGGGGTGGCTAGTTTTGACGGTTTAGACCTTTACGGGAATGCTTACGATTTCTCAGGGAGTTCAGGCTGGGCAGATGCCCTTACTTCCAAGCCCTTCGATTTAGAATATGCAAAATCAGATTCGGTTTACCTTTCTTTTTATGTTCAGTTAGGTGGAAGAGGTAACAATCCTGAAATAGGCGATAGTCTTGTGCTTGAATTTACCAATCCGGACACAAACTGGATCCAAGTTTGGTCTATGAAGGGCCGGGGTAGCTCCTCTGGTTTTGAGTGGTTTACCTTGGGTATTCAAGATTCAATCTGGCTTCAAAAGGGCTTTCAGTTCCGGTTTCGGAATTTTGGCTCATTGGCCGGGGCTTTGGATCATTTTCACCTAGATTATATCAGACTAGCCCCAGGCAGAACCTCTGCCGATTCACTTATTGATGATGTAGCATTCATCCATAGGCCATCCGCACTTTTTGAAAGAGGATTAAGAGAGGTGCCTTGGAGGCATTTCAGAACCAAACAAGGTTATTTCTTTCAAGATACCCTGTTCTCAGAATTCGTAAACCGCTCGGTAGACATCAAAAACGTGGATTTTCGATTTGGCTTATTTGCCCAAGATATGACCCAGTTGTATCTTCATCCTGCCGCTTCTGACAATGTGAATCCGGGCCAAATTTATGGTAGAAACTATCTGGCTTCTTTGAACATTCCAGACCCTGATCAACGGCGGTTTGACCTGCTTCTTGACTTTTACCTGAATACCCAGCCTGACATCAATGCCTTTAATGATACCCTTCGTGAGCATTTGGTTTTGAATGAGCATTACGCTTATGATGACGGAACCTCGGAGGCTTCTTATGGTTTGCAAGGGAGCTTTACCAAGCTGGCCCATCAATTTGAGCTTCCTCCTAATTTTTCTGATACCCTTACGGGGATTTCCATTCATTTCGCGCAAGCGGTGAATAATACAAATGGAAAAGCCTTTAGAATCAGGGTTTATGAAGACAAAAATGGGGTTCCGGGAAATGAGGTATTTAGTTCAGACAGTGTGTATTTGGTGCAAAACAAAAACCATGTGTACGGATTTACCTATTACGATCTAGACACCGTGCTCATTGTAAGTGGAACTTATTATATCGGAATGGAGCAGGTTGGGTCAGATCCCCTGGGTATTGGTTTCGACCGGAATACCGATGCTTCCGATCGAATTCGGATTGATTTGGGTACCGGATGGCTTACTTCTCTTCAAACCGGAAGCCTAATGATGCGCCCAGTTTTTGGTAGCATAGGGAAGACCCTAAGCGTGGATGAAAGCCTAAATGAACCAGACTTCATTTTGTACCCAAATCCAGGAAATGCTTGGGTAAGGGTGAACTTAGATGGAAATATTGAACTTCGAGTTATCAACGCCCTAGGCAGTTTGGTGGCTCAATCACAAGGAAAAGAAATAAACTTAAGCCATGTTTCAAGTGGCTATTATTTTATTGAAGTAATCAGGAATGGAGTATCCTTAGGGAGAAAGCCATGGGTTAAAATACCATAACTATGAGTGAGGATACAGAGGAGAAAGAATTATTTGAGCATTATCGATTTACGGCAGATCCAGGGCAAAGGCCCTTGAGGGTGGATAAGTTTCTGATGAATTTGATGGAAGGAGTTTCACGAAACAAGCTTCAATTAGCGGCTGCAGCCGGGTCAGTTCATGTAAATGGAATTGCCGTAAAGTCTAACCACCGTGTAAAAGGTGGAGATGTGGTTACCGTACTTCTTGAATATCCGCGCAGGGAACTTGAGCTTATACCCGAAAACATTCCGCTTGACATTGTTTTTGAAGACGATTATCTGGTTGTTCTTCATAAACCAGCCGGTTTGGTGGTCCATCCCGGACACGGAAATTATTCTGGAACCTTGGTAAACGCCTTGATTTACCATTTTGGTGATATGGCCAAAAACGAACGTTCTAGACCGGGTTTGGTGCATAGATTAGACAAAGACACTTCAGGGGTGATGGTGGTTGCCAAAGATGAAAATACATTGGCCCATTTAGCAGAACAATTCTACAACCGCACCACGAAAAGGACTTATCTAGCCTTAATTTGGGGTGAACCAGCCGAAGACGAGGGCAAAATTGTAGGCCATATAGGGCGCTCTGAAAAGGACCGTCTGCAAATGGCTGTTTACGAGGACGGCTCTCAAGGGAAACATGCGGTGACCCATTATAAGGTGGTGGAAAGGTTTCGGTACGTGACCTTGGTTGAATGTAAGCTTGAAACGGGAAGAACCCATCAGATTCGAGCGCATATGAAGCATTTAGGTCACCCCCTGTTCAATGATGAAAGGTATGGAGGCGATCAAATTCTAAAAGGAACGGTTTATACCAAATACAAACAATACGTTCAGAACTGCTTTAAATTATTGCCCAGACAAGCCCTTCATGCAACTTCTCTAGGATTCGTTCACCCGAAAACGGGAGAAGAAATGTTTTTTGAGCGACCACTTCCAGAAGACATGCAGGCAGCTATTGAAAAGTGGAGGGCTTATTCAGAAAGTGCCCTACCCAATCAGTAGGCCACTGAATTATCTTCCAGTTTATAATCAGAATAGTCGTTAATCACCTCATAAAGGGTGCCTCTTTCAATGGGTTGCCTTCCGGCGTCAAGAACCATTTTGATCAATTGTTCGGTGGTTAGGGTTGGACTTTGCTCTTCAGAGCCTGCCATTGAATAAATCTTGGTGGTATCGTCTATGGTTCCGTCGATATCATTGACCCCAAAATTAAGAGAAGCCTGAGCGGTTTTCCTTCCGATCATGGGCCAATAAGCTTTGATGTGGTCAAAATTATCCATGTAAACCCTTGAGATGGCATAATTTCTAAGATCCTCAATCATGGTGGTTTCATCCACGTCTGACATTTGATTTCCCTTGTTTCTAAACTTCAAAGGGATGAAGGTATTGAAGCCTCCGGTTTTGTCTTGAAGCTCTCTTAACCGGTTCATATGATCAATTCTATGGGCATAGGATTCAATGTGTCCGTAAAGCATGGTAGCATTGGACGGCATGTCGAGCTTATGGGCCGTTTCGTGAATCTCAAGCCATTGGGCTGAGCTGCATTTATCAGCACAGATTTTTTCTCTAATTTCTTCGTCAAAAATTTCAGCCCCTCCACCTGGCAGTGAGTTCTGCCCATGGTCTTTCAAGATTTTCAATCCTTCTTCGTAGGAAACCTTGGCCTTTCTACACATGTATTCAAGTTCAACCGCAGTAAAAGCCTTTACATGAATATCCGGTCTGATTTCTTTGATTTTCTTGATGAGGTTGGCAAAATAATGCAATCCCATTTTTGGGTGTACACCCCCTACAATATGCACTTCGGTAATGGGCTTATTTTCATAAGACCGCATGGTTTCAAGGATTTCCTCTTCGGTCATTTCCCAGCCCTCTTGCTTATGCTTCAGGAGTCTTGAATAAGAGCAAAACTTGCAATCAAAAACACAAATATTGGTAGGTTCAATGTGAATGTTCCGATTGAAATAGGTTTTGTTTCCATGCTTTTTTTCACGGATGTAATTGGCCAAAACCCCTAGGTATGCCAATTCACCTTTTTCAAACAAGGTGATTCCCTCTTCCGTGGTCAATCGCTTTCCTTCCTTTACCTTTTCAGCAATCTGAATAAGATCCTGATCGAGGTTTCCTTCTGCAATGATTCGTCCTAAATTTTCCATAAGCCTTTAAAAAAATCCCCAGCCTTTAGGACCGGGGATGCAAATTTCGAATAAGAATTTTTAAAATCAGTTCTGAATCAGAAATTCTTTTGAAAATTCTTGTCCACCCGCTTGAATTGAAAGGTGGTAAATTCCTGAGCTAAGCCCAGAAAGGTCGATGTTTTCATGAATTTGTCCAGGCATTTGACTTTCAACGGATTTTTCCCATACCAATTGGCCCAGGCCAGAGACGATTCGGATGTGCAAATTGCTCTTCTGAAGCATGGTGAGTTTTAAGTTTGCTTGTCCGTGAACCGGGTTAGGGTAAAAGTTTAAATCGTTAATCACCGGATTCTCATTTAAGCCAATGGGGGTTCCCGGGTCACAGCCCAAAGAGAAGCGAATGCTAGCACGAGCAACCAACAGTGCGTCGTTCATTCTAAGCCCTTGTCCGTTTGAGAATAGGTGCATGCAAGCGTCGTTTACATAATCCATATAATTCATAAACATATCCCCATCCGGACCGTTGCTTACGCTATTGCAGGTTGAGGTTGAGGGGAAGTTTGGACAACCAAAATTAGGCCCTTGCTGAAGTGGGGTATCGTTTACATTATCGGTAGAGCATCCGTTGCTGCCCCAAACATGGTCTAGGTTCAACCAGTGTCCAACCTCGTGGGTTGCTGTTCTGCCTTTGTTATAAGGAGAGCTCAGAATAAAGCTTCCGTCGTCATAGTCAATGGATCCAAAGTAATTGTACCCAATAACTACCCCATCAATACTGGCGGGTGCTCCGGGTTGATAGGCATACCCAAGAATTCCTCCGCTTAGGTTGCAAACCCAAATGTTTAGATAAGAATTTCTAGGCCATCCATCTTTTCCTCCAGCGTTTGAGTCTTTTACATCGTCGTTCGAAAAAGATGATTTTGTGGTTTGGGTACGGGTAATTCCGGTGGTAGCAAATCCGTTTGGATCCCGTTCTGCTAAGCAAAATTCAATTTCGGTATCGCTTAAATCACCCTTAAAGGCAGAAGGGATTAAATTCGTATCAGAATTCATGGCCCTAAAATCTTCGTTTAAAACCGTAATCTGAGATTGAATTTGAGCGTCTGATATGTTCTGGTTGTTGTTGGCATAAACCACATGAACCACAACAGGAATTACAATTACATCTTCCGATTGATGGTTGGTAGGCCGGTTTGCGGAATACTCCTCAATTTCCCGATCAATTCTTTCCATTTCCGCTTTCACCTCTGGTTGGTTTTGCCAGAGTGCTTGAGTCATTTCATCGGCATGACAACGGTTTTGAGCCTGAGCTGAAATACCAGCAATCAAAACCACAAGGCCAAGTAATATTCTTTTCATTCGTAAAGTTTTTTCTGTGGCTTAAAAGTACAAACTTCCTTTAGATAAGCTGCAGTACAGAAGAAAAACCTGAAACTAATCATGTTTATAATTCGTTTCTTTGTTAAATGGAAAAACTCTTATACCTATTTGCCTTGATTGTGGTGGCTTTTGCCTGCCAGCCTGAGGAGTTTCAAAGTCAAATACCAGAGCCATCGCCTTATAATTTCCCGGTTTTGGCAAACTTTCCTCCGGTTCCTGAGCCAGATGAGAACCCAACCACTCTTGAAGGAGTGGCTTTGGGACGTAAGTTGTTTTTTGATCCCGTTTTATCTGGAGATAATACCATGAGCTGTTCAAGCTGCCATACCCCTGGAATCGGCTTTACCGACTCAACAGCAGTTAGTGTTGGCATTGACGGAATAGGAGGGAAGCGAAATTCTATGAGTTTGGTGAATTTGGCTTACGCCGAATCGTTTTTTTGGGATGGACGGTCGCCTAGTTTAGAGGCCCAGGCCCTTGATCCAGTTACCGACCCTATTGAATTGCATGAAGAATGGCCCAATGCAGTGGCCGAAATTAAAGGGTCTCAAGAATATCAAGCTTTGTTTTTGAAGGCCTTCGGAGATCAGGAAATCGACCGGAACCTGGTGGCCAAGGCTATCGCCCAATTTGAAAGGACTTTAATTTCCGGAAACTCAAGATTTGACCAGTTTTTGAGAGGTGAGGAGAATTTAACGCCCTCCGAATTAAACGGATTCAATATTTACAATACCGAAAAAGGGGATTGTTTCCATTGCCATGGACCGATTCTTTTTACCGACCACCTATTTCACAACAACGGACTTGATTCAGTTTTTTCAGATAGCGGCAGGGCTAAGGTTACTGGCATTGCGGCTGATTTGGGAAAGTTCAAAACGCCTAGCCTAAGAAATATTGAAGTATCCGGGCCCTATATGCACGACGGAAGGTTTGAAACCTTAGAAGAGGTCATAGAGCATTATAATTCTGGAGGAAAGCCCTCTGCAACCATTGACCCCCTTATGAAAAATGTGGGCACCGGATTGGGCTTGAGTCCGCAAGAAAAGGCCGACTTAAAGGCTTTTTTACTGACCCTTACCGATGAAGAGTACCTGAACAATTCTGAATTTCAAGACCCAAACTAAGCCGGCTTTTCGGCTACAATGAAGAAATGCCCATTGGTTCCAGAAAGAATGGTGCCTGGGTTTTTAGCGTATCCAATTTGGTGGATGGAAATAATGGTAAAACCAGCGCCTTTCAGGAGGTTTTCAATTTCTGGCTTGCTGAAATAATGTAGGTAAGCCGTTGCCGGAACTTCTTTTTTCCTGTAAAAGGCATCCCCTAACTCGTACCCGTATTCCGAAAGGTTTAAATGCTCAAAATGGTTTTTTATGGCCGGGCCCCACTCATCCTCATCGTCTAAATTAAAGGCGTCTACATAAAGCCTGCCTCCCGGGCTAAGGTGGTTGAAGGCCTTCTTAAGAATTTCCAAACGCAAGTCTTTTCGGGCAATGTGCCCGAAGGCGTATAGATAAGTTATGGCGTCAAAATGAACATCATTGGCAAGTTCAGCATTCAGCCAGTGATCGTTTATGATTTTATCAAGGCCACGTTCACCGGCAATGGTACACATGCCCAAATTGGCGTCTATACCTGTGATTTTATAGTCAAGATTTGATGATTCACGGATTTCCATGGCCCTTCTTCCGGTGCCACAGGCAAGATGAAGAACTGATCCAACCGGTTGAATTTCATGAAGGTTTTGAGCGATAAGCTGATTTATGGCCTCGGTATACAAGTTGCGAGATTGGTGCTTTTTATCATGGGCATCGTAGATTTTGGCTTGGGCCGAATAATAATCTTGAATGCCTAGACCAATTTGCTCCTTGGATGGTTTCGGTAAAATGGGCAATAAAAAGTGGCTTGCGTTTTGGTTTTCGAAGGGAATGTATTCGAAGGCATTGGGTTCAAAGGCATGAAAATGTTCTTTCGCTTCGGTCCAAGACGCCGAATTTGCTTTCCCGTTTAGCTTGGCATAGGTTCCATCTTCCTTGAAAATTTCCATGCCTTCGAAACTCTTAATGGCCGGGAAATAAAGATGAAGACTCACCAATTCATCTTCCGCGGAAGCGTTTTCAATCATGTGAATGTCTCCATCCATTTCTGGAAATCCAGCTCCAGCATGGACCCTTACTCTGGAGATTTCTCGAAGGGTTTTCTCTCCTTGATTGTAATGGTAAGACCGATTGAAGGCAGAGCCTGATAAGACCCTTACAAAGCCTCCGAACCCCTTATGCCAATGAATGGCGCTTTTGGCTTTTGGAGCCCAGCGCAAAAGCACAAGTTCAATGGGTTCATGAATTAGTACGTTTCGTGAATATCCTTGATCGGGAAGGTTTGGAAGAAGACTTTTCCAATCGATTTCGTGCTCAGGAAAGGAGAGGAATTCCCCTCCTAGTTCCTCAAAATTTTCAGGTTTGGCCTTTAGAATCAGTTTCTGAAGGTTTTCCATGGACTCCGTCTTAATTATTTCCGACCAAGGTAAAATTATTGAGCGGAAAGGGTATAATAAATGGTGGTATTGTAGGTGCCCGCCTCGTAAAAACCCGAAAGGTCTATCTTATAATCGAGGGTAAACGTGAAACAGCTTACGTTTACCTGAACCAAAAGGAGGTCGAGGGTAAGGCAGGTTGAATTTCCATTTCCGGTAGAAACAATTTGCAAAAGGCCGTTCAAGTAATAGGTGGCCAATCCGGTCATAATGCTTTGGTTGGAAGTTGAAATGCTGGTGAAGCTTCCAGAGGTTGTTGGTTTTACAAGGGCGTCGCCAACAGGCATTAAGTCTCCGGTGGTGGTGGAGAAATGAGTGGCGCCTCCAGAGCTAACACTTAAAACCCAGTTCTGATCAGAAATTACGGAAACGCTTGATGTAGCCGGAACCACAATGCCATTATTGTACTCAGAAGGCAGGTTAAATTGGAAACTAGGGTTTAGAAGCTCTGTGAACTGAAGCTCAATGGAGTTTAAAAGCTGGGCAGAGCTAAAAAAGGGAAATATCAATAAGAGGCTTAAAATTAATTTCATTCAATGGCTTTGGTGTGGGTGTAGGTGGTTTCATATCCCGCTAAGGGAAAGGTGTCACCGTAATCAAAAAGGCCTAGAACACTGTATTCACCCTCGGGTAATTTTTCAGGAACGGGAAGGTTGAAATGTCTTGAATATCCGGGGAAAATAGGGGCCTCAATTTCTTCTGAATTGAACTCTTCACCCGTTTCTAAGTTTACAAACTCAAGGTATGCCGTGCCTCGCAATTGGGTTAGCCCCGAATTTTGGACCTGAAGTTGAATGGCGTTTTGACTTTCAAGGGGCACCATATCGATGGCTTTGGCTGAGGTTTCGGTAAGATTTTCTGGGGTATTGTAAACATGAACCCCAAATTGAAAGCTTTCTTCAATGGTGGTGGAAAGGGTATTGTCAGGGCTTAGTGGGTCTTCTTTTTCAACCACCCCTAATAAGAACACCATGGCCCATTTCATTGAGTCAGACTGGTAGCCAGCGGGTGCATCAAGGGTAACAATCACCTCTACTGAATTCATGGCAGGCACCTCAATCAGGTCGTGAGAAAGGCTGATCCAGCTAGAACAGGTTTCTTTAACACTATTTACAGGTAGGTAAACATGTCCACCGTTGGGGTCCCGAAACCAGTCGCCTACATACAATCTTAAAATTTGTGATTTATCTCCATTGTTCAGGATAAGCAGGCGCTGAGAAACCGGTTCGCCAGGAGTTGCGTCAAAACGCATGATTGCCGGAGAAATATTAATCTTTTGTGCAGAGGCTAAAAAAACCATGCAGATCAGGGGGAATAGAAGAAATGCTTTTTTCATAAGGATTTAAATATACGTCCTATTCTTCAATCCACGTGCCAAGCAGTATATCCTTGGTAAAGATTAATGAAGGGCTTTTAATTCTTCCCGTTTTTGGAATGCTCATCTCATTTCTAGACATTTTTTGAATGCTTGTTCAAGTTTTAAATTCATGTCTATCCTTTTGTATATCAGGGATAAACAGGTGTTTTAAAAATTTGGCATATTAGATGAAAGAGACTAACAACTGATAAACCAAAAGATTACATAAGCTATGAAAAGACTATTAACATTACTTTCGCTTCTCGGGCTCGGATTAGCTTCCATGGCCCAAACCTCTGCCGCTCATACCATGGAGGTAGAATTGTCAGAGACCTTAGGGATTCAAATATTAACGGATCTTGTGAGTCAAGATGCAGTTGCCAACCCTTTTGTATTTGATCAGCCCTTAGAATACTCAAGCGGAATTACCCAAGTAGCAGGTGCGATATTCTCCATTAATGCTTCGGTAGACTGGCAAGTGGCCTTTAAGTCAACTTCAACGGCCTTCTCGAATGCTGGGGCCACGGCAACCATGCCGCTTTCTATATTGGAAATCAAAGAAACCGTTGGAGGTACTTATGCAGGCCTTACCCAATCCGATCAAGTTTTAACTACCGGCACTCCGCTTTTACATTTACTTGCATCAGCTCAATCATTTACAGCAGATTATAAAATCACGCCCGGAACGGGTTACGATGCCGATACTTATACAGCAAACGTGACCTATACCATCTCTGCACAATAACTGTGAAGAAGGCTTGGCTTCGGCCAGGAAGAAAAGGCTGCCTAAGGGTGGCCTTTTTTATTGCATAAAGATTTCATCCATTCAGGTATTTAGGCCCACCTTAAAGTTGAAACAAACCTTCGTCCTCCTTGTTTCGCATTCGCATAATTCTTCAAAAAGACCTGATTTCGGAATAAAATTCCCGGAATGGGAAGGTTTTAGTTTCTGATTATGATGTAAGTCATTTGTTAAAACGTTATAAGTGAGTCGTTTATGTGGGTTGCTCCTTTCTGGCATGGGCTTAGCTTATAGAAAACTGATTCAAATCATTAAAACAATTAATCTCTCTTATCATGAAAAAGTTATTTACCCTACTAGCCATCGCAGCATTCGGAACAACGGCCATGGCGCAAACATCTGCCTCACATAC
>CAKZPI010000042.1 GCA_937139155.1 uncultured Flavobacteriales bacterium
AATTTGACATCAAACCAAAAGACATCGGAATTTTAAATACCTGATTACAAGTATTTTATGTTTACGTTAGTCAGAATGCAAAGAAAAAAGACTTGAGTTGTCTGATTGGGCTACCTTTCTTATCTTTGCTTTATGAGTAACAAGCGTGAACTCTATTTCTACAAGAACTATTTTGAGAAGTTCTATGACCAACAAACTGACAAGGTCAAGAAGAAAATCTTGTGGACTTTGAGGGTGATTAGTGAATTGGATCAGGTCCCTGACATCTATCTTAAGCACATTAAAAACTCATCGGGCCTTTACGAAATTAGAGTTCAAGTAGGAAATAACATATTCAGAATATTCTGCTTCTTCGACATTGACAACATTGTGGTTATTGGACATGGTTTTCAAAAGAAAACTCAGAAGACACCGAAACAGCAGATTGAAAAAGCAGAAAACATTAAACGAGACTATTATGAAAGCAAAGAATAAGGATCTGACTAGCCTGGACAAATTCATCGACAAGAAAGTTGGAAAAATTGGAACTACTGCCAGAGAGCAATTTGAGAATGAATATGACACTTTTAAACTAGGCGTTCTCATACAGCAGGCTCGTGAGAAAAAAGGTCTTACACAGGAACAATTGGCTCAACTCGCTGGAACTAATAAGTCCTACATTTCAAAGCTTGAAAGAAATCTAAAAGACATTCGATTTTCTACTCTTCAGAGGATAATCAATGAAGGACTCGGAGGACACCTCAATATTTCAATCAAACTCGATTGAAGAAGCACGAAAGCTTAGGTAGTACTAAACTTATGGCGGGTCAACAGCAACCAGCAAGGTTTTCGTTCCGTTGCTTGCCTTAGTTGGGTTGGATCCCGCAGCTGCGGGACTTCGAAAACCGCCACAAAGCCATATGGAAACCGTTGTAGAACATTTAACCGAACGGCTGCCAAATTTAAGAGAATGATAAGATGATTATATCAAAAGAGGATAAAAAGGAATGTCTGAGAGTTACTCAACTAATCAAAAAAATTGAGTTGATAGATGAAAAATATGTTAATGAAGAATCGGATATTATATCAGAGAAACAACCTTTCCTGATTTCGTTAATTCTTGGTTATCGCTTTGATTTAAAACCTCTTGAATTAGAAGAAATAATGAAAGTTATTTTTCTAATCTGGGAGTTCTTTAAAAAATATCCTCAAACAGAAATCGCAAAGATTACAGAGACTCAGTTTATGAGGATTCAACAAAGAAATGTTTATATGCTCAAGTATTTTGAAGGAGAACAAAGCAGTAATTCAAAACTGGAAGTTATTTCTGCTGATTTAGAAAATTTATATTCAAAGTCATTATTTACAGGAGTAATTTTTCAATTCAACCAGAAAGTTGAACTTTTAAATATGAATAATGAAAAACGAGGTATAATATTGGTTGGATTAAAAAGTTTAATTGAATGTTTCGAGGAAATAACTTTTAGAAAGTAAGTTATGGGATTAAGAGAAGTAAAATCAGAATTGAATAAGCTTGATAAAAAGGAATTGATAAAACATATTTCCGAACTTTATAAGAAATATAAACCTGTAAAAGAATATTTTGATTTTTACATAAATCCTGATGAAAAGAAACTTCTCGAACAGTACAAAGAAAAAGTTAAAGAAGGATTTTTTCCGAAAAGAGGATTTCAATTAAAACTTTCGATTTCAAGAAAAGCAATTAACGATTTTAAAAAGCTTGGTACATCGGCGGAGAGTTTAGCTGATTTATTATTGTACTTCGTAGAAAACGGAGTTGAATTCACTAACAAATACGGTGATATAGATGAGAATTTCTATACAAGTGTTGAAAGTACTTATTCAAATGCTTTAGAAATAATTGACAAAAACGGACTTTTGGATAATTTTAAGAAAAGAGCATATAAAATAGTGACTGATACAGATGAGATTGGATGGGGATTTCAGGATTATTTAGAAGATTTATATTATCTGCATTATGAATAAAAAACGTCCTGAAACAGCCAATATAAGTAAGCCGGGTAAAACTTAATACATTTAACGAAACAAACGGTAAACTTATAGGTGAGAAGTTCGGAAGTCCCGTCCTACTCATAATTGGCAAACCGTTGTAGCTAATGTGAAAAGGTCACTCTGAAAATCATTAACTTTGGTAAAGGTCAACATGAACGCCTTGAACGAACATATCGAACTAATCAAAGAAGCCTGCTCGCTAAATCGGGTGAAACGATTATTTGCATTCGGGTCTGTTACTAGAAATGAGTTGAAGCCTGAAAGCGATATTGATCTGGTTGTTGAATTCGATGACAGCGACCCCATTTCATACACCGATCACTATTTTGACTTAAAGGAAAAGCTCGAGCAGCTATTAAAACGCCCAATTGATTTGCTTGAAGAAAAGGCCATTAGAAATCCATTTTTGAGAAGTGAGATTGACAAAACAAAGGTGATGATCTATGGAGAGTGAGATCAAAATCTGGTTGTCGGATATCAGAGAAGCTATCCGGGAAATCAATCAATTTCTTCCAGAAAAAAGAGATTTCAAAGACTTTCAGAAGGACCTAAAGACAAAGCGAGCCATTGAGAGAAACATCGAAATAATCGGTGAAGCTGTGAACAGAATCTTACAAGTCAATTTAGGGGTATCCATTTCCAGTGCACGAAAAATTGTAGACACAAGAAACAGGATCATTCATGGCTATGACTCAGTCTCGGAAGAAATAATTTGGGCCATTGTAATTAGTGACCTTCCACTTCTTGAAAAAGAAGTTGACTCTTTATTAAAAGAGGAATAAAAGCACTAGCCACAACAACGTCTAAGAAAACATAGGTCCGACTGCGTTAGCGAGACATTTCGTATTTTGGTTTAAACTTGCTACCGGCGGAGACAGAAGCGGATATAAAGCCCCACGTTTCTTAACAGGGGCCGCTAGTGGCAATTCCCCACATTACCCCGTCCAAAAGTGCCAATGAAAGCTATCACTTTTTACCAGGGCTAATTAATATCTCCTGCTAACGAATTGGTATATCCTCAGTACCTTAAAGGCGACCCATGAAACTGCCTGAAATACACCGACAAAACACCTCATCTGGGGTGACTAGTGACTAGTGACTGGAAAGCCTGATATTCAGCAGTTTTACACCTAAACCAGCCAATCGCCGTTTGAGGTACTTGGAACCAGGTAATTGGAATTAGGTACCTTAAATTCAACGGCTCAACGCCTCAACAAAAGGAGTGACTAGTGACTAGTGACTAGTGACTGGATGTACTGAAATTGAGCGCTTTAACTCCTAAAACACTAAACTACTCAACAACTCAACAACTCAACGTCTCAACATCTCCATCAACCATCAACTCTCAACCATCAACTCTCAACCATCAACTCTCGACCATCAACTCTCAACCATCAACTCTCAACCATCAACTCTCAACCATCAACTCTCAACTCCTCAACAATCGCTAAACTTTCCGATGTATTTCGGTTATCATCTGGTTTGGCCAAAAAACAGGGCTTGCATTCTTAGGTATTTCAGCATTTCAATCTGATTTTCGAAACTTTGGGGTTTTTGGTTCCGAATCATGAGCCAATACCTGGGTTGCTCTTCAGGGTCTAAGCCAAAAAACACGGAAAGATCCTCCTGACTTAACCGTTCTTCCCAGTAACTTACCTTTTCGTCCCAGGCCTCAATTTTTTCCCATTCCCTTTTTTCCTTGGCCTTGTCTGAAAACATCTCGTATAGATATTCCACCGGGTTGTCTAGTCCGGGGGGTGGACCCTTGCCGGGGGGTGGGGGTGGACTTTCTTTTTCCTGGGTGATTTCCGGTCGTTTGGTTTCGGTGGGCTTCTTGTCTAAAATCTTTTCTTTGAATGCCCTTAATCTCTCCGCATCCGAGGCAATGACTTCGTCTAGCTCGTAAATGGCTGGTTTTAATAGGAAAAGGGAGATTTTGGCGGCAGAATCCGTGGTTAGCCTTAGGGTGTCATAACCGAGGGCAGTAAAGATTACTTCGGTGTTTCCTTGGGCCTCTATTTCAAAGCTTCCTTCATCGTTGGTTACCGTTCCAATTGAGTACCCAGCAATGACCACATGCACGTTTTCAATGGGTTTCTGAGATTCTTGATGAACCACCTTCCCCGAAAGGGTTAATTGCCCAAAAGCAAAGCTAGGTATGCAAACAACAAGAAAAAGGAATGATTTCATACCCTAATACAACCCGAAAACAATCATTTTGGTATGAGTTAAAGTTCTAATCGCGTTTGAAATAAATATAATCCGTTGCAGGAACTTTTAGTCCCTTTTTGGATAACTGCCCAGCAATCTGAGCCCGGTGATGGGTAGAATGATTGGCCATGTGAATTAGAATGTCTTTCAACAAAGAGGTATGGGCCTTTTCAGAAGTAGAATTATACTTGATCTCCCGATAAAGATCGGCATCACTACTCTCGTGAATCAAGGTGGTTACCTGTTTGGTGTACGACTCGTTCAGCTCTTTCATTTCTTTAAGGGCATGGTCTTCCCAAATCTCATAATTGGGCTTATAATGCTCAATTCTCGACAGCCAAATTTCATAGGCATTGAATATATGACTCATCCAAGAAATGGCTTTCTCATCGTCAACCTTATGCTCTAACATAAGGTCTATGTATTTCTTATTGGCCCAACGGGTATAAGCAAATAAGTCTATAAGCGCGTACTTCATATTAAGAATCCTTAGAGGGTGAATGTACTAATTAAGATTGGTCTCTGATTTTTGAGAGTACCAACCTAGCAATAAAAGAATGGCAAATGAAATTAAGGCCTTGCTGTAAATGGCTTTCTGGTAATCATTTATGATTGAGGCCGGGGTTTGCCATTGAATGAACTGAAGTTTTTGATCAGATTCTAAGGCCTGATTCAACCATTTTCGCTTTTCTGGGTTGGGAAGGATAATTACTTCCTCCTTATTTTTTTCAATGGCCTCTAAGGCATTAAGTCTTAGCTTTTCGCGATCTTTTCCTGGTCCGGCAAAAACCATGTAAACCTTATTTAAGCTGTCTTCATAAACCGGTTGGTAGGCAATGGTGAGTTGATCTGTACTGTCGTGGATGAACTCAAATTGGTCGGAAGTACGGAAAATCTTGTTGGGGTCTTTTACCCGACCCGAGTCAGAGTTCAGAATGAGTTCTTTGTCTGAAATTGGGTTGTACTCAGGAAGGTTTCCGAGGTATTTTTCTGTAAGCTTTGCTGAGCCCATCGGACCCGCAAGGAGGATTAAAATCATCATCAAGGCCACCGAGTGGATTACGAAGAACAAAACTCCGAAGGGAGCCTTTTCCTGGGTCCATGGCCGCCATTGGTAGATGGCCGCGGCAATAATAGGACCAAAGATCATGCATGCAAAGGCTGCAAATCCAGCTTGGTTTACCAACAAAAGGTAGGCGGGAATGAAAAGTAGGAAGCTTATGCCCAAATGAATGAAGAAGGCTTTTAAGAAGCGATTAAGCATGGGTTCGAATTTTCGGCAAACTTCTGAATTTTTGCCCAAGGATGGGGCTTTTATTTTTGCGATATTCGCCACCTCAAAATTTAGTTATGTCAGACGATAAGCAGGTTATATTTTCAATGGTTGGTGTGAGCAAGTCTTACCCCAACGGTAAACAAGTTCTTAAAGACATTTACCTTTCTTTTTTCTACGGAGCCAAGATTGGTATCATTGGTTTGAACGGATCGGGTAAATCAACCCTTCTTAGAATCATTGCCGGGGTAGAGAAGTCATACCAAGGGGATGTTCATTTTTCTCCAGGCTATTCTGTGGGAATGCTTGAGCAGGAACCCCAGCTTGACGAATCAAAAACCGTTATGGAGATTGTGAAGGAAGGGGTCCAGGAAACGGTTGACGTATTGAATGAATACAATGCCATTTCTGAGAAATTCATGGATGAAGAAGTCATGAATGACCCAGACAAAATGCAGAAGCTTATTGACCGCCAAGGTGAACTGCAAGATAAAATTGATGCGGCCAATGCATGGGAACTAGATTCTATGCTAGAGCGCGCCATGGACGCCCTTCGTTGTCCGGATGGAGACGCCCCCATTGCTCAGCTATCAGGAGGGGAGCGTAGGAGGGTTGCCCTTTGCAGACTGCTTTTAAAACAACCCGATATTTTGCTTTTGGATGAGCCTACCAACCACCTTGACGCAGAATCTGTGCATTGGTTAGAGCAGCATCTTCAACAATATAAAGGAACCGTAATTGCCATTACCCACGATAGGTATTTCCTTGACAATGTAGCGGGGTGGATTTTGGAACTCGACCGAGGAGAAGGCATTCCCTGGAAAGGAAATTATTCAGGATGGCTGGACCAAAAAAGCAAGCGGTTGGCTCAGGAAGAAAAGCAAGAGTCTAAGCGTAGAAAAACCCTTGAACGAGAACTTGAATGGGTGCGAATGAGCCCGAAGGGCCGTCAAGCGAAAAGCAAAGCTCGTTTGAGCAATTACGATAAACTGGTCAGCCAAGAAACCAAAGACCGCGAGGCCAAATTGGAATTATTCATTCCGCCTGGACCTAGGCTTGGATCCAACGTGATTGAAGCGAAAAACATTTCGAAAGGATTCGGAGATCGACTTTTAATTGAAGATTTGAGCTTCAATCTTCCCCCAGCAGGCATTGTAGGTGTTATCGGCCCAAATGGCGCGGGAAAAACCACTTTGTTTAAAATGATCATGGGACAAGAAGAGCCAGATCAGGGTGAATTCAAGGTAGGAGATACCGTAGAGGTGTCTTATGTGGATCAAAGACATGAAGACTTGATTCCAGATAAGACCATCTATGAGGTTATCTCTCAAGGCGAGGAAACCATTATGCTTGGCAAGCAAGAAATCAACGCCAGGGCATACCTAAGCAAGTTTAATTTTGCCGGATCGGACCAAAGCAAAAAAGTTGGGGTGCTTTCAGGAGGAGAAAGAAACCGATTGCATCTTGCCATGGCCATGAAGCAAGGGGGGAACGTCTTGCTTTTGGATGAGCCTACCAACGACTTGGATGTGAATACCCTTCGTGCCCTTGAAGAAGCCCTTGAAAACTTTGGAGGCTGTGCTGTGGTGATTTCCCATGATAGATGGTTCCTTGATCGGATTTGTACTCATATGCTAGCATTTGAGGGGAATAGTCAGGTTTATTATTTTGAAGGTGGCTATTCTGATTACGAGGAAAACCGCAAGAAGAGAATGGGAGAAACCGAGCCCAAACGCATTCGGTACAAGCCTCTTGTGAAGAACTAGTTCAAGGTCTTATGGTGATGGTCTTATCTAGGTAATCATACCCTTTCGGGTTACCATCAACCTTCTCGTTTTGATTTAGACGGCATACGCCAAGGGCGCATGCTGGCATCATAGGGTGGGGCTTTGGGTTAAAGAGACGTTATCCGCCTGAGGCGGATAAAATGTATGGGTGGAATTATTTGGATAGGACTTGGTGTCAATGCTTTGGATTTAACCTGAAAAGTTTCGTCCGTCCGGGGTGCGCTGTAGCAAAGTTCTACGTAAGTGATTGATCTGATTCAAGTTACTCAACCCTTTTTGGCTGAAATCAACCGTCCTGGCTTGATTTAGACGGCATACGCCCAGGGCGCATGCTGGCATTATGGGTTGGGTGTTTGGTTAAAGAGACGTTATCCGCCTTAGGCGGATCAGGGGTGAGGGTAGAATTATTTGGATAGGACTTGGTGTCAATGCTTTGGATTTAACCTGAAAAGTTTCGTCCGTCCGGGGTACGCAATAGGATAGTACCGACTTGATGATTAGACAGGTTCAAGTTAATCACACCTTTTTGGCTGAAATCAACCTTCTCGTTTTGATTTAGACGGCATACGCCTAAGGCGCATGCTGGCATCTTGTGGGGTGGGGTTTTGGGTTAAAGAGACGTTATCCGCCTGAGGCGGATAAGAGGTGAGGGTAGAATTATTTGGATAGGGCTTTGTGTCAATGCTTTGGATTTAACCTGAAAAGTTTCGTCCGTCCGGGGTGCGCTGTAGCAAAGTACTACGTAAGTGATTGATCTGATTCAAGTTTACCATTTTCTTAAGGGTTGCAATCAACCTTCTCGTTTTGATTTAGACGGCATACGCCTAGGGCGCATGCTGGTATTATGGGGTGGGGTGTTGGGTTAAAGAGACGTTATCCGCCTGAGGCGGATAAAATGTATGGGTGGAATTATTTGGATAGGGCAGCGTACCGATATCGAGGGTTCAACTCCAAAGGTTTCGTCCGCCTCAGGCGGACGATGTCTTTTTAAGCCCCCACGGTAAACAATAAAAAAAGGGACCACACTTTCGCAGGATCCCTTTTGAATGATTCTATATTTCAGACCTAATGCATGGCAATGGTATCAGAAACATACTCACCATTGGCAAGCTTGTCTTTGATTTTTGAGAAGGATTCAATGGTATATTTCACATCCTCTAAACTGTGCATGGCGGTGGGGATCAGTCGTAGCATGATCACACCTTTAGGTACTACAGGGTAGGTTACAATGGAACAGAAGATTCCAAAATTCTCACGTAAATCCAGGGTTAAATTCGTGGCCTCACCAACACCTCCATTTAAAAACACAGGGGTTACTGGCGATTGGGTATTTCCTAAATTGAACCCTGCTTCCTTCAAACCACTTTGAAGAGCATTGGCGATTTCCCAAAGCTTATCCTTCAACTCAGGCTTGCTGCGTAGCAATTCAAGGCGTTTTAATGCTCCAATTACCAATGGGATGGGCAGAGACTTGGCGAAAATCTGAGAGCGCATGTTGTAGCGCAGGTATTCAATTACATTTTCATTACCGGAGATGAAGGCTCCAATAAGGGCCATACTCTTGGCAAAGGTTCCAAAGTAAACATCAATCCCGTCTTGACAGTTCAAATGCTCACCGGTTCCAACACCCGTTTTTCCCATGGTTCCAAACCCGTGGGCATCATCCACAAACAAACGGAACTCAAATTTTTCCTTCAGGGCGCAGATTTCATCCAACTTACCCATATCACCAGACATTCCGAAAACCCCCTCGGTGATCACCAGTACGGCGCCACCAGTTTTCTCTGTAATTTTCTCCGCTCGTTCAAGCTGCTTGGTTAGGTTCTCAATATCGTTGTGAGGAAATACAAAACGCTTTCCTTGGTGAAGACGAACTCCATCAACAATACAAGCGTGCGATTCTGCATCGTAAACTATTACGTCATTCCGGTCTACCAAGGCGTCAATCGCGCTAAGCATACCCTGATACCCGAAATTCAATAGGATGGTATCTTCCTTCTGCATGAAATCCGAAAGCTCTTTCTCAAGCTTTTCGTGGTAATTGGTATTACCAGACATCATCCGAGACCCCATTGGGTATCCTAAGCCCCATTCGGCTGCAGCCTTAGCATCTGCCTCACGAACCTCCGGGTGATTGGCCAAACCTATGTAGTTGTTGATTGACCAACCCAGAACTTCCTTGCCTCGAAACTTCATATGAGCTGCTACCTCACCTTCTAATTTGGGGAAAGTGAAATACCCATGAGCATCTTTGGCGTGTTGGCCAAGAGGACCTCTATTATGCTTAATCTTCTCAAATAAATCCATGCGTGAATACCTTTTTAAAATGGCGTACAAAAGTAGAAACTTAGACTAAGGTGGCAAATATTTCGTTTTCAACTTTATTTAGGCTTTACAAGCCATATTAAAAAACCTATTTTTGCCGGATGATTTCAAAGACCCTTCATACTCTTTTGATTTTTAGTATTTTATTCCTTTTAGGCTCTTGTGGTGAATACCAGAAGGTTTTGAAAAGTACGGATAATGACTATAAATTCGAAATGGCCAAGGAATATTATGAGGAAGAAAACTATGCTCGAGCCCTACCATTGCTTGAAGAGTTGATGAATATTTATCGAGGAACTCCAAAAGCTCCTCAGGTATATTACTATTACGCATACACTCATTTTGGAGAGGCAAACTACCTGCTAGCCTCCTTTCATTTTAAGAATTTTGCCAAGACCTTTAAGAACGATGAGCACGCCGAGGAATGTGCTTTCATGGCCGCTAAATGTTATTACCTGAACTCTCCACGGTATAGTTTAGATCAAACCAATACATACAAAGCCCTTGAAGAACTGCAGCTTTTCATCAATACCCATCCAGGTTCTGAGCGTATTGAAGAATCGAATAAGCTTATGGCAGATCTTCGGCTTAAGCTTGAAAAAAAGTCTTTCGAAAAGGCTAAACTTTTCCTTCAAACCGAAAATTTCAAATCTGCCATCATTGCTTTTGAGTCTACCTTAAATGATTTCCCAGATACCAAACGGAAAGAGGAAATCTACTTTCATCAATTGGAAGCGCATTACCTTTTGGCCGAAGCTTCCGTAGTTTCTAAGCAGGTAGAAAGAATGAAAGACGCAGAAAAAGCCTATAAAAAGTATATATCTACCTTTCCCTCTGGTGAATTTAAATCAGAAGCAGAGGTTCTTGGAAAGAAAATAAACTCTAGATTAGAACAAGTAAATTAATACAGCATGGACTACAAGCGTTCAGAAGCACCTAGAAATACAATCACCCTGAACCGGGAAGGATTGACCAAAGATTCAGCAAGCGTTTACGAAGCCATTTCCATTATGGCGAAGCGTGCCAACCAAATTTCAGACGATATTCGGGAGGAATTGCAAGCGAAACTAGCTGAATTTGCCACCAATACTGAATCTCTTGAGGAGGTATTTGAAAACAAAGAACAAATCGAGGTATCTCGTTTCTATGAAAGGCTTCCTAAACCTCATGCCATTGCCCTTAAAGAATGGTTAGAGGATAAGGTTTACCATCGTCGCCCAGAAGTAGAGGAAGGAGATTCTACCAAATAATTCCATGGTACTGACCGGACAACAAATCTTGCTCGGCATTACCGGAAGTATAGCAGCCTACAAGGCTGCTTTTTTGGTTAGGCTGCTAAAGAAAGAAGGGGCAGAGGTTAAGGTGATTCTGAGTCCTGCCGCCAAAGATTTTGTAAGCCCTTTAACCTTGGCAACCCTTTCGGGGAACCCAGTGTTTTCTGAATTGGTAGATGAAGACGGAAGTGACCAATGGAACAACCATGTTGAACTTGGGCTCTGGGCTGATCGTATGATCATTGCTCCGGCTACGGCCAATACTCTGGCCAAAATGGCCAATGGCCAATGCGATAATATGATCCTGGCCGCTTACCTTTCAGCCAAATGCCCGGTTTATGTTTCTCCGGCCATGGACCTCGACATGTATAAGCATCCAGGTACCAAAGAAAACCTGAGCAAACTCGAAAGCTTTGGAAATAAGGTGATTCCTGTTGGATTTGGAGAGCTTGCCTCAGGCCTGGTAGGCGAGGGCAGAATGGCTGAACCTCAAGAAATTATCGATTTCCTCAAAAAAGACATTGAGGACCAATCTCCTTTATCCGGCAAAAAAGTACTTATTACTGCGGGTCCAACCTATGAGCCAATTGATCCGGTTCGGTTTATTGGCAATCGAAGCTCAGGGAAAATGGGCTTCGCATTGGCTCAAGAAGCTGCAAATCTTGGGGCAGAGGTAACCCTTATTCATGGTCCGGTTCACCTGAGCCTTAATCACGGTAGAATCAATAAGATTCCCATTGAAACCGCTGTAGAAATGCTAGAGGCCGTTCAAAAAGTACGGGATGATATGGACGTCTTGATCTTTTCCGCCGCCGTTGCTGATTTTCGTCCGGCTACTGCCGCCCAAGAAAAAATAAAAAAAGACAAAGCGGAAACGAAAATAGACCTGGAGATGAATCCAGACATCCTTGCGGATACAGGTGCTAATAAGAAAACCGGACAGATTTTGGTTGGCTTTGCCCTGGAAACTGAAAATGCCCGAGAAAATGCCCTTTCTAAGCTGAAGCGTAAAAATTGTGATTTTCTGGTTCTGAATACCCTCAAGGATGAAGGAGCAGGCTTTGGACATGATACCAATAAGGTCAGCATTATTAATGCCAACAATACTTGGGAAGATTTTGAGTTAAAGTCAAAACAAGAAGTTGCGAAAGATATCTGGAATGTTCTTCAAAATGCATAAATACCTACTTTTTACAATCCTTCTGTTGGTTTCCTTAACCGGGAAAGCTCAAGAGCTGAATTGCAGGGTTCAGGTTCTTACCCCATCCATTCAAGGAACCAATAAGCAGGTTTTCCAAACCTTGCAAACGGCCATTTATGAGTTCATGAACAATACCAAATGGACCAATGATCAATTTGCGGTTGAGGAGAGAATTGAATGTAGCATTACCATCAACATTACCGAGCAGTTGAGCACCGATGAATTTAAAGGAACCCTTCAGGTTCAATCCAGCCGTCCTGCTTTTAATTCTTCCTACAATTCAACCCTCCTCAACGTTTTCGACGATCAATTCAGATTCCGATACCTAGAATTCCAGGCCATGGAGTTCAATGAGAATACCCATATTTCAAACCTTACTTCAGTACTTGCTTTTTATGCCTATACCATCATTGGTATGGATTATGACAGTTTCGGAAAAAGAGCTGGTCAGCCGTATTTTTTAAAGGCCCAGAAGGTGGTTAACAATGCGCAAAATGACAATGCCGCAACCGGTTGGAAGGCATTCGAGGGGAACCAAAACAGGTATTGGTTGAATGAGAACCTCTTGAATCCAAATTTCCGTCCTCTAAGAGACTGCACCTATGCCTACCATAGAAAAGGCCTAGACCTAATGTCAAATCAGGTAGAAACAGGAAGAGCGGCCATTATGGAAGCGATTATAAACCTCCGTTCCGTGCACAATAAGCAGCCAAATTCTTATTTGATGCAAATGTTCTTCGCAGCCAAAAGCGACGAAATAGTGAATATATTTAAGAAAGAATTGCCGGTGAACAAAACCTCATTGCTGGAAGTCTTAAAAATCATTGATCCGGCCAATACCACCAAATATGAGGGTATGATGCGCGCTGAATAATATGCTGAAACAACTAACCATCCGTAATTACGCCCTGATTGAGTCTCTTGAAGTAGACTGGGATCATGGTTTTGTAACCATAACCGGTGAAACTGGAGCCGGGAAATCCATCATCCTCGGAGCCCTTCAAATGCTATTAGGGGGAAGGGCCGACTTGAAATCTCTTCGGAATCCAGATAAAAAGGCGGTGTTTGAAGCAGAGTTTACACTAGAGTCGGATCGCTTGAAGCCCCTTTTTGATCAGGCTGATCTTGATTTTGAAAAAGAAACCATCCTCCGAAGGGAGATTAGTCCCTCTGGAAAATCTAGGGCATTTATAAATGATACCCCCGTAGCTTTGGCCGACCTAAAGCCTATTGGTCAAGCGCTTGTGGATGTGCATTCTCAACATCAAAACCTTGGTTTAACCCAAGTCGATTTCCAGCTAGAGCTCCTCGATGCCTTTTGCAACCATCCAAATACCCTTGATCAATACTCAAAGGCTTATTCAGGCTGGATTCAGGCCCAGAAAAACCTTCAAAAAACCCAAGAGGCATGGGCTGATTGGAAAAAAGAGAGCGATTATCAAACCTTTCTTTTCAATGAATTGGAAGAAGCCAAGCTGAATGAGATTTCAGACTTGGAGGAACTAGAGTCGGATTTGGCCAAGCTTGAAAACGCGGATTCCATTTTAAAAAACTTGGAAGAAGTTCGGAATCTGGCAGAAGCCGATGATCTTGGAGTACTTGAAAACTTGACCTCTTGGCAGAAAAACCTGGAGCAAATTTCTGGGTATTGGAAGGAAATCCAGCCCTTGCTTGACCGCACAGAGTCAGCCCGATTGGAATTGGAGGATATTGCCTCTGAACTGCATGCCCTGGCCGGTAAGGTAGAGGCCAATCCGGAAGAACTTGACCGGCTTACCGGGGTATTAAATCAAGTGAATGGCCTTATGGCAAAACACGGGGCCGGAAACCTAAATGAGTTGAAAGAAATTCATGCTGGCCTTGCTTCAAAAGTTTTAGATGCCAATGGCTTGGAAGAGGCATTAGACCAGAATCGAGTAGAAGAGGAGAGGGCTAGGGTTTATCTCGAAGAAAAAGGAAAGGAGCTTAGAAAGTCAAGAGAGGCTAAATTGCCTGCCCTGAAAGAATCCCTTTTGTCCTTATTGAGAAAATTGGGCCTTGAACAAGCAGATATTCAAATCCTTCTTGAACCTCAAAACCCAGGTCCTTCAGGTTCTGATAAAATTGAATTCCGCTTTAGCGCGAACAAAGGAATGCCTCCCGGGCTTCTAAAAGAAACGGCCTCAGGGGGAGAATTGTCTAGAATCATGCTTGCCTTTAAGTGGATTTTAGCCAAATCAAGGGAGTTGCCCACCTTGATATTTGACGAAATTGATACAGGAGTTTCCGGAGAAGTAGCCCTTCAAATGGCAGGAATGATGCAGGAGTTGGGTGTCAATACTCAGGTGATTTGCATTACCCACTTACCGGGTATTGCCGCCAAAGGAAAAACTCAATACAAGGTTGAGAAATCGCATGAAGGGGCTCAAACTCAGACCAATATATTTCAATTGAATCATGATCAGAGAATACGTGAGCTGGCGGAAATGATTGAAGGAAAGAAAGCCGGGGATCTTGCCCTTCAATCTGCAAGAGCCTTAATGCAGGAAGATTGAGCTTTATGCCTTGACTGAAGCCGTTTTTTCTATATTTGGCCCACCAAAACTATCCTAAATGGCAAACAATATTCTAAAAGGAAAAAGGGGCATTATTTTCGGAGCCCTTGACGAGAGATCAATTGCTTGGAAAGTTGCCGAGGCAGCCAAGGCCGAAGGTGCCGAATTCACCCTTACCAATGCTCCCATAGCCATGCGAATGGGTGCGATCAAAGAATTGGCCGAAAAAACAGGTGCAGAAATCATCCCTGCCGATGCCACCAAGATGGAGGACCTAGAAAAGCTTTTCGATCAGTCTATGGAAGTGCTTGGGGGAAAAGTTGACTTCATTTTGCATTCAATTGGAATGTCAGTTAACGTTCGGAAAAACATTCACTATACCCAAAGCAACTACGATTATACCATGAAAGGAATGGACGTTTCAGCCCTTTCTTTTCATAAGGTGATGCAAACCGCCATGAACAAAGATGCCATGAATGAATGGGGGTCTATTGTTGGTTTGACCTACATCGCGGCTCAAAGAGTTTTCCCAGATTACAATGACATGGCAGACAATAAAGCTCTTTTGGAGTCGATTGCCCGTTCATTTGGTTACCACTTTGGAGTTAAGAAAAACGTTCGTGTGAATACCATTTCCCAATCGCCTACCATTACCACTGCTGGTTCTGGAGTTAAGGGCTTTGATGGGTTCTTCTCCTTTGCCGATAAAATGTCGCCTCTGGGCAACGCTTCAGCGGATGAATGTGCAAATTATGTAATCTCACTTTTCTCCGATTATACCCGTAAGGTAACCATGCAAAACCTTTTCCACGATGGAGGCTATAGCTTTACCGGTGTTAGCGAAGACATCATGGAAGAACTAATGAAACAGAATAAAAAATCTGACGAATAGGTCGATTGATTTCTCATAAAGCATAAGGCGAGGAGAAATCCTCGCTTTTTTTTTGTCCATTTTTTAAACCAATACAAATCAATATGAAAACTAAAATGAAAATCAAGATGAAAACCTCAGCCTTCAACCTGAGCTTAGAACAGAAAAATGAAAGAATAATGGCCACAAATCACAACGAGACCGATGGAATTTAACACACCCTTTTACCAATACCACCCTAACTGGCTTGAAGAAAGCATTACTCAAGCTGCAAACGGATCTAGACGAAATAGAATCCAAATTCGATACGCCTTAAAGGCGAATCATAACCCCCTTGTTTTAAGCCATATTCAAAAGGCTGGCTTTGGCATCGATGCGGTAAGCGGACCCGAGGTGGCACACGCCCTTGATCACGGATTTTCTCCAGATCAAATCAACCTGGCTGGGGCCGGAAAAACTCGGTCTGAAATTCGATTTGCCCTCGAAAAAAACATTCACTACCTCAATGTTGAGAGCCTTCAAGAAATTCATAGAATTCAAGAAATTGCCTCTGAATTATACACAACAGCCCGAATTTGTCTACGGGTAAATCCTGATATTGACGCCCAAACCCATCCTCATATCTCAACGGGCCAAAAAGGCCATAAGTTTGGAATTGAGGAATCAGATCTTAAAAGAGCTTTTCAGCTGATTAAGGCTTCCTCTAGAGTTCATTGGTTGGGGTATCATTTCCACGTGGGTTCTCAAATCTTAAACATTAAAGTCTTTGAGGATTTATGCCATGTGGTCAATCAAATCCAACAAAAATACACAGCTCTTGGCTGGACCCCCAGCATATTGAACTTAGGGGGCGGACTTGGTATTGATTATCACGTTCCTCATGCTCAGGCTGATTTCCAATCTTATTTTAACATCATCAACAAAAACCTTATTCGCCAAGGGGCCGAGGTGCATGTAGAACCTGGCCGATCTTTGGTGGCTGGTGCATGTTCTTTGGTTTCAGAGGTTCAATACACCAAGTTATCAGGGGGTAAAAACATTGCCATTCTAGATGCTGGAATGAACCATTTAATGCGCCCAGCTCTTTATGGAGCCTACCATCACATAGAAAAACTGGGAAGGCAGAACCTCGAAATTCTTCCTTTCGACATCCATGGGCCAATTTGTGAATCTTCCGATTGCTTTGGCCGGGATAGGGATTTACCGAAACTTGAACCGGGTGACCTTTTGGAGATTCATCATGCTGGCGCTTATGGAGAGACCATGGCTTCGGCTTATAACCTTCGTGCAGGCATTCCCTTAAAAACTGTGGATAGGGTAGTGGTGGCTTAATAAACAATAGCCTTGCGTTCCGTCGTTTTATGAATTTAATAGTTCACGCGGAGCAATTGCCCATTACAAAAAAAGGCTGGATGAAAATCCAGCCTTTTTTAATGATTTAGCTTTTAAAGAATCAAGAAGCATCGCTTTCTTCATCCTTGGTTTTGGTGCTTTTCTTTTTGGCCTTGACCTTTACCTTGATTTCGTCCTTTTTCTCATCGTAATCTAAGGTTATAGCATCGCCTTCCTTAAGATTATTATTGATGATTTCTTCCGCCAAGGGGTCTTCCAGGTATTTTTGAATGGCACGCTTCAAGGGGCGGGCACCAAATTGTTGGTCGTAGCCCTTTTCGGCAATGTAATTCTTGGCCTTATCGGTCAAAGAAAGCTTGTAACCAATGTCTTCAATTCGCTTAAATACCTTCTTCAATTCAATATCAATGATTTTGAAGATATGTTCTTTTTCAAGGGAATCGAATAAGATTACATCATCAATCCGGTTTAAGAATTCAGGGGCAAAGGCCTTTTTCAAAGCATTTTGAATCACTGATTTCATATGACCTGATGCTCCAGTTTTCTTGGCCGTTGTACTGAATCCAACCCCTTGACCAAAGTCTTTCAATTGGCGAGTACCAATATTGGAGGTCATGATGATGATGGTATTCTTGAAGTCAATTTTCCGCCCGAGGGAATCGGTCATATGACCATCATCCAAGGCTTGAAGGAGTAAATTGAATACATCGGGATGAGCTTTTTCAATTTCATCCAATAGAATCACCGCATAAGGTTTTCTCCGAACCTTTTCCGTCAATTGTCCACCCTCTTCATACCCAACATACCCGGGAGGTGCTCCCACCAAACGACTTACTGCAAACTTCTCCATGTATTCACTCATGTCTACCCGAATTAGGGCATCTGAGCTATCGAAGAGCAATTCGGATAAGTCTTTGGCCAATTGGGTTTTTCCCACACCAGTAGGACCCAAGAAAATGAATGAGCCAATGGGCTTGTTCGGATCTTTCAATCCGGCCCGGTTACGCTGAATGGCTCGAACCACTTTTTGAACGGCATCGTCTTGACCAATTACCCGGGCCTTCAGGTCACCCGTCATGCTTTGCAGTTTATTGGTTTCGCTTTCCGCAATTCTTTGTACCGGTACACCAGTCATCATAGCAACCACTTCGGCAACATTGTCTTCCGAAACAGTTTCTCGATGGTTGGAAACCTCTTCCTCCCAAGCCTTTTTAGCTTCTTCAAGCTGGTTTTGTACCTGCTTTTCGGTATCGCGCAATTGGGCGGCTTCTTCGTAGCGTTGACGTTTTACAACATTGATTTTTTCCTGTTTGATTTCCTCTAGTCGTTTTTCCAACTTGATTACACTTTCAGGAACCTTAATGTTGGTAATGTGAACACGTGATCCAGCCTCATCCAAGGCGTCAATGGCTTTATCAGGAAGATGTCGATCGCTCATATAGCGAGTGGTCAATTGAACACAGGCCAAAAGAGCTTCATCGGTATAATTCACATTGTGGTGTTCCTCGTACCGATCTTTGATATTGTTCAGGATTTCCAGGGTTTCCTCCATGGTAGTGGGTTCAACCATAACCTTTTGGAAACGTCGCTCAAGAGCCCCGTCTTTTTCAATGTATTGACGGTATTCATCAAGGGTAGTGGCCCCAATGGTTTGAATCTCACCTCTTGCAAGAGCCGGTTTGAACATGTTTGAGGCATCTAAGCTTCCTGCTGCGCCCCCAGCTCCAATAATTGTATGAATCTCGTCAATGAAAAGGATGATGTCTGGGTTTTTTTCCAATTCATTCATCAAAGCTTTCATCCGTTCTTCAAATTGACCCCGGTATTTGGTTCCGGCAACCAATGAAGCAAGATCAAGGGTAACAATTCGTTTATCAAATAGAACCCTAGAAACCTGACGTTTTACAATGCGAATGGCAAGGCCTTCAGCAATGGCAGATTTACCCACACCCGGTTCCCCAATAAGAAGGGGGTTGTTTTTCTTTCGTCGACTCAGGATTTGAGAAACCCTTTCAATCTCCTTGGCTCTCCCAACAACCGGGTCTAATCTTCCTTCTTCCGCCAAGGCGGTAAGATCTCTTCCGAAATTATCAAGAACAGGAGTTTTGGATTTAGGGGACCCACCACGTTTGGGTGAACCGCCAGAAAAGGCATCTCCTTTGTCGCCTTCGAATGGATCATCGTCCTCGTCAGAAAAACTCATTTCAGGTTGATTAGGTTGGTCATCTACATAATACGTTAAATACTCATTCTTAACCTTTTGGTAGTCAATATCTTCCTTGGCTAATAAACGAGTAATGGGATCGTCTTCATTTCTCAGAATGCAGAGCAATAAATGAGAGGTTCCAATCATGGAACTCTTGTAAAGTTTTGCCTCTAGAAATGTAGTTTTAAGAGCCTTCTCTGCTTGACGAGTGAGGGGTAAATTGGTTTTCTTTCCGCGAATGGCAGAATTTCGTTTGACGCCAATATTTTCAACCCTTCCTCGGAAATTGTCTAGGTCAACTCCTAAAGAATTCAAAATTTTAACGGCAACTCCTTTGCCTTCACGAATCAAACCAAGCATTAAGTGCTCAGTTCCAATATGCTCATGTCCAAGCCTTAAAGCTTCTTCTTTGCTATAACCGATTACGTCTTTGACGCGCGGTGAAAAATTATCATCCATAGTACCCTAAGTTACGATTCTTCTCAATACCTTAGTTTCACTCCAAAGGTAGTATACCAAACGGCAAATCAAACCCTTTTCTAGGTTTTCAATTATCAACAGGATTTTGTGTATAAATCGCCAATAAACACGGGCTGTTCAGAACGGCTACCCCTGTCATTTTGCCTATATTCGTCAGCGTGAAAACTGGATTTGCGCCTAATAAATAAAACCTATGGCAGAAAACGAAAAAATCATACCGGTTAATATAGAAGAGGAGATGAAATCATCGTACATCGACTATTCGATGTCAGTGATTGTGTCAAGAGCATTGCCGGATGTACGTGATGGATTCAAACCTGTACACCGCCGTATTCTTTACGGTATGTATGAGCTCGGAGTAATGGCCAACAGGCCCTATAAGAAATCAGCCCGTATTGTAGGGGAGGTTCTTGGTAAGTACCACCCCCATGGTGATACCGCGGTTTATGACTCAATGGTAAGGATGGCCCAAGAATGGAGCCTTAGATACATGCTCGTAGATGGGCAAGGTAACTTTGGTTCGGTTGATGGTGACTCTCCTGCAGCTATGCGTTATACCGAGGCTCGTCTTCAGAAAATTGCAGAGGAAATGCTCAGCGATATCGACAAGAATACCGTTGATTACCAGTTGAACTTTGACGATTCCTTAAAGGAACCTACCGTAATGCCAACCCGAATTCCTCAGCTTCTAGTGAATGGAGCAAGTGGTATTGCTGTGGGTATGGCAACCAATATGCCTCCGCATAACCTTACTGAATGCATCAATGCCATTTCGGCTTATATTGATGATAAAGACATTGATATTGATGGGCTAATGGAGCACATCAAGGCTCCTGATTTTCCAACCGGAGGCACCATCTATGGTATGGACGGGGTTCGTCAAGCTTTTGAAACTGGTAGAGGTAGGGTTGTAATGCGTGCCAAAACTCGTTTTGAGGAAGTAAATGGCCGCGATTGCATCATCGTTGAGGAAATTCCTTACCAGGTGAATAAGGCGGATATGATCAAGAAAACCGCCGATCTGGTAAATGATAAAAAAATTGAGGGCATTGCAGATATTCGTGATGAATCCGACCGGAATGGTATGCGGATTGTCTACGTTCTTAAAATGGACGCCATCCCGAATATTGTTCTAAACACCCTGTTTAAGTACACCTCACTTCAAACTTCTTTTTCGGTAAACAACATTGCTCTGGTTAAGGGTAGACCCGAAAGTTTGAACCTGAAAGACCTAATCCAGTACTTCGTAGAACACCGTCATGATGTTGTGGTTCGTAGAACCCAATATGAGCTTGAGCAAGCTGAGAAAAGGGCCCATGTTCTGGAAGGTTTGTTGATTGCCCTTGACAATTTAGACGAGGTTATTGCCTTGATTCGAGGGTCAAGAACTCCTGATGAGGCTAGAACAGGCTTAATGACCACTTTTAGCTTGTCTGAAATTCAAGCCAAAGCAATTCTTGATATGCGTCTTCAAAAACTTACCGGACTAGAGTCTGATAAGATCAAGGAAGAGCATGCTGAATTGATGGAGAAAATTGAATGGTTCAAGAAAATCCTTGGAGATGAGTCCATTAGAATGGGAATCATTAAGGATGAATTGGCAGAAGTTAAAGAGAAATACGGGGATGAACGTCGCACTCAAATTGAGCTTAGCGATGCCGATGTGAACATCGAAGACCTTATTCCGAACGAAACGGTTGCCATTACCATTTCACATGCCGGGTACATTAAAAGAACCCCACTTACCGAATATAGAAAGCAGGCTAGGGGAGGTACCGGCCATAAAGGGGCAACCACCCGTGATTCCGATTTCTTGGAGGATCTTTTCATTGCTACCAACCACAACTACATGCTCTTCTTTACGGAGCATGGAAAATGTTTCTGGATGAAGGTTTACGAGATTCCAGAAGGGTCTAAAACCTCCAAAGGAAGAGCTATCCAGAATCTAATAAACATTGCCCCTGACGATAAGGTAAGGGCCTTTATCAATGTAGATAACCTTAAGGATGAGGATTATATCAATAATCACTTCATCGTAATGTGTACCAAAAAGGGTATTGTAAAGAAAACAACCCTAGAAGCATATTCCCGTCCACGTCAGAACGGTATCAATGCAATTACCATCCGAGAAGATGATTTGCTTTTAGAAGCAAAACTTACCAATGGTGAAAATAACATCGTAATGGCTGCCACAAACGGAAAAGCCATTCGATTCCCAGAATCTGCCGTAAGACCAATGGGTAGAAATGCCTCAGGTGTACGGGGTATTAGCCTTGGTGATAAAGAAGACGTGATTGGTATGATTACCGTTGAATCCGATGAAGATCATGTATTGGTGGTTTCTGAAAAAGGATATGGAAAACGCTCTGAAGTAGGCGATTACCGAATCACCAATAGGGGAGGTAAAGGTGTGAAAACCATGAGCATTACCGATAAAACCGGAGGATTGATTGCCATCAAAAACGTGAACGATGAAAACGATTTGATGATCATCAATAAATCAGGTGTAATGATCCGTATGGGTGTGGCTGACCTTCGTGTTATGGGTCGGGCAACTCAAGGTGTACGTCTAATTAACCTCAAAAAGAACGACGAAATTGCGGCCGTGGCCAAGGTTGAAGTTGAGGAAGATGAGGAAGGTTTAGACGGTCTTGAAAACGGAGAAGGCTTAGCTCCTGAAGGCGAAAATCCTGAGGAAAACCAGGATTAAATGAATTCTGGCACTGAAATTGAATAGATTTGCACGAAATAAGAAAACTATAACCATGAGAAAACTTAGCATCCTTTTTGCCCTTACCATATTTCTGGGCTTAGGAGCACAGGCACAACAGGCTGACGTGACTTCAGCCATCCTGTCTTTTCAAAAGGCCAGTTCTGGTAATGCTGAAAGAGACTGGGTAAACGCGAAAACCTATATCGACCGGGCTTGGGAAACCTACTCGGAAAAGAATGGGGCAGGGGTGAAAGAAAAAATCGCCTCTAAACTTTTCTATTATAGAGGAGAAATCTACTACTTCATGTATATAAGTAGAGATTCCGTTGTTTCAGCTTTAGCCCCTGAAAATGCTCTAGACCTAGCTTATGAATCGTATTCAGGACTTTTTGATGTAGACGTGAAAGATCGATACACCAAAGATGCCACCAAGAAATTGGCATATGTGGCAACCGCCCATGTGAATGAGGCTTACGATCATATTGATAAGGAGAAACTAGGACGTGAACCAGGAGTTGAAGATTATGCCCAAGCTTTAACCGAAGCCGAAATGGCCTTGGAAATTCGCTCTAAAGAGCCGTTGGCAGGAAGAATTAAGGATACTTTAACTACCTACCTAGCTGCTGTACTTGCTGCAAATGCTCAAAATCCGGAAAAATCTAAGATGTACCTTAGAAAATTGATCGAAATGGATCATAAAACGGAATATGCTTATGCCGCCTTAGCGAAAACCTTGAAAGCGGAAGGAAGTACCGATGAAGCCATTTCTGTCTTGCAAGAAGGGCAAGCCAAACATCCTGATAACTTAGACCTTATCATTGAAGAGGTGAACATCTATATCCAAAATAAGGAAAATGATAAGGCCCTTAAACCTTTGCAATCTGCAATAGCCGCTGATCCGTCAAATGCTATTTTGCATAATACCATTGGTACCATCCAGCTTCAGCTTGGAAACGAGGAAGAGGCAAGGGTTTCTTTCCTGAAGGCCGCTGAACTTGATTCTACCTTGAATGACCCTTGGTATCAATTAGGGTTTATTGAGGTTGCTAAGGCCAATGAAATCATCAAGAAGATGAATGATTTGCCTTTCGGCGATAAGCGCTACGATGCCTTGAACAAAAAGAAGGTCCAGCACTTCAAAGATGCTTTGCCGTATTTTGAAAAGGCTCTTGAGGCAGATCCGGAAAATAAAGACACCTTGGTTGCCTTGAAAGAAGTTTACTATGCTTTAGACATGCGTGACAAAATGCTAGAAGTGGTTAAAACCATGAAGGCCCTAGGTTACCAATAAGATAAGAATGAAAGGAGCCAAGTGCTCCTTTCTTTTTAAAAGTCTTATTTGACATAAGATTAATTATCGGACAAATGCGGAGAATCGTATCTATACCATAATTAATGCATATCTATTCAATGCATTAAGAATCCTTACAAAGAGTTCCATCCCACTAGAATTGAATTCCTACATCCATGGATTATGGTTCAAGCTTTAATCGCCTAGCCCAATTCCATACCGGTTTGTAATAATGAATCTTCAATTCCAATTCTTTCCGGTTAAGGGAATTTAGTTATGAGAATCAGGTTTATTAATTGCCAAGCGCCTTAAGCAGGCTCAAACGGAAACAAACCTACTTACATTCCATTCTTATCATCCAGGATAAAAAATGTCCCCGCATCACTACTACTGCAAATGCATATTCTTTACGTAGAATAAATCGCATTAATTATGTCAAGTAGAAATATGACTCATTAAAGGGCTGAAGGAAACATCATTCTTAGTAAGGTATGTGATTTGAGATTTAGGTGAACAATACAGAGTCTTAAAAGATCCTCCCAAAAAATAAATCCCGCCCAAAGGCAGGATTCAATTTTTTTAGATGTAGGTTTTAATACCTCCTTTTAGAAGAAGTACGTTTTCTTGGCGAAGACTTCCCTCTGGGTCCGCCTGAGCCACCTTGTCCTTCACGGCGTGGCTTTCTTCCACCACCTGAACGAGAACGAGATTTTGATTTAAACCCGTCTTTTGATTTCCGGCTTCCAGCATTATCATCATTGTCGCGGTTAACCCTAAGGTCGCGGCCACCAATTTGAACACCGTCAAACTTTTGTCCGAATCCATTAGCGTACTTATCCTCAACATTGAAGAATGTGCAGTTTTTCAAGAATTTAAGGTCTTGAATAGACTTAGCTGGACATTGAGATACTTCAGCAAGAATGTCTACCACATCAGGAGCATCAATTCCATCAATTTTCCCAAGATTCACGAAGAAACGGGTATATCCTTTTCTTGATTCATCCCTTTTTGCTCCGGTATCGTTTAGGTTACCTTCTTTTGATTTGGATTGAACGTCACCGAATTTCATTTGAACCATACGCTCAATAAGATCCTCTTTCGAAAGCTCTTTGAACTCTTCTAAAGCCTGATGAAAAAGTTCAGCATTATGGCCTTGAGGATCGGTTGAAATCACCTCTTGGGTCCAAAGTTTAAGGCGATTGCCTACAACTTCGTCAAATTCAGGAATCATGGCTTGTTTGAAAGTAACCTGAAGGTCTTTTTCAATGGCCTTGATTTGGCGCATTTCCTTTGAGTTCACAAAAACCAAGGAAATTCCTTTTTTACCAGCCCTTCCTGTTCTACCAGATCTATGGGTATAAATCTCCGTTTGGGTAGGAAGTTTATGGTGAATTACATGACTTAGGTTATCCACATCAATACCCCTTGCAGCTACATCCGTAGCAATCAAGAGTTGCATGTTTCTAGCTTTAAATCTAGACATAGCTTGCTCCCTAGCAGATTGGCTTAAGTCTCCGTGAAGAGGCTCAACTCCATATCCTTCGTTGGTAAGGGTATCGGCAATTTCTTGGGTTTCTCTTTTGGTTCTACAGAACATTACCCCTCTCATACTGGGGTCAAGATCTAAGAACCTTCTTAAAGCAGGAAGCTTATTGGAAGAAGTTACTTGAACATAAAGGTGTTCAATGTCTTGATTGGTCTTATTGATCTTATTCACCTGAACATCAACCGGGTCATGCATATACCTTTTGATGATGGTGCGGATCTCTTTGGGCATGGTAGCTGAGAACAACCAGGTGTTTTTCTCGTCCGGACTTTCTTGGAATATATAATCTATATCGTCCAAAAATCCCATGCTTAGCATTTCGTCGGCCTCGTCAAGAATCAAATACTTTAATTCGTTCAAATTAACGGCCCTTCTACGCATGAGGTCCATCAGTCTACCCGGGGTAGCAACAATGATAGACGGCTTCGACTTAAGGTCGCGCATTTGTTTGGTAATGGGAGCACCCCCATATACCACTTGAATTTCTTTTTCAAGCCTTTTGCCTGAAAGTAGTTTTAATTGTTCGGCAATCTGCAAGCCTAGTTCTCGGGTGGGAGAAAGTATTAGGGCTTGAGGATTTCGGCCTTGATTTACTTCAATTAGATCTAATAAGGGCAAGCCAAATGCGGCCGTTTTACCAGTTCCGGTTTGAGCTTGAGCAATAAGGTCACAAGAGTTTTCTAAAAGTACAGGAATCGTTTTTTCTTGTACGGGGGTTGGCGTTTCAAAGCCAATGGATTTTAGGTTTTCCAGAATGTTTTCCGATAAACCTAAGGATTGAAAAGTTTTCAAAGAATATGTCTTAAATTGGGGTGCAAAGGTACGGTATTTAAATCCACTTTACACCCCAACGATTTATTTTATGCCATATGGGCGGTTTAGCTTTTCCAAACCCCTACTCTAGTCTGGCATTCAGCACGATATCTGATTTGAATAATTTGGAGATCGGACAATTATCTTTGGCTTCATTGGCCATGGATTGAAATTTATCCTCTGAAACTCCGTCGATTTTGGCTCTTAGGTTAAGTTCAACCTGATTGATTTTACCTTCGTTCAAATGCACGGTTGATTCCGTGTGAATTTCATCGGCTACCAAGTCGTTCTCTTGAAGTACAAAGGCCAGTTTCATGGAAAAGCAGCCTGCATGAGCGGCCCCGATCAATTCTTCAGGATTGGTGCCTTTTTCGTCTTCAAAACGGGTAGAAAAGGAATAAGGTGTGTTTTCCAAAACCTTTGATTCGAGGCTTAAATGCCCCTTTCCAGATTTTCCGTTTCCACTCCATTTGGCTTCCGCCTTTCGTTTAATTGACATGTGTTTTGTTGATTTTTAATTACCAAGTTTCGTTTTTCAAATTCTGAATGGCTCGCATTACATCTCTTTGCGACAACTGCCCTAGGAGCTTTCCGTCTTTTACCACCGGAAACCTTCGAACCCTTCGTTTCAAAAAGGTGTCAGCCGCTTCAAAAATATCTATTTCAGGATCCATGGTTTCCACAACCGTAGTCATGAAATCCCTTACCTGACCTGATTTAGAAAGCGAATTGGTATACTTTCCAGAAACAAATTCTTTCAGGCAATCTCCTTCTGAAATCACTCCACATAGCTGACCCGCTTGGTTTACCACGGGAGCCCCAGAAATGTTTCTCTTAACCAAGGTTTGCACCACCTCATCAACGGTTTGATCCTCCTTAAAGGTTATCACGTTTTTTGACATAAAGTGCTTAATTTGAAGGTTTTGATTCTCAACCTTAGGGGGAGTTTCTTGAACTCCTCGATAACTTTTCACCATGGATTCTTGATTTTTTATTGTCGAGAAAATATACGGAATCTAAAGGATAAAGTCAATTCTGCTTTTCATTCTACTTCTTATCTTATGCAAAATTAACCTCATGAAAACCCATATACATAAACCTGGAAAGCCCCTTAGTCTTAAGGAGGTACCAACCAAGTATCAAGGGGAAGTCCTTGACGAAGAAGCAGCAAAGAAGTTGCTGAAGGAAGACCGGAAGGCATTGAGAAAACTTCAGGAGAAGCTGTATGCCCATAAAAGGTATTCCTACTTACTCATCTTTCAAGCCATGGATGCCGCTGGCAAAGATTCTACCATTAAGCACGTGATGCGTGGGGTTAATCCTCAGGGATGCATGGTTCATTCTTTTAAAGCCCCTTCTACTGAGGAAAAAGCTCATGACTTCCTTTGGCGCTGCCAGGTACGCCTTCCCCGTAAGGGAATGATAGGGATTTTCAATAGGTCTTATTATGAGGAAGTATTGGTAACTCGGGTGCATCCGGAATTTATCCTAGGCCAAAGCATTCCTGGAATTAAGTCTGTTGATGATATTAAGCCTGAATTTTGGGAAAACCGGTTTCATGCCATCAATGCCTTTGAAAAGAAATTGGTGAATTCAGGAACGATTATTCTAAAATTCTTCCTCCATGTTTCAAAAGATGAACAAGCCAAACGGTTTTTAGACCGAATCAATAGGCCCGAAAAAAACTGGAAGTTCTCAAGTCGCGACCTGGTTGAACGTGGCCATTGGGAAGATTACCAATATTCCTATCAAGAAGCCATTCAGAAAACCAGTACTGACTGGGCTCCTTGGCATATAATTCCGGCAGATGAGAAATGGTATATGCAACATGCCGTGGCAGATATATTCAGCGATAGCTTGAAGGCATTACCCATTGATTTCCCAAAACTTAGTCCGGAGGAAATTGACCGTTTAACCGCTGCCAAAATTCAATTGATGAAAGAATTGAACAATTAGTCAATTTTTATTTTACCTTTGGATTGTCTTCCAATTGTAAAACAATAAACCAAAACTAATTTTCATGAAAAAACATGTACTCTTTACAGGAGCCTTGGCTTTTGGCCTGATGGGAATCTCCGAAGCTCAAATTTCCATCGGACAATATGGAATGGTTTCTGGAGGAAATGAAGTAACCATTTCAACCGATACCATTGCTCCTGCCGGCTTGAAAATCACAGAATCAGGACCGGCTCAAACCTGGGACTACTCTAATTTTCAGGCAGATGTTGATAACGATTTGTATTTTAAGCCAGCCCAATGGACCCCCTACGCTGCAAATTTCCCCAATGCCACTACGGCGGAAGTTTTAGGTTCTGATCAGTACCTTTATTACCAACAGGATGCCGATGGAATGAATATCTTAGGGGTAACCCAAGATGCCGATGGCGATGGGAATGTTGATATGATCCGGTTTGTGGATGAATTGGAGGCCTTGAAATTCATCCTTGAATACGGAGATCAACATCAAGATACAGGGCTTATTAGACTTGTGATTCCAGGTGATGGAATTCAATTTGATTCTGCGGTTTATACCCAATTAATTGACTATTCTTATGTAGTAGATGCCTATGGTATGATGACCACTCCTTATGGTTCTTTTAATTCTTTGCGGTTAAAAATTGAACAAGCAACCGTAGATAGCCTTTGGGTTTATCCTGTTCTTGGCGACCCCATTCTACAGGATGCTTCCGTTTCAGCTTCTAGAGAGTATGAATGGTATTCAAATGACCCCGGTTCAAGGTACTTGGTTTTTGAAGCCTATGTAGATGAACAAGATTCCATCATTGCTGGCTCTTATTTAAAAGAAGCCCCAAGGGTTGGATTGGAAGAATTGACCAAATCTAAAATTACCACCTACCCTAACCCAGCTGCCGATCAATTGGTAATGGAGTTTAGCTCAGAGGAGGCAGAAGGTAGTATAGAGATTTATGACCTTACGGGAAGACTGGTTCATACTGAAAATGTACAAGGAAACCGAATTCAACTGGATGTATCATCTTTTGAACAAGGATTCTACACCTACAGGTTTGTAGATGAGATTGAAAATGTAAACTCAATGGGTAAGTTTTTAATCCAGCGCTAAACACGTATTCCAAAATGAAAAAGGGGTGGATCTTTCGATTCACCCCTTTTTTGTTTCATCTTAAATGATTTAACCATTTAAGGACGCCCTATCAATTTACGGAAGGTCGTAAACTACATCTTTGGATTTGGGTCTAATAGACATTACTGGCATCCTGGAATGGTAGATTATGCTTTGCGCTGCAGATCCTAAGAAAAACTCAGTGATTTGATTTTCCTCTTGGGTCATAATCATGATTAGATCGGCGTCAATTTCCTTCCCGTATTGAATTACGGCTCTTGAAAGGTCTTGGCCTTTTTCTGGGCTTACCAGTTTGGCTACACATTTTACCGATTTCCCTTTAATAAAAGTCTCTACCGAACGAATATTCCTTTTCAAGGTGTTTCTTAGGAATTCGTCATCAGAGGTAAGAACTGAGATAATATGAACCTCTGCATTAAATAATTTAGCCAAGGCAATGCAGTGGTTTACCTTTTGCTTGGTTTCTTTTTCCAAATCAAGCGGAAGCACAATTCGCTCTAAACCTTCCCTATGCTCTGATCCTTTGATGGTGATTACCGGACATGGGGCTGATGTAACCGTACGATAGGCGTTTGAACCAATGAAGCGCTTGGATATATTCCCTGGGCGTCCGTCGGTTCCCATGACAATGAACTTGGCGTCGATGTTGGTTGCGGCTCTTGAAATCTCTTCATAAACCACTCCTGAGGCCGTTAATACGTCAAATTCAACCCCAGATTTGCTGTATTCTTCAGCAAGTCCTTCTAAATTCTTTCGAATCTTTTGGGTATGTTCTTTTAGGGCATCTTTATCCTCTCCAAACAAACCAAAGAGGGTATTGCTTTCCTCTACCACTGCCAGAAGGGTAATCTTGGCATTCATCTTTTTGGCAAGGTTAACCGCTTGGCCAAGAGCAATTAAAGATTGATCTGAGAATCCTACCGGAACTAAAATGTTTTTATTAGGCATGCGTGTAAAAATTTCGGTGCAAAATTAAAATTTCCAATCATCATGAAATTGCGAAAAGTCATGATTTAACAAGAGCTTTTACTTGGCGTAATTTACGGCTCTTGTTTCTCGAATTACAGTTACCTTAACTTGACCAGGATAGGTCATTTCGTTTTGAATTTTCTGGGAGATGTCAAAGGACAGGGCAGCTGCATTCTCGTCACCCACCTTTTCACTTTCTACAATCACCCTCAACTCACGACCAGCTTGAATGGCGTAAGACTTCATCACTCCAGGATAACCCAAAGCTAGGTCTTCCAGTTCTTTAATCCGCTTGAGGTATGAGTCTACAATTTCTCTACGGGCACCCGGACGAGCTCCTGAGATGGCGTCACAAACCTGAACTATTGGCGAAATAAGGCTGGTCATTTCAATCTCATCATGGTGGGCACCAATGGCATTAAGCACATCTGGTTTTTCACCATATTTTTCAGCCATTTGCATACCAAGGATGGCATGTGGGGTTTCCGGAGCCTCTTCTGCAACCTTACCGATGTCATGAAGAAGTCCGGCACGCTTTGCAACTTTCGGGTTGATTCCAAGTTCTGAGCCCATCGTAGCACAAAGCTTAGCCACTTCCCTACTATGTTGTAGAAGGTTTTGTCCGTAAGATGAGCGGTATTTCATTCTGCCTACCATTCGGGTTAATTCAGGGTGTAGACCATGAATTCCTAAATCAATGGTTGTTCTCTTCCCGATTTCAATGATTTCCTCTTCAATTTGCTTCCGCGTTTTGGAAACCACCTCTTCAATTCTGGCTGGGTGAATTCTTCCGTCGGTCACAAGTTTATGAAGGGCAAGGCGAGCGATCTCTCTTCGGACGGGGTCAAAACAAGAAAGAATGATGGCCTCAGGAGTATCATCCACAATAATTTCTACCCCTGTAGCGGCTTCCAAAGCACGAATGTTACGTCCCTCTCTACCAATGATTCGCCCTTTGATGTCGTCACTTTCAATATTGAATACAGACACAGCATTTTCAACGGCCTGCTCAGTTCCGATTCTTTGAATGCTTTGTATGATGATTTTTTTGGCTTCTTTCCCGGCGGTCATTTGAGCCTCATCCATTACCTCTTGAATATAGGCTTGGGCTTCCGTTTTGGCTTCGCCGCGCAGGGCCTCGTTTAGTTGAGCTTTGGCTTCTTCGGCAGTTAAACCAGAAATAACTTCCAGTTGTTCAACCTGTTTGCGATGGTTTTTCTCGAGCTCTTTTTGCTTCTTTTCAACAATTTCACTTTGGCGGCCAAGGTTTTCACGAAGCTTATTCAGCTCCTTTTCCTTGCGCTTAACTTCATCAAAACGTTGGTTAAGCTTAGACTCTTTGTCTTTTATTCTGTTTTCAGCTGATTCAATTTTGCTAGACTTAGACTGAATCATTTTTTCATGCTCAGACTTGAGTTCTAGAAACTTTTCTTTGGCTTGAAGGATTTTCTCCTTTTTGATACGCTCACCCTCTTTTTCGGCTTCTGAGAGAATTCCTTCTTTTTTGGCGGTCAAAGCCTTTTTGATCACAATCTGAGCAATAAGGTAACCTAGGATGATGCCCCCTAAGGCGGCAATTAATATGAGTATGGTTTGGTTCATTATTAAATTGTTTTGGTCATAAAAAAACCCACATTGGTTCGTTTTGAATAAACCCCAAAAAATCAGGATCGAGATCTACCACAGCTGCTCAAACTTCCACTGACACCCTTGCGGGTCCACCAAAGGCGGATGAGGCTTGTTTTTACAGTTGCAAAGAAGACCTCTATGGTAAAAACTGTTGAGTTTAACAAAATCAGGAACCAATGCGGGAATGCATTTATAGGTTTTATTTTAAAGAACGTTATCTACTTGAAACCAAGTCCTCCAATCGTCTTAGACGATCTTCAAGGGCTTCATCCACCACTAAATTTTTATGGTGAATATTTTCAAGTTCTGTGGCAAACTGAAGGGCCGCCATGGCCAGAAGGTCTTGCTTGTCTCGAACCGCATAATTGGCTTCAAAATCCCGAAGCACCTTCTCAATCCGCCTTGCCGCTGCTCGGATACCTTCCTCTTCTTCACGAAGAATGGTCAAGGGATATACCCGGTTGGCAATGCTGATCTTTATCTTGAGTTCACTCACGTATTTCCAACAATATCAGCCATTTAACATGGCTATGCATTTGTCAATTTCCCGCACTAATTCATTCATCCTCCTACGCGCCTCTACATCACTTCCGCTAGATTTGCCAATGGCCTTTGCCAGTCGTAATTTAGAGTACGCTTCCTCCAATTCCGAGTTGGTTTTCCGCAAATCAGAATTTTCTTTCCTCAATGCATCCAATTCCTCGTTTTTCACGTTTAATTCAGAACGGTATCTATCCAGTTCGGATTGAAGGCTTTTGACGCCCTCTTCAATTCGTAAAACCAAACCGTTAAGGTGATCCATATTCCGATTTCAACGTACAACAAATGTAGGGTTTGTAGGCAGAACTTACAAGGCATGCCAAGGTTTTTCTTTGATTTTTTAAGGCCGTTGAAACTCCTAAATTGCGACCCATGAAATTGAAAAATATCCTTTTGATTGCTAGCTCCATTTTTCTGATGAAAGGGGCTTTTGCTCAAGACTTTACTCCCCCACTTGACATTCCACTGGTGCTTTCTGGTACCTTCGGGGAATTGCGTTCCTCTCATTTTCACGCAGGAATTGACATTAAAACCCAAGGTCGTACCGGACTGGAAGTGAAATCAATTGCCGACGGATACGTTAGCCGGATAAAAGTCTCAACCCGGGGCTATGGAAAGGCTTTATATATAAGTCACCCAAGCGGACATACCTCGGTTTACGCTCATTTGAAATCCTTTTCTCCAGAAATTGAAGCCTATGTGAAGAAAATGCAATATGCCAGAGAGTCTTTCGAAATTGAGCTTTTCCCTGATTCGAAAAGGTTGCCGGTTAAACAGGGTGGTTTAATTGCCTTTTCAGGAAATACAGGAGGATCCTTCGGGCCTCATTTGCATTTCGAAATCCGAAATACCCAATCGGAAGTTCCTGTAAATCCACTGGATTTTGGCTTCAAGGTTCAAGACACTAGTCCCCCGGTAATTTGGGCTTGGTATTTCTATGCATTGGATAATCGTGGACAGGTCATTGAGCAAATCGGGAAATTCGAACCTTCTGCCAAGGAGCAAATCATTCGCCTGAAATTACCAGCGGAAAACCTAGGGGTTGGAGCCGTTTGCTTTGATCGACAGGATGGCGCCAATAATTTGAATGGTAATTATGCCCTTGACCTATATGTAAACGGGAAAAGGCATTTCGGTTATGCCATGGACGCCATTTCTTTTTCCGAAACCCGGTACCTGAATTCTTTCATTGATTATCCTGAAAAAAACTGTTGCAAAACCCGCGTTCAAAGGTTATACAAGCTTCCAAATAACCCCCTTAATATCCTTGAAAATGAAGGGTCCGGACTGATTCCTATAGATTCCTTCACCAAATTAAACCTTGAATTGGTAGCTAGAGATAAGGCTGGAAATGCACATAAAACCAAACTCAACCTTCAAGTTATTCCCGCAAAAGCGGAAAGAAATGCTAAAGGAGTGCTTTTTAAATGGGATGAAATCAACAATTATGTGACCGACTCACTAAAGGTTTATATGCCCGCAAAGGCCCTGTATCAAGATGAATACCTGAGCTTTTCAAAAACGGAAACTCAAGACCTTGGTCCCCTTTACCATGTGCATGACCTTTCCGTTCCGGTTCATAAGCGGTACCGTTTAGTTCTAAGACCCTATGACACCCTTAAGTCTTATGCAGACAAAGCCTACATTGTTTCCCTTGATCGGGATGGGGATGATGTTTTTGAAGGGGGTGAATGGGAAGGTGATTTCATGTCCTTGGGCACCCGTAGCCTCGGAACCTATGCCTTTCGGGTAGATAGCATCCCTCCTACTGTTTCTTTCCCTTACCTCAAAGAAGGGAGCAATTATTCTGGAACTCGGATTTCCATTTTAATGGATGATAAGGAATCAGGAATAGAAGAGTATCGGGTAGAAGTCAATGGTAAGTTCATTTTATTTGAGTACGAGCCTAAGAAAAACCTCCTCTTTTACGAAATTGATGAAAACCTCAAGGCAGGAAACAATACCTTGGTGGTTAAAGTAATGGATAAGCTGGGAAACACCACCCGCCTGAGCCGATCCTTTAATTATGTAAAGCCATGAACACCTTAAAAATTAATCTGGTTGATCAAATAGCCCAGGTTGAATTAAATCGTCCGAAAGCAAACGCCATCAACCTTGAAATGGCAACTGACCTTCTGGAGGCTTTCAAGTCTTTTAAACTTGATGAAGAAGTGAAAGCCGTCTGGCTTCATGGTTCCTCTCCGTTTTTTTCAGCGGGATTGGATGTTCCGGAGCTTTATGGATACGATAAGGATGAAATTCGAAACTTTTGGAGGAAGTTTCACGAGCTATTACTCAGCTTGAATTCATTTTCAAAACCCTTGCTAGCATCCATTACTGGGCACTCTCCGGCTGGAGGTTGTGTTCTTGCCCTCTGTGCTGACTACCGGATTATGGAGTCAGGGAGCTTTAAAATTGGCTTGAATGAGGTTCCGGTGGGCATCGTGGTGCCAGAGCCTATTTTTCACCTCTACGCCTGGACCCTTGGAAAAAGATTGGCTTATGCCTCTCTCATGACTGGTAAACTATACAATCCTAAAGAAGCTTTAGAAGCAGGATTGGTTGATCAGGTTGTGGAAGGAAAGGAAATGAAGGAAGCTTCACAGGAGGTTTTGAAATCAATGATGGCCTTGCCCCCCTCTACCTTTTCAAAAACCAAATCCAACCTAAAAAATGACCTTTTAAGGAAATTAGATCAAGATTTTGAGGAGGCTTATTCCAGCTCTATGGAGGCGTGGTGGTCAGAAGAATCGCAAGAAATTTTAAAGAATTTGATCAAATCTCTTGGGAAAAAGCAATAAAGGATAGTTTGTCCTGTTACCTTTGCAAGATTCATGAAGTACTTTTTTATCGCATTCGGTTTTTTCGTGTTAAGCTTTTCGGCCATGGCCCAGGAGCAGGGTGAAGACGACCCTCTTTTGCAGTTATCGGGCGCAGTATTAACGGGCGATTCATTACGCCCTGTACCCTATACCCATGTTGTAAATATTACTCAAGGAACCGGTACCATTTCAAATTTTCAAGGCTATTTCAGCATTGTGGTTGAAGCCAATGACACCATTCTCTTTTCAAACATTGGTTACCGAAACTCTGTTTACATTCTTCCTGACTCTTTGCCGGACACCTATTATACCTTGATTCAAATGCTTGAGCCAGACACCATTTTCTTACCAGAAGTAGTGGTTTTACCCTGGAGAACCGTTGAGCAATTCAAGCAGGCTGTTATCAATGTTCAGCTTCCTGAAGACGACCTTCAGAGGGCCCGTAGAAATTTAGCCCTTTTGACCTTGAAAGAAATGGCCATGAACATAGAAGATGACCCTGGTTTATCCTCAGACCTTGCCATTCGAAACCAACAATCTTATTTATACAATGCCGGAATGTACACGGGTTCCGGACAGCAAGCCGTGGTTGGAGCCTTGAGCAACCCCTTTGCTTGGGCAAAGTTTATTCAAGCTTGGAAAAACGGAGAATTGGGGAAATGAGATTAAGCTTTTTACTCGCTTTCATGCTTTCCCTTTCGGGGATGATTCAAGCTCAAACCACCCAAGTTCGCGGAACGGTTTTAGACTCCGAAACAAAAACACCCATTTCCGACGCCAATATTACTTCTCAAGGATTCGGAGCCACTACAGACTCTACCGGTCAGTTTTCCATTGACCTACCGAGTGGAAATGTGAAATTAATTATAAGCCATATAGCTTATTTCCCAGATACTCTTAACCTAGTCCTTTCCGGCGAAAGGCAAGAGATTCAGGTGGAACTAGACTTTGCGGTCAACCTAATTGACGATGTAACGGTTACCGATGAGCGAGATCGTTTTCAAGGAATAACCGCCCTTGACCCCAAAATGATTGGGCAAATTGCCATGGTGAATGATGGCGTTGAATCCTTGATCAAAACCCTTCCGGGGGTTAGTTCAAACAACGAGCTAAGTTCACAATACTCCGTTCGGGGTGGAAATTTTGATGAGAACTTGGTTTATGTGAACGGAATTCAAATTCGAAGACCTTTTTTGGTGCGTTCGGGCCAGCAAGAAGGCTTGAGTTTCATCAATGCCGATATGGTGGCCAATGTTCAATTTAGCGCCGGAGGATTTCAAGCACGGTACGGCGATAAAATGTCTTCAGTTCTTGATGTAACCTATAAACAGCCCCGCAAAAACCTAAGAACCCTTCGATTTTCTCTTCTTGGTCAATCTGCAACCGTTGAAGGAATCACCAAAGACTATCGGCTTTCCTACATCATGTCTTTCCGTCAAAGGTCGAATAGAAACCTCCTCTCTACCCTTGATACAGATGCGGATTACAATGCGAATTTCGCTGATTTTCAATCGTATATCACCTATTACATCAACGATGACTGGGACATTTCCTTTCTGGGTAATTTTGCCCGAAATCGGTACAATGTAATTCCTCAAACCCGGCAAACTGACTTCGGAACCATTTCAGCAGCCCTCAGATTAACCGTTTTCTTTGAAGGCCAAGAAGTGGACGCATTTGATGCTTATACAGGAGCTATTTCTTCAACCTACCGTCCGCATAAAGACCTTTCGCTTCAGTTCATTGGTAGCGCTTACGCGGGAAATGAAAAGGAAACCTTTGATATTCTTGGACAATACTTATTAGGAGACTTAGACAATAATTTAGGTTCTGAATCATTCGGAGAAGTGGTTTCAAACCGTGGTATAGGTGGTTTTTTAAATCATGCTCGAAACCGATTGAACTCTAGAAACTACACCTTTAGTCATAGAGGATTGTACACCAGCGACCAAGGCGATTGGAGGTGGGGAGCCTCGGTGGAAAGGGAGGAAATTGAAGATCAATTATGGGAATGGACCCTAATTGACTCTGCCTTCTACTCTACCCCACAATCATCCGCTGGAAACCCATTTGAACTTTACGAACTGATTCGTGGCAATGCATCTCTTGAATCTTACCGGTTTAAGGCCTATGCAGAATGGGAAAACGAAGTAGAATGGTTGGAAAAAGAGTTTTTCCTTAACCTAGGACTTAGATCACACACCTGGTCGCTCAACTCACAAACGGTAATCTCCCCAAGAATTTCAATCGGACATAAACCCGATTGGGAGAAAGACGTGGTTTTTCGGTTTGCCACGGGTTTGTATTATCAAATGCCTATTTACCGCGAACTAAGAGCTCTGGACGGAAGCTTAAACAAAGACATAAGGGCTCAAAGAAGCTTGCATCTTGTTGGAGGAATGGACTATGAGTTCAAAGCTTGGAATAGGCCCTTTAAGTTCACCGGAGAAGCCTATTACAAAGACCTTGACAACCTGATTCCCTACGAAATTCAAAATGTCCGAATTCGGTACTATGCCGAAAACATGGCCAAGGGTTTCGCAACGGGCTTAGACTTTAAAGTAAATGGTGAATTTGTAAAAGGTATTGAATCTTGGGCTTCCCTTTCGGTAATGACCATTCAGGAGGATCTGGAAGGGGATCAGAAATTAGATCAAGACTCAAATATGGTGGCTGTGGGCTATATTCCCCGTCCAACCGATCAACGGGTGAACTTTTCAATTTTCTTCCAGGATTATCTACCCAACAATCCAAGTACTCAGGTTAACCTCACCCTTGTTTTCGGAACGGGCCTACCCTTTGGTCCGCCTCAAACCCAAAGGCATCAACAAACCCTCCGCATGCCCCCCTATCGAAGGGTAGATATCGGGTTTATAAAAATACTTCGGTCTGAAGAAATTGAGTCAAAGTTTAAGCCTTTGAACCATTTTGAATCGGCATTTTTGAGTTTGGAAGTATTCAATCTACTTCAAATTCGAAACACCATTTCATATTTATGGGTTCAGGATGTGAACGGCGCACAATTCGCCGTTCCCAATTTCCTGACCTCTAGATTGGTTAACCTAAAATTAGCCTTGAAGTTTTAGGCTACAGGTTCGTATTCCCTCAATGCCATTTTAATGATTTCACAAGCGTCTAAGAGCTGTTCTTTGGTGATCACCAATGGAGGAGCAAAACGGATAATGTTGCCATGGGTTGGCTTGGCTAATAAACCATTCTCGGCCAATTTCATGCAAATGTCCCAAGCAGTGCTGCTATCCTCTGAATCGTTAATAACCACAGCATTTAATAGCCCTTTACCTCGTACCAACTTAGCAATGTTTGACTGTTTGATGTACCGTCCAATTTCCTTTCTAAAAATATCGCCTAGGTCTTTCGCCCTTTCGGCTAAGTTTTCGTCTTGGATTACTTGAATGGCCTCCATAGCTACTGCACAGGCCAGTGGATTTCCTCCAAAGGTTGAGCCGTGTTGTCCAGGCTGAATTACATTCATGATTTCATCGTCAGCCATTACCGCAGAAACGGGGTAAACACCACCCGACAAAGCCTTTCCTAAAATAATCATATCCGGACGAACTCCTTCGTGATCGCAGCAAAGCATTTCCCCAGTTCTGGCAATTCCGGTTTGAACTTCATCGGCAATGAAAAGAACTCCTTTTTGCTTACAAAGCTGTGAAGCCTCCTTGAGGTACCCTTCATCTGGAACAAAAACTCCTGCCTCCCCTTGTATAGGTTCAACTAGGAATCCTGCAACATTAGGGTCTTGAAGCGCCTTTTCAAGGGCATTGATGTCATTGTAAGGAATCACTTCGAATCCTGGGGTATAAGGACCAAACTCGTCTTTTGCGTCAGGGTCAACCGAAAAAGAAATAATGGTGGTGGTTCTTCCATGGAAATTACCATTGGCCACAATGATTTTGGCATCCCCTTCCCGGATTCCTTTTTTATTATACGCCCATTTACGAGCAATTTTAATGGCGGTTTCAACAGCCTCCGCCCCTGAATTCATTGGCAAAACCTTATCGTAACCAAAGACCTTGTGCATGAACTCTTCGTACTTTCCGAGCTTGGAATTATAGAAGGCCCTTGAAGTAAGGGTCAATTGGTCTGCTTGCTCTTTTAAGGCATTGATTATTCTGGGGTGGGAATGCCCTTGGTTTACGGCTGAATAGGCTGAAAGGAAATCGTAGTATTTTTTCCCTTCAAGATCCCAAACAAAAACCCCCTTTCCGCGATCTAAAACCACGGGAAGTGGATGGTAATTATGGGCTCCGTATTTGTCTTCTAAGTGTATGGCTTGTTTAGAACTCAACATATCTCTGTATTTTCGAGCGAAATTAGAATTTTTAACCCTGAATTCCGTTGATTTTCGTCGGTTTTTCACCTTAAAGAATTATGAAGTTACCAAAGCTTACCAAGAAACAATGGTTGATTCGTCTTGCCCTAGTTGTTCTAACTGGGATTATGGGGTTTCTTGCCCTCGTTCTACTCGTTTATTTTGAGGCTTTTGGAGAGGTGCCTGACGTTGCAGACTTAAAAGAAATAAAACAAGCGGAGGCTACCGAGGTATATACCAAGGATGGGAAACTTATCGGAAAATACTTCATTGAAAACAGAGACATTGCCAATGCTGAGGACATTCCACAACATTTAGTTGACGCCCTGATTGCCACGGAAGATGTTCGGTTTATGAACCATAATGGAATTGATTACCGAGCCTTGGGTCGGGTTATTTTTAAAACCATCCTCCTTGGTGATGAAGGCTCAGGAGGGGGGTCTACCATTAGTCAGCAATTGATAAAAAACTTGTTCCCAAGGCAGTATAGAGGCTTCCTATCGGTTCCTGTAGCTAAAATTAAGGAAAGCATTGCGGCCACAAGACTTGAGGAAACCTATACAAAACGAGAAATAATTTGGTTGTATTTAAATACGGTGCCTTTCGGCGAAGACGTGTATGGTATTGAAACTGCGGCGGAAAGATACTTTTCAAAACCCATTCAAGATTTAAACCTTCAAGAGTCAGCAACCTTGGTGGGCATGCTGAAAGGGCCAAATGGTTACCATCCCATTAGGTATCCAGAAAAATCAAAACAACGAAGAAATACTGTTTTGGCACAAATGGTGCGGTATGAATTCTTGTCTGATACTTTGGCAGACTCGGTGCAAACCCTTCCCCTTGAGGTGAAATACCAAAAGGTTGATCGGTTTACAGGGATGGCACCTTATTTAAGAGAAAGGGCAAGACTGTGGTTGGGGAAATGGTGCGATGAACATTTTAAAGAGAACGGTCAGAAATACAATCCTTATACGGACGGACTTAAGCTGTACTTGAGCATAGATTCCAGAGCTCAGGCTGCCTTAGAGGCCTCGGTGAATGCTCACATCCCCAAATTACAAGAACGATTTGAAAAGGAATGGGGAAACCGGGGTCCATGGCTCAGGGAAAGTTTTGTTGAGAAGGAAATTCAAAAAGGCAGACGGTACCAAGTAATGTCGAATAAAGGACTTAGTCATGCGGAAATCCTGGAAGCCTTGAAAGAGCCAGTTTCTATGACCCTAATGTTGGAAGGAAATTATGTTGACACCCTCCTTTCCCCTTTAGATTCTTTGGCCTGGAGATGGAGACAAATCCACCCGGCATCCATTTCCTTGAATCCACATACCGGAGCAGTTTTGGCCTGGGTTGGAGGAAAAGATTTTTCCGCATATCCTTACGACCACGTTCTGGCAGAGAGGCAGGTGGGATCATTATTTAAACCATTTGTTTATCTAAACGCCCTTGAGCAAGATGCCCAACCATGCGATTTTTATGAAATCGAGGAGCAGGTTTATGAAGACTATGATGGATGGACTCCTTCCAATTCTGGAGGACCCGATACTGGGTATTATTCATTGGCTGGAGCCTTGGCCAATTCCTCCAACACAGTAACCGCAAAAATTGCCGTTGAATTTGGACTTCCTTCCTTGGTAAACTTGGCAAAGTCTCGAGGATTTTCTGGAAGTCTTCCTTTGAATCCTAGTATCTCATTGGGTTCTGCATCAGCCTCACCCCTGCAAATGGCCGTAGTTTATAGCAGTTTTGTGAACGAGGGTAAAATTGTAAGTCCGTGGTACATTGACAGGCTTGAGTCGGTGGATGGTAAGCTGCTTCATCAGGAAAAGCCTGAGATAAAACCTGTACCAAATTATGATACAACGGCCCAGTCCATCCTAAATCAAATGCTAAAAGGGGTTGTGGATTCAGGAACCGCCAGGTCATTGCGCGGAACCTTTGGTTACTCCCTGCCCATTGGAGGGAAAACAGGAACCACCCAAAACAATGCTGATGCCTGGTTTGCGGCGCTACAAGAAAACTTGGTAACCATTACTTGGGTTGGAGCGAGTTCACCGCTTATTCACTTTAGGTATACGCAAACGGGTCAAGGGGCCAGCGCGGCTTTACCCATTGCAGGAAGGTATTTGCAAGGCCTTTCTAGGTCAAAGGAATACAGGGCCCAATTTTCTCAAGAAATCAGTCCTCTATCCCCTACTATTGAATGTCCACATTACCTATCAGAAGCTCCTAAGCGAGAATTATTCAAGTCTTGGTTTTCTTGGTTTTACGGAAAAGAAGACACGCTTAGAGACAGCCTTTCTGAGGATACAGGAGGCCGGTTTCTGGAAAAGGTTAAGGGTTGGTTTAGGAAAGAAGATTAATACTTCAGGCCTTTCACGAATTGAATGAGGTGATTTTGATCTTCTTTGGTTAACCGAGCTTCCGCATGCACAAGGGTATAATCTTTTAGAGGCATTTCGCCTTCTTCCATTACCTCTACAATTTCATGAATGGCATGCTTTTTTTCTGATTTAGGAAGCATTCCCCAGTCTGAGAAATTCAAATGCTCCCTTCCGTGCTCAATATGCTCGGCAACCCTCCAGGCTATGGGTTGAACCGATGTATACCAAGGATAAACCGTTTCATTGGAGTGGCAGTCGTAACATGCCTCTTTTAAAATCAATTGGGTGCGTTCATCAACCTCCTCTACAGCAAGAAAGTCGTTTTCTGGTTTAAAGGAGGGAGCCGATTTATCAATTTGAAAGAATTGGATAATCACGAAACCCAGGGCTATGCCCATTAAAATGTATTGGAAGAGTCTTTTCATGCTTCAGTAGTTTGAAGCGAAGATATTCTACTCCTTTAATTTATCCGAGAAGGCCTCCCTAAATTTTTTCAACTTAGGCTTAATTACGTATTGGCAATAGGGTTGATCTGAATTGTATTTGAAGTAATTTTGATGGTAGTTGTCTGCTTCATAAAAGGCCTCAAAAGCCTTGATTTCAGTGACAATTGGGTTTTCGAAGGCCTGTGATTCATCTAGTTTCTTAAGGTAAAACTCAGCCAATTCTTTTTGTTCGTTATTGTGGTATAAAATAATGGACCTATACTGAGTGCCCACGTCATTCCCCTGCCGATTAAGGGTGGTTGGGTCATGGGTTTGCCAAAAAACCTCAAGAAGTTCTTTGAAGCTTATTTCTTTCGGGTTAAAATAGATCTGAGCTACTTCCGCATGACCTGTACGACCCGAGATCACTTCACGGTAGGCAGGATTCTTTACATGCCCACCGCTGAAGCCAGAAACCACCTTTTCTACCCCCTTCAATTCTTCAAAAACGGCTTCAATGCACCAAAAACAACCCGCTCCGAAGGTGGCTATTTCAATACTATCAGATGATTCCATGGAAGGTGAATTTTGGGTTGATTGATTTATTTTAGGTTCAGAGGCGCAAGAAATAAAGGCCGCAAAGGTTCCTAAAATTATGGATACTGTTTTCATGGTAAAATGAACGGAAAACCAAGGGAATTAGTTTTGCGGTCCTCTGTAAATCTCATCCCTCCTTCTGATTATAATCATAGGTCCTGCTGATTTGAATCAAGTGGAAATATGCAAAGGTTTGGGGTGTTGCTTCGTAAATTTGTGGAAATACCAGCGCTCATGCAAAACAAGATTCTATTGGTGGATGATGACCAGGTCATGGCCCACTTAATTAAGTACCGATTAGAGAAAGAAGGTTATACCGTTGTCTTGGCCCATGACGGTAAAAAAGCCTTGGATATGGTTAAAGCCGAGAGTTTTGACCTATTGCTAACCGATTTGATGTTGCCAAAGTTAAACGGCTTTGAGGTAATATCTATTATCCGATCTAAGGAAAAACTGAATTTGCCCATTCTTGCAATTTCCATCCTTCCAGGGGAAGAAATGGTAAAACGGGTATATGAGGTAGGAGCGGATGATATTGTACGTAAGCCTATTGACTTTGATTTATTCTTGTTAAAGGTACGTCGATTGGTAAGTTTTCCGAAGATATCCGCACACACGGGTTAATAAAATAATCTAAATTTCTTTCGGTCTTCCCAATTTTTGCTGAATTTGTCCGCAAATTACTTACATCGACTACCAATACTAACTAAATGAGCAAAACAATACTTATCGCGGAAGACGATCAAATGATGCTATCCCTTCTTGAATTTAAACTTAAAAAGGAAGGTTTCGTCACCATTCTTGCCGAGAATGGGAAACAAGCCATGGAAATCATAAAGAAGGAGTCTCCTGATTTATTCTTGATAGACATTATGATGCCCTTTATCAATGGTCTAGAATTGACTAGTTTCATCCGAAACGAGTTAAATTCAAAGGTCCCTATTGTGGTTTTGTCCTCTGCCGGTCAGGAAGAAATGGTTATGAAGGCGTTCAATTTAGGAGCCAATGATTTCATTCCCAAACCTTTCAGTCCGAATGAACTCATTATACGGATAAAACGTATATTGAAGCTATAATTTTTTCATCGAATAGCCTAAGCCTAGTACCCTTACAGTGAGTATATATTGGTTAGTTGACAGTTACCAAGCCTTCCCCCTTTTAGTAAAGGTTTTAATCAGCCTTTGCCTACTTTTTACTGTGCTAGGAATTACCTTTTTTGCCCTCAGTGGTTATAGCCGGATACTTGCATCCATAAACAACCGTAGACGGGAAAAGATAAAGCATAGATACATTGAACTTATCATTCCCCTAATCTTTGAAGAATCAGGCACGAAAGAGGCATACGATAAAGCTCTTCATTCTTTCCGTAAAGAGTTTTTAGGAAAACGTGGACGAAGACAACTTCTGTTAAATGTACTTGTAGAGCAGCACGATGACCTCTCAGGTGAGGCAGCTCAAAGGGTTCGTCAGGTTTATATTGACCTTGAACTTTTTAAAGACTCCTTTGCCAAATTAAAAGATTATCAATGGCATATTAAGGTCAAAGGAATTCGAGAGCTGGCTCAAATGCAGGTTTCCGAAGCCTCTAAGAATATTGAAGGATTCATAGACTCCAAAAACACCATATTAGCCAAAGAAGCCTTGCTTGGCTTGGTGCAATTGAGAGAATTTAAAGCCCTGGCCTATATCAATAGGTATCGGTATGAGTTAAGTGATTGGCAAATGCTTTCCATTCTCGAAGTACTTTCAAGTTTCGATCGTGAAAACATCCCCTCTTTTGCCCGTTGGTTAGACTCTGAGAAAAACAGCATGGTAATTTTCTGTTTGCGCTTGATAGCGGTTTTTCATCAAAGAGAAGCAGAATATCAAGTGGTTAAGCTCCTAGAAAATAAAGAAAGGTCCATTCGGAAAGAGGCTGTTCGAACCATGAGAGCACTTCAGTTAAATAACCATGTAGACTTGATCGTGGGAATCTATCAAACGGAAACCAAAGATGTTCGTTTGGAAATTTTAGGAGCCGTTGGTGATTTATCCATGGGCGAGCAAAAGCAGTTTTTAGAAGGGGAGTTCTTGCAGCCGGATTTTGAAATTTCTTTTGCGGCTGCTGAGGCGCTTATGAAAACTAGTTATAATTCTAAAAACGATTTCAAGCAGTTAAGCGCAAGCTTTGATGAAACCCATACTAGGATTATCGACCATGTAACCCACGAAATGCTGAAATCATGAGTTCTGGAGGCTGGATATTCGACTTTTTCAATTTCCTGATAATATTCTATTCAATATTTATTGTCAGCTCCTACATCATATTGACCATTTTCTCAATTTATGAGACCAACCATTACCTAAGAAAGAATTCCTTCATCAATTACGAAGACATTCTTTCCTCTCCCCTAGCCCCCTCTGTATCAATTATTGCCCCAGCTTATAATGAAGGGGCAACGATTATTGAAAACATTAAATCCCTTCTCACTATTTACTATGTGAAATATGAGGTGATTGTGGTGAATGATGGCTCAAAGGATGATACTCTGGATAAGATTATTGATGCTTACGAATTGGTAAAGGTCCCCTATGCCTATGAACGAAGGCTTGAAACTCAGCCTGTAAGAGGTATTTATAAGTCCGTGATTCCAGAGTATAAAAACTTGGTGGTTGTAGATAAAGAAAATGGTGGGAAATCGGATGCTTTGAATGTGGGATTAAACGTGAGTAGGTCGAGCTACATTTCTTGCATTGACGTTGACTGCATTCTTGAAGAGGACAGCATGTTGCGAATGGTAAAACCCTTTATGGAGCGTACGGATAAGCACGTAATTGCTACAGGAGGGGTTGTTCGTATTGCCAACTCTTGTTCGGTTGAATCTGGAAGGATTTCAAACATAAAACTTCCGGATAAGTTTTTACCAAGGGTTCAGGTAATGGAATACATCCGTGCCTTTTTGCTTGCGCGGATGGCTTGGTCGAGGTTGGATGGTCTGTTGATTATTTCAGGAGCCTTTGGAATGTTTCAACGAGAAATTGCCATGAATGCTGGTGGTTACGACCATAATACGGTGGGTGAAGATATGGAGCTGGTAGTGCGCATGAGAAAGTTCATGCAAAGACGAAATGAGCCCTACCGCGTTGTGTATATTCCAGATCCACTTTGCTGGACGGAAGCTCCGGAGGACTTAAATATTCTGTTCAAACAGAGAAATCGTTGGACCCGTGGTAATTTTGAAACCCTTTGGAAGCATAAAGACATTGCCCTAAATCCTAGGTTTGGCATCATGGGAATGATCTCATACCCCTATTGGTTTGTCTTTGAGTGGTTGGCTCCTTTAATTGAGTTTTTGGGCATTAGCTATTTTGCCATTCTTGCTATTTTGGGAAAGATTAACTGGTTTACCTTCCTATTATTCCTAGTATCTCTTTACTCCTTTTCCTTATGCTTTTCGTCCTTTGCAATCTATTTTGAGGAACGAACCTATCATCAATACAAAAAGAAACGCGAGCTCTTTATTTTGCTGGCAACGGCCTTCTTTGAATTGTTCTTCTTTCACCCCATTGTAACCTTTGCTGCGGTAATGGGCAATATTGATTTAATTAGAGGAAAGAAAAGCTGGGGCAAGATGACTCGGAAAGGGTTTGATACAGAACCCACTTAGATTCCTATCTTGGTTTTAAAATTCTCATTCTTGGAAAAAACCATAAAAACCCCGATTCTCTAAATGGTTGAGTCAATGAAGAAACGCTTTAGTATTCAGAGGTTTATAGCCGATTCCTCGAAAACAAAGAACCAAGTTCAGGCTATGGTATAAAACTTGAACTTCAACTGGAAATCACATCGTCATGGATCAAGATCAAAACAAGGCAATCCGTATTCTCTTAATAGAGGATAATGAAGTGGATCAGTTTGCTTTTCAGAGGTATGCAGAAAAGAACGAATTGAACTACGAAGTCACCGTTGCTGCCTCAATGGAAGAAACCTTCCTCCTCCTGAAAACAAATAAACAGTTCGACGTTGCCATTGTTGACTATATGCTCAAGGATGGATCCTCTTCTGAATTGGTGCCTCACTTGGTAAATAAGATGCAGGTGATTTTTGTGACTGGGCAAGAAAAACTTGAAATTGCCTTATCATTGATGAAAATGGGGGTTTATGAGTATCTGGTCAAGGATTTTGAAAAGTCATACCTAAAGGTTCTTCCTAAAATCATTGATAGTGCCTTTAAGCATAAAATCGCCAATGAGAAGCTGAAAAAGGCTGAACGGCAGGTAAGTAGGTTAAGTCTGGCCCTGGCAAATATGGATAAGGCCGTAATCATTGCCAAAAAAGACGGAACCATTGAGTGGGTGAATTCGGCATTCACAAAATTAACCGGCTTTGGATCCAGTGAGGTAATTGGTACCCGCGGAGAATTATTGGTTGATTCTGGAATCACCTCCCTCCACCCTACTTCCAACCATTACAAAAGGGTATTTGAAGACCTAGAATCTGTAACCTACGAGGCAAATAACCTGAAGAAAGACGGATCAAGCTTTCATGCCATTACTACCATGTCGCCCGTTCTCAACGAAAATGGAGAGCTTGATGAAGTGGTTGTAATTGAAACCGACATTACCGAACAGAAAAAGATTGAGGCCGAGCTAAGAGAAGCAAAGCTTAAAGCGGAAAGGTCGGATAAGGCCAAAGAGCAGTTCTTGGCAAATATGAGCCATGAACTTAGAACTCCCCTGAACGCAGTTTTAGGAATGGCTCAAATGTTAGAACATACTAACCTTGACAAGGACCAATCGGAGTATTTGAATATAATCCATGTTTCGGCACATAACCTAATCACCTTAATCAATGACATCCTTGACTTCTCAAAAATCAATGTGGGCGAGTTGAGCTTAAAAGAGCGTGACTTTGATCTGCATGGGATGATAGAAAGGGTTTATAAGAGTTTTGACCTTCGAATTGACAAGAAAAAGGTGAACTTCACCCTTGAACTGGATGAAAACCTTCCTGGGCATATTAAAGGAGACCCAGTCCGTCTTGAACAAATCTTGGCCAACTTATTATCGAATGCCATAAAGTTCACTCGAAAAGGGCATATCGTGCTATCCATTCAAAACTCTAGAAGGGGTAAAAAAGAAATCGAATTCCGTGTAACGGATAGTGGAATAGGAATTCCGGCTGATAAAATGAATCGGATTTTTGACATGTTCCAACAGGAAGATATGTCGCATACCCGAAAATTCGAAGGTGTAGGAATAGGCCTTACCATTGTAAAAAGCCTTTCTGAAATGATGGATGGACAGGTTGAAATTTCTTCCAAACCTGGTGAAGGAACTGCCGTATCTTTCTACTTTCCAACCGAAGCCTCTAATAAGTCTTCTATTGAGGAAGCTGTAAAACAGGAAAACGCTGGTTCTAACCTGAGTTTTGATGAGGATTTCAGCAATGTCTCAGTGCTTCTAGTTGAGGATAATAAAATGAACCAATTGTTGGCTCAAAAATTCCTTTCCAAACTGGGCGTAAACGTAACCATTGCCAATGATGGCAAGGAAGCCTTACAGTTTTTCAAAGATCAGTCGTACGACTTGATTATGATGGATCTTCAGATGCCTGTAATGGATGGGTTTGAGGCCACAAAAATCATCCGCGAAAGCTTTCCAGAAGAAAAGAAAAACATCCCTATTTTGGCCATGACCGCCCATGCCATAAAAGGGGTTGAAGAAAAATGTTCTGAAATTGGCTTAACCGATTTTATTTCCAAACCCATTATGCTTGATCATTTAAAAGAAAAAATGGTAGCATCCTTGCATAACAACGCCTAAGGCCAGCTTCAAATGCCATTAAGAAATTCATATTTTTTTTTGACAGACCCACTTGGCGATGAAGTCGCGAAAAACCTAGAGACGGAAGAAAGCTTGGATTCGCTATTAAACCAAACTTCTAAAGTACAGGTCGGAAAAGAGTTCCTTAAAAAGCTGAAGGTTTCAATTGGCACCAACGAATTTACCAGTTCAAAGTCAACCTATACCCTATCCGTTTATGGATTGAAAGGGTCTAATGATCATTTGCTTTGGATTTTTATTTCCAATGGACAATTGCAAGAAAATGCTAGCCTTTCATTATTTCAAGACTCTACCTTCCAAAAAATCTTAGAATCAGCACCTGATGCAACCATCATTGTTGACCAAAAAGGAAAAATCCGAATCGCAAATTACCAAACCTCCCAAGTTTTTGGCTATTCAAATGATGAACTAATTGGTATGGGAGTTGAAACCTTAATGCCCGAAAAGTTTAGAGGGAATCACGGCGACCATAGAAATGCTTACTCGAAAAAACCCAGGTTTAGAAGCATGGGTGAAGGCTTGGAACTTCTTGGTTTAAGGAAAACAGGAAATACCTTTCCAGTAGAAATTAGCTTAAGTCCAATTCTTTTGGAAGGAAAAAACATGATTGCTGCTAGCATCAGGGATATAAGCTCTAGAAAGGAACTTGAAAACAAGGAAAAGGAGCTTAAAAAGAACCTGGAAGCCGTAAATGATGAATTGGAAAACTTCGCCTACATCGTTTCACATGACCTAAAAGCCCCTTTGAGATCTATTGGAAGCTTGGTTGAGTTTATTGAAGAGGATGAAGAAGGAAAGCTTGCCAAAGACTCTGTGAAGCATTTCGGAATGCTGAAGGATCAACTAGAGAAAATGCACGGGCTTATTGAAGGCATTTTACAGTATTCAAGGGTTGGGAGAAAAAACAGTGAGAAACAAGAGATTGATTCAGGGAAAATAATCCAAGACATACTCAATTATTACCTGAACGAGCAAGAACTAGACTTCGAGTTAAACGGGGATTTTCCCAAGTTAAACGTAAACCCTACCCTCTTCCATCAGCTTTTCCAAAACCTTATATCAAATGCCGTAAAGGCAATTCAAAATAAAACCGGACGAATTGCAGTTTCTTACCAGAGCATTGAGGATACCCATATTTTTAAGGTCTCTGATAATGGCAAGGGTATTGATCCCAAGCATCATAATCGTATTTTTAAAATATTTCAAACCCTCGGTGACAATGATGATGGTACCGGGGTTGGGCTAACCATAGTAAAGAAGATTGTAGATCATCATGAGGGTGATATTCAATTGGAGTCTATGGTTGGTTTAGGCACTACATTTACCATATCCTTACCTAAAAAAACAACCTAAACCATGCATGTTAACTTAGATTACTTATCTGATCAGGTAGATCACGACCCAGATATGATGAAAATGATGCTCGACACCTTCCTAGAGACTGGTCCGGAATACATACGAAGAGTAAATCATGATTTTCAAGCGAAAGACTATGTCGCACTTCGAGCCTCAGCTCACGCTTTTTTATCCTCTTTACGAATTTTAGGGGCTAAGGATACGGCAGATACCATTGTTGAAGTTGAAAATTGCTGTGTAGATGAAGACCGGAGGCATGAATTAAACAAGCTGGTTCCAGAGGCAATGTCTCTGGCGGTTCAAGCCTTAGCCGAAGCCGAAACTGCTCGTAAAAAAATTGTCTAAATCATTCACAGCCGGTATGTTTGTCTAATGAAAATTAGGCATTGGCTTTTCGGAGCGGTTTCAGTTTTTCTTTTCTCTTGCAATTCAGGATATGATCGAGGTATTTTGGAGGGTTTAGAGCCCGTTTCCGAAGAGAGCCATGAGGGTTTTTCAAAGGACCTCAATGCGGAATACTTTTTTTTCTTTGCCCCTGACTGCCCGGTCTCTATAAATTACACCTTGTTTTTACGAGAGTTTAGCAAAAACTTGTCCGCCGATGAAAAAGCCTATCTCATCGTTCCCTCTCCGTTCTACTCAAAAAAAGAGGTCGTTGATTTTCAAGAAGAATACTTTTTGAATATACCCAGTTTCCTCGACCCCGAAAATGAATTGGTGAAGGCTTTCGACGCAAGTGTGACCCCAGAAGTTGTTGCCGTAGATAGTGTTGGAAAGGTTTTTTACCAAGGAAGAATTGATGACTGGATTGAGTCATTGGGAGTTAAAAGGCGTTCAGCTCAAAACAATTATTTGTTGAAAGCCATTGAAAATTACCATTCAGGTAAACCTGTCGATCCTAATTATGTTGAACCCGTTGGATGTCTCATCGAATGAAAAAGCCCACTCCCCTAATAATCCTTACCCTTTTTTGGGCTTGTTCGAACCCTGAGCCAGTTAGTTTTAACAAAGACATTGCTCCTATTCTGCATAAAGAATGCGTTGGTTGTCACCGAGCAGAAGGTGGAGCCCCCTTTCCGCTAATCACTTACGACCAAGCTCGTAGAAAGGCCAAGATGATTGGGGAAGTTACAGGGTCAGGTTATATGCCTCCTTGGCCAGCCGATCCTGAGTATTCTAGTTTTATTGGGGAAATGACCTTATCGGAATCTGAAATTCAGTTGATACAAGAATGGATTGATCAAGGTGCTGTTGAAGGAAAGGAGCACCCTTTTCCCACCCCTCCGAAGTTTCCGGATGGCTCTTTGCTTGGGAAGCCTGATTTGGTGCTTGAAATGCCCGATTCAATTCCCTTGCCCGGAACAAATACCGATGAGTTTTTAGCGGTTAAAATTCCTTTTGAAGTACCTAAGGATACCTTTATCCGGGCCATTGAATTTGTGCCTGGAAATCGAGACCTGGTGCATCATGTAAATGGGCATATGATTGCTTTTAATCCGGAAAAAAAGCAAAATGTTGAGGAAGGAAGGTTTTGGGTAGACCCCGAAGCCATACATGGAATGAGTTCTCCAGAAATTGCGGATTCTGTGAACCGGGCTTTAGGTCTTTTACACGATGATGGTTCTTACCCTACCCTAATTCCCTCGGTGACCAATTATTTGCCTGGGGTGTTACCTACGGTATATCCCGAGGGCATTGGAGGCTATATTTTACCCCAAAAAGGAGCCTTTTACCTTCGGAATTTACATTATGGTCCAAGTCCGGTGCCATCCAGCGATCGGTCAAAGATTCACGTATTTTATGCTGAAAATCCGCCAAAGCGAAAAATCTTAGAAACCCAACTAGGAACCTTAGGTGTTTCTCCGATTGAGCCTGAATTCGTGATTCCTCCTGAGTCTATTATGACCTTTACCTCCAACCTTTATTGTCCGGTACCCATTTCAATACTAACGGTTAACCCCCATATGCATTTACTAGGCACAAAATTCTTGGCTTATGCTACTGCGCCCGGAAAGGACACCATTCCCTTAATAAAAATTGATGACTGGGATTTTAGGTGGCAATACTTTTATACCTATCCGAAAATGAAGAAAATCCCTGCGGGGTATACCATTCACTGTTACGGAACTTTTGACAATACCTCAGAGAATCCTCACAATCCTTACAACCCACCAAGAACGGTTCGTCCGCCAAGTTCTACTACCAACATGAAAACCACGGATGAAATGTTCCAGTTCATCATTACTTATTTGCCCTATCAAAACGGCGATGAGAACCAAAGACTGGATGCGGAGGGCTATTTTACAGAATAAGATTCAACACTTCCATCTGTATACAAAAGTAAAACTTGCTTCAAGGTCCTATTGTTACTTTTGTAAACTTTTGATTTGGTGTTTTGTTCTAAGGTTTCAGGCTTTTGATCAAGACTCGGTTCAGCCGGCGTTTCTTTCTCTTCTTCCTTTGATTTAGGAGGGAATCTGAGGTCTAACCCAGGGCTTTCCGGTAGCTTGGGGGTAGATTCGGAGGTTTGGTTTATCAATGGCTCTCCTAGGCCGTTTATTATATAAGCTGGATTTAATTCAGGAAATGCCTCAAGCATCTTTTGTAGCATGCCCAAGGAGGGCTTGTTTCTACCAGAAAGTATATGTGAAAGATTTGATCGTTGAATATTGATCCGCTCCGAAAACTCGGCTGGACTCATATTCAGCTGGTTAAGGATGTGTTGAAAGCGTTCTTTGAATTCCATGGACCAAATATCCGAAATGATTATTTACAAAACACAACAACTATGAACCTCATTTCTTGAAAATCCTCGAGTATATAGCTAGAATACCTTGATCTTTTAATTTAGTTAAGACTCATATTAACTTGGAATACAATATTTTGAACATATTAACCAGGCTAAACATTATGACTGTTTAATAATCTAACTCAATTATGTGAAGATGTAAAACAAACACCCCGATTTTGGTTTTACATTTGTAATGCAACCATGGACTCACCAGTTTACAGTTGTAAAATGATGGTCATGAAGGAATTTGTTTACAGATGAAAAAGGTTTGGACCCAAAGAATCCTCGGTAGGCACTCAAAGGAGATGGATGAGGAGATTGGAGTATAAAATGGGAAGGATGTATGATCTTTGATTTTTCTTGGGCGGGTTTTCCCCAGAGTATGAAGGCTTTTTTTCTTTGGTCCTCTTCCCCAAGTTTCATAATCACCAAGTCGGTGAATTGGGTCCAGCCTAAATTTTTATGGGACCCCGGTCTCCCCTCCTCTACGGATAAGGAAGTATTGAGAAGAAGAACCCCTTGTTTGGCCCATGCCTCAAGATTTCCATGATTGGAAGGCAGTTTCCCAAGGTCATTCATCCTTTCGGTAAAGATATTCCTCAAGGAAGGCGGTATTTTGGTTCCTTCCTTTACAGAGAATGACAATCCATGGGCTTGACCTTTCTGATGATATGGGTCTTGCCCAAGGATTACCACTTTGGTTTCATTAGGGCTGAAAAACTCAAAGGCCCTGAAGAGATTTGAAGAATCTGGATAAACCTGGGAGGTTTTATAGGCCTCCTCAAGTTTATTCATCAATTCTAAAAACCATTCAGGCTTTTGATGTCCAAATAGAAAATGAATCCAGGGCTCTGGCAATTCAGGAAGACATTCTTTGCTCATCTTCAAGGTATAATTCGTATTCCTGGTCGTTAATGCTCAGGAATCCGCAATCATACACAAAAAATATAAACCCTCTTTGGGTTTCTAGGGTATGAGTAAAGTGGTTAAAGACAAATCCGGAATAGGTAAGCTCCTTTTTGTGAATTTTATTCCCATTGTTTAAATAGGCATTCAAAAGGATGTTCCGGTTTCTTCTGAGGATGGAATTGGTTTTCCGCACCTTGGCGTATTCCAACTGTTTCTTTTTGTTGTGGTGGGCGGTTCTGCAAATTGTAGAACAGTAGATTTTATCTACTCTTCCAAAGAATTTCCCTCCACACTCCGGGCAAGTTTTCATGGTTCTGAGTGTTTGGGTTAGACGTATATAAACGTTTATACACGTCTAATATACGTTTTTTCCAAAAATGGATTTGGATGTTTGTCTCGTTCATAATTGTTCAACTGCCGAAAGGCAAATAAATCCTTATCGTTATGCGAAGTATTAACAATCAAGTTCATTTAATTGGAAACGTAGGGAACGAACTCGAGTTGAAGGAGGTCGGATCCGGTAAAAAAGTAATGACCGTGAGTCTTGCAACGAATCAATCGTACAAGAATAAATCCGGCGAAAAAGTAGAACAAACCGAATGGCATACCGTAAAAGTGTGGGGCAAACAGGCAGAACTGTTGGCGCAGTACGGTAAAAAAGGCAAACGTCTTGCTATTTCAGGCAGCTTAAGACACCGGAATTACGAAGATAAAGAAGGTGTGAAAAAGTACGTTACTGAGGTAGTTGCCGATGAAGTAATGTTCTTGTCCTGAAACTCAGAACATTTCATTGTAGGAAGCCGCTAATAAAATATTGGCGGCTTCTTTTTTGCACAATAAATTTTTCCTTTCTTAAATCCCTTGAATTGAAATCGTAAATTTGTTACTGTTTAGAATATATTTTGCCAGATAGACAAGGAAATACGCAAGAGATTAGCAGCGAAGGAAGGTCCAGTTTCTTATCTTCAAAGGATGGTTCGAAAGAGCCAGGATTTGAAATTAAGTCTATCGTTGGTAAAGGCCTAGGTTTCCTGAAGGCCTTCAATCAAAGAAATTATTTAGAAAACCCTGAATTCGACCGGTACATTCCGGAACGGTCTATTTTTCTAATTGCATCCATTGCTGAACCCATGGATGCTATTTTTTCAGGTGCATACCGCATTGATTCTCCTGAGAACATTTGGCCAAGAATTATTATGTCGCTTTTAGGAACCTTGCTTTTTGCAGGCTCCTTTGTGTTTGACTTCATTAAAAAGCACATTCAGCTTTTGGCGCAGATTTTCTGCTACTTGTTCTTAGTTCAGATTGCCTACCTGAACGTGGTTTATAGCTTCACCTATGATTACGCCCTATTCTATACAGGGGCACTAATTGTATTATCGGTTTACTTTAGGTCATCCTCTTCCCTCATTTTATATTTAATCTCGGCTTATGGAATTGCCATATTCTCAAGCTATATAAGCCAAGATCATATCATTGGTCGAGAGGTATTTGTATCTAGGTTATTGTTGGCGGTTTTCGCATCTTATGGAATGGCCAAGATGAATCAGGTGCTTCAAGAGCGACTCAGGAAAACCAATAAGGCCTTGGTGAAAACCATTGGAGAAATAGAAACTCTTTCGGCGGTGGCTGAGCATACAGATAATGCCGTTCTGGTTCTAGACGCTTCTGCTCGGATTGAATTTGCCAATACTGGGTTTGAAAGGAATACCGGGCTCAGCTCTAAAAAGATTTTGGGTAAGCACATCCTGAATTTCATCGAAGACAAAGAGCTGCATGTAAACCTAATGGAAAAGCTCAAGGAGGAAAACAATTTTACCCTTGAAATAAAAAGGCAGTCAAATGACCAAGAACCAAAATGGTACTCCGTTACCGTTAGTCCCGTTCTTGATTCCACCGGAGCCCTTGATAGGTACATTTGGGTAGAGCTTGAAATTACCGAACGGATACATTCTGAACGAAAGCTGATGAAAACCACCAGGCTTGCACAGGAAGCAGTTCAGCTAAAACAAGAGTTCCTTGCCAATATGAGTCATGAGATTCGTACTCCCATGAATGCCATTGTAGGTTTTTCCCAGCTTTTGAATAAAACATCGCTTGACAAAGAACAGAACCAATATTTATTGGCCATTCAGTCTTCAGCCAATAACCTTTTGGTCATCATAAATGACATCCTCGATTTCTCAAAAATAGAAGCGGGTAAGCTGGAAATTGAGTCGGTTCCTTTCAGTCTTCCAGACATGGTTACAGGGCTTCACAGGCTATTTAAGCCCTCGGCTGATGATAAAGGCCTCATGCTCAATTTCAAAGTGGAAGATTCCGTGCCGAAGTACCTAATCGGTGATCCGGTTCGGTTGAATCAAATTTTCACAAACCTTTTGGGCAATGCCTTGAAATTCACCCTTCAAGGAACCGTCTCCTTAAATGTTTCTTTGGTCAAAGAAGATAAGGATTCGGTTGGATTGAATTTTGAAGTAAAGGATACGGGAATTGGGATTTCAGAGGACAAGCAAAAAATCATCTTCCAAACCTTCACCCAAGCAGAGGGTGAAACCACCCGGAAATATGGGGGCACAGGCTTGGGATTATCCATAGTTAAATCCTTGGTTGAACTAATGAAGGGTAAAGTGTCCGTTGATTCAAGCCCTGGGGAAGGCTCCAATTTCTCAGTTGAAATAGAGCTTGAAAAAGATCCTAAAAAAGGAGCCTCCTTCAAGGCCAAAGACCGGGTAAGTAAATTGAAAAAAGTAAAAGGACTAAAGCTTTTACTTGCTGAAGACAACCGGGCCAATCAAATTCTTGGTAAAAAGCTTCTCACCGATTTAGGCTACGAAATTATCATTGCTAATAATGGTTTAGAGGTTCTGGAAGTTTTGAAAAGGGAAATGATTGATTTGATTTTAATGGACATTCAAATGCCAGAAATGGATGGATTGGAAGCCACCCAACACATCCGGAAACTGCCCAAACCCTTTTGCGATTTACCCATTATTGCCCTTACTGCACATGCCCTTAAAGAGGAAAAAGAACGATACCTAAGGGAGGGGATGAATGATTATGAAACCAAACCCTTTAATATAAAAGACCTACATTCTAAAATTCTTAAGTGGATCAACCAGTCTAATGAAACCCAGATAAAAGAAACCAAAGACAAAAACTCAGAGATTATGATAAACTTGACCAACCTTGAAGAACTGGGGAATGGTGATGAGGAGTTCATTAAACAAATGGTGGTGATTTTCTTAGAGGATGTACCCAAGTATGTTGAGGAAATGGAATCCTTGATTCAAGAAGAAAATTGGGAAGATGCTGGTAAAATGGCTCATAAAATGAAATCTTCCGTAAAGGTTCTGGGTGCAGATGAATTGGTAGAAGAGCTCATTAAAGTGGAAAAGCTAAAAGATGAGCAGAACCCAAAAGAGAAATCTGAGGCCTATATGGGAAAGATTAAGCCCCTTGCTGAGGAATTACTGGGAGAGCTGAGAAAGGCCTATCCACATGTGGTCTGATTTGACTTTGTGTACAATTTGTTGAATTCTTTTCCCCTACGGCCTCCGTTTCCTAAATCATGGTTTTACCTTTAGGGAAACCTGTTTACCATGGCAAAAAGCACTTCTACACCTAAAAAGCAGTCCAAAGTATTTGTACTTGATACCTCAGTAATTCTCCACGACCACAACTCCATTTTTAATTTTGACGAGCATGACATTGTACTTCCAATCTATGTATTGGAAGAGCTTGACAATTTCAAAAGGGGAAATGATACCAAGAATTTTGAAGCCCGTGAATTCATTCGTTCTTTGGATGCCCTTTCAGAAGGTCATACCCTTCAAGATTGGATTCCTATAACTGGTAAGAAAAAAGGCCGGTTCAGAATTGCTATGAATTCAGAAACCGTTTCTGAGGCAGAACAAGCCTATGGATTTTCAAAAACGGATCATAAGATTTTAAACGTGGCCCTGGCTATGCAGGCCAAGGAAAAACGGAGAAAGGTAATTCTGGTTACCAAAGACATTAATTTGAGGCTGAAGGCAAAGGCTTTAAAACTTCAATCTGAAGATTACGAAACCGGAAAGATAAAGGATGTTCAAAACCTTTATTCTGGAAAGTCTTTGATCGAGGACGCTCCTTCTGAAGCCATCCGGAAGCTTTTTCAAACAGGTTATTACGACGATCCTTCTTTTCTGGGCGATCTAAAGCAGCCCAACCATTTCTACATTCTAAAAGACGGGAAGTCCTCTACCCTAGCCTATTACAACCCCTTTACCGATAAGGTAGAAAGGGTAGAAAAACAATACACCTATGGGGTAAAGCCCCGGAATGCTGAGCAGGCTTTCGCGGTTCACGCTCTAATGAACCCAGAGGTGAAACTTGTTACTCTTCAAGGGGTTGCTGGAACCGGAAAAACCCTTTTGGCCTTAGCCGGATCTCTTGAGCAGCGAAACCGATACAACCAAATTATTTTGGCCCGCCCCATTGTACCCCTAAGCAATCGAGATATTGGGTATTTGCCTGGGGAAGCCAAGGATAAAATTGGTCCTTATATGGAGCCTTTATGGGACAATCTAAAATTCATTAAAAACCAATTTAATGAAGGCGAAAAGCGGCATAAGCAGATTGTGGAAATGGAAAGGGATGAAAGAATTGTGATTACTGCTTTGGCCTATATCCGAGGCAGGTCGCTTTCCGACGTTATTTTCATTGTAGACGAGGCTCAGAATCTCACTCCGCATGAGGTTAAAACCATCATTACCCGAGCGGGCGACAATACCAAAATCATTTTCACCGGAGATGTTCGCCAAATAGATACTCCTTACCTAGATGAACAGTCAAATGGTTTGTCTTATTTAATAGATCGGTTAAAAGGGTCACCCCTATTTGCTCATGTAACCCTTGAAAAAGGAGAGCGAAGTGAATTGGCCAATTTAGCCAATGAAAAGCTCTAGGCCATAATCTTGTCGTCTTCCGCTCTAAGCTTAGCGGTTAATTCATCACTAGCGGCTACCAATGGCAGTCGTACGGCATCGGATTCAATCACTCCCTTAATTTTCAATAAGGCCTTGATTCCTGCCGGATTTCCTTCAGCAAAAAGGTTGTTGGTTTGCTGGTATAAGGCGTAGTGAATTTCATTGGCTTTCGCCGGATTTCCATTTTTGAAAGCCTGCATTACTTGTTTAAACAATTGTGGGTAAGCTTGGGCAGAAACGGAAATCACCCCTTCAGCACCCATGTGCATCATAGGAATGGTTAAATTATCCTCTCCTGATAAAACTGTAAACTCAGAAGGCTTATCCATAAGAACTTCCATGCATTGTCCTAGGTCACCACTAGCTTCCTTAACGGCTACAATGTTCTTTGACGATTTTGCAATTTCAATGCAAGTTTCAGCCAAAACGTTTGAGCCAGTTCTTGAGGGCACATTGTAAAGGATGATTGGCTTAGGACTGGCAGCGTCAATGGCCATAAAATGCTCACGAATGCCTTTTTGACTGGGTTTATTGTAATATGGTGAAACGGAAAGAATTCCGTCAATTCCATCCCAGTTTTGCTCTTTCAATTCATTAAGAACCGCTTGGGTATTGTTTCCGCCCAGACCTTGAACCAAAGGAACCCTTCCTTGATTGACCCGTTTAATGGTGTCAACCACCTGAATTTGTTCTGCTTTGGTGAGCGTAGTTGTTTCCGCAGTAGTGCCTAGGGCCACAATGAAATCAACCCCACCCGAAATGGTGTATTCAACTAGTTTTTCAAGGCTTGTAAAATCAACACTTAGGTCTGAACTAAAGGGGGTAATAATGGCGATTCCAGTTCCTTTCATGGGTATTATTTTTTGGACGGTGATAAAATGCCTACGTATTTTTGAATCTCAATGATGAGTTGGTCTACATCGCCTTTTTCTTCCATGGCAATCATAAGATCAACCATTGAATTGGCAGATGAACCTACTTTAAAATGGGCTTGTGATCTACCGGTTATGTATTTAGTGGTAAGGCGTTCCTGCAAATTTAAGTCAATTAGAATTGAGAACTCTCTTGCAATAAACTTGTTGACTGAGAAGTCTTTGGGTCTGCCGTACCAAGTAACCGTTTTGTTGGAAAAAAACTTGATACCTTCAAATTTTCGGTGAAAATCTAAAAGCTCCTTTCGGTTTACATACCCGCAAATTTCAGTTGAAATCCCTTGGTCGTTTAAGTCTCTGGCAAATTGATTTACCCGGTGAATCACGGGTTCTGAATCTGCATAGAACAGAATTCCTACCAATTTCGCCTGATTCCAGTTCACCACCTGTCGATGCCTTTTGTCTTTAGACGTTAGGTTTTTAATGATGAACTGCGCGATCCTCTTCTTCATTATTCCTCCTCAATCATATTTAGGAACTCCTCCTCCTTTACCAAGGGGATGTTCAATTTTTTGGCTTTTTCAAGTTTCGAGGGCCCCATGTTCTCACCAGCAAGAATGAAACTGGTTTTTGAAGAAATGGATCCAACGTTTTTTCCTCCGTGTTTTTCTACCAAGGACTTTAGTTCTTTCCGGTCTAGGTTAAAGACACCTGAGATTACAATAGATTTTCCTTCAAGGGAATTGCTAAGCAATGGGGCCTCTTTTTCAGAAATCTCAAAATTAAGTCCGTGAACTTTTAATCGTTCAATTACTTTCTTGTTGCTTTCTAAGTGGAAGAATTGAAGGATGGAATCTGCAATTCGTTCTCCAATTTCTGGTACAGCTTCAAGCTCCTCTTTTCCTGCCAAAGACAAGGCATCCATGGTTTTAAAAGCTTTGGCCAATTTTTTTGCCACCGTTTCGCCCACATAGCGAATCCCCAACCCGTAAAGAACCCTAGGAAATGGGATTTGCTTCGACGCTTCAATTCCTTTGAGAATGTTTTCAGCTGACTTCTCTCCTAGCCGGTCCAAAGGAAGAATATCTTCTTTTGTTAAATCAAACAGGTCGGCCGAGTTTTTAACAAGTTGGTTTTGAAAGAAAAGGTCAATGGTTTCCGGCCCCATCCCTTCTATGTCCATGGCCTTTCTGGAAATAAAATGCTCTACCTTTCCTTTAATTTGGGGCGGACATTCGTATTCATTGGGACAATAATGGGCAGCTTCTCCTTCTTTTCGGATGAGCTCTGAATCGCATTCTGGGCAGTTCTTTATGAATTCTATCGGGCTTGACCCTTCTTTTCTTTTCTTAAGATTCACTCCCACCACTTTAGGAATGATTTCCCCTCCTTTCTCGAGGTACACAAAATCACCGAAATGCAAATCGTGCAAGGCCATTTGATCTGCATTGTGTAAGGAGGCTCTTTTAACGGTCGTACCGGCAAGTAAAACGGGCTTTAAATTAGCAACAGGGGTAACGGCACCGGTTCTTCCAACTTGGTAAGAAACTGATTCCAACTCTGTTTGAACCTGCTCAGCTTTGTATTTATATGAAATCGCCCAGCGAGGAGCTTTGGCTGTAAAACCTAACTCTTCTTGGGCTTGGATCTTGTTTACCTTTAAAACGATTCCGTCAATTTCAAAAGGAAGGTCTTTTCTGTTTTTCTCCCAATGCTCAATGAAATTAAAAATCTCATCCCGGGTCAAGCATAATTTAGCAGTATCAGAAACCTTAAATCCCCAGGTTCTGGCTTTTGTAAGTCCCTCCCAATGTGAGTCAAAGGGCACTGAATCTGAGGAAATGCTGTATAAGAAGCAGTCTAGATTCCGTTTTGCAACCTGAGTTGAATCTTGAAGTTTCAAAGAGCCTGCCGCGGTATTTCTCGGATTTGCATAAAGCGGTAATCCTTCATTTTCTCGTATTCTGTTCAGGGCTTCAAAATCAGCCTTGGGCAAAACAACTTCCCCCCTAATTTCAAACAAATCAGGAACTTCCCTGCCAGAAAGCACCAAAGGAATGGACCGAATGGTTTTAATATTGGTTGTAACATCGTCTCCTTGGGTTCCATCCCCTCTTGTAAGGGCCTGTTTCAATTTCCCTTCCACGTAAGTGAGACTAATGGCCACTCCATCAAACTTCAATTCAGCCACATAATCCACTGCTTTGCCAAGCCCTTTCTCTACCCGGTCTAGGAAGGCGTTGAGTTCTTCCTTGCTGTAGGTGTTTCCCAAGCTTAGCATAGGAAACCGATGCGGTTTGGTTTCGAAATCTTCGGTTAAATCTCCTCCAACCCTTTTTGTTGGGGAGTTGGGATCATCGTATTCAGGATGTTCTTTTTCAAGTTCAATCAATTCATTCATGAGTTGATCGAATTCAAAATCTGAAATTTCAGGACTTGCGTCTATGTAGTAAAGCCTATTATGCCTATGCAGTTCAGCCCTTAATTCCTCAATTCTTTTTTCTAAATCTGGCATTCGCTTTATAGAATTTTCTTTCCTCTGAGCATTCTGGGCTTCCCAAATCCGTCCATTAAAAGCTCTACGTCCTCTAATCCTTTGTTTTTCATCAATTTAAAAACCTCATGACCTAGGGAATAATGTACCTCAAAATATACACTTAGATTCTTTGGATGCAAGGAAGCTTGATCAATGATTTTCCTGTAAAATATCAGGGGGTCTCCCGGGGCAAAAAGGGCCATTTTGGGTTCATGATTAATTACATGTTCTTCCATTTCTTTTGCCTCCCTTTCGGGGATGTATGGAGGGTTGCTCACCCAAACATCTTCATCTAAACCAAAGCTTTCGTTAAGGATATTAAGTTTTTCAAAATCAACATTTAATGAATTTATCTTGGCGCTTTTTCTGGCCATTTCCAAAGCGGGGTCAGAGAGGTCAACTCCTTTAATCTTGGCTTGTGGTAATTGGTTTTTCAGGGCCAAAGAAATGCAGCCTGAACCCGTTCCTAAGTCAAGGACTTTAAGGGTGTCTCTTTCCTTCAAATCCTGATAAATGAGATTTACCAATTCCTCCGTTTCAGGTCGTGGAATTAAGACTTGATGGTTCACTAAAATTTTCAATCCACAGAAGCCGGCCCAACCAAAAAAATGTTGAATGGGCTTTCCTTCAACCAGGTGTTTGAGTAAGTCTTCAAAGGAATTTAGGTGTTCTTCAATACAGAGCTCATCTTGATGGAGGTGGTAGTGTAGTTTTGAGTTTCCGGTAATTTCTTGAAACCCGTAGAAAAACAAGGCATTTCTCTCCGATTCCTCATACCGATTTTCCAACTGCCTTTTAAATTGGCTCCGAAACTCCTTCCAGGTTTTCATTCCCTGCAAAACTAGGTGAAAAAAGGTATTTTCGGCCTGTGGAAATGGAGAAATCTTATATGTTGAGAGCCATTGAGTTGGCTAAAAATGGCCGGTATTCTGCAAGGCCTAATCCCATGGTAGGAGCTGTTTTGGTGGCAAATGGTGAAATTATAGGTGAAGGGTACCATGGTGAATATGGCGGACCCCACGCGGAAGTGATGGCCATTAATTCAGTGAGAGACAAGTCTTTGCTAAAATCCGCATGCCTTTATGTAAGCCTTGAGCCCTGCGCTCACCACGGAAAGACCCCTCCCTGCTCTGACTTGGTTATAGAGTCTGAAATTCCTCGGGTCGTAATTGCCAATCGAGATCCTTTTGAGTCTGTAAATGGAAAGGGAATCGAGAAGATGGAAAGGGCTGGAATAAAGGTAGAAATAGGCCTTTGCGAGAGGGAAGCGGAAGAGATGAATCGGGTTTTTCTACACTTCCAAAAAATGAAAAGGCCCTGGATTTGCTTGAAATGGGCCGAAAGTCAGGATGGTTTTATTGCTCCATTTCAATCAGAAAAGGGTCGTGTGCACTGGATTAGCCATCCTGAAACCCAGGTCCTCACCCACTCTTGGCGGGCAGAGTTTCAAGGCATTCTCATTGGGTATAAAACCTTTATTGAAGATGATCCTAGTTTAGATACAAGGGCCATTCACGGACCTTCCCCCCGCCCTATTTTATGGGCTTCCAAAGGTTTAGGCCAGGAAAAGGGGAAAATCTTAGCCCCTGAAAGAAAGGCGATTATTTTATCGGAAGAGGAGTTTAATTTAGGGAATGGAATTTCATATGAATCTGAGGGATTCTTTCACAAACTCTTTGAAATCTGCCGGAAGGAGGGGATTCAAAGCATTCTAATAGAAGGCGGAGCCAAGGTACACCAGGCTTTTATTGAGGCTGGTTACTATGATGAAATCCGACGTATAAAAGGAAAAGGAAAATTGCACAAAGGAGTCAAGGCCACAGAAATCCCAAACAATGTGGGCCTTGTAAAACAAAAGCATTTTGGAGGAGATCAAATTGAAACCTTTAGAAGGCAATGATTTACATTCTTCTCAGCATTCTTAGTTCAACGGGAATCCTAATCCTTTTCAGGTATTTTAAAAAGTTTGAAATCCCCCTATACCCTGCCATTGTTGCAAATTACTTAGTTGCTGGCTCCCTAGGATTCATTATCGACTCTGACCAAATTATTTCAGTGTTGAAGGGGTATTCCAATTGGCTTCCTTATTCATTAAGCATTGGCTTTCTCTTCATTACCCTCTTCAATTTAATGGGCTTAAGCAGTCAAAAAGCGGGGGTTGGTATCACCTCTGTGGCCGTAAAGTTATCTATGGTTATACCGGTTTTAGGAGCCATTTATCTCTTAAATGAACCGGTAGGTCTGGTAAAAATCATGGCTTTGGTTTTAGCGGTAGCCTCCGTTTGGCTCATTCAACCCAAAAGGTCCGGACTAAAAGATAAGCGAGCAATTTTTTTGCCCCTTATATTGTTTTTAGGTTCAGGTCTTCTTGATCTACTTTTGAATCAAGTAGAAAGCAGGTATTTAGGCACGGAAGACCTATTGGTATTTACTTCCGTACTCTTTGGTACAGCCGGTATATTTGGCTTGATTAGTCTACCTGTATTCCTAAAGAAAAACCCAGTAAAGATTGGTTCTAAGGTAGGATTGGCAGGACTTGGTTTAGGACTTGTAAACTTTGGCTCCATTTACTTTTTGTTAGGGGCCCTTTCGGGGAAAGGAGTGCCAGGTTCCGTTTTGTTTCCCTTGAATAATTTGGGCATTGTGCTACTTTCCGGCCTATTGGGCTGGGTGATTTTCGGCGAAAGCCTAAGTTTGCGACAGAAAATAGGTTTTGCTCTGGCCATAATTGCTTTGAGCTTATTGATTGGGAAGGTATGACGGACGGTTATTACAGCCTTAAACGAGAGGGAGAGTTTTTGTACAAGGAAAAAGGTTCAAAATTTATTGGATATGCCTTTCCATGTGAGGATAAAAACGAATTTGAGGAAAGCTTAAAGGGAATCCAGGCCAAACACCCAAATGCTCGTCATGCCTGCTATGCTTATCGATTCAATCCTGAAAACGAAGAGTATAGGGTGAATGATGATGGTGAACCAAGCGGTACAGCTGGTCTCCCTATTTATAATCAAATGAAATCCAATGAATTGTTTCAATCTGGGCTGGTTGTTATTCGATATTTCGGGGGCACCAAATTAGGTGCGGCCGGATTGGTACAAGCCTATAAACTTGCAGCCCAAGGAAGCATTTCTGAAGCCCAAGTAGAATGGAAGCGAAATTTGATTTCCTTGATTTTAGACTTTGCCTACGACCAAACGGGTCCTGTAATGCGAAAGATCAACGAGCTCCCCGTTGAGATATTAGAGCAGAGCCATGAAAAAACTACCCGAATAAAACTTGGATTTCTACCCTCTGATCGGGAGCGGGTGATTGAAAATTTTAAACTAATCCATCCAATAAAAATTGAAGAATGAAATTTGATTTGCTAAAAAAACTGGTTGAAGTACATGCTCCGTCTGGTGACGAGTATAAGATGCGTGATTTTCTTGAATCCTACCGTAAATCGAACCAAGATGATTGGAAGGTGAAGCCCACCCTTTTGGAAGGAGAATTCATGCAAGACTGTTTAATCTGGGTTTTCGGCGAACAGCCTAAACTGGCTGCCTTTGCGCATATGGACAGCATTGGATATACTGTTCGATACCAAAATCAATTGGTGAAAATTGGCGGACCAAAAGGGCTTACTGGAACCCATTTGGTGGGTGAAGACTCGAATGGAAAAATTGAGGGTGAATTGATCTTAGACAAGGAGAGTAAAACACACCTAAAAACAGACCGAATCATTGATCGGGGAACATCCTTAACCTATAAGCCCAATTTTAGAGAAACAGATGAGTACATTCAAAGTCCGTATCTAGACAATAGACTGGGTGTATGGAATTTGCTTCAAGTGGCTGAAACCTTAGAAAACGGAATTCTCGTCTTTTCCTGTTGGGAAGAGCATGGAGGAGGCTCCGTGGCATATTTGGGTAAGATTATTCAAGAGAAATTTGGGGTTCACCAAGCCCTTATCTCAGACATCACCTGGGTAACCGAAGGGGTTCGTCATGGGAATGGGGTGGCCATATCCATGCGAGATCGAGGAATTCCACGGCAGTCGTATGTTCGGAAAATCATTCAAAACGCAAAGGATGCCGGGATAGATTTTCAACTGGAAGTGGAAGATGCTGGAGGCTCTGATGGGAATGTACTAATGGAGGGCTCCTACCCTTTTGACTGGTGTTTTATTGGGGCCCCAGAGGATGAGGTTCATACCCCCAATGAAAAAGTACATAAGTCAGATATTGATAATATGGTAAAACTTTACAAGCACCTGTTTCAAAGCTTGTAGCCGATTATTTTTCTGAGAAATAAGGCTTTAAGGCATTAATTATGTCTTGACTGGGATGACAAGGCTTCTTGGTTTCTTTGTTAACAAAGACCAAGGTTACGGTCCCGAAGTTCAGCAGTTCCTGGCTCTCATTAAAACATTCAACTTTAAAGGTGATTCTTGTTGAAGGTAATTTTTCAATTTTAGTAACCAGGGTGAGTTCTTGGTCGTAAAAAGCGGGTTTAACATATTTTATGGTAAATTCTAATACGGGCAATATGATTCCTTGCTCTTCAAGCTCTTTATAAGAAAGGCCTAGGCTTCGTATGCACTCCACCCTTGCAACCTCATAATAGGTAGGATAATTCCCATAATAAACGTAACCCATCTGGTCGGTTTCCGCGTATCTTACTCGTAGCTTTGTATTGTGTGTATACATGGGTTCAAAGATGGTGAAATTGGGAGGGATTTTAAAAATTCAGTCTGGTTTAAAGGGGCTCCTGCTAATTCATGAATAAAAAAAATGACAGGGGTCAAGGTTGATGGTAATTGGGAGCAAAAAAAGTTGTAAATTGGCCAGAAACCCTAAAGCTTTAAGGGCTAATTACTTATATGTTAACTTAACGTAAACCCTTGATTTCCTTAGGGTTTTCTCGTGAAACAAGCTAAGTAACTGACTCTCAGTAACGGCGTTTTTAACCTCTCGAAAAAAAAGTTTAAATGCAATAGGCTCAGGTATTTTTTCTAAACTTTTTTGCCAACATATTTGCCTCGTCAAATGAACAACCGCCGATTCCGCCTCGGATGGTTCTAACCATAAAAATATAGTCCATTGTCTAACTCCTCAAACGCGATAGGTTTAATGAAGCAATCGCCCGAAAAAGTATGGTCAGGGTGCCTTGATTTCATCAAGGATAATATTAATCCGCAGAGTTTTAAGACTTGGTTCCTCCCTATTAAGCCACTAAAACTCAAGGAAACAGCATTAACAATCCAGGTTCCTTCCAAATTCTTTTACGAATGGTTGGAGGAGCATTATATTGAATTGTTGAAATCCGCAATACGTAAAGAACTTGGTCCGGAAGCCAAGCTTGTTTACAGCATTGTCATGGAAAACACCTACGGTAATACCAAGCCATACACCGTTAACATTCCAAGCAACAACCGGCCCCCAATTAAGAATCCATCGGTTCAGGCTCCGATAAACCTAGGTGGAAAAGGGCCCATCAACCCTTTTTCAATTCCTGGCCTGAAAAAGGTGCGTGTTGAATCTCAATTGAATCCAAATTACACCCTGGATAAGTTCATTGAAGGCGATTGCAATCGATTGGCTAGGTCTGCAGGTTATGCTGTGGCTAAAAACCCAGGAGGTACAAGCTTTAACCCTCTTCTAATTTACGGAGGTGTAGGATTGGGTAAAACCCATTTGGCCAATGCCATTGGGATTGAAATCAAAGATCGCTATCCTGAAAAGACCGTTTTGTATGTAGCGGCAGAGAAGTTTACCCAGCAATACATTGAAAGCGTTCGTAACAACAACAAAAACGATTTTGTTCATTTCTACCAATTGATTGATGTTTTAATCATCGATGATGTACAGTCACTTGCTGGAAAGGAAAAGACCCAAGATGTTTTCTTCCACATTTTCAACCACCTTCATCAAAACGGGAAGCAGCTTATTTTAACCTCAGACCGTGCGCCTGTTGATATGCAGGGCATGGAGCAACGACTTCTTTCAAGATTAAAATGGGGGCTTTCTGCAGATTTGCAAACCCCGGATCTTGAAACCCGTATTTCAATCCTTAACCAAAGGTTGTACAATGACGGGATTGAAATGCCGAAGGATGTAATTGAATACCTAGCCTATTCCATCACCACCAACATCCGTGAGCTTGAAGGAGCACTGAACTCCCTCCTAGCCCAGTCTTCCTTAAATAAAAAGGAAATTACCATTGAATTGGCCAAATCAATGATAGACCGCTTTGTGAAAAATACCACCAAAGAGGTATCCATTGACTACATTCAAAAAGTAGTTTGCGATTATTTTGATATGTCCATAGACTTATTGAAATCAAAAACCCGAAAACGCGAAATAGTACAGGCTAGACAATTGGCCATGTTTTTTGCCAAGCAATTAACCAAGAGCTCTCTGGCTACCATTGGCGCACATTGCGGAGGAAAAGACCACGCTACTGTACTTCATGCTTGCAGAACGGTGAACAACCTTGCCGAAACCGATAAAAGATTTAAACGATATGTAGAGGATTTGGAGAAAAAACTCACTCTAAGTTAACTTTGATTTAACTCATAAAAAGAACCGCTGAAGAACGACATACTGTTCTTCAGCTTTTTTATTTTAACGGCATGAAAATACTAATGGTTTGCCTTGGCAACATTTGCCGATCGCCCTTGGCTGAAGGAATTCTAAAGGACCTCGTAAAAGAAAAAAACCTTGATTGGGAAGTAGACTCAGCAGGTACCGCAGCCTATCACGTTGGAGAGCTTCCTGACCCAAGATCCATTGAGATTGGTTTGAAGTACGGAATCGATATTCGGGATCAAAAAGCCCGAAAATTTGAAGTTCAAGACTTTTTTGACTTTGATAAGATTCTGGTAATGGACAAGTCGAATTATGCAAATGTGCTCTCACAAGCCCCAGATTCGGCTCATTTTGACAAGGTTAAACTCATACTAGACTACAACCCAGACAGCAAAGCTCAAGAAGTACCTGACCCTTACTATGGAGGAAAGGACGGTTTTGATAATGTCTTCAACTTATTGTTTAATGCATGCATTGAGTTAGTAAAACCATATGAAAGCAACAACCGGTAAATTATACCTCATTCCCACTACCTTAGGAGAAACGGCCCCCTTAGAGGTCTTACCCATCTCTGTGAAAAAAGTGGTGTCTGAGCTAGATACATTCATTGTAGAGAATGAAAAATCAGCAAGGAGATTCATTAAGTCTATTGGGTCTCCTGTACCCCAAGACCAATTAAATCTTCATGTACTGAATAAATACACCCCCCAAGAAGACTTGCCAAAGTTTTTAACCATGGCTCAGAATGGAGGTAATGTAGGACTCATGTCAGAAGCAGGAATGCCTGCCATTGCAGACCCTGGGTCGAACATTATTGAAATTGCCCATCGTAGAGGAATACGGGTGGTGCCCTTGGTTGGCCCATCCTCCATCATAATGGCCTTGATTAGTTCAGGATTTAATGGCCAGAATTTCGCCTTTAATGGATACTTACCCATAGAGAAAAAGGAGAGGAAGCAGAGCATTAAAAGGCTTGAAAAACAGTCTCTGCAAAACAATCAAACACAAATTTTTATTGAGACTCCTTACCGAAACATGGCCCTTTTGCATGATTTGGTGAATTATACTTTTCCTGAAACCAGAATATGCCTGGCCACAGACATTAGCTTACCCTCCGAGGAAATCATCACCAAAACCTCCGAAGAATGGTCTAGAGACTTTCCTGACATTCATAAAAAACCTACAGTTTTCTTAATTCAGGCTTAATGGGGCAAAAAAAGAAATCAGGATTCCCAATTCCATGGTTTTTAAGGGCCATTTATAGACTCATTGATTTTGTTTCATCAAGATGGGGAAGGAAGTTTGCAGCCAATGTGTTTTTTACGGTACCCAGGTTCCCCCTTCCCGACCGGGAAATTAAATTTCAAAACTCAGGGGCCCGTAGGTCGCTTTGGAATGGACGCAAAGAAATCCGATTATTTTCTTGGGGACCCCAAGGTGGAGAAGTGATATTTCTAGTACATGGTTGGGCTGGAAGGGCAACTCAGATGGGAGATATTGCAGAAAAACTAGCGTATGAAGGGTTTCAGGTTGTTGGTATTGACATGCCTGCTCACGGAGAGTCTGATGGAAAAAGAACCTCTTTAATTGAATTTGAAAGAACCATAAAAAGGGTTTATAAACACCTTCAAGTTGAGCGAATTCATGGAATCATAGGGCACTCTATGGGAGGCGTTGCGAGCATTCTGGCCTGTAAGAACCTAAAGACCTTCGATCGTTGTGTAATCATCGGTGCCCCTTCAGACACCCCCAAGGTAGTTTCTGAATTTGCCGAGAAAATGGGAATGAACGGCCCTAAATTGAAATCGTTTATAGACCATATGGAGTCTATTTATAAGCTCCGATTAACCGATTTTTCTGCCCATCATATGGCAAGAGAGCTTGATATTCCTGGCCTTATTGTACATGATGAAAAAGACCAAGACGTAAGTCTTCGCAATGCCAAAAGGTTACATAAATCCTGGAAGAATAGCTCCTTGATGATTACAAAGGGTTTGGGCCACCGAAAAATCTTAGGCGACCCAAAAGTTGTTGAAAGAATTCATGAATTCCTGAAGCTTTAAACATCGTAGTTGATGGTCACCTCTGGCCTTCGCACTTGGCCTACACAAGTCAGAACATGACCTTCCTTGATTTCATCCTCACTTAGGCTCAAACAGTCATCGGTAATAAAATCACCAGGTTCGCCTTTTGCTTGACAAGTACAGCAAACCCCACTTTGGCAAGAGAAAGGAGCGTCTAAACCAGCAGCAAGTACCGCATCTAAAATTCTAGAACCTTCAGGTATATCTACTTCATGGGTTTCCCCTCCCAGAATAACTCGGGCCTTTGAATGAACTGAACCCGACTCTTCAACTTCTTTTTCCACGGCTTCTTTTTTAGAATCAGGAGCCTCAAACCATTCAATATGAATCCTTCTTGCCTCCACCTCTCGAACTTCTTTAAGGTGTTTTTTAGTGGCTTGAATTAAATCAGCCGGACCACAAATGAAATAGTGAGGCTTGGCTTCCAAACTATGCTTGCGAATGATTTTAAAGGCCGTAGACGGCTTTATTCTTCCGTACACTACCTGTGGATGCTTTTCTTGATTGGCTTCTCTAGAGAGGAAGTGATACAGAAAAAAACGGTCGGGGTATTTTTCTTCGAGTTTTTCAAGTTCCTTTTTGAACATCACCGATTTCCAGGATTGATTGCCATAGCATAATACCACCTTAGAATTTGATTCTTCCAGTAAATGGTAAAGATGACTCATCATAGGAGTTATTCCAGAGCCAGCGGCAACCATTCCAATCCATTCAGGCTTAGGTTGAGGGATTGTGAATTTACCTTCCGGAGGTAGAAGGTCAATCTCATCGCCAATTTTCAGGTCTGAATTAAGATAGGTTGAGATTTTACCCCCTTCTACCCGCTTAACAGCAATTCCGGGAAGGTGAACCAGCTTTTTACGACCAAGCAATCCTGCCTTTTCAAGTTTAGGCGATGTGCAAATCGAATAGGATCTACGCAGTTTCTCCCCGTTCAAGGGAATTTCTAAGCTTATGTATTGTCCAGATGAAAAATGCCATTCTCGATCTTTCATTGGAACTTTAAAATAAATGGCACAAGAATCGGCCGTGAGTGCTTGAATGCGATTCACTCGAATTTTCTGAAGCTTACTCATTTATGTTCAAAATCTTTATTTCCGTCCTTCGGTTTTCAGCTCTACCCTTTGGGGTTTCGTTTGAGGCAATGGGCTGATCAGCTCCAAACCCTTTGAATTCTATACGTGAAGAATCGATTCCGCGTTCTATTAAATACCTGCGCACCGACTGTGCTCTATTCCGCGAAAGCTCTTTATTCAACGATTCAGAACCTCTATTATCCGTATGCCCAGCAACTAAGATTTTCAAGTCTGGATTGGCTTTGAGAAGGTCAACCACCTTGTTAAGTTCTGGAAATGAAGAAGGAAGTAATTCATACTCGTTGGTTTCAAAGAAAACATTCTTGAGTCGAATGATTCCATCTACTTCCAGGGGCTCAAGGTAAATGTCTTGTACATATTGGCGGTCTGAATCCATTCCATCCAAAAGGGAAAAGTTTTGGGAATGAAACAAGTATCCCTCAGATTCTACGGCAATGCCATAATTCCGGTTAACAGGAAGAACAATGAAATAAGACCCATCCCCCGGTGTTTCGATGTTCCGGTAAACTTCGCCTGTTTCAAGATCAACAATTTCAATTTTAGAACCCAGGGTTTTCTTGGTTTTGGCATCGTAAATGGTACCTCTTGCATAGGCTATTTCCTCAGCGTGAGCGGCCTCAGGAAGTTGAAAACTGTACAAGTCGGTTTTCCCAAAACCATCCAGTTGATCGGAAGTAAATACTGCTAATTTTCCGTCGGAACCTACAATCATACTCGACTGGTCTCCATAATGGTTAATTGGGTAACCAAGGTTTTCTGGGGTCGACCAAGTACCGGATTCAGATTTTCTGGAAATGAATAAATCAAGACCTCCTAAATTTGGCCATCCATCCGAAGCAAAATACAAGGTTTGATCATCCCAATGCATAAAAGGCGACATTTCATTGCCTGAGGTATTGATGGTTTCACCAAGGTTTTTAGGCTCGGTCCACCTACCTCCTCCAAGATAATGGCTTTCCCAAATGTCTTTTCCACCATAGCCTCCTTCCCGGTCTGATGCAAAATAAATGCTGAGTCCATCTGCTGAAATAGAAGGTTGAGACTCCCATCGATTGGTATTTATTGGGGCTCCTAAATTAATTGGGTCTGACCATTCCAGGTCTCGATAAATGGAGACATAAATATCGCACGAACCCTTCCCGTCTTGTCTATTGCAACCGGTAAAAAATATGGCGTTCCCTGCAGCTGTAATGCATTGGGCTCCTTCGTTTCCAGGAGTATTGATTTTCCCCGGAAGGGGTATGGCCTGGGTCCATGAAGTATCAGACGCTCTTTTTGAGAGATAAAAATCTTCTTGTTCAATCCCGTTCTTCAAGGTTCTGCGGGTAAAAATCAAATCTTGCCCGTCAGCGGTTAAAGCGGGTAAATATTCAAAACTCTGTGTATTTATATTGGGCCCAAGGTTCTTTGGGTCAAAAGGAACTGGATTTGCTATTTTTTCAAGGGCAAAATCACAGGATGCTAGGACTGAATTAGCATTTTCAATGGCTTTCTCCGACATTCCGTCTGGATGGTCTAAAAAAGCCTGCATATGGTTTTTGGCATCTTGGTAAAGTCCAATTCCGTATTCCGCTCTTCCCAATTTATAAAGCAGAGATTTATAATAATTGGCCGAAGGGTTCAGGGCATTTTTATAAGCGCGAATGGCTTCTTGGGTTTTGCGTTGATCGTAAAGGATGTCCCCTTTCATAAACCAAGCGTCATGGTATTCAGGATGAATTTCAATGGCTTCGTCAAGCACTTTCAAGGCCTCCCCTTTTCTCCAAGTTTTCAAGAGCTCAGTAGCTTCTTCAAATTTCTTTTCTGCCTTTCGGGGAATCTGTGCGTAGGCTGAAAGGGTGAAGATGAAGGAGAACAGGGTGATAAAAAAGGATAATCTCATGGAATATGCATGTATTTATGCGTTTGAAGGGAAATCATCCAATCGGGGTTTTCCTTCACAAATTCTATTATTTCAGGCATTCGCTTTTCGCGAACACTCCATTCAGGTTGCAAAAACAAGACCGAATTTCGGTTCAATTTAGCCTTATGTTCTTCAGCCCATTGGAAGTCTTGCTTATTGAAGACGATTACCTTTAGTTCATGGGCGAGTTTGTAAGCTTCCTTTACGGGAGGTTTTCTTCGCTTTGGGGAGAGGCAAATCCAATCGAATTCACCTTGGAAGGGATAGGCTCCAGAAGTTTCAATATGAATGGAAAAATTATGCTTTTTAAGCTCCTTGCAAAGCGGGCGAAGGTCCCACATCAGCGGTTCTCCTCCAGTAATTACGATGGTTTTGCTTGGATGAACCAGGGCTTGATCTACGATGTCTTTTATTGGTGTAGGCGGATGAATTCCAGCGTCCCAGCTTTCCTTCACATCGCACCAGTGGCAGCCTACATCGCAACCTCCAATTCGGATAAAATAAGCGGCTTTACCGGTATGGTAGCCCTCCCCTTGCACCGTATAGAATGCTTCCATTAGAGGGAGTGATTCTCCGGTTTCTAAATTGTTTTTTTCCTGATCAGAAAGGCGTTCAGGAATACGTATGGGGTCTTCACTTCGCACGGGGCAAAGAAAAGAAACTATTAGGATTTATTGGCTTGGGTGAAGGGAATAAAAAAACCGGGAGACAAGTCAATTCGTTTTCCTGTTTCTAACGCTTAAAGAGGTTGACTTGCTCCCGGAAAGGGAAGCCGGTTTAGAGAACCACCCGCTAAGAATCCGGCTTCCAACTACGAATATATAACATAATTCTTAAAACCCTGAATACAAGGCATAAAAAAGTCCGGCCTCAGTAAAGCCGGACTAAAAGCACGGGGTCTTATGAGAACCACCCGCTACTGAGAAGAAGTCCCCCGTGCATCACAAATATAAAGAGAAAATTTTATCGTCCAAAAATCTTGTATAGATTTTTAATATGCCTTTCCCTGCACGGCTTCCAGGGTATTTTTAAGCAACATGGCTCTGGTCATGGGCCCTACTCCACCAGGCACAGGTGTGATGAAACTAGCCTTGGGGGCTACTGCCTCAAAGTCTACGTCTCCCTTAAGTCTAAAGCCTGATTTCCGGCTTGAATCGGGTACTCTGGTAGTTCCAACATCAATGATTACAGATCCTTCCTTCACCATATCGGCTTGAATGAATTCCGGTTTGCCCAGTGCACAAATCAAGATATCGGCTTGTTGGCAAAGTTCTTTTAGGTTTTTGGTTCGGCTATGGCAAAGGGTTACCGTACAGTTCCCTGGATAGGCATTTCGAGCCATAAGCACAGACACAGGAGACCCTACAATATGGCTTCTTCCAACCACTACGCAATGCTTTCCTGAGGTTTCAATACCATGTCGTTTGATCAACTGTACAATACCATAAGGAGTTGCAGGAAGGAAGCCTGGGAAATTCAGCATCATATTTCCCACATTTTGGGGGTGAAACCCGTCTACGTCTTTATCCGGACGAATGGCCATGATTACCCTTTTCTCATTGATGTGTTTTGGAAGGGGAAGCTGAACAATAAATCCGTCTACATCCGGATTGTCATTTAGCTTCTTAATTTCCTCCATCAATTTATCTTCCGATACACTCTCCTCAAGGTGAATGAGGGTTGATTCGAAGCCTACTTCCGCACAATCCCGCATTTTCGCATTGACATAGGTTACAGAGCCTCCGTCATTGCCTACAAGAATAGCTGCTAAATGGGGTTTCTTAGAGCCCACGGCCTGAAGTTCTTCAACGGCACGGGCAATTTCATCTTTAATGGTAGCGGCTGTTTTTTTTCCGTCTAGAATATTATTCATCCTTATCGCATTCCAGGGTTATTCTTCATCATGTTCATGAGGGCCTTTCCTTTGCCACCTTGCATCATTTTCATCATTTTGCTCATATCGGCAAATTGTTTCATAAGACGGTTCACCTCATTCACAGAAGTTCCAGAGCCCTGAGCAATACGTTTTCTTCTGCTGCCATTAATGAGCTTCGGGTTTTCTCTCTCTTCCTTGGTCATAGAATGTATGATGGCTTCCACCCCTTTGAAGGCGTCATCATCAATGTCCATGTTTTTCATCATTTTACCCATACCCGGAAGCATGCCCATTAGGTCCTTCATATTACCCATTTTCTTAATCTGGGCAATTTGTTTTAGGAAGTCGTTAAAGTCAAATTGGTTTTTGGCAATTTTCTTTTGAATCCTCCGGGCTTCCTCTTCGTCGTATTGTTCTTGGGCACGCTCAACAAGACTTACAACGTCACCCATTCCCAAAATCCGATCGGCCATTCTGCTTGGGTGGAAAACATCCAAGGCTTCCATTTTCTCACCAGTACCAATGAACTTAATTGGCTTATCAACCACCGAACGAATGGAAAGTGCAGCACCACCACGGGTATCCCCATCTAATTTGGTAAGAATAACCCCCTCGTAATTTAGAACATCGTTGAAGGCTTTGGCGGTATTAACTGCATCCTGCCCCGTCATGGAGTCAACCACAAATAGGGTTTCGTCAGGTTTGATGGCCTTGTGAATGCTCCGAATCTCCTCCATCATCTCCCCGTCAATGGCCAAACGACCCGCGGTATCCACAATGACTAGGTTGTTTCCATTTGCTTTAGCATGGGCAAGGGCGTTTTTGGCAATTTTCACTGGGTCCAAATTCCCCTCCTCGGTGTACACCGGAACTTCGATTTGTTGCCCTAAAACTTTCAATTGCTCAATTGCAGCCGGACGGTAAACATCGCAGGCTACAAGCAAAGGATTCATGGCCTTTTTCTTTTTAAGGTGCAAGGCTAGTTTTCCTGAATGAGTGGTTTTACCTGAACCCTGTAAACCGGCCATTAAAATAACCGATGGTTTATTTTCAAGTTGTAAATCACTGGCTTCACCCCCCATAAGGTCGGCCAATTCATCCCTCACAATTTTGACCAATACCTGCCCTGGGTTTAGGGAGGTAAGCACCTTTGAACCAAGGGCTTTATCTTTTACAGTATTGGTGAAGTCTTTGGCGGTTTTGAAGTTAACATCCGCGTCAAGCAGAGCCTTTCTAACCTCTTTCAAAGTTTCAGCTACATTGATCTCGGTAATTTGACCGTGACCTTTTAAAATCTTAAACGAGCGTTCGAGCTTATCCGATAAATTTTCAAACATAATGCCTTGTTTTCTGGGCTTGCAAAATTAACCAATTACATGCGTTCTGGAACCTGAATACCGAGAAGATCCATCCCTTTGCGAATAATCTCAGCCACTGCTTGGCTCATAGTTACTCTAAAGGCTATGGCATCTTGGTTCTCATCGTTCCAAATGCTTATGTTTTGATAAAATTGATTGTAGGTTTTTACGAGATCGTAAAGATAATTTGATAGTACCGCAGGTGAATAGTTCTCAGCGGCTTCCTGAATGATTTCAGGGAACAAACAAATGTTCTTGACAACCTCTATTTCAATTTGTTGAGGATTGTATTGTTCAAGATTACCCTGGGCCTCTCCTCTTTTTAAAAGGGAAGAAATTCGAGCATGGGTGTATTGAATAAAGGGCCCTGTATTTCCGGTAAAGTCAATGGATTCTTCCGGATTAAAAAGCATGCGTTTCTTTGGGTCAACCTTGAGAATGAAGTATTTCAAGGCTCCCTGACCTAAGGTTTCAAAAAGCCAGTCTTTTTCTTCCTGATCAAAGCCTTCCAGTTTACCCAGCTCCTCAGAGCTTCTTCTGGCCGTTTCCTTCATTTCCTCCAGCAAATCATCCGCATCCACCACGGTACCCTCTCTTGACTTCATTTTCCCAGTAGGAAGGTCCACCATGCCGTAGGATAAATGGAAACATTTTTCAGCCCAGTCATATCCTAGTTTCTGTAGAATTAGGAACAATACCCTGAAATGGTAATCTTGCTCATTTCCAACGGTATACACCTGTCTATCAACCTTAAAATCTTGAAATCTTTGAATGGCTGTACCAATGTCCTGGGTCATATAAACGGCCGTACCATCCGCTCGCAATACAAGCTTTTCGTCAAGACCTTCATCGGTTAGGTCGCACCAAACCGATCCATCTTCCTTTTTAAAGAATACCCCTTTTGATAGACCTTCCTCAACCACTTTTTTACCCAATAGGTAAGTCTCCGATTCGTAATAGTTCTTATCAAAATCTACCCCCAGTCTATTGTAGGTGGCGTCAAATCCCTGGTAAACCCAATCGTTCATTTTCTCCCATAGGGCTACCGTTTCAGGATCATTTTTCTCCCATTTCCGAAGTAAATCTTGGGCCTCCATCAAAGAGGGGGCTTTTTTCTTGGCCTCATCTTCTGGCATTCCATTGTCTACCAGTTTCTTTATTTCCTCCTTATAGGTTTTATCAAAGGCAACATAGTATTTCCCCACCAAGTGGTCCCCCTTGAGTCCGGTAGACTCAGGCGTTTCTTTACCTCCGGCTTTTTGCCAAGCCAGCATACTTTTGCAAATATGAATGCCTCGGTCGTTGATGATTTGAACCTTGATGGATGGTTTTCCTGAAGCAGCAATTATTTTACTCACTGAATAACCCAGCAAAATATTACGGATATGCCCTAGGTGAAGCGGCTTGTTTGTGTTCGGAGATGAATACTCAACCAAGATTGCCGGATCCTCATTTCTAAGGGGTTTAAATCCGAAGTTGTCATCCTTGGTCAAACTTACTAACTCACTGATCCAGTATTTCTTATCAATTTCTATATTAAGAAACCCTTTAACTGTATTGAATCCGGTAACCAGTTCAGAATTGGCCTTTAAATACTGTCCCAATTCTTCTCCAATCACTTCAGGCTTTTTTCTAAGAAGTTTGGTAAGAGCAAAGCAAACCAAGGTAATATCACCGGCAAATTCTTTGCGAGTAGATTGGAAATTAATGGAGCTTGATTCTGCTTCAACCTGAAAAACAGATTGAATGGCTCGAAGGATTACGGGTTGAAGTTTATTTTCTAAGGATTTCATCTTTTGTTCAATTCATTTATGGTTTCCACCAAAACCCTATAACTGGTTTCTGCCATGACGTTTCCTTTTTCATCAAGGGTAGGATTGATTTCAACCATTTCCATACATTCAACCTTATCCCAAGCGGCAAAGCCCCTCATGATTTCTGTGGCCTCCTCTTCGGTTAAACCGTTAGATACCGGGGTTCCGGTTCCTCTAGAAATTAAGTCGCAGTCCATAGAGTCCACATCAAAAGAAATATAAACCAGATCACAGTCTTTCAATTGCTCCTGAACCGTTTCCACCGCCCATTTCCCACCGTTTTCACGAACTTCAGAGGTTTCGATGTTGCGAATCCCAAGCTTATCCAAAAGGAAGTTTTCAGGCTCTTCAGTATCTCGAACTGCGATAAAAACAAGATCCTCTGGTTTCACTCTTGCCTCTGCCCCTTTCATAAGATTCCAGGCATCAAGCGCGATATGACTCACTTCATTGATTTGTCTTTCTTCATTGTTTACACCCAAGGCAGTAGCTAAGGGCATACCGTGAACATTTCCTGAGGGTGTAGTGTATGGTGAGTGAAGGTCAGCATGAGCATCTACCCAAACCACCCCAAGTCGTTTTTTCGGATACGCGGCTTTAATTCCGGCTATGGTACCTCCTGCAGAACTATGGTCACCAGCAATGATGAAAGGAAAATCACCGTTAGAAAGGCTTTGCTTTACCCTTGCAGAAATTTTCTCATACATACGGGCAATCCCTGCAATGCGAATGGCATTTGGGGTGTTTACTGGTTTGTAAATTAGGTTGTTTTCGGTTGGAACCGGGTCGAATTTCAAGGTGTTGAAAAGATTTCCACCAGCGTTCCATTCTGCAATTTGAAGGGCTTGCAGGCCTAAGCTTGATCCTCGGGTACCTGCCCCAAGTTCAGACATCACTGAAATTCCGTCAATTGTTCGTTTCATTTCCTAGGTTTTCCTTTAGTTTGCGGGGTGGGCGCAAAGGTAATTATCTATGCCTTGCACAAAAATCAAATTATGGAAAGGAAATACATTCGTTTAGAACGTGAAAATAGGCTGACAACCATAGTATTAGACCGGCCTGAAAAACGAAATGCCCTAAATTCTGAATTTGTAGAAGAATTGAAGCAGGCCTTTGAAGAATTGAAAAACGATTCGGAGACCCGGGTGATTCGATTGAAATCTTCAGGCTCTGTGTTTTGCGCTGGGGCGGATTTGGCCTATTTGCAAAAACTTCAGTCGAATTCATTTGAAGAAAACCTTGAAGATAGCCGGGGGTTAAAAGGGCTTTTTGAGCTCATGTACACCCACCCCAAACCCATCATTGCCCAGGTTGAAGGAGCTGCAATTGCTGGGGGCTGTGGATTGGCCAGTGTTTGCGATTTGGTTTTTTCGGTTCCCGAGGCCAAGTATGGTTATACCGAAACCAAAATTGGATTCGTTCCTGCAATTGTATCGGTTTATCTAATGCGGAAAATTGGGGAATCTATGGCCCGAGACATCCTTTTAACAGGAAGAATTTTCAATGCCAACGAAGCCAAGGCCATGGGTTTAATTCAATATATTTACCAAGTGGATGAAATAGACCAGGCGGTTAAGGAATTCGCTGAAAAGTGGGCAAAAGAAACTTCAGGAGACTCCATTGCATTGACCAAAAAACTCATAGCAGAGGTTCAGTCTAAACCCATTCATGAGGCCTTTGAATATGCTGCCCATATGAATGCCCAAGCAAGAGAAACCCCCGATTGCAAAGCTGGAATTGGAGCTTTCTTAAACAAAGAGAAAATTAATTGGTAATCCTATATTTTTATTATGCGTAAACTATTGACAGTTGCACTAGCCTTTGGACTAAGTCTTGGGTTTAGCCAAGATTTAATGGCTCAAAAGGTGCTTAAAGAAGGAAAGGTGAATTTTGAAATTTCCTATCCTGATCTACCCGAAGAAGCTAAAGCATATGCTTCTATGCTCCCCTCTGAAATGATTATGTATTTCAAGAAAGAAATGGCCCGAGTTGAAATTAGCATGGGCATGGGAGAATCTGTAACCATCACCAATTCAGAAACTGGAGAGTTGATTCAGTTAATGGATTTGATGGGGAATAAATATGCTACCAAAATGTCAAAGGAGGATTTGGAAGAAAACCAAGAAGATGCTCCTGAATTTGAGGTAGAGTACTCTGATGAAACGCGCGAAATTGCAGGTTATACTTGTAAAAAAGCGGTTGTTTCTGCTGAAGGAAGTACCGTTGATGTTTGGTATACCGAAGACCTAGAAGTTAAAGCTCAGTCTGGAAACAGAAACCCAATGCTTGAGAATGTTAAGGGCTTCCCAATGGAGTATAGCGTTACTCAGGGTCAGTTAACCATGGTTTTCTCGGCCACTTCCGTGGAAAAGGAAAAAGTAGACGGTGAACTCTTTGAAATTCCTGACGATTATGAGATTAAAACTCCTGAGGAGTTTCGTTCTGCCGTAGGTGGAATGGGTGGTTGATTTCCATTCAAAACCCAACAAAAAAGCCGTCCCCATAAAAAGGACGGCTTTTTTTATGCCTCGATTTATTATTCAACCACAATGAATTTCTTGGCCACTACCCTATTCTCTTGGTCAACCAATTCAAAACTATAATGCCCAGCACTTAGTTCATCCACCAAAATGCCCATAAGATTCTCTCCTTCCTCTATCATGATTTGTTTTTGAAGGGCTATATCTCCTCCAAGCACATTCCGAACCATAAGGTCTACCATGCCTGAATTGGCCGACCTAAATTCAAAGGTCAACTGTGACTGGTAATTAGGGTTCACCGGAACGGGGTATAAATTCACGATCTCGATGCTTGAAACTTCTGAAATCTCTTCCTCCTGTGGTTTGGGGTCTTCTTGATTTTGAGATCCTCCTTCAGGGATGGTGATTGAAACCAAATAATCTTCAACCTCGCCGTATTGGTAAACTGCACAAGGACCCGATGGGTATCCGTTCCACTTCATCAATACCCGCATATGGGTGAGTCCACCAAGGGCTGTTTGAGGCACGGTAAATTGCCCAGTTACAGCCGAGGTTCCATGGCCATAGAATACTTTCTCCCCCGGATCGTCAAAGTCTCCGTCTTGATTGAAGTCTATCCAAACTTTCCAGTATTCATCATAATTTTGATTTGCATAGCCTGGAGTTAGGCAAAGACTCAAACTTTGTCCGGCAACCATGGGAACGGTTTGGGAGGTATAGTCACCGTACCCACCATTATTACCACTTGTATTGGTGAAGCTTCCAAATTGAACTTTGTTGATCCACTCGTAATTCGTATTGGTTGCATAGGCATCACATGGTCCGCCAATTACGGTTACGGTAGACTGACAAGAATCTATCGAACCGCTGCTATTGCTCACATACAGAGTTACTTGATAATCTCCTGAGCTGGTGAAATCGGTTTGACTTGCTGAGAAACTCAAGCTGCCGCAACCACCTGTTGAGCCATTGTCTAAGTCTTCAGGATTCAATTGAGCCGAACCATTTACCAGAGTCAAATTCAAATCTTGGCATGCAGCAAGCACCTCTGATTCTGCAGAGTCTAGACTTAAGCTTATGGTTTTAGAGCAATTGGATTGGTCAGTTATGGTAACCGTATAAGAACCTGAACATAAATCAGAGATTGAGCTTGTAGTCTCCCCATTGCTCCATAAATAAGTATATGGTGGTCTTCCTCCAACTGGATTTAAAGCAATGCTTCCGTTGCAAGCAGGTGTTAAGGAACAAGGGTTTCCTTGTCCATCTGTATAACCCACCACCTCAAAGTCTCCAATGGTATCCCCAAGAATATCAATGGAACAGGATGTATGAACTTCATTATAAACCGAGGTACCTACTATTTTAAGGAAGGCCTTAGATTCAAATCTTCCTTGTGAATCAAAACCATTGGCCACTATTTCATCGCCATTCTGAATGCCTTGGAAACTATTGGTCACCGTGGATTTATTCTTATTATAAATTTCTAAATCCACCGTGCCAGATCCAATATAAACAAACCGAACCTGCTTCATTTTCCCTTCACAGTCACAGTTTTCAGGAGCAACCGGTTCGCAATCAGCTGGGGTTATGGATGGATTTAAGGCAATTTGATCTACACCGTTTGAGTCTAAAACCGTAAGGGTCAGGGTGCATTCAGAAAGGTTGCCACTTTGATCATAAGCCTGAACTTCAATTAAATGATCTCCAAGATCTTCACAGGTGAACTGAGTTTTTGAAAGGGAAATGCTGGATATTCCACAAGCGTCAAAGCTTGTTGAAAGGTCTGAAGGACTAAGGTTCAGCTCCCCATCAGAGTCTAAATACATTACTGCGTCAAAACAGGATAAACTAGGAGCAACCGTATCTAAAATGCTAAGGTTGGCCGTGCATTGATTGGTATATTGACCCTGTGAATAAAGAGAAATTGCTGCTTCCTTATTTCCGATGTCATCACAATCGAAATTCAAGTCTCCACAGCCCGTGCAAAGATCAATTTCCCCCAATCCGCCAGAACCGGCAAAATGAATAAGTATTTGACTTGCAGAGTCAGCTTGAAGGGAAACGTATTGCTGAGAATTATCTCCAAGTCCAAGAATTGAAGCAGTTACGGGTCCGTTGGGGGTAGTAACCGTCACCGAACCTCCATTTTCTTCAACATCTACAAATCTAAATCCTTGAATGCTTGGGTAACCGCTCAGGCTTAAGCTTAAGGTTCCTCCGTTTCCATTATCATCCGGAATTCCATTATGTTCTTGAATAATGATCAAGTTGCCAAGGGCTGTTTGGTTGGAGCTTCCGCCAGAGCCAATACCCGGACCCCCATAGGCCTGGTTGGGGGTTCCTAAATCTACATCTTCCGTACTTGGATTTGAGCTATCATAAATCCAGGCTTCACCAATGCCACCGGTAGCGGATACATTCACAATTCCGTACCCCGCCAGTTGATTGGTTAAATGGGTTCCATTACCAAGAGCAATGCCCTGGTCATCCGTATTAAAGTCAATGGTTTGGCATTCCGAAATACAAACGGATATGGAGTCAACCCCACAGGAGCTGAGGCTTCCTTGGATTAAATTCTGCGGATTCAGTTGGGCAAGCCCATTCTGATCTAAATAAAGATTAAGGTCTTGACAAGAAGGCTGAACAGCAAAGCTGTCTATAACCTCAATGACGGTTTGACAAATGCTTGAATTGCCTGATAAGTCAAAAACTTCAAGACTCACCCATTGATAGCCTATATCTGAGCAATTAAAGGAGCCCTTTGAAATAGAAACATGGTCTATCCCACAATTATCCGTTGAATTTAGGTTAATATCACTCGTCAAAATGGATGCAAACCCCGTTGAGTCAAGATAAATCACAAGGCTATCTCTACATACTGCCGTGGGAGAAAGGGTGTCAAGGAGGTTAATGGTCGACTGACAGCTTGAAGAGTTCCCAGAGGCATCCGTTGCCGTTAGAGTAACTGTATTCATTCCCAGATCGCTACAGGTGAAAACGGATTTATCCAAACTCAGGCTCACTTGGCTACAAGCATCGAAAGACCCATGGTCAATTTCTTGAGTTGAAAGGCTTTCCGTTCCCCCTACGCCTAGGTAAAGGGTAAGGTTGTTCAAACAATTGGCGATTGGAGGGGTTTCGTCTTTGGTAATCACGGTAAATTCATCCGAAGCAGAGTTTCCAGAATTGTCTTTCCCCGTAAGGGTAACCGTTACCGTATCTACACCTTGAAAACTGTATTGAGAAAGGTAAAGGGTATCAAGGGCACAAAGGTCTGAACCTTGTACCAAAACATCCTGCGCACTGAGGCTAGAAAGGCATGAATCATCTAACACAATGAGGGTGTCTTTGGCTTGAATCAAGGGTGGAATTGTATCAAGCACATCAACAAGAACTGAGGATATAAAGGTGTTTCCACTTTGATCTGTGATTTCAACACTCACGGTATTGGAGCCTAGGTTACCGCAGTCAAATGAATTTGGAACTAGAATTTCACTTAGAATGCTACAGTTATCGGAAGATGATAGAATCACATCTGAGTTTGCCAGACTTACCTGACCCGTAGAGTCAAGGTAAATGCTTGCATTGGTTAGACTTGCGGTTGGTGCTAGCGTATCAACCACTTGTATGAGAACGGTGGTTCCTGATATGTTTCCAGCGGCATCCATGGCGTAAAACTCAACAGGATAGGTTCCTAGGTAAGAACAATCAAAGTCCTTTTGATCAATCCAAATGGAATCAATCCCACAATTGTCAGAGGTTCCATTGTTAAGGGTTTCTGGAGTCAACCATTCTTCCCCATTCTCATTCAAGTAAATGGTGGTGGTTTGAACTTTTAATACTGGAGCCAAGGTGTCTAGAACTTCTACTGCGGCCTCACAAAAGCTTGTGTTTCCGGAAGCATCCGTAACCACCAAACGGTTGGTAGACCAGCCTAAATCAGAACAGCCATACCCGTACCTTTCCAATGAAAGGTCAACCGGACCACAGGCGTCTGAAGAGCCTAAATCTATTTGAGAATTTGAAACCAGCTGATTTCCAGAAGAATCAAGATAAACTCTAATGGTGTCTACACAAATTGCTGTGGGTGGAGTTTGATCTAAGGTAATGAGCTTGAAACTATCTTGTTTTGAGTTTCCAGACGCATCAATAGCCAAGACCGAGACCAAGACCGTATCAACCCCTTGAATGCTTGTAGGACTAAGAATTAAGGTGTCAAGGGTACAATTATCAAATGCTTGGAAGGAAGGAATTAGGGTATTGATATTAAATTCACAGTTACCATCTAAGGCTAAGGAGGTATCCTTTAGTACAAAGCTTGGCGCGATGGTGTCTTGATCAAATACCTGTACCGTATCATACGCCAGACAACAAGCGCCGTTTTGAACTTTCACCCAATAGGTACCTTGACTTATTCCGGAAATGCTGGAACTGGTGTCTCCCGTACTCCATTCATAGCTAAGGCTAGATCCATTGGTGCCTGAAACCAAGGCCGAAAGCACCCCATCATTTCCCCCTGGGCAGGAAGCATCTATTTTATCAATGGTAACCGATAGCGGAAGCTCAAAGGAATTGTATTGAACATTTGGCTGGGAGAAATTATAGAAACCGAAACGTCCGGGATCAAAGCTTCCTGGTAGATCAAAAACCAAGGTACCGTTGATCCAAACCTGAATGCGGTTGGCGGTATATGCCACCTTGAAATTATAGGTGGTAAAATCTTGCCATCCGCCCATGCTTGCGTTATTGGCCAATACATTAACGTCTCCAGCGTTTTTGCACCAAAACAATTGGTAAAGCTCTTGATTGGTAATGGCAGATCCATTGACCCTTGAAAGGCGCATCTCGGCTGGGGCTGTGCCTCCACATTCTGTTTTAAACTGTGCGTTTTGCTTCCAGTCAAATAAGATGAAATCATGGTAAGATTGATTTCCTGAACTAGGGTTTTGGTATCCTAAAACAAATCCTATAAAATCATCATCCACTCCCGTTTCAACGGAGAAAGACCCTTCAATTACTGTATTGAAAAAGGTTTGGGTAGAAACAAAGAAGGTAGGATTTAAATTCTCTTTTTGGCTCACCAAACTACCTTCCGTATTGGTTTCCCAGTTCCCATTGGCTGGAACCCCCTCTTGAATCCAAGTATTGAGGTCAATTGGGGCAGAGCAATCAAATTCAACATTAACCATTAGCTCAGTAGTTGCTTGATTACCACTGGCATCTATAGCGGTAAGAATCACCGTGTTTTGGCCCGCATCATCGCAAGTGAAAACATTCTTACTTAAATACAAAGTATCCAATTGGCAGTTGTCATAACTACCATTGTTTAAATCGGATGCTGAAAATTGAATCGCTCCATTTTCGGTCAAGTAGAGATTGGTATCCCGACCAATGGGGGTTGGGGCAATTGTGTCCTGATCATATAAATAAAGAGTATCGTAAGCAATGCAACAGTTTGAGGCGGATACTTCAACCGAATAAACTCCTGCCGAGAGGCCAGTTATGCTAGCGGTTGTATCCCCTGTGCTCCATAGGTAAGACACATTTGCATTTCCTTGACCCGATACATTTGCCAAGGCGGTTCCGTCATTTGCGTCTGGGCATGTTGGGTGGGTTCCTGAGGCCAAAACATCTAATTTTTCAACCACTCCAGTATACCTTACAAAGGGCTGTGAGAAATTATAGAAACCAAACCTTCCTGGCTCGAAGGATCCAAATTGGTCAAAAATCAAGCCTCCGTTTATCCAAATTCGTACCCGGTTGGTTTCGTAGGCTATTTTAAAATTATAGGTTGTATTGTCTTGCCACCCTCCTATTGCTGTATTGGTAGCCAAGACCTCCACTTCTGGAACATTTTTACACCAAAATAAGCTGTAGACTTCAGAGCTCGAATAAGCTGAACCGTTCACCTTACTCAGGGTCATTCCCGCTTGAGCGGTTCCCCCGCAAGAGGATTTATATTGCGTGCCTTGTTTCCAATCAAATAATAGGAAATCATACGCTCCAGTACCGGTTGTTGAATTGGGCCCTTGGTAACCCATTACAAATCCAACGAAGTCATCGTCTACGGTAGACTCAACGGTAAAGCCTCCTTCAATGGTGGTATTAATTCCAACTTGAGTATTCACATAAAAGGTAGGATCGTCGTTTTCAGACTGATATACTTCATTCTCGTTCACCCCTACGGTCCAATCTCCTAATCCGAGATCTCCTTCTTGAATCCAATGATTCAAATTAACCGGGGCTAAACAGTTCTTTTCAACCGTTACGATTGCTTGACAGGTATCTTTTTCGCCCAGTGCGTTCTCAACAATTAATAAAACTGTATTCGCGCCAAGCTCATTGCATGTAAAAATTTGCTGTGAAATATAAAGGGTGTCTATTCCTCCTGCCGCATAAGATCCATTGTCTAGATCAAAAGGCTGAATGCTCACCTGGCCGAAATCATCTACAAAAATGGTAATGTCTTTGCACTTGGCCTCTGGTTCTGGAAGGTCAACAAATACGGTAGTTTTGCAAGAATCTTTATTGCCTTGCATGTCTTCTGTGATGTAATAAATATCATTTAGGCCCAAGTCATTTAAGCCAAACGATTGAATGTTGGACGAGTACGAAACAGGTCCACAATTGTCTCTTCCAGCAGCGTGGTCTTGAATGAAGGACTGAAGAATGGTAAAGGACCCGTTTGAATCAAGGAAAACCGTGTCTGGTTTGCAGCAACACATTACCGGGGCAAGGGTGTCAAAGACTTCTACCTTGGCGGGGATGGAGTCCCTATCCCCTTTTCCGTTGAGGGTAATGATGAATAGATCTTGAATTCCTAAATCAGCACAGGTAAAGGCGGTTTGGCTTAGATAAGCCGAATCGATGGGACAGGTAGATCCTGATTGAATGGAGTAATCGGAGGCATTCAAGGTTCCACTTCCGGTATGGTCAAGATATAGGCTTGCCAATTGATTTGGGGGGATGCCTGAATTTGGATCGGTGACCAAAACAGTGGTGAAGGCCGTAGTTGAGTTTCCGGAATTGTCAACAACGGTTACTGATACTGTATTTTCATGGCCCACATGACTGCAGTCAAACTGAGTTTGAGAGAGGGTGATGGACTGAATCCCACAATTGTCTGTGATGCCATTGTCAACATCCGCTAGGGTGATATTTGCTAAACCATTTGAATTCAAACTTACAGAAGCTGGTTTTAAGCTTACAATAGGGTTGGTATTGTCTTGGTTGAATATTTCAAAGGTATCTCTAGCCATGCAGCAGTTTTCAGAGGTCACCTCTACCCAATGCGTGCCGGGAGTTAGGTTGGAATTGGAAAGGCCGGTTTCTCCATTGCTCCATAAAACCTGAAACGGTCCGGAAGCCCCTTGTCCCGGGATAACCGTAGTTGTGGTTTGGTTACCGGGACAAGCTTCCTGGATTGAAACAGAAATGTCAAAGGGTTGACTAAAGCTATTGTATTGTACTTGAGGTTGTGAGAAATTGTAAAACCCAAACCTACCGTCTTGAAAAGATCCTTGAACATCGAAAACCAGGTTTCCATCGATGTAAATCCGAACCACATCTTGAAAGTATTCAGCTCTAAACTTGTAAGTTCTAAAATCTTGCCAACCACCTAGGGCCGTATAGGTATCAAGTACCTGAATGTTTGAATTGTTTTTGCACCAAAAGGTTTCGTAATAATCAGATTCCGTAACCGCATTACCGTTCACCCTAGAAAGGGTCATTTGGGCGTTTGCAAAGCCTCCGCAAGAAGACTTGTATTGCGTTTTTTGTTTCCAATCAAAAAGTAAAAACTCATGGTCATTTTCTTGCCCCCCTAAAGGGTTTTGATAGCCGAGCACAAAACCTACAAAATCATCATCAACCCCAGTAGTGACAGTAAACTCTCCTTCAATGGTGGTATTGAAAAAGTTTTGATCAGAAATGAAAAAGGTTGGATTGGCATTGATGTTTTGAAGAACAGATTTACCATCCCCAGCAACGGCCCATTGTCCGGTTGAGTCTACTCCCTCTTGAGTCCATGAATTAAGCAAAATCTCCTCTCCACAAGAGGCTTCTAGGCTTAATACAGAAGTAGCAGAGGAAGAATTCCCAGCCGAATCAATAGCGGTCAATGTAATGGTGTTGGAGCCCAAGTCATTGCAAGAAAGGCTAGAAGGAGAAACAGACAAGGAAGCGATTCCGCAATTGTCAGTAGTTCCGTTATCAAACCAATTTGCATCAAGTGTTAAGGTCGATGAAGAGGCGGTAAGGCTAATGTCTTGGGTCAGAACTTGGGGAGGGATTGTATCGTTCTGACATTGAGCATTGGCCAAGTGAGAAAGACTCAAAATCCCCAAGCATAAAAGGGGTAAAATTTTCTTCATACAAAGTGAGCTTAACCGGTAATGGAATGCTCAAAATGAAGAATAAACCCTTTGAAAAGCTATGATAATGCTCTGATAAACCTTTGATTCAAATCAAAGAAGGCCCTAACTCTGGTCAATTTTTATTGAATCGACTGAGCTTGTTTTTAACCCCATGACTTTCTTTCAAACTGTTCAGGCTCAGGTTAAAATTGGTTAAGCCGGTAGTAAAAGGTGAGTCTTTATAAAGAGGGTAGCCGTCTGCCCCAATTCCAAATCCAACCACATAACCTTGAAAGTCATTGGGCAAAACAATAGACCCCGTAGAATATTGGTTTTTAACCATGGTAGGTTTAAGCCGAACTATTTCTCGGGTTGATGGGCTTATGAATGCAACCACGGCTTGATCATCAATGAACGGAAGCTCTGGAGATAATGTAACGGTATAAGTCTTTGGGCTTTCTGTGTGTTCAATTGGGTTAAAACAGCCTAGGTACCCCATCGGACCTTCCCAGTGGAAGCCAAGGGAATCGTAGGTCAAATCATTGCCTAGTCGGTTCCATTTTAATTGCGAAATTTCCTGGTTTTGGCTAAAGTAAACCTCATAGAAGCTGGGTTCGTAATGCAGGGGAGCTTGTTGGTTCATGTCTACCTCCAATTGCTTCGATTTCTGTTTGAGGCCATTTCCAAAATCGTCTTCCCCCAAGACCTCAATTGCCGGACCAGCAGAAATGGGTTGATTTAGGTGGGAAAGTGTTCCTAAGCCTCCTAAAACATAGTCGCTTAGGCTATGAAACTCACGAATCTGGAGGTAAACATTCCCCGTTGGAGAATCCCCGTCAAGGGTAATTAAATCAGAGGGATATACCCTGACCTTAGAAGCCAGGGGCCCCATTAAGGAAACCTCTTTCAAATTAAAGTCTAAGGTTACTTGGTAAGCATGTGGACCCTCTTCTAAAACAAAATCATCAAGTGATTCGTAACGAAGGGGGTTTTCATTTTCAGTGACCTCACAAGCCCATAAAAGAACCGTTGAGGCAATCAATAGAGACAGGCGTTTCATTTAAGCGTATTTAGTGGCGTCTGCCAATATACACTTTTCTAATTATTTGCTTTGAATGGTGAACACGGTTCTTCGGTTCAATGCTCTACCCTCTTCACTAAGATTTGCAGCTATGGGCTTTGTTTCCCCGAAGCCCTTAGCCCTCAACCTTCCGGATGAAATGCCTAAATCAATCAAGGCCTTTTTAACAGCCTCTGCCCTTTTCTGGCTTAAATCTAAATTATCACTCGGACTTCCAACATTGTCGGTATGGCCTTCAATGGTAACTTCTAAACTAGGGTTTGCCTTTAAAAACTCAGCAAATGCCGAAACCACCGCCAGAGAACCTTGGGTGAGGTCAAATTTGTTGGATTCAAAGTTGACGTTATTGAGTGGGTACTCCTTTCCTACATTCAATCGGTCAAAACCTAAGGACTCTTGAATTAAACCATCTTCATCTGCCTGATTTACATCTAAATAAGTACCTGAAAATGCATACCCTTCTTTATTGACGGTTAAAAGGTATTCATCGCCAGCATCCTTTGCCAATACGGCAAGAAACTCTCCAGAACCACTGTCAACCATTAAATTAGCCTTTTCTCGGGTTTTGAGATTGATTAAATCAACCTGAGCATTGTAAAGCCCGGCGTCTTCCTCAACATCAACCTTCCCTTTGAATAGCACCATTTCATCGGGTCGAGCTTTTTTATAGAGGTCAAAGGAGTAAATGTCCCAACCTCCAGCACCGTCCAGTTGATTCGAAGCGAAATAGGCCTTGTCACCTTCCAGGTTCACGAAAATCCCTAGTTCATCCTCAGGTGTGTTAATAGGGATGCCAATATTCCGTGGAGGGCCCCACCCATCACCTCCTTCTTTGGAGTAAAATACATCATAACCACCTACCCCATAATGACCGGTAGATGCGAAGTATAGGGTTCTGGAATCAGAATGGATAAAAGGAGATTTCTCGTCACTAGGAGTATTAATGTTCGGGCCTAAATTTTTAGGTTCTGACCAAACACCTAATTCGGTTTTTTCGGTCATCCAGATGTCAAGTCCACCAAACCCGCCATCACGACTGCTAACAAAATACAAGATTTTGCCATCTGCTGATACAGAGGGTTGAGATTCCCAGGTAGAGGGAGAATTTATGTAATCCGGTAGGGGCTCAATTTTGCTCCAATAGCCGTCAACCACCCTTGAATAGAATAGGTCACAGTTTCTTTTCCCCTTAGCGTTTTGATCGCAAACCGTAAAGAAAAGGGTTTTGTTATCGGCGGTAATTGAAGGACCCCCCACATTCGTACTTTGATTAAAGGGGTACCCCAAGGCCTCCCCTTCTGACCAGCTACCCCCTTCTTTTACCGAGGCGGTAAACTCTTCTACCCTTACCGGAACCAATTCATTTCTGGTTTTCTTTGAATACCTTCGGGTATACAGGGCATTTTTTCCATCGGGTGAAATAATGGCTAAATACTCATCCTTTTCTGAACTAATGTTTTGAACCGGTGAAGGACTGAATGGAACCGGGTTTTCATAAAGATCATATAGGGGCTGAAACTTTTCCAGGTCAGTTTCTGCGTCTTTGCGCTTTCGCGGATTTGAGTCTTTGGCCCCAACTTTCAAGTATTCTGTTTGGAATTCAATGACCCCTCTAAAGTCATCACGATAGGCTGAGATTTTACCGAGTTTATAAAATAGGTCAGGACTAAAATCAGGACAAATCTCAAGGATGAGTTTATAGTATTTCTCTGCAGCATTGAAATCGTCAGAATTGTAGGCATAATTGCCAAGTCTGTACAAAACTTCCGGATGATTGGGTTCAATTTGGTAGGATTCCAAAAAGAGATTTTTGGCCTCGTTAAAACTGCCCGCTTGAAAAGCCTCTTCAGCTTTTTCATACTTTTTACGCGCCTTTTTTGAAATCTCCAGGTCTTCGCAAGGATAGATTTCTTGACCCTTTCCCGCCAAGGAAAAGGCAATTAGGCCAAATAGTAGAATCCTCTTCATCATATTTAGGAAACGGGGGTATCTTCAATAAATTCTGACTCGGTTTGAGCAATCAAGGTTGAAACGGTTGCATCACCGGTTACATTCACAACGGTTCTACACATGTCCAGAATCCGGTCAACGGGGAAAATAATAGCAATCCACGCTGGGTTTAGTCCTACTGATTCCAGCACAATGATCAACATTACCAAACCGGCGCTAGGCACGGCTGCTGCTCCAATGGAGGCCAAGGTTGCGGTCAAAACAATGGTTAGCTGTTGAGCCACGCTAAGGTCAACCATGTGCATTTGAGCCAAGAAAATTACGGCGATGGCTTGATAAAGACTGGTTCCATCCATATTAACCGTTGCTCCAATGGGCAAAACAAAGGATGTAATCTTTTTGGAAACCTTAAGATTATCTTGAACACAATCCATGGTTACAGGTAAGGTGGCCGCTGAAGAAGAGGTTGAAAAGGCCAACATTTGAGCAGGACCCATTGCCTTGAAAAACCCTCGGTAGGATATTCGCTTTACCAAAAGACTAAGAATACCGGGGTAAATTACAAATACCATTAAGGCAAGTCCAATGAATACCACAACGGAATAACCCCCAAGTCCGATGAAAATCTCTTTCACAGCAGCCGGATTATCCCCCGCCATTTCTGAAATTTTCCCCGCCAGGAGTGCAAATACAAAGAAAGGAGCCCCTTTCATCACCACATCCACCATTCTCAGGAAAACTTCATTCATTCCATCAATAAAAGGCATAACCCCTTTTTTCTTGTCTTCAGGAACTCCAAGCAAAACCACCCCAAAAAATATCGCAAAAACGATGATTTGAAGCATTAATCCATTGTCAGAAAGCGATAAGAAAATATTTTCAGGAACCATGTCTACCAAAGGCTGAAGAGGTCCGGCTTCTTTTGTTTTTGAGGCCGTCTCCATTTTCTCACTCACCTTTTCATCTACCGCTTCCATTTGAAGCTTTTCGGCAATTTCAGCCGCTAAAGCCTGATTTTCGGGTAAGCATGAATAGCATTCCCCATCTTTAACTTCCCTTCCATTTTCATTGGCCCAAAGTTCATACTGAATTCTATATTCAAGCCTTTGCTCATCTGCTAAGGTTTTACCCGGTTGGGTGGTATTAACCAAGGTGAGCCCAACGGTTATGGCAGTTATGGTTGTAATCAGGTAAACCCCTAAGGTTTTAGCCCCTATTCGTCCAAGACTTGAGGCATCGGTGAGTCCGGTTATACCTTTTATGATTGAAAAAAGGACCAGAGGAACTGCAATGAGTTTTAGAATATTGATAAAAATCGTTCCGAAAGGATTGATCCAGTTCAGGGTGAATTCAGACCATCCTAAATACGAACCTACAACGGCCCAAATTACGCCAAGGGTTAGGCCGATAATGATTTGCCAGTGGAGCGCTAGTTTTTTCATGGATTTAGTTTTGCACTACGGTTTCTTAAATAATGATCTACCAAAACAAGGGAGGCCATAGACTCTACAATGGGCACAGCTCTTGGCACCACACAAGGATCATGTCTTCCTCTTCCTTCCAGTTCAATTTTTTCCCCCTCAGGGTTTACAGATTTCTGCTTTCGCAGGAGGGTTGCCACAGGCTTGAACGCCACCGAAAAATGGATGTCCATTCCATTGGTTATTCCCCCTTGAACTCCCCCACTATGGTTGGTAATTGTACGGATGTTACCGTCTTCTGAATCAAAAATATCATTGTGGTCAGAGCCTTTCATGCTAGCTCCAGAAAAGCCAGAGCCAATGGAAAAGCCTTTCACAGCATTTATGCTCATCATAGCCTTTGCCAGATCGGCTTCAATTCGATCAAAAACAGGTTCACCCCAACCGGCTGGAACCCTTTCAATTAAGCATTTTATAACGCCGCCTAGGGTATTCCCTTCCTTCCGGGCTTTCTCAATCGAATCAATCATCCTTTCCGCCGTCTCTGGGTCTGGGCATCGAACGATGGAGTCATCGATTTTGGTAAGGTCTAATTTTCGGTCTGAAATTTTCACGGTTCCTACACTTGAAACGTAGGCCCGTACCCTCAAGCCTAGCGATTCTAGGATTTGCATGGCAATGGCTCCTCCTACAACCCTGCAGGCGGTTTCTCGGGCTGAAGACCTTCCTCCTCCCCGATGGTCTCGAATTCCATATTTTACCTGATATGTAAAATCAGCATGTGAAGGTCGATACGCAGATTTTAGATGGTCGTAATCCTTACTTTTAGCATCCTTGTTTTTTAAGATGAACCCAATGGGTGTTCCCAAGGACATTCCTTCAAAAACCCCACTTAAAATTTCCAAGTCATCTGACTCTTTTCTTTGTGTGGTAATTCTTGATTGGCCAGGCTTTCGCCGATTCAACTGCTTCTGAATAAAATCCTCCGAAATTGGAAGACCTGCCGGACATCCATCCACGATGCCTCCTATTGCCTTGCCATGTGATTCGCCAAAGCTTGTGAGTCTAAATATTTCCCCAAAGGTATTTCCTGCCATAGCGCACAAATATAAGTTTCTATTAAGACCCTGAAACCCCTTGTAAGCCTTAAACAAAGTGCTACCTTGCATGGGAAATACATCCCATGAATACACTTATAAAAAACATAGGTGAACTTCACCAAATCAGGGCCTTAGGAGACGCTCCTGTATCAGGAGAAGCCATGAAAACGGCCCCATCCATCAAAAATGCCTTCTTAGAAATCGTAAACGGGAAAATCCATGCCTATGGCCCGATGAGTGATTATGAACCCAAACTTGCTTTCCAAGAAATTGACGCAGGAAACGGACATGTTTTGCCAGGGTTTGTTGACAGCCATACCCATTTAATTTTTGCAGATACCCGGGAAACCGAGTTTGAAGACCGAATCAAGGGTTTAACCTATGAGGAAATTGCGGAGCGTGGAGGCGGTATTCTGAATTCAGCCAAGGCTTTAGAAAACACCGATGAAGATGTCCTTTACCGGGATGCCATGCTCAGGCTTACCCGATTGATTAGGAAGGGCACCACGAGCATTGAAATAAAAAGCGGCTATGGCTTGAGTCCGGAAGCTGAAATAAAAATGCTGCGGGTGGCCAGGAGAATTCAAAAAACTTCCCCTATTCCCGTGAGAACAACCTTCCTTGGAGCCCATGCCATCCCCAAGAAATACAAAGGTTCACCCGAAAAATACATCCAAGAAATCAAAGAGGTCATGTTGCCCCAAATTGGTCGCGAACGCTTGGCTGATTACATCGATGTGTTTTGTGAAAAAGGGTATTTTTCTGTGGAACAAACCCTTGACATCATCCGTGAAGGGGCTAAATACGGATTGAAAGCAAAGGTGCATGTTAACCAGTTCAATGTTTTAGGAGGAATCCCTTCTCTTGTGAAAGAAGGGGCTGTTTCGGTTGACCATCTTGAGGTTATGGACGATGCAGACCTTGAGGCTCTAAAGACTGGAAATACCATGCCCGTACTTCTTCCTTCTTGCTCCTTCTTCTTAGGCATACCTTTTGGGCCGGCAAGAAAAATTATTGATGCCGGACTTCCCTTGGCCCTCGCTTCTGATTTTAACCCAGGGTCTACCCCATCAGGTAACTTAGAATTTGTATTCTCACTGGCCTGCATAAAGCTAAAAATGACTCCGGCGGAAGCCTTAAATGCCTTGACCATAAATGCGGCTAAAGCAATTGAACTAGAAGATGAGGTAGGAAGTATAACAATAGGAAAATCAGCTAATTTAATACTCACCCAACCCATGAAATCACTGGCTCTTATGCCATATTCGTTTGGAGAGACTAACATTAAAACCGTACTTATTAATGGGGAAATATTCTGATTCCATTTTCTTGGAAATTTATGGAGATCAAGACCTTAAATTAGCCACCCAACCAAGAAAGGGTGAACAAAAATTGGGTGAAAAATTCAGCTTTCCTTCTTCAAAAGAACTAAGCGATTTAGAAAAAGAAACCGCCCGGTTCGTTTTGGTGGGAATTGGTGAGGACATTGGAGTTCAAGGCAATTACGGACGGAAAGGAGCTCGTGAAGGTTGGGATGTAGCCTTCCCTGCCCTCTGCAATATGCAGTCTAACAAATACCTCTCTGGAGAAGAAATCTTAATCTTGGGCAAGGTTAATGCAGAGAAAGCCATGGATTCTATTGCTGAACTCGACCCAAGCATAGAAGCCCAGGCCCGAGAAATTCATTTGGCCGTTCAAGCCTTGGATGATTTCATTTCTGGATTGTGTGCAGAAATCATAAAAGCCGGGAAAACGCCCATATTTATTGGCGGCGGACATAATAATGCCTACCCCCTTCTGAAAGGCTCAAGCCAGGCTTTTGAAACCGAAGATGGAGTAAACGTTTTCAATTGTGACCCCCATGCTGATTTTCGAAAAATTGAAGGTCGACATAGTGGGAATGGTTTCCGATACGCCCACGAAGAAGGGTTTTTGAATCGATATTTTTTAATGGGCTTTCACGAATCTTATAACAACCAAGCCAGTTTAGACGCCCTTGCCAAAATGGAAGAGGACTGGAAACGAGTGAGTTTTGACTCTATGTACGTTCGAAATGAAACCACCCTTGAGTACCAACTTGAACGAGCCGTGATCTTCCTTCGTAAAAAACCTACCGGACTGGAAATTGATCTTGACTCAATTGAAAACATGCCAAGCTCGGCCATGGGACCTTCCGGATTTACACCAAATCAGGTTCGAAGAATGATTTATAAATTAGGGTACTCAGCCCATTGCGCCTATTTGCACATTGCCGAAGGAGCCCCGAAGTATTCCAATGACCAAGGGAAAATGTTGGGGAAATTCATGGCCTATTTAATCACAGACTTTGTGAAAGCTCAGAACAAAAAAGCTTCTGAATAAATGTGGATAGAATGTGTTCCGAATGTTTCTGAAGGACAAAATCAAGATCTCATTAACGAGCTTGTTCAAACCCTTGAAAACCAAAGAAGAACCCATGTGCTGCATGTAGATTCAGGAGAATCAGCACATAGAACCGTGATTACCTTCATGGTTCATGAGGATGACTTTATTTCTACTGGATTCGCATTTTTTGAGAAAGCCTTATCCTTAATTGATATGCGCAACCACAAAGGAGTACATCCCAGAATGGGAGCCGTTGATGTATTTCCGGTCATTCCACTCAATGCGGATGAAGCAAAAAGCCTGGTGAAGGTGAATCAATTGGGAGAAAAACTTTCGGAAAAACTTGATTTGCCCATAATTTTCTATGAAAAATCAGCCAGAAAGCCCGGGTTTGAAAACTTAGCCAAGGCCCGTAGAAGCTTGGAGTTTTTTAGGGGAAACCCAATGAAAAAGAATGAATGGATTGACCTAGGAAAAGATAAATCCATTGAAAAAACCGGAATCACGGCCCTAGGCTTACGGCCTCCCCTGATTGCATTTAACCTAAATCTGAACACCAAAAACCGAGAACTTGCCGTATATATAGCAGAACGACTAAGAACTTCGGGACGAATGGAAAATGGCCACCGGATTCCAGGATTGTTTCAAGGCCTAAAATGCATTGGCTGGTACCTTGAAGACCAAGCACGTGCCCAGGTTTCTTGCAATATTGTTGACCATAAAAAACTGGATTTGTTCGAATTTTATAAAAAAGCCTCCGAACTAGCAGCTGAACATGGAGCAAGAATCACTGGCTCTGAACTCATCGGACTAATGCCCAAAGCATTTTTGCTCAAAGGCAATCCATTTCAAGGAAAGGAAGAACATCGCCTTGAAAAAGCGGTTGAGTTCATTGGCCTGGAAAACCGAGAAAATGGTTTATGGAAAAATCGGATATTGGAGGAAGTTATTCAACGTAAAACAAATTTAACCTTTGACCTTAGCAACTGGTAATTCATGAGCAATACAAAACCGGGTTTTTTCGAACGAACCTTTCGCTTTTTCCCTTTTCAGCTTTTGCTATTGCACTTCAAGAAAAGTCAAATTCAACTTTTCCTATGGTTGATTTTGGTTGCCTTCGTTTCGGGTAAATTGGCCCAAAAATATGGGGTTTATTACCTATTTGTTTCTCCTGAGTACCTGGATAAAACAGAGCTTTGGAGCTATATCTTAATGGGAATGTCGTTTGGCTTGTTTACCATGGCCTTCCATATTTCAAGCTACGTTCGGTACTCCTTTCGGTTTCCTTTCATTGCTACCCTTTCCAGAGCTTTCTATAAGTTCTCCCTGAATAATTCCTTGATTCCGGCCCTTTTTGCCGCTTATTATATCTACGCCCTGGTAGACTTCCACATCCGGGTAACCGGTAAATCATGGATTGATATTTCCTTTTTTGTTTTAGGATTTCTTCTAGGCGCTGTTTTCATCATCAGCCTTACCCTCACCTATTTCTTCACCGCCAACCGTAACTTGGTTCAAGGACTAGGAGAGAAACTTGACAAGCCCTTGAAATTCTTGGTAAAAAAGAACAAGCGCGACATACCGATTTTTGGAATTGAAGCAGGAAAAACCCGTACCTATATGCGGTCTTTATTCCAATTTGCCTTGGTACGGAAATCAGACCATTACAAGACGGAAACCTTAATTCAAACCTTCCAACAACATCATAGAAATGCAGCTTTCTATACGGTTGCCATCATAGTTCTATTGATCGTTCTGAGCATTTATCAAGAGGTTCCCAGGCTCATGATTCCGGCTGGTTCAACCATTTTCATTCTGGCCAGTATTTACATGCTTCTAACTGCTGCCTTGTTTACCTGGTTCAAAGGCTGGACCACCTCCGTAATGATTTTATTATTGATTGGTTTGAATTTCCTTACGGGAACCTTCCCCTTCAACCGAACCAATTTTGCCTATGGCCTTGACTATAAAACAGAACCCGCCCCCTTCACCTACGAGCATTTAGACAGCCTGACTCAATTCGATTATCTTATTGAGGATAAGCAACATATGCTTCAGATTCTCGGAAACTGGAAGGCAAAGCAAAGTGCCAGAAAACCTAAACTGGTCTTCATAAATACCAGCGGAGGAGGCCTTAGATCTGCCCTCTGGACCTTTGATGTTCTACAATATGCAGATAGCCTTACCCATGGAAAAATGATGGATGCCGCCCAATTAATCACGGGGTCTTCCGGGGGTATGGTTGGAGCCGCTTATTATCGAGAGCTTGTAGGACAAAGGAACCAAGGTCAAATAAAAAGTTCTTTTGATGATTCTCTAAGGTATCCGCTTGCGCGGGATTTATTAAATCCGGTGGCTTTTAGCTTTGCTACCAACGACTTATTCATCAAGTTCAGAACCTTTGAAGACGCTGGTTTTAAGTACACCAAAGACCGCGGATATGCCTGGGAATCAAAGCTAATTGAAAACACGGGAGTATGGAGGCAAACCAGAATTTCAGATTATGCAGAACCTGAGTTTAAAGCTGAGATTCCTTTGATGATTTTGGCACCCTCCATTGTTAATGAAGGTAGACGACTTTTGATTTCTGCCCAACCTACCTCCTACCTTTCGGTGGTATACCCATTCACTGGCGACCGGAGCAATTCATCTTATGACGGGGTTGAGTTCAAGCGAATGTTTGAAGATCAAAGCGGGGATAGCCTGAAATTCACTTCCGCTCTAAGAATGTCCGCTTCTTTCCCCTATATAACTCCTCTGGTAAGTTTGCCTTCAGACCCGCCCATGAGGTTGATTGATGCTGGAGTACGCGACAATTCAGGATTTGAACTTTCTGTACGGTTCTTGTATTGCTTTAAAGAATGGATACGAGAGAATACCTCTGGGGTGGTTTTTCTTCAGGTGCATGCAGACCGACCTCGAATGATTCCTATACAAGACCCAGGACCAGATCGAGCGCTTAAAGACATAAGTTTACCCATTGCCGGAGTTTTTAATTCTTTCATCAATATGCAAGACTTTCAAAATGAATACCTCCGCGAATTGATGAACGAATGGCTAGACATGCCCGTTGATTTTCTGAATTTCGAATTGATGGAAAAATCAAATGAGTTCAGCCTAAGTTGGCACCTTACCGAAAAAGAAAAGTCTAGAATTTATTCCTCCATTTACAATCCTACCAATTGGGAGTCATTCAATGAGTTGAAGCGAATTTTAGAAGAGAATTAAACTAAAACTTCACCAAATCCATGAAGGCTTCCTCAAGCTGAGCACTGGCCAAGAATTGATCTTCCAAGGCCTTTGCAAAAGGAATGGGAGTATTCAAAGACCCTACTCTTTTCACGGGTGCATCTAGTTTTGTAAAAGCTTTTTCGGAAATAATGGCAGAAATCTCTCCGCCAATACCCCCAAATAAGGTGTCTTCATGAAGCACCAATACCTTTCCGGTTCTATACACCGATTCAAGAATGGCTTCCTCATCCAAGGGGAGTAAGCTTCGCAAATCAATCAAATCAACCGAAACATCGGGATGTTTTTTCATAAGGTCTAAGGCCCAATGAACGCCCATTCCATAGGTAATTATGGACACCTGATTTCCTGCGTTTACCTGCCTAGCCTTTCCAATGGGTACGTGATAATAGCCCTTAGGTACTTCCCCGTAAAGGGAGCGATACAAGGCTTTATGCTCAAAAAACATAACCGGATTTGGATCATCAATGGAAGAAAGCAGAAGTCCCTTGGCATCTTCAGGAAATGCCGGATAAACCACTTTTAAACCAGGTGTATGCGTAAACCAAGCCTCATTGCTCTGCGAGTGAAAGGGTCCGGCCCCTACTCCAGCACCCGTTGGCATTCGCACTACAACATCCGCATTTTGCCCCCAACGGTAATGGATCTTCGCCAAATTATTAATGATGGGATTGAATCCCGAACTTACAAAATCAGCAAATTGCATTTCTACAATCGACTTATACTTCTTTACAGAAAGGCCCAGGGCGGCAGAAATCACACCAGATTCACAAATGGGAGTATTGCGGATTCTTTCTTTTCCGAACTTATCTACAAATCCTTCTGAAATTTTAAATACACCCCCATATTCAGCAATATCTTGCCCCATCATGACCAAGTCTTCATGCTTGTCAAAGGCTTCCTTTAATCCGTCAGATATGGCATCTACCAAACGCATTTCTGTTTTCTCGTTTCCCGGACTAATTCTTTCGTAATCATCTGGGGCGTAAACGTCGTTTAGTTCTTTTTCTATGGAAGCTTCTATGCTTTCGGTGGCAAAGGCTTCTTCAAGGGCTTGATTGATTTCTTCCTTAAACTCAGCCCTCCAAGCATCGATCTCAGAATCTGTAATCACACCTTCCCCAAGCAGGTAGGCTTCAAAATTATCAATGGGGTCAAGTTTGGCCCATTCATCAATCAGTCCTTCAGGATAATACTTTGTGCCAGAGGCCTCCTCATGCCCTCGCATTCTAAAGGTTTCACATTCAATTAAAACCGGCTTGGGATCCTGTCTAATTTCATTGGCCACGCGGTCTAGGGTTTGGTAAACCTCAAGTACATTGTTTCCATTGATTCGAATTCCTTGGATACCATACCCAAGAGCACGGTCAACCAAATGATCGCAATTGTACTGTTCATTGGTAGGGGTTGATAATCCCCAAGCATTATTCTCAATCAAGAAAATTACGGGTAGATTCCATACGGAGGCGAGGTTTAATGCCTCATGGAAATCGCCTTCAGAAGTGCCGCCATCTCCTGTAAAAACTAGGGTAGCCTTGCGTTCACCCGAAAGCTTGCTGGCCAACCCAATTCCGTCAGCCAGGGCCAACTGCGGACCCAAATGCGAAATCATACCTACAATATGATGCTCGTTGCTTCCAAAATGGAAAGATCTTTCCCTTCCCTTGGAAAACCCATTCTCTTTGCCTTGAAACTGCTTAAAAAGTCTGGCTAAACCTGCCCCTCTTTGGGTAAAAACCCCAAGGTTTCTATGCATGGGCAGAATGTATTCATCCGATTCAAGGGCTAAGGTTGCCCCTACAGAAATGGCCTCTTGACCAATTCCTGAAAACCACTTTGAAATACGGCCCTGACGCAGTAAAATGAGCATCTTTTCCTCAATCATTCGAGGCTTCAACATGCCCTTGTATAAATCGCGCAGTTTATCCTTCCCTACTCCTTTTCCGTGATGTGCATAATTCATATTCCTGCCCCTTTTTTGGCGATAGCAAATGTAGAATAAGGATTAGAAACCATTCATATTGATTTTGAAAGATTTGCAAAACAAGGCCCAGATCAGGATGATTGAAACCACCCATATAAACCATAGATCCACACATGTACGCAAGGATTTCTGAGGTAGGAATCGTAGTTTTGCGGAATGGGAATTCAAGACTTTTTATTGGGTGTTTCTATTGGACTTGCCCTTGTTTATTTGGCCAAGAAGTTTTGGCCTTCAAAATCCACTGAATGCGGGTCTTCAAGTTGCGGATGCGCAGGGAAACCGGGTGCAATGGATAAGCTAAAACCCTAATCCATGTTTAAGTTTTGGTGGATTCTTGCCCTATTCCTTTCTTTCAACTTCATAGCTGAGGCTCAGCGCCTTGAAAACAGAGGATCCGGGAAACCCTTCAATCGTCAGCCTACCCAGTTGAGAATGGGATTTTCCTCCTTTATAAACCCAAGTGAAGAACTAGAAATAAGATTTCCTGAATTTGGACTTCATAAAACCTTCCGAAACAAGAACGCTCAGATTTTTGGATTTAACGAGTTTACCTTGAATCGAAACGATTCAGTTCTCTATACCAATCTGGGCTTATCGCATGAATTTCACCTTACCTTCTTCAAGGAAGAGCCTTATAAACTCAAGCCTTATCTGGGAACTAGGTTTGATTTTACCGCATCCTTCCTTTCTCAGCTTGCCTCAAAAGTATTTACCGGAAACTTTTCCCTTCGACCCAAGTTGGGCGCCTATTATTTAATCAATCGTAGTTTCTTACTTGACTTCGGAATAGGCTATTCGAGCATGTACTACCAAACCCAATTGGATACCCAGACGAATCAATGGTTCAGTAATGATGGTTTTAAACAAGACCTATTTCTAAACTTTTCCTTTGGTTGGATGCTTCCCTAGGCCTATGAAGAAGATTCGTTTCATATCCAATCCGAACTCTGGAGTAAGTTTTGACCCTTATTTAGAAAACACCATTGGCTTAAGCTTTGATCGCAACCATTATTTAGTGGATTATAAGCTTACGGAAGGAGTGGGTCATTGCAAAGTACTCGCCAAGGAGGCCGTTGATTTGGGGTATGACCTGGTAGTTGCTGTGGGCGGCGATGGCACCATAAATGAGATTGCCTCTTCCCTGGCCCATTCCAAAACGGCCTTAGGCATTATTCCTAGAGGTTCAGGCAACGGACTTTCAAACCACCTGAAAATCCCAAAGAATACCCTTAAAGCTTTGGAAGTCATCAAGAAAGGGAAGATCAAAGAAATTGATACGGCTCGAATCAATGAAGACCGATTTGTAAACATTTCAGGTTGGGGATTTGAGGCCTCCATTGCGCATAAGTTTGATGAATACAAAGACCGAGGCTTTTGGAGATACCTAAAGCTTGTGCTAAAATCCTTTAAAGAATCTTCAAGCTTTACCTACCTGGCAAACGGGAAAGAAGAAAAAGCCTGGCAAATTACCATAGCAAACGGTTCACAATATGGGAACAATGTGAAAATTGCCCCACAAGCTGATTTAGCCGATGGTTTCTTAGAGTTCTTGGTCTTGGATAAACCTAATTTTATTCAAGCCATTAAACTTGCTTATGCCATGTATCTAGGAAAACCACTTCCAAAGGCCAGGAAGGTCTCGATTCAAAATATTAATTTAGTGCTTGAAAAGGTTGCAGGACATATTGATGGTGAAATCTTAAAAGACCAAGGTCCTGCATATAAAATTGAAATTGATCCACAATCCTTACGTGTAATTGTTCCGTGAATATTCCTAAAATACCAAGTTTAGACTTAAATCATTACCGGTCGTCCAATAATTTCCGAAAGGAAGAATTCATTCTTGCCTTGGGTAGAGGCTTTGCCCATACTGGGTTTGTAACCATTCGAAATCATGGTTTTGATGAATTGATGGAGGCCAAACTATATCGTGAGGTTAAGGCTTTTTTCCAGCTTCCTGACCCCGTTAAAAAGAAATACGAGTTTCCTGAAATGAATCGCCAAAGGGGCTATACCTCTTTTGGAAAAGAACATGCTAAAAACCACAACGCTGGAGATTTAAAAGAGTTTTGGCATTTCGGACAATACCTTCAAAAAAGGCATCCACTAAGGGAGAATTACCCTGATAATGTGGAAGTAGAAGAGGTTCCAGACCTATCGGTAATTGGCCAACAAGCCTTTAGAACCCTGGAAAATATTGCCCTTGAAATTCTTGAAGCCATTGCCATTTACCTAGAATTGCCCAAAGATTTTTTTGAAAAGCATTGCAGAGACGGAAACAGCATCCTTCGTCCCATTCATTACCCAGCCATCACCTCTGAACCAGAAAATGCAGTACGGGCAGCAGCTCATGAAGACATCAACCTGATTACCCTCTTGATGGGTGCATCTTCTGACGGACTTCAAATTTTAGACAAGCAAGGCAATTGGGTTCCGGTTACTGCTTTTAAAGGGCATTTGGTTGTGAACGTGGGTGATATGCTTCAAAGGTTAACCAATAATGTACTTCAGTCTACCACCCATAGAGTGGTAAATCCGCCCAGGCATAAATGGCATGAATCAAGGTACTCCATCCCCTTTTTCCTACATCCAAAACCAGATATGCCCCTGAATTGTCTTGATCATTGCATCACAGATTATAATCCACGACAATACGATGATATTTTAGCAGGAGATTACCTGGAGGAAAGATTAAAAGAAATCGGTTTACTCGAAGATAAGAATGGCTAAAGACAAGAAAAAAAATCAAAAGCTTTCAAGTTTTGACGCCCTTGGCGGGATGGTGTTTTCTACCAATCCAGACTGGGAGCCAGAAACAGGAGGTGAACAAGAAGAAAGCCTTGACCCAAAGGACCAAAACCTAGAGGTTCATAGAGAGAAAAAAGGAAGAGGCGGTAAAACCGTAATCATCCTTCGAAATTTTCAAGGAAGCCTTGAGGAAATGGAAGACCTAGGCAGGGACCTTAAAAAGTATTGCTCATGCGGGGGTTCTGTAAAAGATGGAGAAATCATTATTCAGGGAGATTTACGCCCCAAGGTTTGTCAGTTCTTAGATAAAAAAGGGTATGCATATAAAAAAGTTGGGGGCTAAAATAGGCCTCCTTTCCATTCCACTCCTCTCTCCATTCTCTGGTTCCCTTCAAGCACAGTTTGTCGAAGACCAGGTACTTAAATGCCATATTCAGCGAATGGGAGAAATGGATTATGTTCTAGAAGATTATGAGCCATTTGAGGACATTTTAATTGAAGAAGGTTTGCTTGAAGGTAATAAGCCCATGCATTATTATCAGTTTTGGAAAAAGGCCAGTGAGGTAGAAATACCCCTCATCAATCTAAAGGAAGGTTTTCATTTCCCAATATTTCAAGGATTCACTGGTGCCTGCCTAGAAGATACCCTAGCGGTTGAAAAGTCAGAATCGCCCTATTTCCGGGTAAAAAAAGCCTTTCAATTATATCTAGATACTACGAGTCATTTCAAGTTTCAGGAATTAGCTAAAACTGTGGTTGAAAACATCCTGGAAGAAGAATTTACACATCCGGTTTTTCGGGTACTAAGCCTCAAGCTAATATTTCATTTAAATTCAGAAATTCAATTTGAGGGTATACCCCATAAGGCAGAAGAGAAACTCAATTATGACACCCTTATGCTCGTTGTTTTAAATGAACAAGATGAGGTTTATTTAAACGGCGAATTGAGCAGTTCAACAGCGGTTCAAAAGGAAGTTAAAGGCCTGATTAGGGCCTACCCCCAAACCTATTTAATTGTGGTTCAGAATAGCATTGGCTGTACTTATGATTTTTACGTGAAAAACATTGACACGATAAAGCAAGTCCTTAATGGGTTAAGGAATGAAAAGGCTATTGAAATCTATGGTAAAGGCTTTGACTTTTTAGAAGAAGACCAGAAGAAGGAAATAAGGAAAGCCCTACCCTTTCGGTTAACTGAGGGGGTGCATGAGTGAGTTTCTGATAATCAGGCCACTTCTTGATTATAAAGGTGGGCCTGAAATTCTACAAACATTTGGCTGATGTTTCCCACGTCTCCCAATATTTCTTTAGCATCTTCCAAAGATTGATACTTATTTGTTAGCAAGATTGGTAGTTTCTCCTGGTCAAGTTCGTCAACCCCTGAATCAACATACTTACTCAATACAAATGCGATAAACTCTTTTTGTTTGTCATTAAGTAGGGCGAAAATGGTCGCTTCGGCGGCTTTGACCCTAGCTTCTCTCGTCATTGCGATATATTCACCATTGAAAACGTATTCCAATACATCATACAAATCGCTTTTCTCCATATCCACCAACTTTTGTAAAGTCAATAGGTCGTCCTTTGGAAAGCCTGCTGCATCCAAGTTTTCTAACAAGGTTTTTCTGGTCAGTGGATTGCTCCACAGTTTCCGCAATTCTTCTTCGTCTTTAAAAAGCTTGGGTAATTCTCCAAGTAGATTATTTAGAAACTCCTCCGCTGAAATGGGTTTTCCGTCCGCACTCCAAAAGGAGGTTTGCACCGTATGCTGAATAGTTCTTTCTTTTCCGTCTCGAAGTTTAACCTTAGCTTTTTTATTTTTTAGTCTTGTCTTTAAAGATTCTGTCGCTGTTGATGGCTCTCCTGGCCGTGAATAGGGTTTTGGTTCACTTGGTTCAGGTTCTAAAGGTTCACCATCCCATTCCGGATCCGAAAAATGCTTGTATGCATCTACAAAATCATAAATTGTAAAGAACTCTTTGCCGTCAAATAATCTTGTGCCACGACCCACAATTTGTTTGAACTCAATCATGGAATTGACAGGACGAAGTAAAACGATATTTCGAATGTTACGTGCATCAACTCCTGTGGAGAGTTTTTGTGAAGTAGTCAGAATGGTTGGCAATGTTTTTTCATTGTCTTGAAACTCTCGCAATAGCCTTTCACCTTCTTCTCCGTCATTGGCGGTAACCCGAACGCAGTAAAATGGGTCATTGCTCCCTTCGACCCCGCTCAGGGCAGGTTTGGAATTTTGGTTCACCAAATCTCTTAGCAAGGCTGCATGATCTTGATTTGCGCCAAAAATTATGGCTTTTTCATTTTGGTTGGCCTCCCCTAAATAAATGTTGACTCGCTTAGCCTCGCGCTCAACTATTTCAATACTTCTATTAAAGTCTTTTTCTTCATAGAGCTTACCTTCTTCAATTTCGCCTGCCACAATCATGTCATCTGAAGTATAGCGGTAATCGTCCAAGGTCGTTTTGATGCGTTTTACCTTGAAAGGCGTTAAGAAACCGTCATTGATGCCTTCTTTCAGCGAATAGATGTAAACAGGTTCGCCAAAGTATTTGTAGGTATCCACATTGTCATCTCGCTTGGGTGTAGCGGTTAATCCCAATTGTACTGCTGGACTGAAATATTCCAAAATGCCCCGCCAATTGCTTTCGTCATTTGCCCCGCCACGGTGGCACTCGTCAATGATGATGAAATCGAAATAGTCTTTTGGATATTCGCCAAAATAGGGTGCAGGTTTTCCTTCTTCATCTGTGCCACTCATGAAGGTTTGGAAAATGGTAAAGAAAATACTGCCGTTGGTTGGCACTCTGCCTTTTTTCTTAATCTCGCTAGGCTTTATGCGAACCAAAGCATCTTCAGGAAAAGCTGAAAAGGAATTGAAAGCTTGATTGGCTAAAATGTTTCTATCGGCTAAAAACAAAATTCTCGGTCTGCGGCTGCCGTCTCGTTGTAAGTTCCAACGAGTTTGAAACAGTTTCCATGCAATTTGAAAAGCAATGGCGGTTTTTCCTGTTCCAGTTGCAAGGGTGAGCAAAATGCGTTCACTGCCGCTTGCCAATGCTTCCAAAGTATTTTTTACGGCTATTTCCTGATAATAACGCAATTGCCATGTACCACTTTTGTCTTCAAAGGGAACATTGGCGAATTTTTCTCTCCACACTTCGGCAGGCTCAGTGTCCGCACTTTTCGGATAGGTTTTATTCCAAAGTTCTTCGGGGCTTAGAAAGTCTGTTACCAAACCTTCTTCGCCTGTTTTCATGCAGATTTGGTAAATGGCTTTTCCGTTGCTGCTATAGGTGGTTTCTAGTTGAAGCTTCTGTGCATATTGCTTGGCTTGCATTACACCTTCGCCCACTTCCAATTCATCACTTTTGGCTTCTATTACGGCAAGCTTGATGCCCTTATGCACCAAGATATAATCGGCAATAATCTTTCTACCGCGACCGCCACCTGATTGGATTTTACCATCGGTAATGCGGTATTCACGAAGCACCTTAGAGCCTTCTACCACGCCCCAACCGCAAGCCTTAAGCTTCGGGTCTATGAGTTCAGCTCTTGTTTCTGCTTCGTTCATATTCTATAAACTCTATTTAGCATTCTATTTAGCATCTCTTGGTTTTCTCGCACATTTCACTCAATAGAATATCGTGTCCATCTACGCTCTCCAGTGCTTTTTAAGTTGCCACTTTCAACCATTGATTTAATCGTTCGTCTAACCTTGTGCTTATTAATCTCTTTCCCAATCCTATTATGTATATCTCCGAATGCACTTTCGGGATAAGCTTTAACATCCTTATAAATGAGCTCTTCCAGTCTATGGTCTTCAATATTCTTAAGACTGGTTTTGCCTTTGAATTGGGATTGCCTTATAAACTCAGGGTTAACAGCATACTGTGTGCCTTTACCTTTTCCTGATTGAATTACTATTTCGTAATCCAATAGTTTTCCAAGCCAACTTCGTAATCCTTGCTCTTTGTTTTGATTAAGGATTTTGGAAAGTTCAGTAGCGTTGTAAGATTGTTGTTGAGCTAGTAAACCAAGTGTAATAAGTTCTTTTTGTTTTAGATTAAACTCAGAGCTTGCTCTATCCATTAAACGAATGACTTGCTTGCTTACGAATTGTTTTTGCACTATAACAACTACTCTATCATCTAAATCCTTCACTTCAGGTATGGGTTTTCCTGAAGCCAATAATTGAGCATAAACCAAATCGTATCCACTGCCTTCTTTTTCCATTAAGCCCAGATCATAAAACACTTTAGAAAGGTGCTCATTTCGTCTTATGGACTGGCTTAAGATATTTTTAGGCGTGACACCAAGTGGTAAGCGACCTGGGCTATGAATTTCCAAACGATCATGAAAAATATTGATGAAGATGTCGCCTCGCATAGTATATGTACGGTGCACCAAGGCATTAACAACTAGCTCACGAACTACTTCCAGTGGGAAAAATTGAATATTCTTTCTAAACATTCCTTCGGAAACCTCAATGCTTTCCTGCCAATCAGGAACATCGTTTAACACAGAATTTAAAAGCGCCTTTGGATTTCTGAACTGGTCATCAAGCAATAATTTCCAAACCTTCTCTTCATTTTCATTATATCGTAAAACTTGTATGGCGGGTGGGTATAGAAGAGATGCTCTATCCTGTCGATTTCCAATCCATAAAATCCCTAAATTGGTAAGGAAGCCTTGTTTTTGAAAGAAGTAATAGTCTAGAAGTTCATCATCCGTCATTTCTTTAATGAAACTACTTACTCTAGAAGATCTTCTTATATCATTTAAAAACCCTTGCCTTTTCTCAGCATCGTAACGATTGGACGGAACCCTTTTGGTGATTTGCTCTTCCCAAACAAAGGCATTTTTATCAGCAGCCAAGCGTGCCATTTCATCGGGTGGAATTGGGTTACATTCGTCATGAACTCTTATGTAATACCTTCCGTCTGTGGTTGAAGCTATGGTTTGAGCATTGCGAAAAACTTCTAAACGGATGTATTCCGAATTATTCTCTGCGGTTTCTATCGTAACTGCAACACCTACATTAATGGTGCGCTGTGCAATATGTTTTTGAATCAGATCGGGTGCATTCCGGTCCTTAATTTTCTGATTGGGCGGTGGTAATTTATTACCATCTTCAATGCCTATGAGAATAAGACCACCACTGCCATTCGCAAAGCAAACACAATCTTTAGCTAGCTCATCCCAATTGGTTTTGGCACCTTTTAGGAATCGAAGTGACTTATGGTCCGTGTTTTTATTCTCTTCCATCGCCTATTTCGTGGTAATGCGGTATTCACGAAGCACCTTAGAGCCTTCTACAACACCCCAACCGCAAGCCTTCAGCTTGGGGTCTATTAGTTCTGCTCTTGTTTCTGCTTCGTTCATGTCATTCAGTTAGCCATTCTACGGCATTTTTTAATTGATTAAACAATTCTTCATTTACAGTTTCTTTCAAGCCTTTTGCAGTTACATCTGAATTGAACTGTTTCCATTGCTGCTCTCCCTTTTTCTTGCTCTCTAAGCCAATATGGCTTTCTATTGTACCATTGCGCCAAACCCAAATATCAGCTTCTTTACAGATCTGAATAACGGCCTCTACATGCTCTGCCATCTCAGCTGTTTGAGCGAGTTTTGCAAACACTACATCTGCTCTAATTTCTCCTTTATTTGTGGGCCATCCATCTTCAGTTATTTTGAACCCCCAATCATCAACTTTGGTGGCTAAGAACTCATTAATTGCCTTAATCGAATCATGAGTTTTGTCAAAGAGTTTGTGTTCTTTATACTTGGTAATAGCAAAGTCAAGATCAACAACACCCTTGTTGGGCAAATCCAATGCTTTCAAAACATCTTTTGTTCTTTTCAGTGAGCTTGCTCCTTCTAGTGAAACTAAGGCAATTTTCTGAGCACCAAGTGATTTTTCTGTGATGCTTTCAATGATGTTTGGTAGGACTCGTTTCTCTGTCTTGCCTTCTGTTAATATTACCTTTTCGGCAAAGAAGATATTTGCAGAGTTTGAGAATTCATGAAGTAATTCAATTTGACTTAATGCATCTATCTCCAAATCTTTGATTGCAGTCTTAATCGTATTTCGCTTGTAAGTTCCTTTTTCTTTATTCTTTCTAATCAATATGGTGTTCTCCATATCTTCTTTAGATATCATAAATGGAGAATGAGTTGAAAAAATCACCTGATAGCCACTTTTGGAGAGAGTTTTTAAGGCTTCTTTGAGAATGATTACTGCTTGTGGGTGTAAATAAAGTTCTGGTTCGTCTATAAGCAATAGAGTATTAGAGTATTTACTTGCAGACACTCGCTTAACGTCTGCCAAATGACGAACCAAAGCCATTTGAATAGAGCGTTGTGCTCCATGGCCTAAAGCAGAGAAGTCACGTCCTTCGCCTGCTTTGTTTTCAAAAACTTTAACCGTTCCTTTTCCAAAGACTTCTTTTATTTCTGGATTGGGAATATGTACCTTAATTTCCACTCCTGGAAAAAACTCTGTGATTTTGGAGTTAACACCTTTGTCAAAATCGTCTAATTCTGGGGCACGGTTTGCTCCTTCAGAGGTTAATTGCTCGTTTATTCCTCTTAGAGCTTCGATAACTTCTGCAGAATATTTGGTTTCGAGTGGTTCTAGAGTGTCTTTCAAGAGTTTGCCAATTGTTGTACTTGCTTTGTTCTTACTGGCATCTTCTTCAGAATTCTCCATTGCCCCAACATGAATAGGCTCAGGGAATAAAGCTGAAATTGCTTGCGGAATTCCATTTGGATTTATTTCCCATTCGCCTTCTTCATTCAGCAGGTCTGTCCTGATATCAGTTTTTTTTTGATTTGGCTCTTCTTGCGATACTTTTACCGTCATAGAAGAATAAACAACGAACTTCTCTATCTTTTTTTTGTGTTTTGCTTCGAGTGAATTGAGAATATCTTCACTTACACCATCTATTCTTGCGATTACTTCTACAGGCTTTTTGACATCATTAAAGTCTGATTCTGTCAATGGACTACTGCGCAAAAACCATTTTATCGCTTCAAGGATATTAGACTTACCTGCATTATTGTAGCCAACCAAGGGAGTAAAAGGCGACAAATCAAAAGTCTCATTAATGATGGACTTGTAGTTCCTAATTGATATTTCAGAAATTAAATGTGTCATACAACAACCGCTTTTTCAATTTCCAACTCCCCTGTAAAAGCCTTTTGCAAAACGGATTTTTTCAGTTCTTCCAAATCTTGCATTTTTTTTTGATACACCGTTTCCAACTTTTGTGTTTCGGCTCGCAAGTCATCTAATTGGCGGACGATGGTTTGTTGTTCCTTTTTCTTTTTTGGATAGCTAATTTCTACTTGCCCAATTTTTTTTGGCGAAGTGTGTCTTACTTTAACCCCCGTTCCTGAATCATGAAGAGCTTGTCTTACCTTTTTAAGGTTGAAAACATGGTAGAAAAACTCATTATCTATCTCTACGTCTTGTTTTGGTATAATCAAACCAAGTCGTTGGTTGTGTAAGAATTTATTTGACTCAGGGACAATGATTGGACTACCCAGCAATCCTGCAGCTTGTTCTGTCATTGCAACAAGTAAATCTCCCTTTTTAAGAATGAAGTCAGAAGGAATTTTCCCATTATAGTATTTCTGTTTTTCTCCACGATCTCTATAACCACCTTCTTCATAGAAGTTCCCTGGTGTTAAAAGTACGTACTCTCCATTATTAGAGAAGTATTTGCCTTGGAATGCAAAACCATGCTTAACATTAAATAAATCTGATAATGTTGTTTGAATCCAACCATCACCTTTCTTCTCAAACACCCCCTGCAAATAGCTTTCAAAAAGTTCTTTGGCGTTTTGGAGGTTTTCTTCGGCATTGGCTTTGGCCTTGTCTATGGCGGCAAAGGCTTGGTCTAAAATAGAAACAATGCATTGTTGTTCGGGGAGTGGAATATTTGGAAATTTTTCTGACTTGTAATCCTTAAAATAGATGTGTGGTATCGTGCTTCCATTTCTGTGCTTTTCAAAGTCAATTCCTTCCAAAAAGTACTTGATAAAATCAATGTCAAAACCTTCTTTGGGGATTAAATACTGCATTGTACCAACTACAGAAGATTTTGCGGGGTGTTTTGAGACCCTCCCAATTCCCGCACCGTCTTTTATGATTGCCAAATAATCTTCTTCCTGATGATAGAATGAAACATTCTGAACAAAACCCTTGGCAGCAAAGACAGGATACTCCCCATCTTCACCTTTTATTTTGTTCAGTGAAATGTTTGAAGAACCTTTTTTAACGGCATCTTCTAATTGACAATATTCCCAACCTTCCTTCATATCAATTCCGAAATTGAGTTTAGGATTTCCGCACTTTCATCATCCAAGGCTTTTATTGCTGATAAAATTTCCTGCGGTTGGCGGAGTGGTGCTTCTTCTGGTGTATTCGGGTTTTTTACGCTCAAATCGGCTTCGGCAAGCTCAGCCACCTTTCGTGCGTCAATGTTCCAACTGTTTTCTGTTACCGGCCCTTCAACGGCATTTCTTCTTTGCTCAAATAATTCCACAAATTCAGCCAAATCCTTTTCATTAAGCGGATTGGTTTTTCCTAAATTGCGATCAAGGTTCAACTGGTAAAACCAAACCTTTTGGGTAGGCTTGCCTTTCTCAAAAAAAAGCACAACGGTTTTTACGCCTGCACCTGTGAATGTTCCGCCTGGTAAATCCAAGACGGTGTGCAGATTGCAGTTTTGCAAGAGTTCTTTCCGCAAGGCAATGCTGGCATTATCGGTATTGCTCAAAAAGGTGTTTTTAATCACCACACCTGCCTTGCCGCCTGCTTTTAATATTTTAATGAAGTGTTGTAAGAAGAGGGAAGCGGTTTCACCTGTTTTAATGGGGAAGTTTTGTTGCACTTCAGCACGTTCCTTACCACCAAAAGGCGGATTGGCAAGCACCACATCATAGCGGTCTTTTTCCTGTATGTCGGCCAAGTTTTCAGCAAGCGTGTTGGTGTGAATGATGTTAGGAGCTTCCACACCGTGCAAAATCATGTTCATGATGCCAATGATGTAGGCCAATGATTTTTACTCCTTACCGTAAAAGGTGCGTTTTTGCAAAGTCTCCCATTCTTTGGTGCTCAGTCCGGACCCTGAGCCTGTCGAAGGGCCGGATTTCAGATAGTCAAACGCTTCACACAAGAAGCCCGCAGAACCCACCGCACCATCGTAGATTTTGTCTCCAATTTTTGGGTCAACCACTTTTACAATGGTGGTAATGAGGGGTCGCGGTGTGTAGTATTCGCCACCATTTCGCCCTGCATTGCCCATGTTTTTGATTTTGTCTTCATACAGATGGCTCATTTCGTGCTTCTCTGCATGAGTTCGAAAACGCAACTCGTCAATGCGGTTGATCACTTCACGCAAATTGTAGCCGCTTTGAATGCGGTTTTTCAGTTCGCTGAAAATCTCGCCAATCTTGTATTCAATGGTGTCAGCATTCTCAGCAGACAATTTGAATTTTTTAAGGTAGGGGAATAGTTTACCGTTTACAAAGTCCAAGAGGTCATCACCTGTCAGGGCATTGTGGTCCACTTCGACACGCTCACTGCCCGCTCTTTCTACTTTAATTTTGGGAGCAGCCCAAACGCTCCATTGGTATTCTTGGTCAATTATTGGGGTGTAGCTTTTTCCTGTGAGTTCGGCAGATGTTGCACGGTCTCGTTCCAAGTCGTCCAAATATTTCAGGAACAACACCCAAGAGGTCTGTTCGACATAATCCAATTCACTTCCACAACCTGCGTCTTTGTGGAGTATGTCGTCTATATTTTTAAAGGTCTGTTCAAACATTCGTTTTCTTTAATTTTAATCTTTTTAGAATGATTAACGGAAAAAGGTAAGTTCAAAAAAAGGCATTTTGTACAAAATCTTAGGTTTTCCAAATAAAATCAGAGAGTCAATTCCAGAATGACTCTTTATTCTTCGTGGATATAAACCTCCGAAACCAATTCAAAATCCGGAAATGCGTCAGTGGTTGAGCGCTGGGTATAGCTGGTATCGGTTCTTGCTAAAATTTCAACTTTGAGAACCATATCCTCTAAAATGTCAATTTTATTGGGGTTTTGCAGTACTTCCGTAAGCTCTAAGGTATAGGTGCATTCATCCAGCCATTCCACATCAAATTTCAAGAAAAGACCAGATTCATAATTATGTTCGTATTGAATCAATCCCTCTCGATCAATATAGGAGTTCCCCGAAAGGCTATCCTGAATCACAAAGCTGCCCTCATGAAAATCAAGGCATGATTTGGTTTGAGCGAAAGACATGTTTCCGCCAAGAAAAAGGAAAAAGAATAAAAGGTAAATGCTATTGGTTTTCATAAGCTATGCATGTGCTAGGGCTTTTAGGTAAAGGGCTTCATATTTGGGCAAAATGGCATCCATCGAGAAATTCTCTGCATGCCCATAAGCGGCGTTCTTAAATCGCCTCAAGGTTTCATCATCTTTCAAAACTGTAAGGGCATGTTTGGCCATTTGGTCTACCTCGCCAACCGGAGCCATGAATCCAACTTTTCCAGACTCAACCACTTCTGGTAAGCCTCCTGTATTGGATGAAATAACGGGTACCCCTGCTGCCATAGCTTCCAGGGCTGCCAAACCGAAGCTTTCGGTTTCAGAGGGCAAAATGAAAAGATCAGAAACGGCAAGTAGTTTTTCTACGGCCTTGGTTTTCCCCAGGTAAAACACCTGATCGCAAATGCCCAATTCTCGGCATTGTTTTTCCGCAGCTTCCCGTTCGGGTCCGTCACCAATCATTAAAAGTTTAGCCGGCTTTTCTTTCAATACCCGGTTGAAGACTTTGATCACATCCCCCACTCTTTTCACTTTCCTGAAATTTGAGATATGGGCCAAGAGGTATTCTCCGTCTTTGGCAAACCTTTGACGAATTCCGGTTGTGTCTAATCCTCGGTACAGGCTTAAATCAATGAAATTCGGAATCACTTCAATTTCCTTGTGTATGTCAAAAAACTCAAGGGTATCACGCTTTAAAGATTCTGAAACTGAGGTTACAATATCGGATTGGTTGATGGAAAAAGTTACCGCGGGCTTATAACTTGGATTTTTTCCCACCAAAGTGATGTCCGTTCCATGAAGGGTAGTTACCACAGGAAGCTTGATTCCAGTGCTTCCTAAAATTTGTTTTGCCATGAATGCGGCATAGGCATGGGGAATGGCGTAATGAACATGCAGCAATTCAAGCTCTTCAAACCGAATAACATCTACCAGTTTTGAGGTTAAGGCAAGTTCGTAAGGCAGGAAATCGAAAAGGGGGTAATCAGGAACGTGAACCTCATGGTAAAATAGATTCTCTGAATAGGTTTCAAGCCTTACGGGCTGAGAGTAGGTTATAAAATGAACCTCGTGTCCTTTTTCGGCCAAGGCTTTCCCAAGCTCCGTAGCTACTACCCCCGATCCTCCGTAGGTAGGATAACAAACAATTCCTATGCGCATTATTTAAGTTCCCCCTTCTTATATTTTTCTCGTTTCTCTACTTTGCCATCCTGGGTGTAATAGGTCCAAGTGCCATCCTTTTTTCCTCTAATATACTCACCTTCTTCTTTCAACTCACCGGATTCGTAATATTCTAAATACCTCCCTTCGCGCTCATTATCTACATATTCAACCTTAAACTTCAGGTTGCCTTCGCAGTAATAGGCTTCTACTAATCCGTGAATTTTACCTGATTTATAATGGTATAAATTGGCAATTCCACAATCTCGGTTCGGGTAAAACCATTTGGCCTCCCCCTCCTTTTCACCGTTTACATAAAAGGCTTCTTCTTGCCTTTTGCCGGTTCGGGTATTTACATAATAGGCTCCATCCAATACTCCCATATTATAATTGGCCTCTTTCTTAACTCGTCCTCCGTTGTAATAATTGAACTGCGGACCATGAAGTTGACCATTTACGTATTCATAATGCTTAACCAAGGTGCCTCGGTCATTTATGCTGATGGAAGAGCCATGTAATTGGCCATTTTTATATTCTTCGAGTTTGTTGATGAATCCCTTTTGGTGGAAGGTTTTCCAAAGACCCGTTTTCTCACCTTTTTCATACACCCCCATTTCCTTCAATTTCCCGTTCGGATACTCCTCCACCCAAAAGCCTTGTTTTAAACCCTCTTCATCCACTCTATTGGTGTCTTGGGCTGAAAGGTTCATGATGCCCAAAAAAAGAAAAATGAAACATCCTAAGTACTTCGCAGTGCCTATGCTTAAATTTCTCATGATTTAAGGTATTTGATTGATTTCAAGTTTTTCAATGGCTTTATAGATTTCCTCCTGAATCTTGGTACGAACATCCAAGCTTATGAGTTTGTAATTGTCCCCTCTTGGGTAAACTCGGTTCGACAAAAATATGAAGACCAAATCATGCTCGGGGTCGGCCCAGGCAAGGGTTCCGGTAAACCCAGAATGTCCAAAACTAGATGGGGAAGCTGATGGTGCAGCAGGTCCGCCATTTCCTTTTTGAACGGGTTTGTCAAAACCAACTCCCCTTCGGTTATCCGTACCCGGGAATTGGTACCGGGTAAATTCTTGAATCACCTCCGAAGGAATGAATTGCTCTCCCCCGTAATATCCCTCTTGAAGGTACATTTGAAAGAGTTTTGCCAGGTCATTGGCCGATGAAAACAATCCGGCATGTCCTCCAGCACCCCCTAACATTGCTGCTCCAGGATCATGCACATATCCATGAATGAGCTGATTTCTAAAATAGGTATCGTATTCTGTGGGTATGATTTTTTCAAGAAAGAATCGCTTTCGCGGATGGTACCCCATGGTAAAAGCCCCTAGTTTTGAATAAAACCGATTGTTAAGGTAATCTTCTACATCTTCCTCCATTTGTAAGTCAAAGCCTTCCTTAATCAAATAATAGCCTAGGTCAGAGTACTTATACTTTTTCCCGTTTAAGGGAACCTCATAAATGGCTTTCATCATAGAATCTGCATAGGCCCTATTCATAAACATACCCCCTGCAACTTCATACGGAAAAGCGAAATCTTGAACGGTTGAGAAAAGTGAATCTTTTAACTTTCCTTTTTCCATAGATTCTACGTAAAAAGGAATCCAGGCAGGTAGTCCTGAGGTATGGGTCAAGACCTCTCTAAGCTTTAAATCGGCCTTATCTGAGCCGGCAAGTTTCGGGTTCAATTTGATCATAGAATCTTGAAGGGAAATCTTCTTATTTCCCACCCAATCCATTACCAAGGGCAAGGTAGCTGAGACCTTTGTAATGGAAGCCAAATCATAAATGTGGTGGTCTTCAACTTTTTTCAAACCGTTGTAGGTATGAAATCCGTAGGCCTTGTGAAATATAACCTTGCCCTTATAGGCCACCAATACCTGAGCTCCAGGGGTAGCCTCCTGCTCAATGGCGTCTAAAACCAAGCTATCAACCTTAAAGAAAGATTTGGGATCCAAGCCCATTTCTTCAAAGCTTCCGTAGGAAAGTCGTTTTAGGCTTTCTCTTGCTAATCCTTGTCCTTCATCAAATACCATTGCAGCACCAACGGGAGCTTGACCGTTAATAGGCAGGGCTCCAAAAAGGGCTTGAGCCGCCACCGACTGAGCCAAGGTGTCGTTTTGATAAGCCAATAAATGGGCGGTAGCTGAACTTAAGATTTCTTGCTCGTGAGCTGCGTACGGATTTGCAAATTGAACGAAGGTCCAAGGCTTGTTCATCAATTTTAAGGCCCTTAAAACCTTTTTATCTTCTTCTGATAATTTATACGACTGCCAAGGATTTTTAGGGTTTGTATGAAAACCTACAATTACCATATTGGTTGTGGCAAGTGCCCTTTGAAGGTCAATGGGTGATGTATAAATTCTCTTGGGTATTTCCTTTACGGGAAGGTATTTATTTAGGGTTTTTGAAAAGGTTTCCCCCGATGTGGTCCCCAATGGGATGTAGGCCAGCTTAAGGGTATCCAAGCCCTTGAAAGGAATCAAGCCTTTGGGGTCTTGAATCAAGGTCATGGCCTTTTCATACTGTGCCTTCCGAATTTGTTTTCCTTTTTGAGAATTTAAAAGAGCCGGTATGGCATCGGTTGAAACTTCAGAATCCTCATCTAGACCGAGCCATTTCTTGGCCATTAAAATTTTCCGGCATCGATTGTTGATCTCAACTTCAGAAATCATACCTGATTTAACGGAATTGCGGATCATCCGTATGGCAGCAGGAACGTCTTCAGAGAAAAGGAGAATATCATTTCCCGCAAGGAAAGCCCTCATATCAACTTCACCTGGAGCAAAATAAGCTGAGACCCCTTTCATGTTCAAGGCATCTGTTATGGCCAATCCTTTAAATCCGAGCTCATCTTTCAATAAACCATTTACCACATTCGGCGAAAGCGTAGAAGCCCGGTTCTCGGTATCGTCTAAACTAGGAATGAACAAGTGTGCGGTCATGACCGAGGCTAAGCCTTCTTCAATCAACCGTTTAAAGGGGTAGATTTCTAAGCTGTCTAGCCTATTACGTCCATGTTTTATTATGGGAAGGGTTTTATGCGAGTCTGAATCTGTATCTCCATGCCCAGGGAAATGCTTTGCACATGCTAAAACTCCGGCGTCTTGAAGACCTTTCATATAGGCAATGGCATGCTGACTCACCCTGTATTTATTTTCCCCAAAACTTCGAGCGTTTATGATGGGATTTTCAGGGTTGTTGTTTACGTCAGCTACAGGAGCAAAATTGAAATGAACCCCAATGGCCCGAAGCTGTTTTCCAATTTCCAAGCCCATTTCATAGGTAAGACTATCTGAGCGCATGGCTCCAGTGGTCAAGGCAAAAGGGAAAGCTTGGGTAGAATCTAAGCGCATGTTCAAACCCCATTCCGCGTCAAGCGCCACCAATAGGGGTATATGCGCCGACCTCTGCAAACGGTTGGTCATTTTAGCCTGACGAAGGGGGCCGCCTTGCAAAAACATGACCCCACCAATTTTATGTTTCCGAACCAATTCCTCAAGCTCTCGAATATGGCCTTCACCCCTATTTGAATAGGCAGCAACCATAAGCGTTTGAGCAATTTTTTCTTCTAGGCTAAGCTCCTCCAATTTGGCCTCCACCCAATCTTGATCTACCGAATAAAAAGGGGGCAATAATTTCACTCCAGGAGAAACTGGGCTCGGCTGTTTGAAAGCCGAGAAAACCATTAGAAAACCAAAAGCCAGAAAAAGGCGGTGTAACATCTTTGCTTTAATTTAGGCCGAAAATAGCAAAGAATGTGCCGATATCGGTTATAAACCTTAGGTAAATCAAGGAAGTTCTTCACGGGAAATTGTGAAAATCTGGGCAAAAAAACCAGATCATCTATGACCTTAGCCTGAGAGAATACGTATCTTCGCGTAAACAGAGAGATTCATCAAAATGCAAAGGGTTCCAGGCTTTTTTAAATTCAATCAACACCGGGTTTTTGACTTCAAACCCAGGTACTACAATGAACAAAAAGAGCGGATGGAAGAACGTCGGAAAAATGCGGAATTGGAGCTGAAGATGGAAAACTCTCCCTACTCCAGAATCCACGAAGGATTTCTAAAGAAAAGAATGGATAATGAGTCAAGGAAATACAAAATTCGCTTGGCTTTGATAATCACCCTCTTCGTGGCAATCTTTGTTTGGATCATTCGCTGATGGGAAACCTCATTCAATTATTACCTGAGTCTATTGCCAACCAAATAGCTGCTGGCGAGGTTGTGCAACGCCCTGCCTCTGTGGTTAAGGAGCTTCTTGAAAATGCCGTTGATGCCGGGGCCAATCATATTATTTTACGTGTTGAGCAAGCTGGAAAAGCTTCCATTCAAGTTGAAGACAACGGCAGAGGAATGGAGCCTGGAGATGCGAGAATGTGCTTTGAAAGGCATGCTACCTCAAAGCTTCGAACAGCTGATGATTTATTCAATATTCAAACCAAGGGCTTTCGAGGGGAAGCCATGGCGTCCATTGCTTCGGTAGCCCAAGTTGAACTTAGCTCAAGAACGGAAAACCAGGAATTAGGAACCAAGGTGCTCATGGAGGCCAGCCATTGCAAAACCCAAGAGCCGATTGCCGCCGCAAAAGGAACAACCGTTACGGTCAAAAATCTCTTTTACAACATTCCGGCCCGAAGAAATTTCCTGAAATCTGATGCCGTGGAAATACGCCACATCATTGACGAATTTCAAAGGGTGGCCATTCCGCATACGCAAATTCACTTTCAGCTCATTCATAACAATTCAGAGCTTTTCCACCTCCCTCCTGCTAAGCTTAGACAGCGTTTAATAGCCATTTTCGGAAATAGACTCAACGAAAAACTGGTCCCCATTCAGGAAGAAACCAATTTGGTGAAGATCTCCGGATTCATTGGCAAGCCAACCGCGGCCCGGAAAACCCGAGGTGAGCAATTTTTCTTTGTGAACAACCGGTTCATCAGAGATTATGCCTTGAATCATGCTGTGAAAACAGCCTTTGCTGGGTTAATTCCTTCTGACCACTTCCCTACCTATTTCATTTTTCTTGAATGCCAACCTTCTTTCATAGACGTCAACATTCACCCCACCAAAACCGAGGTTAAATTTGAAGATGAAAGGGTGATAAATGCCTTTTTAAGGTCCTCGATCCGAAAAGCTTTGGGGCAATTCCAAGTGGCTCCCTCTTTAGACTTTCAGCAAGAGCCTGAACTAGACCCAAATTCATGGGGAAAATCTTCAGGAAGGGTTGAAGCCCCAAGCATCCGTGTCAATCCTGATTTCAATCCTTTTCATGAAGAGAAGTCTAAGCTTAAAAGCCCATCTCAACCCTTTAAAGGTCACCGGCCAAAGCATGTACACACCAGTGAATGGGAGGCCGTTTTTGAAAACATTCCAGACGTTCAGTCTGAGGCGGAAGGAAGCCCAAATCTAGGGTTTCAAGAAGAGAAAAATACTGGCCCTGTTATCTTTCAATGGAACAGATCGCATTTGGTAACCTCGGTTAAAAGCGGGGTGGTTTTGATTGACCAACACCGAGCCCACCAAAGAATCTGGTATGAGCGATTGATTGAGACTAAGTCGCTTTCGGCCCAACGCCTACTTTTTCCTCAGGATATAGAAATGAGTTCTGCCGAATTGGCAGGAATGAAAGAGGTTCAAGGAGATTTGGCAGAAATGGGTTTGCATTTTGACCTTTTCCCCAATAAAATCTCCATCCAAACCCTCCCCGGCGGAATGCAAGAGTCGGAGGTTAAGCCTTTGATTGAAAGCTTGATGGAAGACTTAAAACAAGGCCAGAATGCATCCATGGGCCTTGAAAAATCCAGACTTTCAAAGATCTTGGCGCGGTCTTTGGCCATACCCCGTGGAAGAAGTTTATCCAAAGAGGAAATGCAAGAAATGATGGATTCACTCTTTGCCTGTTCTGAACCCTCCATTTCTCCTTTCGGAAAACCCGTTTTAATTACCCTTGAAGGGGAAGAAATTTTAAAAAGATTTAATGCATGATGAATATGCGAAAAGGCGGATTTAGCATTTTGCCCGAGGTGGTTAAAAACCTCATGATAATCAATGGATTGCTTTTTTTCTTATCCGCTGTTCTTGGAGATAAATTCTTCGTAGACCTGAGCAAATGGTTGGCCCTTTATCAACCTGGCTCAGGAAGTTTCATGCCCCACCAATTGGTTACCCATGTTTTTATGCACGGTAGCCTCTCGCATATTTTCTTCAATATGTTTGCCCTTTGGATGTTTGGTTCTGCCCTTGAAAATGTTTGGGGTGCCAAGCGGTTTCTTGTGTATTATATGCTTACAGGCATTGGTGCCGGACTCTTTCATCTTGGGGTAACTCAATTGCAAATTTCTTGGGCTGAGGCCGAATTAACCGCTCAACAAATTGCCACCGTTTTGGAACAAGGAAAAGGCGCTCTGGCCATTGGGAAAAACTTTACTGACCCTGACATGGCCAAGTATAATTACCTGCTCAACATACCTACCGTAGGGGCTTCTGGCGCTGTATTCGGGCTCTTATTGGGCTTTGGAATGCTTTTTCCAAATCAAAGAATTTACCTGTATTTTGCCATTCCCATTAAGGCCAAATATTTTGTAATTGGATATGGATTGCTTGAATTGATTACCGGATTGAGCAATAGACCCGGAGATAATGTGGCGCATTTTGCCCACCTTGGCGGGATGGTTATCGGGTTTTTAATCATAAAATACTGGCAGAGAAATTCTGGCCATTTTTACTGAGAATGAATTTAATCGACGAAATAAAGAAGAGCTTTAAGAATGGCGACGTTCTCACCCGGCTGATTTATGTGAATCTGGCCGTATTCGTGGTCTTTAATTTGGTCTTGGTTTTTGCCTTGATCTTTAAATTAAGTCCACCGCCCATTTTCAGCTGGTTTATGCTTCCGGCTTCCCCTACTGAGTTGATGATGAAGCCCTGGACCCTCATCACCTATATGTTTTTGCATAAAGGGTTTTGGCATGTGGTCATAAATATGTTCTGGCTTTATTTTGGCGGAAAATTATTCCTTCAATATTTCGATGGGAAACGGATGCTATCGGTTTATTTTTTAGGCGGATTGAGCGGAGCAGCATTATACATTCTGGCCTTCAATTTACTTCCAGCCTTCTCAGACATCGCTTCGGTTTCCAAAGCTTTGGGGGCATCGGCGTCGGTTTTAGCCATTATGGTGGCCATTGCCACTTATATCCCAAATTTCAGGGTTCAGCTATTCCTTTTCGGGAAAATCCAGTTGAAATACATTGCCATTGCCGCGGTGGTAATTGACCTGTTGAGCATGGCAGGCACCAATGCTGGCGGACATATTGCCCATTTGGGCGGAGCTATTTTTGGCTTCTATTTTTCTAGGTCTTGGCTTCAGGGAAAAGATATTTCCCAATGGTTTTCAAGCTTGCTTGACGGACTCATTTCCGTGTTTGTAAAAAGGGAAAAGAAGGCGAAAATGAAGGTGAAATATAAGCGCAATCAAAAAACCAAAGACGACGAATTCACTTCTCGGAAAAAAGCACAACAAGATGAAATTGATGCCATTTTAGATAAGATTGCCAAAACCGGATACGACTCTCTGAGCAAAGAAGAAAAAGACACCTTATTCAGGATGTCTAAGGAGTAAAAGGTTTTCAAAAGCTATAAGACCCCGTTTAATTGTGCGGCTTTTTACATCCAATCAATCAGAGTTGATGGTTGAGGGTTTATAGTTGATGGAATTGTTGAGGCGTTTAGTCGTTTAGACGGGCCATTTCAGGCAGGTTGAAGATTCCTATTTCCTATTACCTATTTCCTAATACCCCAAGCAGCTTTTGGCTTTTCGCTTTCGGCTATTGGTTAGATTTGGCTGTAAGGTGTTGATTTTCACGCCACCCAATCACCAGTCACTAGTCACTAGTCACTCCTACTGAGGCGTTTAGCTGTTTATGCCGTAATTTCTGGCAGGTTGAAGATTCCTATTTCCTATTACCTAATCCCAAGTACCTCAAAAGGCTGTAGGCTGGCCTAAGTATTATGGTGCTAATTTTCAAAACATCCTGTGAGAGGCGCACTACCCTACTATTTAGTAGATGAGCCGTCTACTCAATTGGCGGTAATGTTTTTCTCATAGGTTCGTTGCCGAATTTATTTTTGATTGAATACCATTAAAGTATTCGACATAATTAGATAAGTCTGTATCAATCCAATTAAGCAACTCATATACTTTGTCTTGAATTTCATGTTGCATTGTGAAATCTTTGAAGTCTGGGTTGTGACAGATAGCATTCAAGCTTTGAGTATTCCAACTCTTTGCTTTATCATTATTAAGAGTTATATTTGTATCGTAATGCTTGATCAAGCCTCTTCTCTTTTGAGAACGTAATCAAGTCTAAGATTTTAAAGAGCTCTCGTTTCGGGGGCTCTTTTCTTTTTGCATTGCCCCAACGTCCTAAAATAAGCAAAGTAGCGCAAACCTTGAGTCCTATCGGCGCTATTTTGTTTATTTGTTTTATGCACCTTTTAATTTTCGAATTTCGTCAGCTAAAACAGGAATGTTCTTTTGAATTATACCCCACAACATCTCAGGTTCAACAGAGTCATAGGCGTGTGAAATAATATTTCTTAAACCAATAATATTCTTAGACGCGGTAATCTCGATTTGCGGATTAATTTCAACAATCTTCCGAATTGCTTCTCCGATAATTTCCAAATCTCGCTCTACAGCCCGCTGCAAAATAATATCATCGGAAAAATTGTTAAAGTCATTTTGAGTTTTCTGTTTAATAGATTCTATTTCCTCAATAACACTCTCGATATCCAAGATGTATTTGAGTAATTTAGGCTGCATACAAATCAACTTTTGACTGGTAAACCTCTTCCTTTAGAACTGGATTCTTGATGGATCTACTCGATACAAGATCGACTTTTCTATTTAGAATTTCTTGAAGCTGATCTAATAACGAAAAGTAATTATCTGCATAGTCCAAAACGTCAATATCTTCAGAAAACTCAACAAGAAGATCAATGTCACTGTCTTTATGCATCGCATTTTTTGCAGCTGATCCAAACAGAGCAATACTCTCAACGTGATGTTTCTTACACGCCGCAATAATGTCACTAAGTTTATTTTGAATCAAATCACTCATAATTCAAAGATACATGAAAATTTGAATATTCCCTACACCCTGCTTTATGGTGCACAACAGATAATAAAAGCAATCCATTCACTTTTATCCCGTAAGTTTTGAGGGGGTAAACTAAGATATTTTTGATTCTATTTCCAAGTTGCTCTTCAATTACAAGGGGCTGCCATTGTAATTTCCACTAACAAACCAGGGTTGCCTTTGGATGTTGAGGCGTTTAGCCGTTGAGTCGTTGAGACCGGCAATTTCAGGCATTCTCACACAATTTCCAGTCACTAGTCACTCAGAGTTGATGGTTGAGAGTTGATGGTTGATAGAATTGTTGAGTCGTTGAGTTGTTTAGGCGTTTAGGCGTTTAGGCGTTTAGGCGAAATTTCGCATAAATTTCAGGCAGAATCTTAACCTCGATTCCTCTGACGAAAAGCTGAATATTTCTGGCAATTTCCAGTCACTAGTCACTCAGAGTTGATGGTTGAGAGTTGATGGTTGATAGAATGGCTTAGATGTTAAGATGCTGAATATCAGGATTTCTAGTCACCAATCACTAGTCACTAGTCACTCCTGTTGTGGCATTTAGCTGTTGATGCCGTAATTTATGGAAGGTTGAAGCTTCCTATTTCCTATTACCTAGTTCCTATTGCCTATTTCCTAGTACCTCTCAAACCCTGCTTGTGGGTATAATTTTCAAAACTAAAATATACCAATCCTCATCCTATTAAAGTTATTATTATGTTCACGCATTCATTCGTACCCCAAGATTTAAAAATTATGAGAATCTTTCTGCTCACCCTCCTCCTACCTTTTCTAAGTATGGCCCAAACCCAAAAAGAATACCAAGGCTTGCTTTGGGAAATTTCTGGAAACGGACTGTCAGAGCCTTCCTACCTTTATGGTACCATGCACGTTAGCAACCGGGTGGCCTTTCACCTGGGTGATGCCTTTTTCGAGGCCCTGGAATCAGCCGATATTGTTGCCTTAGAAACCAATCCTGAGACCTGGGTAAAGGATTTAACGGAAAGCTCTCTCTACCGTGACTATATCCAAGGCTCCTTTGGAGGTTATAGGTCTTATGTACCTTTCTACGAATCCTTTGTTCCGTCTGAACCCTTGCGCGTAAATTGGGAGTATTACCTAGCTCATGACCAAGGCATGCTAAACCACCTTCTTTACCGATTGGATAAGTATGAAGAAGACTTTGCCGAAAACACCTACCTGGACCTTTTTATTTATCAGGCTGGAAAAAAAGGGAACAAAACGGTGATAGCACTTGAAGATTTCGAGGAATCTTTCAAACAAACGCTTTTAGCTAGAAAGTACGATGAAGATGCTGTGTACATGACCAGTCGTCAGCGGCAAGATATTATGGGCGATTTTCCGAGCATTCAACTTCTCTTTGAAGATGCTTACCGTCGGGGAGATCTTGACCTTCTAGACTCTCTTCAAAGCCTATTAAGCCCGGGTAAATATTTCCGGAAACATATGCTAGATATCCGAAATATGGTGATGGTAGACGGAATGGATACCCTTATGAAAAATGGAGTTTTGTTTACCGGTGTTGGAGCTGCACATTTACCCGGAAAAATGGGGGTAATCAATTTGCTAAGGGAACGAGGCTATACCGTGGAGCCCAAGATTTGTACCTCCGAAAACTCCCTTCATAAAAAAGAAGAAATCGACGAAATCATTTTTGAGGGGGAAACCCAATTGTTTACCTCAGACGATGGTTTCATTACTGCTCGGGTACCGGGGGAAATGGTTAAGCTTTTAAGTCAACCCATACAAGAAAATATGTTTGCCGATATGGCCAATGGAGGCTTTTACAGCATCCGGAGAATTTCAACCTTTGGCCTTATCAAAGGGAAGGGTCCTGAGGATTATCTTGGGAAAATTGACAGCCTCCTTTTCGAAAACATACCAGGAAAAATTCTTTCCAAAAAAGAAATTCAAGTCTCTGGTTTCAGCGCTCTTGACATTCGAAACAAAACCCGATCAGGCGATCATCAGCGGTATACCATCGTTTTTACCCCACTTGAAGTAATCATCTTTAAAGTGGGCGGAACCGGCGAGTTTGCTAGATCTAAACAGCCCCAGGATTTCTTCTCGAGCATTTCCCTGAATACGGCAGAAAAACAAGATCTATTTCAACCCAAATTTCACGGATTTGAGGTTAATCTTCCTGGAAACCTTCGAATTCAACAATACGAAGGGGTGTTTCCCGACCCCACCGCAACCTTCTGGGCACAGTCGTACAATAAGGGCGATTATTATGCAGCCGGACTAAGGCAATACCATGATTTTGAATACATTGAAGAGGATGATTTCGAGTTAACCTTCTTTATTCAATCTATTTCTGAAGAGGAAGACCTTGAAATCGACAGCATTTACATTCTTTCTGAGAAAGGCCATGGTCAAAGTCGGTTCGAGCTCATCCATAAAAACGGATCCAAACTTCATGGAGAACTGCATATTGAAGGACCTAAATATTTGTTTCTTCTAACCAATGCTGAAAATAACCTTGATCGGGAGGCCTTTTTTAACTCCTTCCGCTTTCTGCCTTGGAAGTATCAAAGCGAATTTTCCCTTCAAAAAGATACCCTTCTTCAAATCACCATGGAAAGTCCCTTTGAATTAAATGATCATAAATCTTTCCTCAGCAATATAATGAACCGGTATGGCGACAAAGATCGGGATGAGTCTTTCCTTTACACATTGCACGAGAAAAACTATACAAACCCTAATAACGGAGAAGTTCTCTACGCCGAATGCCAGATTTTTCCCAAATACAAATCTTATGAATCCCTCGAAGATTTTTGGAAGAGTCAACTGAAGTACATTGAGGAGTATCTAGAATTGGAAATCATTCAAGACTCTACCCTATTTACCCGAGAGGGGGATGTTCTATCTCAAGGAAAATTACTGGTTCTATCTGATTCAAGCTCAAGCCGAACCATCACCATGAAAGCCGTTCTTGAGAATGGGGCCTTGTATGTTTTAACGGCCAACCTGGATCAAAACGGATACGAATCTGAATTTGCCAAACGAGCCCTTGAAACCTTTATGCCCGCAGAGGATACGGTAATCGGTCTTCCTATTACAACCTCCAAAGCAAATATGTTTTTTGAGGCCCTTGATTCTAAAGATAGTCTTGAGGTGGCTCAGGCCGGTGAGTCAGTGAACTATGTGGTATTTGAAGAAGCGGATCTTCCTAGGATAATTCACTACCTGGAAAACTATGAACACGATGAATTCAATCGAGATTTTAAACTCGGATTGCTAAGTAAACTCTCGGTTTTGAATGGGGTAAATCACTTAGATTTCTTGGAATCCTATTACATGAACCATAGAGATTCATCCGCCTATCAATTTGAAATTCTAGAAACCCTAATTCGTTTGAGAACCAAGAAAGCGACCAAAAAATTTACGGAGTTGATTCTTGAAGATCCTCCATTTTCTTCCAAAGAATTCCATTATTCAGGCCTGTTTAGAACCTTTCAAGACTCGCTAGAATTGGCGGCACATTTATTTCCTGAAATCCTTCCTTTGGCCGAGTTTGAAGACTATCGTTCAACGATTTATGGGCTATTGGCCGATTTGGTTGAGGAGGGTTATATATCGCATTCTGCTTATAAATCGAAGTACAAAACTCTTTTGCTTTACGCGAAGGTGGAACTGAAAAAGCAGATTACCACAGATGCAGATCAAGAAACCTATTACAACAAGACCAGTTCAAATTATAACCTTGAAAATTACACCACACTTCTCGCCTCCTTTGGCCGGAAAAAAGAGGTTCGAGAATTCTTTGGAAGCCTTGAGAAAATCAGCAATAAGGCGGTATTGGCCGAGCTTTTGCCCCTTATCGACCCTCATTATGATGTGAACTCTGAAACCTGGAATCGGGTGGCTGACGAGCCAAAAACCTTGTTTAATCTATATTCTTATTTGAAGGAAGCGGATAAGCTCTATTTGCTTGACTCAGCCTTTAAATCTCAACCCGAATTGGCCAAAAGCATTTTTGTTCAGAACCGGTATTCAAGTTACGATAGCCTGGTTTTTATTCAATCCAATCCGGTAGAGTACGATGAGCAACCTACCACGGTCTATTTTTTCCGTGGGAAAAACGATCGAAGCAAACATTGGCAATTGATATTTGTTCTTCTCGATGAAAGCGGATTTGAAACAGGCGAGTATATTTTTGCAAGAACGGGCGAGAGCTTCAACCAAGAGGTAGATGATTTGGAGGAAATCATCAATGACTCCTTGAAATCCCTGGACCTTTACCACCGAAACCGGGCCAAGGGAAGCCTTAATGCCAATATGTACTATTGATGGTGAAGTCCTGGTTTTCGCCCCTTAGCTGGATAATTGTTGAGGCGTTGAGGCGTTGAGGCGTTGAGGTGTTGAGTTGTTGAATCGTTGAGTTGTTTATGCCCTAATTTCTGGCAGGTTCAAAATTCCTATTTCCTATTACCTATTTCCTAATACCCCACGCAGCTTTTGGCTTTTCGCTTTTAGCTATTGGCTAGATTTAGCGGTAAGATACTGAAGATCAAGACTTCTAGTCACTGGTCACTAGTCACTAGTCACTCCTGTTGAGTTGTTGAGTTGTTGAGGCGTTTAGCTGTTGATGCCGTAATTTTTGGCAGGTTCAAGATTCCTATTTCCTATTACCTATTTCCTAATACCCCACCCAGCTTTTGGCTTTTCGCTTTTAGCTATTGGCTAAATTTGACGGTAAGATGCTGAATATCAAATCTTCTAGTCACTGGTCACTAGTCACTAGTCACTCAGAGTTTATAGTTGAGGGTTGAGAGTTGATAGAATTGTTGAGTTGTTTAGTCGTTGAGTTGTTTAGCTGTTTATGCCCTAATTTCTGGCAGGTTCAAAATTCCTATTTCCTATTACCTATTTCCTAATACCCCACCCAGCTTTTGGCTTTTCGCTATTGGCTATTGGCTATTGGCTAAATTTGACGGTAAGATGCTGAATATCAGTATTTCTAATCACTAGTCACTAGTCACTAGTCACTCCTGTTGAGTTGTTAAGCTGTTTATACCCTAATTTCTGGCAGGTTCAAGATTCCTATTTCCTATTACCTATTTCCTAATACCCCACGCAGCTTTTGGCTTTTCGCT
>CAKZPI010000043.1 GCA_937139155.1 uncultured Flavobacteriales bacterium
ACACATTGAGCCGCTACCGGAGCATAGGAAGCAGCAGGAGCTGGGGTAAGAGTAAAAGTTTCGGTGAATGTGGTATCACATCCATTTTCAGAAACGGTTAAGGAAACCGTATAGGTTCCAGGGCTTGCCCAATCTACACCCATTACGTCTGCCGTGTTTGCGGTAGGTGGATTAGCTCCGTCAAAATCCCAGGCAAAAGTAGCATCGGGGCCATAAGAACCTTGGTTGATGAAGTCAAAGGGACCGTCTGAGATACAGCGGGTGCCGACAGCAGGGAAAGATGCTGTTGGTTTAGGCGTGACATCAATTTGAAATGCAAAAGTGTCAATACAACCCGCTTCAGCAATCATAAACAGCACATCAAAGGTGCCAACTGTATCGTAAGTGACACCGTTTACGTCAATGGTGTTTGCGGAACTAGGAGTTGCATTCGCGCCGAATTCCCAAAGGAAACTTGCATTGGCACCATAAATACCGTCACCATCAAAATTAAAAGAGTTAATATCAAAGCATTGATTGGCAATAGGGTGTGCAAAGGCAAATGGCGCCTGGGCAACATATACATTGGTTACATAGGTGTCTGTACATCCGTATTCAGATACTTGAAGGGTAACCTGTCTATTTCCAGAAGCTAGGAAATGCACGTCCATTACATGTTCCGTGGTTGCTGTAGCAGGTGATGCTTGATCAAAGGTCCATTGAAAGGTGGCATTTGGGCCATAGGAGCCGGTATTGATGAAATCATAGGCACTCACATTCTGGCATTGCGTATCTGGTGGAGAGAAATTGGCCGTTGGCGGTGGGGTTATAAGTACGGAATCCGTAACTGACTCTGTACATCCGGCGCTATTGGTTCCAGTGAAAGTTACCACTTGATAGCCCGTTGTTGTAAAGCTCACATTGGCTACATTTTTTGTGGTAGCCGTAGCGGGGCTAGCATTCGGGCCAAAGTCCCAGAGATAGGTTGAGCCGGGGTCAAAGTTTCCGTTTCCAACAAAGAAAAAGGAATTGTTGTTTACACATTGCGGGTTTGGGGGCTGAAAGCTCACAATGGGAGATGGCAGAACGTCAACCGTATGGGTGACAATATCAGAACAAGTAGTATTGCTAACTTCCAGTGAAATAGTATAGGTTCCAGGGGCATTAAACACAACGCTATCCGGTCTCGGGTCATTTGAAAACTGGGGTGTGGCATTGGGGCCAAAATCCCATAGAAAGGTATTGTCGGGTATCACCGAATCCGGCTCAAAACTGAAAGAATTGTCTGTAAAGCATTGAGCTGCAGGTGGAGTCCAACTGGCATCGGTTGTTGGGTAAACCTGAAAAACTTGCGAAGATGAATCCACGCAGGGGGTTCCAGGGTTTACGTAGAGCCATACGGTATAAGTTCCTGGGCTATTGTAGATGTGCACAGGGTTTTCATCGGTAGAGGTATTTCCATCTCCAAAATCCCATAAATAATAGAGGCCATTCACAGATTGATTCTGGAAGTTTACCTGAAGGCCACCGCACCATCCGTCTGTGGTGGCTGTTCCTTGAGCTTGTACATTGGCAGAAGGGAAATTCGGACCGCAATTGGTAACTCTGAACACGTAGTCTCGAGAGCCTTGATTGATTAAAGTACCGTTTCGATATTCCTCATAACAAACCGACCATACGTAATAACCCAAATTATTGGGTTGCCCAGTCATAAAACCGGTTTGGGGGTCAATGGTGAAGGGCGGATTTGCATCAATGGGATAAGCGGCAGAGTACCCACCTGCCCAAACCACATCTGGATAGGGTGGTGGAGTGTAAACAATTGGGTTTCCTGGGTTTTGCCCCTTGGGAGTGCATAAACGGTAAACCACAGAATCCCCATCTGCGTCAACTGCAGAATGGTCATAGTAAATGGAATCGTTAATGCATAAATTTGGAGGAGGGTCGTTCGGGAAATTTGGAGAGTTGTTTGGGGCGCCTCCTGGCCATGAAGGTGAAGTCGGGTCAGGGACTACCACGGTATAAGCTGAACTGGTGTTGTCAGGTGTTACAATGTTTATTAATCCCCCACTTCTTGCTGTGTTTTCGTGTACAATTATCCATCCATCACGTCCGTTTGGAAGGTTGAAATTGGTTTCAAAAATTCTTTTTCTTAGGCAAGCAGCCGGTGGTGGTTGAAGACAAGGGTCAAAAATATAGGTTTGGTCTACGTTTCCGGCAAAGGTTCTAGGGGCTGTAATAACAATTTCACCTCCTCCATTTGGGTTGTCAGCTGGGTAAGCAGCAATCCTTGCAGAGGTTTCATCCAAGCCTCCACATTCCAAATAAAGGATTAAAGTCACATGGTAGGTGGTTCCGGAGACATGTGAATAGGAAATTTCCCCTCCCAGAATATGGGAGGCCTGAAGGCTAAATACTGAGAAAAATAAGGTGCTAAAGGCAAGTAGCAATTTTTTCATAGGACAAATTTTCGCATGGACGGTTACAGCCCCACAAAATAATCATTCTTGTCCAATTATCGAATGAGCGTTATCCGTCCAATTTCTGTTGTTTCCTGATTTGCCTCATTCATGAACTTGAGTCGATAGAGATAGACGTCTTGTTTAAGCGGCTCTCCAGTTATTTGGTGCTTCCCATCCCAATGGGTATTCCAGTTATTTGAGTAAAAAACTTCCTGCCCCCAACGATCAAAAATTAAGATTTCATAGGATTTGATGGAGGTAAAGCTTGGAATGAATTGGTCATTGACTCCATCACCATTCGGAGAGAAGGCATTGGGAATGTAGTAAGGCTTTGGGAGGACGGTAACCTTTTGCCACCTCTCATGAGTGCATCCTTCAGAGTTAACGGCAACCTGCTTGACCCAATGCACTCCGGGTTTATCGAAATCATAGGTTGCTACCGGGCCTGCTCTTCGGTCTCCATTGGGCATATAGAAGTAACTGATGACCGCGTCTTGTGAGTGATCGGTAAAGGTGATTTCGGCATTGAAAATGTCAGTAACCTTTGGGTTTAAATCGAATTTCGCAGTAGGTGATGGAAAAACTTCTACGAATCCAGGGGCATAAACTTGATCTCCTGTGCAAATGCCTGAAGAAGTCATGGTAAGGGTTATGGGGTAGGTCCCTGGAAGATCATAGGTATGACTAGGGGTGGAGTCATTGGAGCTGGTTCCATCCCCAAAATTCCAAGTATAAGTTGGGTTTAGCCCCCCGGTACTTAGGTTTTCAAGATTAAGTTCTAAGGGGGCACAGCCTGACATATCTTCCAGTTCAAAATAAGCAATGGGTGTGGGTTCTATGTAGATTGTGTCAATGAATTCCTCGATGCAATTGTTTTGTTCTAAAGAATAAGAGATTATTTTCTCTCCCGGACTGTCAAAAACAATACCCGTTGGGTTTTGGGAAATGGATACTTGAGGGGTGGCTCCTGGTCCGAAATCCCAGAAAAACGTAGCATTCGATTCAATATTTCCTCCTCCCTGAAAGTCAAAGGAGTGGCCCTCCATGCACTGAGGACCAGGATTGGCAAAAAAGGGTTGTACAGCCTCAATTACATGATAAGTAATATAGGCAGTATCAGCACAGGGGTAATTGGGCTCCGCAACCAACATGATTGTGAAGGTTCCTGTGTCTGAATAGGTATAAGTAGGATTCGTTGCCGTGGAGTTATCACTGGTTGTGTTTGGGTCGCCAAAGTCCCAATAAAAATTCGAGGTGTTTTGGCTATGGTTTTGGAAATCAACCGTTAATCCCAAACATCTTTCCGCGGAATCACGGTCTGGAATGGAGGCAATGATATTGCTTTGACAAACGGCAACGTCAAGTCTGAAATCTCGAATGGTTTCACTGAGGAGTTGCCCGTTTCGGTATTCTTTTACTGCTACAGCAAAGGCGTATTGTCCAATGGTATTAGGTATACCTGAAATGAGCCCCGTATTTGGGTCTATGCTTAATGCCGGAGCAGCATCAATGGGGTAAGAATCGCTATAGCCATTGGTCCAAATTACCTGGTTGTGGGGAGGTGCTGTTGGAGGATTTGGTACCGGGTTACCAGCAGTTCCTCCATCAAGGGGCGTAACAAAAGAATAAACAAGGTCATCCCCGTCAGGGTCAGTTGCTGAATGGTCATAATTAAAATCTGCATTTACACAGATCACCAAAGATGGTTCGCTATTGAATACGGGGCTAGAGTTGGTGGGGATACTGGCTCTTGGAGGAATGAAAGCAGAATAGGTGTTTCCAGTGTTTTGAGGGTTTATAATATTTATTACCGATGGGGTTCTACAACATCTCTGGTAAACAATATGATACCCCGTGGTATTTGCCGGAAGTTGAATCACCGTTTGATAGACTCCCTTTTCAACACAGATGTTTGGCGGACTTTGAAGGCATGGATTATTAATCACCACTGGCAAATGGGTGATTTGGGGATTGGAAACCTGAAAGGTGTTAATCAGGTTGTTGGAGCCGTCAAAAATCCCAAAATTGGCGTAGGTGTCAAACTGTGTATTGTTTGTGTTATTTGGGCCGCAATCCCGGTAAATGTTCAGGGTGATTATATAATCTTGTCCGCCCAGATGCTCATAGGAAATTTCACCCCCAACTAGGTGGGTAGAATTTGCTTTCATTCCGCAGAATACTGCGAGGAAAAGAAGCAGGTGAAAAACTTTATTTGATTGAATTCCTGACATTAAGGCCTAAAAGTACAAAACTGAAATTGAAGCTTAAATCTCAGGCTATCCGATTTTACGCAAAAGCATCAAACCATCCCGTATGGGTAAGAGTAAATTTTCAAATCTAGGATCTTCATGAACCTTTTTGTTAAATGCTTGTAAACCCTGGGTGTCTAGGTCTTTTTGATCGGGCTTATCCAATACTTTACCGCTCCATAAAACATTGTCTGCAATTACAAGTCCACCAGACGATATTTTATCGGCAATAAGGTCGAGGTAATTTGAGTAATTGTTCTTATCGGCATCAATAAAAACCAAATCAGGATGAATGTTTAGGTTAGGAATAATTTCAAGGGCATTTCCAATTTTAAAATCAATCTGGTCTTTATACTTCGATTTATCAAAATAAGACTGGGTAAAGGGCTGTAGCTCTTCGTTTATGTCAAGGGTAATTAGTTTTCCTTCCGGGGAAAGTCCTTCTGCAAGACAAAGGGCGGAATACCCTGTATAGGTTCCTATTTCAAGTATGGTTTTGGGATTGATAAGTTTGGAAATTAAGCTTAAAAATCTCCCTTGAAGATGACCTGAAAGCATCCTTGGCATCAGGATTTTGGCCTGGGTATTTCTCGATAAATCTTGAAGTAGTTTAGGTTCCTGGGCGGTATGTTCTGCCGCGTAGGCTTCAATGTTTTCAGGTAAAAATTCCATATTAATTGGGTTTAAAGATTAAGGAGGCCCTTTTTTCCCTCGGAAAAATCTCGGCTGCAGCCGCTTGAATTTCTTGATGGCTTACCTTTTCAATTCTTTTCTGGAGTCTGTCAAATCCTTCCATGGGCTCGTCAAACAATAAAGCCTTACTGAGATTAAGGATAAGGCTCAGCTTGTTTTCAATTCCCAGGGCTATCTGCCCCAAGATTTGACTCTTGGCTTTGTGAAGCTGAAGTGGTCCCAAAGGTTTTTGAATAAGCTTATCAAGTTCTTTATGAACCAAGTGAAGGGATTTGTCTAGGCTTTTAGGGTCGGTGCCCAGGTAAACTCCAAAAATTCCTGTGTCTGAAAAGGGGTGGTAGAAAGATTCTAAGTTGTAGGTAAACCCATATTTCTCGCGAATGTTCAAGTTCAGCCGGTTGTTCATGGCGGGGCCGCCTAGAATATTATTGGTCAAGGAAAAGCTTAAGCTCATAGGGTGTGAAGCCGGAATTGCTTTTGCTCCGATGATGGCATGGGCTTGGTGAACCTGCTTTTCAACCACCATAGATTTTGCCTTCGCTTCTTGAACGGGCAGTTTTTCTTTGAGATTGGAAGGGAGTTTGGCTTGACCGAAGAAATGGTTCAAGATTTTCAAACTTCTTTTTTCGGTAAAATCCCCGGCAAGGGCCACCACCATCCCATTTGCAGAGTAGTTTTTTAAGAGGAAATTCTTCATTTGAGAATGGGTGATTTCCTTGACCGACTTTTTGGTGCCTAAAATGGTTCTACCCAAGGGGTGGTTTGGGAAAATCAAATCTTCAAATTCTTCAAAAAGCAGTTCGGAAGGGGTGTCTTGGTAAGAGGCGATTTCGTCTAAAATAACCTCTCTTTCTTTTTCTATTTCCTTAACGGGAAAGGTAGCTTCAAAGGCAATGTCAGAGATTAAGTCGGCTGCTCTGGATAAATGCTTGTTCAGGAAACTGGCATGAATGCAGGTTTCTTCCTTGGTAGTATAGGCATTCAAATCGCCACCAACATCATCAAGTCTGCTTAAAATATGGTAGGCTTTTCTTTTACGAGTGCCTTTAAAAAGCATGTGCTCAATGAAATGTGCCGTTCCGTGCTCTTCTTCAGACTCATCTCTTGAGCCCGCTGCCACCATGAAAGAGAGATGGGCAATGGGCGCATGGGTGCGAAGTACAATGGCTCGAATGCCGTTGTCTAAGGTTATTACTGACCAGTTTGGTTTCATAGGTGCGCAAGGTACACCGATTTCACCGGCTTAGAGATTATAGACGTTTGAATCAATAAGGGTTGCAGCAATTTTTCGACGTGCGTCTTTGGCGTTGAATGCTTTGGGCTTGGTAAATCGTTTCACGGCCATGTTCAGCATTCTTAATTCGTCGCCGCTAGCCCAAGCGTTTACAGAAGACCGGGCGGATCTTCCAATGTCTTCCGCGGCTTCGTGAAGGAAAACTTTAGCCATGGTTATGGCCAAGTCTGCAGCTTCTTCCCCTTCTTTTTGCGCAATTTTTTCGGCTCTTAAGAGAGCTGATTCAGCAGCAAAGGTTTGAATCATCACGTCGGATAAGTCCATGATGATTTCTTGCTCGTGCTCAAGCTTAGCCATTAGGTTTTGAGCAGCTGCTCCTCCACAGGCTAGGAATGTTTTCTTGAAATTCTGAATCATTTCCTTTTCCTCAGCCAAGAATTCAGTTTTGGGCTCCATGGATGGAATGCTCATGAGTTCATTTTGCACGGCTTTTGCAGGGCCTAAAATATCCAGCTCTCCTTTCATGGCTCTTTTAAGCAGCATGTCTACGGATAGAAGTCTGTTGATTTCATTGGTTCCCTCAAATATTCTATTGATTCTTGAGTCGCGGTATGAACGAGCTATGGGGTATTCTTCTGAGAACCCGTATCCACCGAAAATTTGAACCCCTTCATCAACCACATAATCCAAGACCTCCGATCCGAAAACCTTTAACAAGGCAGCTTCAATGGCGTATTCTTCGGCCGCTCCTAAAATGGCCGTGTTAAAGTCTTGTCCTTCTTTTAGCCGGTTTTGCTTATCGTCTTCAATGTATTGGGCAATTCTAAAAATAGCCGATTCGAGGACCCAAGTTTTGATGGCTTGATTGGCAAGCTTTGCCTGAATGGCGCCGAAGGAGGAAATGCTTTGTTTAAACTGCTTCCTTTCGTTTGAGTATTTAATGCTAAGGTTAATGGCCCTTTTAGCTCCACCTAAGGCAGCAATGGCAAGTTTAACCCGACCAATGTTTAGGATGTTAAAGGCGATTTTATGGCCTTTCCCAGCCTGTCCGAGCAAGTTTTCTTTGGGGATTTTGCAGTCTGAGAAAAAGACCTGACGGGTGGATGAACCCTTGATTCCCATTTTATGTTCTTCGTTTCCAAGGCTGAGGCCTGAGGCTCCTTTTTCAACAATGAAGCCGGTAAATCCTGATTCGCCTTCAGGCATACCTTTGGGGTCTAGCTGGGCAAAAACGATGAAAACATCGGCAAATCCAGCATTGGTGATCCACATTTTCTGGCCGTTTAATATGAAATGCTTTCCATCTTCAGATAAAACAGCTTTTGATTTGGCAGCAAGGGCATCTGACCCTGAGCCCGGCTCGGTTAAACAATAAGAGGCCTTCCATTCACCTGAAGCCAGTTTTGGCACATATTTCTGCTTTTGGTCTTCGGTTCCGAAATAAAGAATGGGCAGCATTCCAATTCCGGTATGGGCGGCATGAGCCACAGCAAATGAATGACTTGTTCCGATGATTTCAGTAACATGAACTCCGGTGATAAAGTCTTTTCCAAAACCACCATATGCCTCTGGAATGGTTACCCCAAGTAAGCCTTGTTCGCCGGCCTTGGTCATCAAGCCTTCCATCAATCCTTCCGGAAGCTTGTCGATTTCCTCAAGCTGACCCATGACGTGTTGGTCAAGAAATTCTTGAGCCATATCCCGAATCATCTTTTGCTCTTCCGTACGATCTTCTGGAATGGTGATATCTCCCGCTGCTGTGGTTTTGATAAGGAATTCTCCTCCTTTTAAAACTTTATCTGACATGTTTCTTTTAATTATAATCTTTCAAAAATTCCTGCTGCTCCTTGACCGGTGCCCACGCACATGGTAACCATGCCAAAGCGTTTGTTTTGGCGATCTAGCTCGGCCAAGGCCTGAACCGTGAGTTTTGCTCCTGTACATCCAAGGGGGTGACCAAGGGCAATGGCTCCTCCGTTTGGATTTACTTTTTCTGGGTTTAAGCCTAGCTCTCTGATAACGGCAAGCGACTGAGAGGCGAAGGCTTCATTGAGCTCAATCACATCCATATCATCCTGTTTCAATCCGGCTTGCTTCAAGGCTTTGGGTATGGCCTCTACCGGACCGATGCCCATGATTCTGGGAGGCACTCCAGCCACTGCATACGAATGCATTCTAGCCTTTGGGTTAAGGCCTAATTGCTTCAATAAACGTTCTGACATGACTAGGACGAAGGCAGCACCATCAGAGGTTTGGGATGCATTTCCGGCCGTTACCGAACCTTTTGCACTAAAAACAGGCCTTAATTGGGCCAAGGCTTCCATGCTTGTATTGGGCCTAACCCCCTCGTCGGTGTCAAAAATATAGGTGCGACTTTGTTTCTTTTCGTTTTGGTCAACGAAGATTTCCTCAACCTCGATGGGGGCAATTTGTGATTTGAACCTTCCTTCCGAGATCGCTTGGGCAGCTTTCCGGTGAGAGTTCATGCCAAACTCATCTTGGTCTTCTCTTGAGACCTTGTATTTTTTGGCTACCTCTTCCGCGGTAAGGCCCATGCCCCAGTAATAATCAGCATGCTCTTTGGCCAATTCGTAATTGGGTACAATTCTCCAGCCGCCGAAGGGAATGGGCGACATGGTTTCTACTCCGCCAGCAATGATGCAATCGGCCATGCCTGCTTCAATTTTCGCTTTAGCGATGGCAATGGTTTCAAGCCCAGAGCTGCAGTATCGATTTACTGTCATGCCCGGAACCTTATCGGTATTAAGGCTCATTAAAGAAAGAATTCTTCCGATGTTAAGGCCTTGCTCAGCTTCAGGGGTTGCATTTCCCACAATTACATCGTCAATGAGGTCTTCGGTTAGGCCTTCAACCGAGGATACCAAATGCTTGATCACGGCAGCGGCTAGATCATCCGGACGGGTAAAACGGAGGCTTCCTCTTGGAGCCTTGCCTACCGCCGATCTATATCCATCAATTATATATGCTTCCATGTTTAGTTTCTTAGGGGTTTTCCGGTTTGAATCATATGTTGAATCCGCTCAAGGGTTTTCCTTTCCCCGCAAAGGGATAAAAAGGCTTCCCGCTCAAGGTCAAGCAAATATTGCTCGCTTACATAAGAGGGTTCAGATAGGTCTCCACCACACATTACCCAACCTAGTTTTTGAGAGATTTTCTGATCATGTTCAGAAATGTAATGGGAAGAAACCATGCTTTCAGCGCCTACATAAACCACGCCTAATCCTTGCCTTCCGAGAACCCGAACCTTTTCTTGAATGGGTCGGGTATAGCCCATTCTGGCAAGTTCAAGGGCCTTGGCTTTTGCGTCAACAATCACCCGGTCTTGGTTGATTGAAATACGGTCTTTTCCTTTTTGAAGTAGTCCTAGGTCATAGGCTTCTTCGGCTGAGGTTGAGACCTTAGCCTGACCAATGGTAAGGAAGGCGTTTCGGAAACGATTTAGTTCTATGTCACCATCTTGTAAGGACTCAGAAAAGCGCTTGGCCATTTCCTTTGAGCCCCCGCCTCCTGGAATCACGCCCACTCCGAACTCTACTAGTCCCATATAAGTTTCCGCGGAAGCTTGAACTGCATCAGCGTGTAGAGAAGCTTCGGTGCCTCCGCCCAAGCACATTTGATGTATTCCGAGAACCACTGGGGTGTCTGAATATCGGATTCGCATCATGGTGTCTTGGAAAGTCTTAACGGCGAAATTCAATTCATCGAAATCTTGCTCGGCGGCCATCATAAAAATCATGCCTAGGTTGGCGCCCACTGAGAAATTTTTACCTTGGTTGGAGATGACCAAGCCATCGTATGATTTTTCGGCCGTTTCAATGGCGTGGTGAATTCCAGCTAAGACATCCCCGCCAAGGGTATTCATTTTTGACCGAAACTCTAGATTAATGATTCCGTCACCTAGGTCAATCAAGGCAGATTCACTGTTTGACCAAATGGTTTTTGAGGAGCGAATGTCGTTTAGGTAAATGAATTTATCCCTTCCGGGGATGGGCGTGAAACTCTCCGAATCTTTGGCAAAGGATACTTCACCCCCTTCATTTTTGTAAAAGCTTGGCTGTTCAGATTTGGCCAATTTTTCAACCCATTCTGCTACGGATAATCCTTGGTCTTTTGCCAATTTAATTCCGGAATCAAGCCCTATGGCATCCCAGATTTCAAAGGGTCCCATTTCCCATCCAAATCCTGCCTTAACGGCCTGATCAATTTTGTAAAATTCATCGGTAATTTCAGGAACACGGTGTGATACATAAGAGAAGAGTTGGGCAAAATGAGCTCTGTAAAACTCTCCGGCTTTATCTTTTCCTTTGATTAATGCCTTATGTCGTTTTCCTAAATCTTCAAATCCTTTTGCCTGCCCAATGGTGTCAAATTTTGATTTTTCTTGATTCTCATACTCTAGGGTGTCAAGATTCAGGGCTAGGATTAATTTTTGTCCAGAATCAGACTTGGTTTTCTTGTAGAAACCCATACCGGTTTTGGATCCGAGCATTCCTTTCTCTACCATTTTTTCAAGGTAGCTGGGAAGTTTGAACTGGTCTAATGCTTCGTCGTTTTTGCAAGCCTGGGAAACTCCGTTGGCAACATGCACGAGGGTGTCAAGGCCAACCACATCTGAGGTGCGGAAAGTGGCTGATTTTGCCCTTCCGATGAGGGTTCCTGTAAGTTGGTCGATTTCAGTTACCGTTAAACCAAGCGTCTTAGCTAAATGAAATGTGTTCATTATGCCTAAAACCCCAATTCTATTGGCAATGAAGGCCGGAGTGTCTTTGCAGACAACCACGGTTTTCCCCAAATAACGATCCCCATAATCAAGGAAGAAATCGAGAACGTCTGAACTGGTTTTAGGGGAGGGGATAATTTCTAAGAGGTTGAGGTATCTGGGCGGATTGAAGAAGTGGGTGCCACAGAAGTTTTTCTGGAAATCTTCTGAGCGGGCTTTGATCAACCAGGAAATTGGAATTCCAGAGGTATTGGTGGTTATTAAGGAACCAGGTTTTCTGTGTTTTTCAACTTCTTGGTAAACCGACTGCTTAATTTCCAGGCGTTCGGTAACGGCTTCAATGACCCAATCGCAATCTTTGATTTTGGACAAATCGTCTTCAATATTACCCGTTTGAACCCTAGACTTGAAGCTTTTCTTGTACAAGGCTGCCGGGTTTGACTTCAGGGTTGAAGCCAAGGCGTCGTTTACAATTCTATTTCTGACCTTAGGGTGTTCCAGGCTAAGTCCTTGGCTCTTTTCCTTATCGGTGAGTTCTCTTGGAACAATGTCAAGGAGTAGGGCCTCAACACCGATGTTGGCAAAGTGACAAGCGATTCTTGAGCCCATTACACCAGACCCAATAACGGCTACTTTACGAATTTTTCTTTGCATCAAGGTAAACGGATTTATTGTCTATCAATTCATTTATGGTACGCATAACCTTAAAAAAGGTACGCGCTTGATCCTCGCTGAGTTTGTTGAAAACCACATTGTTAAACTTTAGAACGCTAGCCTTTGCTGCTTCTCTTTTTTCCATGCCATATTCAGTAAGGCAAATCAAAACTCCTCTACCATCGGTAGGGTCTTTTTTCCGATAAATCAAGTCTTTTTCCTCCATGGTTTTTAAGGTTCTGCTAAGGCTATGGGGTTCCATGCCCATGAGCGGACCTAATTTTGTGGAGGGGGTGCCTTGGTTTATGTCAATGTGTAAAAGCACAAAGCCGGTTGACATAGTGCCTCCATGTTGAGAGGCTTGCTCATTGTACATGCGAGCAATGGCATGCCAGGTTCTTCGAATGTGAAAGTCTATGGTTTCTTCAGCTTTCATAAAGCGGATCAAATTTTACCAAATATATGACATATAATTAGGCATGCATAATATTCTATGCATAGTATTTGGGTGATTTTTATTTGTTTTATGAAATGCCTCTAGCTTAAAGTGGCTTAGCCTTGGTAAATCGCTTTTACTTGGCTTTCAAATTTCTGCATGATAACCCTTCTTTTCAGTTTTAGGGTAGGGGTAAGTTCTCCAGTTTCAACGCTCCAGGTTGCGGGTAGAACGGCAATTTTCTTTACCTGTTCGTATTTGGAGAAATGGTGGTTTTGTTTGTTGATTTCTCGTTCAAACTTATCGATGATTTCAGGGTTTTTAACCACCTCTTCCTGATTATTAAAGGGTATTCCCTTGTGGTTGCAGTATTCTTCAAGGGCTTCGAAATTGGGGCTAATCAGGGCTGCTGGATGTTTTTCCCCTTCTCCAATCACCATGATTTGATCAATGAGAGAGGACTCCTTGTATTTGTTTTCAAGAACCTGAGGCGCCACGTATTTTCCACCTGAAGTTTTAAAGATTTCTTTTTTCCGGTCGGTGATTTTTATAAACCTACCGTCCTCAATCTTTCCAATGTCACCTGTATGGAACCAGCCGTCATCGTCAATAACCTCTTTGGTAAGGTCAGGACGGTTGAGGTAACCAAGCATAACATTGGGTCCTTTGCAAAGTATTTCTCCGTCGTCAGCAATTTTTACTTCTACGTTTTCAATTACCGGGCCCACGGTTCCAAACTTTCGTCCTTGAACGTTAAATTGGTTAACGGAAATCACTGGTGATGTTTCAGAAAGTCCGTAGCCTTCAAGAATTGGAATCCCTGCTGCGGTAAACAGTCTGGCAAGCCTTGGTTGCAGGGCAGCCGCTCCGGATGCAATCATGCGCATATTCCCGCCAAGGGCCTCTCTCCATTTGCTGAAGATGATTTTATTGGCAATTTTAAGCTTGAAAGAATACCAAGCAGATTTTCCAGAGTACTCATACTCTAATCCAAGATCTACAGCCCAGAAGAAAAGAGCTTTTTTAATGCCTGTTAGATCAGCGCCCTTGGCCATGATTTTATCATATACTTTTTCAAGCAGCCTAGGTACAGTGGGCATAATGGTTGGCTTGACTTCTTTTAGGTTGTCACCGATGGTATCCATGCTTTCTGCATAATAAATGCTGGTGCCCAAATACATGTAGAAGTATTCAATGGTACGTTCAAAGCTATGGCAAAGGGGTAGGAAGCTTAGTCCTGTATCGGACTCTCCAATGGGCAGGATTTTTTGAACAGCATCAATTTGCGAAAGGATGTTTTTATGGGAGAGCATAACCCCTTTAGGATTCCCTGTAGTACCGGAGGTATATATTAAGGTGTAAAGTTTGTTTGGATCAGCTTTTGACTGGTTTTCCTTTAAAACTTCAGGTACTGGATTCTCTTTACCCAGGTTTTGAATTTCAGTCCAATGTTTACAACCATCAATCTCATCAAAACTGAAAATATGTTCAAGCGACTCAACTTCATCTTTAATGCTGTGAATCTTATCAAAGAGCTCTTGGTTTTCAACCATCATGACTCTTGCTTTACAATCATTGAGGATGAATTTGTACTCTTCTGCGGTAATGTTGGCGTAAAGAGGGGCGTTAACCACGCCTAATTTTGCTGCTCCTAAATTGATGAACTGCCATTGAGGGCAGTTGAAACTGGCCATTGCAATTCGGTCTCCCGCTTTTAAGCCTAGGGCATGGAAACCTGAAGCTACTTGATCTGTGATTTCACAAAAATCCTTGCTGGAATACTTTTTCCACGCTCCGTTTACCTTATGGGCAAGGAGGTCTGATTTGGGGTGGTTCTTAAATGAGTACTCAGGAATTTGAAATAGAAAGTTGATATCTGTTGCCATGTAGTTGTTCTTTGGAATGCCTCCAAAATACTACAAAGGATTAAGAAGAAAAAGGGGTTTTCTCATTTCAAAACATTTACTCCGCCGATAAATACAAGTTCTGGCCGCAGGTCTGGGATTTTCTCGGCTGGAGTGCTTTGAATATCGTTGGTAAAAACAATAAAGTCGGCAAATTTTCCTGGCTCAAGGCTTCCTAGTTTGTCTTCTAAATGGGCAGAATAGGCCGGGTCAAGGGTCATGCCCTTCCAAATTTCCTCAAAACTTAGCGCCTGATCATTTAAAAATCCGCCTTCTGGAAAACCCTGCAGGTCTTGACGGGTACTTGCCGCAAACCAGGTTAAATACGGGTTCACCTTTTCAACGGGAAAGTCGGTTCCTAAGGGCAGAACCTTAGCTTGGTTTAGGAGGTTGGCATAGGCATAGGCATTTTTAACTCGGTCAGGACCAAGTCTTGACTCTGCCCAGTACATATCACTGGTTGCATGGGTGGGTTGAACCGAAGGGATGATTCTTTTCCCATCGAATTTCTTTTGATCCGTAGGGTGAACTACCTGTGCGTGTTCAATTCTCCACCGGGCATCCGAGTTTTCAGGAAGAATTTCATCGTAAACATTTAAGGTGGTTCTATTGGCTGAATCGCCGATGGCATGGGTGCAAACTTGAATGTTCATTTCCAAACATCTTTCTGCCGCCCTTTTCATTTCCTCAAGACTGGTGATCATGTATCCGTGCCAGTTATCTCGATCGTGGTAGGGGTGAAGTAGGCAGGCTCCTCGAGAGCCAAGGGCTCCATCTGCATAAACCTTAATACTCCTAATTCTTAAGAAATCAGACTCTAGGCTTGCTGCCTTATCGAAACCGTTTAAAGCTTCAGGAGAATAACTTACCATTGAGTTGATTCTGATTTTAAGGTCTCCAGATTTTTGGGATTCAGAAATGACTTGGATGTCATCCCAGGGAAGGCCTGCATCCGTAAGACTGGTAAGTCCGTATTGAAGGCATTTTTCTTGGGCCAGGAGAAGGGCCTCCTTTTTTTGCTCAGGAGACGGCTCAGGGAAAAGCTTGTTTAAAATTGTATCAACTGCATTGTCATTCAAAATCCCATTTAGTTTTCCGTCAATCACCTGAATTTCTCCTCCATCAATTTGGGTTTCAAGGGTGAATCCGGCTTGATTTAGAGCAAAGTCATTGGCAAGTGCTGCATGCCCGTCAACCCTTCGAATCACCACTGGAATATCAGGGAAGGCTTCGTTTAATAATTCGTTCGATGGCATTTCGGTCAGGCCCCAATCTGTATGATCCCAACCTCTTCCGGTAATGTAGCCTAGGTTTTGCTTTTGATTGAACGCTCTACATCTTTCTACAACCTCTTGGTAAGACTCAGTTCCTGAAAGGTCAACTTTTTGCATGCTGAGCCCTAGGCCCAAGAAATGACAATGGGCATCATGCCAACCTGGATAAACATGGGCAAGTTTTTCGGTTGCTTTTCCCTTAAACCTTGAATTGATATCCATTTCACTGCCCACTGCTTTAATGATTCCATCATGAATGGCCATGGCTTCTGCTGTAGGTAAACCAGGTCCTTGGTGAATTTGGCCTATTACAATTAGGTCAACTTCGGTTTTAGATTGACATCCTGCGAAAGCAAAAAACAAAGCGGAAAATAGGGAAAGAAGAATGGGTTTCATGATTGGGGAAATTAGGTTGTGCCACGAAAATACAAGAATAAAAAAAGCCGGCTCAATGAAGAACCGGCTTTCCAAATATATTAAGCGAAAGGCTTATTTTCTGTACTCAAACTCAAGATTGTCTTCGTTGTCAGTAACGGTTGAATTAACGGCCGTAATTCTAACCACTACATAATCTTGTGGGTAACGGATGTTCTTAGCAACAAAAATGTCACCTTGAGCAAGGGTTCCGGTTGAGGCAGTTGCTGTTCCGTTTTCGTAAGCAGCAGCAATGTCAGTAATGCTTGCATTGTCAAAGTCGATGCTGTTATCAAGCACAAATTCAGTTCCGTTTAGAGAACCGAAAGATTGCGACCAGATAGGAGCATTGGTGGTTTCGTCAACCAAGTCTTTGTCAGCATCGTCATCACCTACGGCTTTAGCTTCGTCGTTCACAAGATCCCAAGCACCCTCGTTAGGTCCCATGATGTTGTAAACAATTCCGGTAACTGGGTCAGATAGAGATTGAACCACGTTCACGTTTACAGAAGCGGTAGAAGATTCTCCTTTGTTGTCAGTTATTGTGAAGCTAAAGGTAACCGTACCTTCTGCAGAGGCAGTAAACAAGGTGTCAACAAAGATGAATGAAGTAAGGCCTGACTCAAGGGTAGAGTCTGCAATTTCTTCAGTTACACCAGCAAAGGTTTTGTTTACAACGAAAGACTCAAGCTTTTCATTGGTTCCACAAACTACGCGGAATGCTACTGAACCGCCTACTTCAACAGAAGGAGATCCGTTTGGATCGGTAATGTCGATTTCGGGTTTGTTATCTGGAAGGTCTTCTTCACAACTTGTGGTGAGACCCGCAGTAGCCAGACCAACAAGGCCTAGGGCGAAAAATTTCAACTTTTTCATAAGTGTCATTTATTAGGGTTTTCTTTTTACTAACTGCAAATATAATAGAATGAAATTCCGATATCCAGTACTTATTAAAATTTGTTTAGTCGGAAGGCTCGAGTCAAAAATGTATTTTTGCGCCCTAATTTCAATCCAGTATGAGTCAGGATACCAAAATGGAAGTGACGGTTGACACCGCAAAAGAGTTGGGCTTACTGCCTGAAGAGTTTGATCAAATCAAAGAAATTCTAGGTAGAACCCCTAATTTCACTGAGCTGAGCGTGTATTCAGTGATGTGGTCAGAGCATTGTTCGTACAAGAATTCAATCAAATGGTTGAAGACCTTACCCAAAGACGGACCGCATATGTTGGTGAAGGCCGGGGAGGAAAATGCAGGCTTAGTTGATATTGGTCAGGGTTTGGCATGTGCCTTCAAAATTGAATCCCATAACCACCCTTCAGCTCTTGAGCCTTACCAAGGTGCTGCCACTGGGGTAGGGGGAATCAACCGTGATATATTTACCATGGGTGCTCGCCCGATTGCTCAATTGAACTCACTTCGTTTTGGAAACATTAACCTTGACCGTACCAAATGGTTGGTGAACGGGGTTGTGAAAGGAATTGGCGACTATGGAAATAGCTTTGGAATTCCCATCGTTGGAGGAGAAGTTTATTTCGATGATTGCTATACCCAGAACCCTTTGGTGAATGCTTTTTCAGCAGGAATCATGGAGGCCGGGAATATGATCTCGGCGCGCTCGGAAGGTGTTGGAAATCCGGTTTACATCGTTGGTTCAAGAACGGGCAAAGATGGAATTGCCGGAGCGGCTTTTGCGTCGAAAGATTTGACGGAAGCTTCGGCTGAAGACATTCCAGCGGTTCAGGTTGGAGACCCCTTCCAAGAAAAACTACTTCTGGAAGCTACACTAGAACTGGCCAAGACGGATGCCATTGTAGGAATGCAAGATATGGGTGCTGCTGGTATTACCTGCTCAACCTGCGAAATGTCAGCCGCTGGAAACCACGGTATGAAAATTAACCTCGACAAGGTTCCAACCCGTCAAGAAGGAATGAAAGATTGGGAGATTCTTCTTTCTGAATCACAAGAGCGTATGCTTGTTGTGGTAAAAAAGGGAAGAGAGGATGTTGTGGAAGGCATTTTTGATAAATGGGATTTAATTGCTTCTCAAATTGGAGAAGTAACCGAAGGCCCTTTTATTGAATATTATATGAATGGTGAGCTTCAAGCTCAGGTTCCGGCGGATAGCTTGGTACTTGGCGGAGGAGCTCCTGTTTACGAAAGAGAGTATAAAGAGCCTGCCTATTTTGAAGAATACAAGAAGTTTAATCTTGAGCAGGTTGAAGAACCTAAGGATTACGCTGAGACCTTCCATAAAATAATGGCTCACCCCAACATCGCAAGTAAGCGGTTCATTTATGAGCAGTACGATAGCATGGTGGGCACGGTGAATATGTCTACCAACCAGCCAACCGATGCTGGAATTGTTAACATCAAGAATACCAATCGGGCGCTTGCCATGTCAGTAGACTGTAATAGCCGCTACGTAAATGCCGATCCTGAAAAAGGAACGGCGATTGCCGTGTCTGAGGCAGCGAGAAATATTGTTTGTAGCGGTGGGGTTCCCTCGGCTGTGACCAATTGTTTGAATTTTGGAAACCCCTATAACCCCGAGGTGTACTGGCAGTTTGTTGGCGCCATTAAAGGGATGGGTGCCGCCTGTAGGAAGTTTGAAACTCCGGTAACTGGAGGAAATGTTTCTTTCTACAACCAAACTCAAATGGGAGACAAGATTGAACCGGTTTTCCCAACTCCAACCATTGGTATGATCGGGGTTATTGAAGATAAGTCGTTTGTGACTCCCCTAAGCTTCCAACAAAAAGGTGACCTGATTTTCTTAATTGGGGAAAGCCGAAATGATATTAATAGTTCTCAATACCTGGTTTCTGAGCATGGGGTTGAGCATTCTACAGCTCCACATTTTGACCTTGATGAGGAGTATCAAGTTCAAGACATTGTCAAAGGATTGATTCGTCAGAACGTTATCCAGTCTGCTCACGATGTTTCGGAAGGTGGATTGTTGGTGACTCTGGCTGAATCAGGTATGGCCGGGAACCTTGGTTTTGATATTACCACAGATGCCGAAATTAGAAAGGACGCCTTTTTATTCGGCGAAAGCCAAAGCCGAGTGGTTGTAAGCGTTTCTCCGGATATGGAAGAGGAATTCATTGAAATGATGACCATGGCCGATCAACCTTTCTCATTGCTTGGTCATGTGACAAAAGCTGAGTTTAGAGTAGACGATACCCATTATGGATCGGTTTCTGAAATCAAAGCCATTTACGATTCAGCATTGGAAAAGGCTTTAGTTTAAGTCTTTTTCAATCCTAAATACGGGCAACCTCATGTGGTTGTCTTCATAATGTTCACTCTGGGTATAAACCCAGTACAACTGCCAAGCCGGATTTGAGGCAAAGGAGGGATCCGTATCCTTCTTTTCTTCAAACCGGCTTTTTAGTTCTGGGTCTTGGGCCAGGATTTCAAGAGCCTTATCTTCAAAAACATAGGAGGAATAGCCTTCCTTTTGCTGAAGGTAGGTATCGAAGAAATTCCAGTTAAAATAAGAGTCGATGGCCTCAGGCTCTAATACTGACATGATGAAAAAATCGCGATCTGATTCAAGCTCTACCAAGAAGTCTCCTTTTCTAGCTTGGTATTTCTCAGGGCTGTATTCCACCTCAGTATTGTAATGAAGGTAATGCCCCTCAAAAGGACGGGTTAAGGTTTCAAAATTTTTGACCTTGATTGCATTTACCTGAATCAGGCTGTCTTTTTCTAACCTCGACCATGATTTAACGCCGTTTCGCTTCATGCGGTCCATGATTTCTTTCCAAGCTTGAGGAATCAAATAGGCTTTTGGCTTTGGCCGATAAAGACTTGCTTGGTACCGATTGTAGAAAGGAATTTCAAATGTTTTGGCTTGGTCTTGATGGTACTTTAACCTGGGTGCACCGGTGAGCTCACTTGGAATGTATTCAGAATGATAGCCATGAAAATTTAAGGAGTCTACTCTTTGACTATCAAGTTTCCACTGAAGTGGGATGGAGTCAACCTCTAGCCAGACGGTTTGTTGATTTTCCTTGATTTCTTCCATTTCATTTCCGTTTTCACGGATGATTTCGCAAAGACTCAGCATGAAATCATAGGTGCCCAGAACCCGATCTTTATAAGGCTTGAGCATATGAGTTTCAACGGTATAGGAAAAGGATTGAAAAAGTCCGCCGAAACCTGAAGCATACCGTGGGGAATCAAAGAACTGTACAATTCCTCCCTTCTCCGGTTGTCGTCCAAATACATTTACATAAGGAGAAATTAAATGGTTTTTCTCCGTCATTTTCTCTTCCATCAAGGGGTTTAGCTTATCCCTTTGATAAGGTCCCATAACTTCTCCAAGCTTATCCTCTTGGCAAGATAGGTAGGTAACTACGTATTGGTAGTCTGCTCCATTGCTTACATGATTATCAATAAATACCAATGGATTCCATTTATGGAAGTATCGGGCGAAAGCCCACATATTATCGCTGTCCATTTTAATGAAATCCCGGTTTAGGTCGTAGTTTTTGGCATTTCCTCTGAATCCGTATTCTTCCGGACCATTTTGATTGGCTCTGAAGCTGGTATTTCTTTGAAGGGCGCCTCCAATATTGTAATAAGGAATGGCTACTAGAACTATATCCTTAAATTTTTCCTTCAAAGAGTCATTGGCAGATAAGTCTCGAAACAAAAGCATGGTAGCGTCTACTCCATCGGGCTCACCCGGATGAATGGCGTTGTTTATAAAGACGATGTGTTTGTTTTTTTCTTCTGCCTGTTCTGAGCTAAAACTTCCATCTGCCGACCAAATCATTAAATGCAGGGGAAGGTTCGCATCTGTATTTCCGTATTCTTCCATGGCAACATGGGGCGATTTTTGGGCCAGCTCATACCAAAACCTCATTCCCTCCTCGTAACTGGGCGATTGATTTCCATTGCCTTTTTCAAAAGGGGTCAAAAGCTTAGAGGCTGGACCAACATTTTCTTGAGGTTGGCAGGCAATCAGGCTGATTACCAGTCCGGTGAAGAGGATTTTCAATTTCATGGTGAAAAATTTCTGTGGAAAAGATACATTCACCCTTATATTTGACCAAGCCTTACCCGAAATTATCCGTTTTCGTTCATGGAGTCCCAACATAATCTAAAAACAGCTATTACCTACCTAAAAGGTGTTGGACCGCAACGCGAACAGGTGATACAGAAAGAGTTGGGCTTATTTACTTTTCAAGACTTACTCTATTTTTTCCCCTTTCGGTACGAAGACAGAACCAAGTTTTACAAGATTCAAGATTTGAAGGCTGAGGGCTCGGCGGTTCAGTTTATTGCCCGGGTTCATTCTGTTTTTGAATCCGGGAAAGGAAGGGGGAAACGATTAACCGCCCGGGTTTTTGATGATACAGGCTCGGTTGAATTGGTTTGGTTTAAGGGCGTTTCTTGGGTGAAGAAATCAATTGAGGCCGGTAAGGCCTATGTTTTTTACGGAAAGCCCACGGTATTTAGGGCCAGCTTAAATTTTGCCCACCCTGACTTCATTCCTTATGAAACCGCGAGGTTAGAGAAGGCTGGAGGATTAGAGCCCGTTTACCATTCTTCTGAAAAATTGAACCAAAGAGGGTTGCACAGCAAAGGGATTCAGAAGTTAATGCGGAATTTACTGGAAGAGATAAGAGGAGATGTTTACGAAACCTTGCCTCCTTCCATTTTGCAGAAATTCAACTTCCCTGACCGAATTTCAGCCCTGATGGCCATGCATTTTCCTAAAAACCCGGAAGAGCTGAAGCAAGCTAGAAACAGACTATGTTTTGAAGAACTGTTTTACCTTCAGCTTGGGCTTTTAAGAGCAAAGAAAAAGCGGCAGGACAAGAATGCGGGCCATGTTTTTGAGCGGGTAGGAGATTATGTGAATCAATTCTATGCAGAAAAGCTTCCTTTCGATCTAACAGGTGCTCAAAAGAGGGTCTTGAAAGAAATCAGGCAAGACCTAAAATTAGGCCGACAAATGAATCGATTGGTTCAGGGGGATGTTGGTTCGGGTAAAACTCTTGTGGCTTGGATATCGGCCTTAATTGCTCTAGACAATGGCTTTCAGTCTTGCTTAATGGCTCCAACGGAAATTCTTGCTCAACAGCATTATATAACCCTTCAAGAGTATGCCAAAGGACTGGGGATTCAAGTAGGGATTTTAACCGGATCAACAGGAACAGCTGCTAGGAGGCAATTGTTAAAGGGGGTTAAAGAGGGAGATATTCACATTTTGGTTGGTACCCATGCCCTTTTGGAAGATCGGGTTGTGTTTCAGAGTTTAGGATTGGCAATCATTGACGAACAACATAGGTTTGGGGTGGCCCAACGGGCCAAACTCTGGGCCAAGGGTAAAAAATATCCACCCCATGTTTTGGTGATGACGGCAACCCCAATTCCAAGAACCCTGGCTATGGCGGTTTATGGCGATTTGGATATTTCGGTAATTGATGAAATGCCTCCCGGCCGGAAACCTATAGAAACCCAGCATTATTATGAATCCTCAAGGCTCAAGGTTTGGGGATTCCTGAAAAAGGAAATTGAGGCAGGAAGGCAGGCCTATGTTGTTTATCCATTAATTGAGGAAAGCTCAAGCTTAGACTATAAAGATTTAATGGAGGGCTACGCGGCCATTCAACGCGACTTCCCACAGCCCAAGTATCAGGTTTCTGTAGTTCATGGGAAAATGAAACCTGAGGACAAGGAGCTTGAAATGAAAAGGTTTAAGGACGGAGAAACCCAAATTATGGTGGCTACTACCGTAATTGAAGTTGGGGTTAATGTTCCGAATGCTAGCATAATGGTGATTGAGTCTGCTGAACGATTTGGCCTCTCTCAATTGCATCAGTTAAGGGGACGGGTAGGAAGAGGTGCTGACCAATCCTATTGTTTCTTAATGAGTGGGCATAAGCTAAGCGCGGAAGGTAGAAAGCGCTTGGAGACCATGGTTGAAACCAACGATGGATTTGTAATTGCAGATGTGGATATGCAATTAAGAGGTCCGGGTGATATATTAGGAACCCGTCAAAGCGGGATGTTAGATTTGAAGGTGGCCAATTTAAGTCAAGACCAAGCCATGGTTAAACTGGCAAGAAATGTTTCGGATGCTATTTTAAAATCAGACCCAAATTTGGAGCTCCCAGAACATGCAAGAATCCTAAAGCGATTAAGGGAAATTGGAGGTCCTAAAACCGCCTGGGCAGAAATCTCATAATTGACTATTATCATTTTTTAACCCTGATATTCGTCAGTTTTGTGTATATTTGTTTCAGCGCTGCACGCCCCAACCACGAAACAACCAACCATTATGGGCCGATCTTTACTAGTATTTTTGATGATATTCTCGTTTTTGGAGGGGTTCTCCCAAGCTGAAACGAGGGTGGTTTCTCACAAGATTCACCTTGATTTACAGGAGGTTTTAACCGTTGAAATGAGTCAAGATAATTTAGAGTCTTTTGTTTTCAACACGGAGGAAGCCTATGAATCTGGCATTGCCCAAGAGGCTGCCTGCACCTTTAAGGTGAAAGGGAATACGGATTGGTATTTGAGCTGGCAGGCTACCAGTCCTAGCTTTACAAACGCTCAAGGGTATCAAGTTCCGGCGAGTGTATTGGAAATCGGCAAAGATGCAAATTATGCTCCTTTAACCGCCTCGGCTTCTGCAAATGGAGTTTCAGGTCAAAGGGGAAACCACAACCGTGCGGGTAATACCTTTTCGCTTTCGTATAAAGCCAAACCCAGCCATGACATGCCCAAGGGGGAGTACTCCATTGAGGTAATGTACACCCTAACACCTCGGTAATTTTATTGCGGACTTAAGGTGTAAAGAATGGTTACGGTATAAATTCCTGCTTCTGGGAATTGTCCTGTTAAAGTACAATTTGCGTCAAATGTATAAGTTCGGCACGGGTAAGTGGGTATTCCTTGCCAATTGCATGAATTGTCTTTAGGGTTTTTGGCTTGGAATCCATTCCTTTTTACTTGAAAGGATCTGGATTCTTGGATTAAATTACTGCCCAAGGAAGCGGTTAAAGGAATGTTGGCATTGCCTCCGTAATTTGCAGGATTGGCCGTCATAAGGATGGTGGCTACCGAAATTAAACTTCCCCCTGGTCCCACCAAATTTCCTGTTCCGGTACTCATTTGAACCTGATAACTCACATCTGAGGCAATGGAAATGGAGGCATGGTTGAAGACGTCAATCCCATTGTTCAGCTCTGCCTCCGAATTGAAATTGAAGCTAAGAGTATTCATGTACTCCACCTGCAGGCCTAAAATCTGCCCGAAACTTAGCTTAGTTAAACTGAGTAATAATAGTGGAGCCAAAAAGGCTAATTTCATCTTATTCTATACTAATCACGATGGCTTTGGCTTCTAGAGACTTCTTTTTGCTGTAGTCAATTAAGCCCAAAACCTCATACTCACCCTTTTGAAGGTTTTCGGGTACAATGAATTCCGTTTGACGGGAATAACCTGGGAAAACAATTAGTTCATTTACCTCTGATTTCCATTTTTCACCTGACTCCATGTTTACCATTTCTAGAAAAGCTTCGCACTCTAACATGGTCTCACCCGTATTTTTCATGGTCATAACAAAGGAAGTATCGGTGACTTGTTTAAGGTCTAAAACCTTGGCAGACTCTTCTTCAATTCCGGGAGGGGTATTATAAACATGAATACCGAAACGGAAGTTTGAATTGATTTGAGTGGCCATAACCCCATCTTGTACAAATGGATCCGTTTTTTCCACCGTTCCCGAAACAAAGAGCATGGTCCAGGTCATTTTCTCAACAACTTCTCCATCCGTAGGCATGGAAACCGTTACCAAAACCTCTGCAGATTGCCCACCTTCAACCTCAATAAATTCTGGGGTAAAGCTTACGTATTTGGCACATGAATTAGGGAGGGTATCGGCCTCAAAATATTGATGGGCCCCAGTACTGTCCCGAATCCAGTCGCCAAGCCCAACTTCAAGGGTTTGGCGGGTACTAGAGTTGTTGATGATTTTTACAATCTGCGAACCTGATTCTCCAGGGGCCAATTCAAAACTTAAAATGCTCGGTAGTACCCCAACACTTTGGGCAGAGGTAAATTGTGAGAGTCCTAAAAAAAGGAAAGCGATTAGTGCTAGCTTGCGCATAGGTATAGTTTTATTGCAATGTAAAGAATCTATTTATTAATCACTTATGACCCCCGTTAGTTTTTTATGAAGTATGCCCTAATAATTGAGGAGAATGGCTTTTCCGATTGACCCAACTCATTTCTTTTTTCTTCCCCTTAAGTCAAATTTGTGACCATAATTTTTTTTAAAAAATCAACGGACCAAAATTGAAGAATTTACTTGCCTTTTCCTTTTTCCTTTTTTTTGTTTTGAAGGGGTCTGCTCAAATCACAGGAAACCAAACGGCCACCCATCCGGTCGTGATTGAGTTGAACTCGGTCTTGTCGCTTGAGTTGGAACGGAACGATTTGGTTTCCTTCGTATTTTCAGATTTGAATGATTACGAGAATGGGGTAGAACAGTTGGATGCCTGCGAATTTGTAATTCGAGGTAATCTAGATTGGAGCATCTCTTGGAAAGCGGAAACAGCCTTTTTCATTTCGGCAGGCCCAACTCAGGTTCCTGCATCCGTAGTATCAGTAGGGAACAATATTACCGGCTACCTTCCTCTTTCCGCTCAAAATCAAAACAGCATTATTTCTGGGGTAAAAGGGGATGAAAACATTTCAGGCAACCGTTTCTCCTTAAATTATAGAGCTAATCCTGGCTATGACTACGATCCGGGGCTATATAATATAGATATAACCTATACGCTTTCTCCTCAATGACTTAGAAAATTGAACAACCATTCAATTTTTTTTGACAATAATCAAAAAGGTTTACGGGAATTGTCAATTTTTTTTACTGAATCTATATTGATATTTGTCTCATCATAAGATCATTGGAAGCAATGAAAAATTTTTAACCTTAAAATAACTATGAAAAAACTACTTGCCATCGCGTTGTTCTTAGGAGGTTCTTACCTAGGTCATGCACAACTAACTCAAACTGCAACTCAAGCTACTGAAGTGGTTATCGGTCAAATTCTAGACATTACCTACACGGCAGGGAATGCAACGGAAACCTTTACTTTCTCAGCCTTGAATGATTTCAACAATGGTTTGTCTACTGCAGCCAACGTATCTTCCCTAGAGGTGAAGTCAAATAAGACTTATACGGTTTCTGTGTCAGCGCCCAACTTCACAAATGTTGGATCTTCTACCACTACCATGCCTCCAACTGTATTGGGTGTAACGGCCGACAATGGCTCAAACTATACCACAGTTACAACAGGAGGAGCTAATTTGGTGACCAGTGGATCAGTAGGGACAACAACATTCCCAATTGGGTTTCAAGCCAATCCTGGTTTCGATTACGAACCAGATACTTACAATACTACGATTACCTTTACGGTTTCTGCTCCCTAAGCAGATACCCGAATGATTTAAAAAGCACGTTTGGTTCAGCTGAACGTGCTTTTTTTGTACAAAAGAAATTGTTTCTTTAACCTCTCATGCATTGCTATTTTCGCCTACTTATTTCCTTACTTTTTCTAAGCCTAGGTGCCTATGCTCAGGTAGGTGATGTTTTCCTGAATTTTAAGGAAGATTCGGTGACAATTGCACGTGGGTCTTATGGCCATAACGTGCTGAAGCTTACCAATAAATCGGCTCAGGATGTTCATGGTAAAATTGAATTGGAACTCCCTTCGGGTATCAGCCTATTGATGCCCATTCCTGAAGAAATTGAATTGCCTTCCGGCGAAAGCCAAACCTTGATTCTTAGATTCACCACGGTAAGCAGCCGAACCCGTAACTTAAATCCTTTGGTTTATGCCAATTTCATTAACCTGAACGGAGATGTTTTAGCCGGCGACCAATGTGCCTTGTCATTGGAAAGGTTTTCCATTTGGCAAGTGAATGCAGAGAAAAGCTCAAGCCTTTATTATGGGGGCGACCAAAGCGTGAAAATACCCTTGGTGATTTCGAATCAAGGTAATGTTTCCAATACCTTTGAAATAAGACAAGGCTCTAATCGTCCGATTCAATCCTCTGACTTACCTACCCGAATTAGGTTAAAAGCTTTTCAAGATTCAACCATTTGGGTGGAAATGAAACTCACCAACGACCAATCAAAATCTGATAAAGACTTCCTGCTTGATTTTGAGGCCGAAGCTAGGGGAGAGGTGCAAAGATTTACACACACCCTTTCCCCCGTAGGTAACCGAGTTTATCAGCACCCATCAAAATGGCTTTCTTCAAGTCTATTTCTCTCGGCAACCGCTTCCAACCTAGGGTCTCCTTATCCTTTCTTACTCACCCAGGCTAGAGGACGAGTATTTCTCAAAGACCGGAAGTCTTTTAACTATTACATCCGAAACAACGATCGAATTGGGGGTGCCAATGGGTTGAGGTCAACCCTCTTCAATTTAAAATACAATGGAAATGTTTTCGGGTTCACCCTGGGTGATCTCAATGAGCCTACCAACCTATTTAGAATTGGGCGCGGACTGGGAGCATCGGTTCATTTAGGAAGCCATAGCCTCGGATTCTTCGTTTTAGAGGACATACGAATTCAAGAATCAGGTTATGCAGTTTACCACGAGGTAGATCTGGGTGAGAACTGGAGCAATAGAATGGTTTATGATTTTGGAGCGTCTTCAAGCAATAATTCGGAATACCAGGTAATAAGCTCAAACACTACCTATATAAACCCAAAAAACGATCGGGAAATAGCCTTGAAATTGGGGTATGGAACCCAGGGGTTTTCAGACCTACCAAACCAAGAAACCGGATATATGGGGCGTTTCAATGCTGAGACCGAGGTCTGGGACGGGAAGGCTTTTCTGGAAACGGAATTTGGGTCGCCCTTTTACCCGGGAATTGAACGTGGAACAACAAGTCTGCTTTTTAATTATCAGAAAGAAGGTGAAAGCTGGGTTTACCAACCCATGATCCGATATGTTCGAAATCGAGCAGAGTTTTTGACCAGAGAGGAATTTGTGCAGTCTTTTGATTTTACCTCCGCCCTCTATGAAATGAACTTCAAAAAACGGAAGGCATCTAAGAACCAAATTTCTTACGGGCTAGGCTACCTTTACGACGGTAGAGATACCTTAATAAGACAAGGGCCGAGAGTTGGCTTGAGGTTAAAAAACACCGATCAGAAAGGAAGCTTTGACCTAAGCCTTTCTGCTGGCCTATTGAGTTTTCCGTTTCAAAACAAAATCATCCAGCAAGTTGTGGCAGAAGGGAATTTCAAAAAAGGAATTTTTGGATCCAACTATCGGCTTATCTACGGACCTTATTTTTATCGAGATGCATCCATATTTGTTTCCGAAGGAATTCAACCAGCCTCCGTGTCAGCCGGACCGTATTTGAACTATTTTTTCTTTAATGGAAAACTGAACATTAAGAATTCCGTTGATTTGTTTCTGAGCAATTACGACGCATACAACCGAACCGTAGCCAGAACCATGGCCAGAATGAACCTTAGTAATGGGTTTCAAGCTTCGGTGCAAACCTCTTATACTTGGTCTCCATTTTTTACAGATTTTCGGTCTTCCATTTCAATTTCCAAATCTTTCCTAGTTCCGGTAATTGGGGTCAAGCAATACGGGAGTATTTACGTCAAGCTTTTCAAGGATCTAGACGGAGATAAAACTTTTGGTGAAGGAGACATGCCCATTTCCAATGAACGTATCCGAATCAACAAACTTCTTTTAGAATCTGATAAATCAGGAGACCTAGCTTATTTAAATGTTTCGGCGGGCACCTATTACCTTGACCTTTCACCTTTAAAATCCATTCAAGGTTGGGTCACTACCGGGGGAGCATTGCAGGAGGTTATCCTCACTGGAAACAAAGACCTTTATGTGGCCATTCCCTTTCAAAGGGCACGATTAATTACCGGCGAAATTCAGGTTTTAAAGGATGAGTATTCACGTACCAATTACCCCTTGGCCGGGGTTCGTATTACCGCCATGGGCGCAGACTCTATCACCTATACCGGCTTTACCAATAAAGAGGGGCGGTTTAGAATTCAAGTGCCTCAAGGGGTTTATGAGGTCAATTTCAATCAAAGCCTTTTTCTCACCCAATTTGATGTAGTTCAGGGCAAGCAACCTGCGGAACTGAAGCAAGAAGAAGAGGTTGAGGTGGTGTTTATTGTCAAAGAAAGAGGCCGCGGAATCAATATCAATCGCGATTAAGCTTTTGCTTTTCTAATCCTTTCTCAAGCCCTACTTTTGCCCCGTAAAAATTTGGCAGCATGAAGGTTTCATATAATTGGCTTAAAGACTTTGTTTCAGTTGACTTAAGCCCAGAACAGATCTCTGAAATTCTAACCGATACCGGCCTGGAAGTTGAAGGTTTGGAAAAGGTGGAGTCAATCAAAGGTGGATTGGCGGGGGTAGTGTTTGGAAAGGTGATTTCGGTGAAACCTCATCCGAATGCTGACAAGCTGAAGCTTACCCAAGTTGATGTAGGAGCCGGTGAAAACTTACCCATTGTTTGTGGAGCGCCCAATGTAGCTGAAGGTCAAAATGTTGTGGTTGCTTTGGTAGGAACCACCATTTATCCTGGAGGGGAAGCATTAAAAATTAAAAAGGCCAAAATTAGAGGGGAAGTTTCCGAAGGAATGCTTTGCGCCGAAGATGAACTTGGATTAGGAGCTAGCCATGACGGAATTCTTGTAATCCAAGATTCAGTTGAGCCCGGAGCTCCAGTTGCTCCCTTTTTCGGCGTAAGCCAAGATTTTGTGTACGAAATTGGATTGACCCCCAACCGTACGGATGCCATGGGACATATTGGAGCAGCTAGAGACATTTATGCTCAGCAATTGAGAAGCAATCAAAGACCCCAGTTCACCTACCCAAAGGTATCCAACCTGCCAAAAGCCGAACCAAAGGTTAAGGTTGTGGTAGAGAACTCAGAGGCTTGTCCTAGGTACATGGGTTTAAGTCTTAAAAACATAAAGGTTGAACCTTCGCCAGCTTGGCTACGTGATCGTTTGCTTTCCATCGGGCAAAAGCCCATCAATAATATTGTTGACATCACCAATTATGTAATGCATGAAACGGGTCAGCCCTTGCATGCATTCGACATGGATGTAGTAGAAGGAGAGGTTCGGGTGAAAACCTTGAAAGAAGGGACTCATTTTACCACCCTTGACGGGGATGAGCGCAAGCTGAGAGATCAAGACTTGATGATATGCAATGGGAAAGATGAGCCCATGTGCATTGCCGGGGTCTTCGGAGGAGAGTCCTCTGGAGTTTCCGATTCTACCACCGAGGTTTTTCTAGAGTCTGCTTGGTTCAACCCAGTTTGGGTTCGGAAAACGGCCAAACACCATGGATTGAATACCGATGCATCTTTCCGTTTTGAACGAGGTACTGATCCGGAAGGTACCGAAATGGCCCTTATGCGGGCCGCTGATCTAATGGTTGAAATTGCAGGTGCAGAAGTTCAAGGAGGTGCCTCAGATTTTTATCCCTTAAAGGCTCATAAGATTCAGATTGATTTTGATTTGAATCGATTGAATGTTTTGGCCGGACAAGAAATTGAAGAGGAAGTTTTACGGAAGATTTTCATCGGTTTAGAAATAGAAGTTCTCAAGACTCATGAATCCGTTTGGAGCCTTGAAATTCCTACCTACCGAAGAGACGTTACCCGCGAGGCTGATGTGGTTGAAGAGGTTTTACGAATTTACGGGTACAATGAAATTCGCCTTACCGGAAGAATCAACGCATCTCTTGAGCAAGCGCCTAAATTTGATCCTGAAAAAATCCAAGATCGAATTGCAGATTTCTTGGCATCTAACGGATTCAACGAATGCATGAGCAATTCACTAACCACGGTTGAATATGTTAATGAAGAGTTTCCGGAGGAGCTTTGGGTGAAAATGAAAAACCCCCTTAGTCGAGATTTAAGCCTTATGAGAACCAGTTTGCTTTACAGCGGATTGGAAGCCATTGAGCGGAATCAAAAAAGGAAACGTCCGGACCTGAAATTGTTTGAGTTTGGAAAGGTTTATAAACGAACCGATAAGGGCTTTGAAGAGGCTAAAAAGCTTGGCATTTTTCTATCAGGAGACCTACATGGTTTGTCTTGGATGAATCAGGGAGACTCGTCTTTGTTTTTCTACGGGAAATCGATCTTAGAAAGGGTATTGGAAAGGCTTAACCTCCAGTTTCCAAAAGGAAAGTCTTTTACTTCATACCACAGCCGTGAGGGATTAAGCTTTAAGCTAGGGAAGGAAGAATTGGCGAGTATTTCTTGGGTTTCTGATGAGGTGCTTAAAAAATTAGACGTTCAAGGCGAGGTGATTTATATTGAACTGAATTGGGAATTTGCACTTTCCCTGGCCTCCAAGAAATCCATGAGCTATAAGGCGGTTTCAAAATACCCGGCCGTACGAAGAGACCTAGCCCTATTGATTGAAAAGGATGTAGAGTTCCAGGCTTTGGAAGGCACTGCTTATCGGGCTGAGAAGAAATACCTGAAGTCGGTTGACCTATTTGATGTGTATGAGGGAAAAGGCTTACCTGCGGGTAAAAAATCCTATGCCTTGGCCTTTGTGCTTGAAGACAAAGAGAAAACCTTGAGTGAGAAGCAAATAGAAAAAGCCATGGCCAAAATTCTAACTGCCTTGGAAAAAGAGAATGGAGCTGAATTACGGGCTTAATCTCCAGAAAGTATCTTAACCTCAGTTCTCCGGTTCTTTTGCCGGTTTTCGGGTCCGTCATTCAATGCTACGGGTCTTGATTCACCATAGCCAACGGCCTGAATTCTATTTGGCTTTATGCCCTTTTTGGTAAGGTAGTTTTTAACCGCCTTGGCTCTTTTTTCAGAAAGCTTCTGGTTGGCATCAGCTTCACCCACATCATCGGTATGCCCCCCAATTTCAATCCTAACCTCTGGCTTTAAACTCAGGTACTCAAAAAGCTCATCAAGCTCTTCATGAGATTCTGGTTTTAAGGCTGAAGAACCCGTTTCAAAATAAACGTGATCAAGGGTAAAGGTTTTTGGCAATTCAAATTGAATCAATACCTCGTAGGTGCCGTAGAGTTCATTTTCCTTTAAGGGGGGGATTTCAAGCTGGGTATAATCAAACTCTTCACCTACGCCCATTATTTGCACCAAATAGGTAGTTGCCCCAGGTAGTTCAATAGAAAAGAAACCCTCGGCATTGGTTAATCCCTTATATGATTTATCAGAATTCTCATCTCGAAGCAATACTCGCTCACCTTGCCTTGGGTTGCCTTCAAAGTCTTGAATGGTAATTTCAATTGGGCAAAGATGGACCTCATTTTGGGCATGGCATACGAAAGAAAAAAGGATAAAGCTTAAAAAGATTAGGGGTTTCATGCGGTAAAACTTAAGATTGGGAAACTAGCACTTCTTTTCAGAATTGGGGTATTTTTGCCCGCTATGGCCCTATACCTAAACCATGCTCCGAAAACCTTAAAGTTAGCCCTTCCTGTGATGATTTCACAAATTGGGCATGTTATGGTTATGGTAGCTGATTCAGCCATGGTCGGACAATTAGGCCCGGTTCCATTGGCTGCGGCCTCACTTACCAATTCCTGTTTTTTTATTGTGCTTGCATTTGGGGTTGGGCTTTCCTTTGGCATTACTCCTTTGGTGGCTTCCGCCGATGGGGAAGGAGACATTCCTCGAATTAAAAAAATTCTATTTGCAGGTTTATCGGTGAACATGGTTTTTGCTTTGGCGATTTTTGCCTTGGTTTATTTCGGATCCTTTTTCCTTTCCTATTTAAATCAGCCGGATGAGGTAACCCTTTTAGCCGGACCCTACCTTAGGGTGGTGAACTTGAGCGGAATATTTTTAATGATATTCCAAACCTTTCGACAGTTTGCTGAAGGCCTTTCAGATACAAGAACGGCCATGAACATATCACTTATTGCCAATGGCCTAAATATATTCCTGAATTATATTATGATTTTCGGGCATTTTGGATTTGAGCCCATGGGCCTATTAGGCGCAGGTTATGCAACCTTAATTTCGCGAATTTTCATGGCCATTTCTATGGGGCTTTACCTGTATTGGAAGAAAAATTACCGGCATTATTTTCATGGAGTTCCTTTGCGGGATATACGCTGGATCACCTGTATGAGAATAATGAAAGTTGGGGTGCCCAGCGGACTGCAGTTTTTCTTTGAAGTAGGGGCCTTTGCCATTGCCGCTGTAATGGTAGGTTGGATTTCGGCGGAAGCCTTAGCCGCTCACCAAGTGGCCCTGAGTTTGGCAGCCATTACCTATATGATTGCCTCTGGCCTTGCTGCTGCTGCAACCATCCGAATCGGAAATCAAATGGGCTTAAAGGATGCGAAGACCCTCAAAGAAATTGGAATTTCAACCCTGGTGCTTTCTGTGATTTTTATGGGCCTGGCCGGTTTGGTTTTCATCCTTTTCAATGATTACCTACCCCAGTTTTTCATTGACAATCTTGAAGTGGTACATATTGCTGCTGGACTATTGCTTATTGCGGCGGCCTTTCAGTTGGGTGATGGGGTGCAGGTGGTAAGTCTGGGCGTACTCAGAGGCATGGAAGATACTCGAATTCCTACCTGGCTTACCTTGATTGCCTATTGGGGTACCGCCTTGCCCTTGGCCTACCTTTGCGGCTTTGTATTTAATCTAGGGGTTTACGGGGTTTGGATCGGGCTGTGTCTTGGATTAATCATGGCGGCCGTTCTCCTTTCTATTCGATTCTTTAAAATGACCAAAAAGCTGTTAGAGAACCCTGAATTTGAAAAGTGATTTTCATTTTGAAAATATACCTGGGGATTCTATAATTTTAAGAGCCTGATAATCAGGGGTGTTTGCTGGGTTTAATCTATGGTATTTGGTTTGAGTACTAAAGAGTAATTCAAAAAAACCTACAAACCATAAATTAAAAATTAGAATACTATGAAAACCCTGAAAGTACTTAGCACGCCGGTTTTGGCACTTAGTTTAATCTTCGGACTGCATGCTTGCAACCAAGACAAATCAAATTCTGACTCTTCGAAGGTTGAAGAAAAAATGGAAACCGTAGAAAAGAAAGTTGACCAGAAAATGGATAAGCTTGTTTCTGAACTTGAAGCGGAAGTAGATGCTTTAGACCAGAAAATTGAAGAGCTTGAGAAAGAGATGAGTACCGGTGAGCTTACCGAAAAAGACGAAAAAATGCTTGAGGATCTTAAAGAGTTTAGCAAAGAAGCAAAGGCTGATTTAAGAGAGGCCAAAGAAAGTGCTTCTGAGAACTGGAACGACCTTAAAGAAGAAACCAAAGAAGAACTTACCCAGTTAAAGACTGACCTCAAAGACTGGAAACAGAAAGTGGACGATAAGTTAGACGAGTGGACTAGCTAATCTGTATTGTTTGTTTCGTGAAAAAGCCGGCTTTATCAGCTGGCTTTTCTTTTCTTTGTAAAAAATAATGAATATGAAGCCTCCAAAGTTTTTAATGGGTGACAATACCCAGAGCCCAGACTCAATTTTTGTAATACATACCGGAAATCCAAGCTTCGTTTTGGATGTGGATTCTGAAGAAGTTTTTTTCCTTGAAAAAGGTTTCGGTGAAGCAGATCGTGAAGAGACTGCCAATCAAATATCAGAATTGGTTTCGGAAGCCATGGAGTTTTACGATTCTGAAATTCAAGCTTACGAAGAACTGGAAGATTAAGCCGGTATTGCGGGCTTAATTTGCCCCTTAAAAGACGAAAGGGTTGATAGGTAACTGTCAACCCTTTTTTGTTGAATGATGTCAGTGAATTGCCCAAATGCACCCACCAAAGTACAGCCAAAGGCCAGGCCGAATACAAAGGAACCTACCGGAAGCCAAGCAATGATGAAGCCCAGAATTACCCATAGAGACCAAAACAGTTTTAAATAAGATGAGTAGGCCTGAAAAGCTTGAACTCTACAGGTTTCTTTAAAATGAAAAACCGAAACATCCTCTTGAATTTCTTTCACAAATTCTTTGGTTCGTTTTTGATTTTGAACAACCATTAAGCCTCCAACAACCAAAAGGCAAAATCCTGAAATGCTCATTGGAATGTTCAATCCACGAAGGAAGTCTTGATCGACAAAACTCAGGATAAAAAAAGAGGAAAGGATAAGGGCAAAGCCAAGACCGAGGAAAAATTTACCCGCCTTGATTTCACCTTGCAGAAACTCGAAAATGGGTTTTGTTTGAGGCATTTTTGATTGTGTCGGTCCGCCTCAAGGTAGTCAATTTTTGGTTTTTTGGGTAAAAAAGGCCTCTGCCAAGCGGTTGGCCCCCTCAGGATTAAGTCGAAACCAGAGTTCTGGTTCAATGAGTTCAAGCTCTCCCAGATTTAATTTGTTTTCCTGATTGTAAAAAATGTCAACCCTTGCATACAGGGGTATTTCACCCAGAGCCTTCAAGCATTTCTCCCCAAACTTTATCTCGGAATCTAGGGCTTTATGAACGGAAACGCTTCCTCCAAAATCGTCTTGCACTCTAAAGTCGCCGGGCTTGCCTTTTTTCAAAACGGCATGAGTGTATTTGCCTTGAATAAAAACCAAAGATATTTCACCCTTATTTAGAATGGTGCGCTGAAACTCTTGCAGCATCATGGGCTCAGATTGGCAAAGTGCCTGAAATTTCTCTTCGTAATCTGAGGCGTCCCTTCTAGATATTCGATAGGTTTCTCTGGCTGCCCCAGAAACTCGTGGCTTCAAAATGATTTCCTCCCATGGAAGTTCATTGAAATAAGATCCAAGACTTTTATTCACTTCACTCCCCTTTTCAAGAAATAGGGTGGGGGGAATGTCAATGCCTTTTTCTTTGAGCTCTTTGAGGTATATCTTATCAAGGTTCCAAAAAAAGAGTCTTGGCCCGATTGTAAAGGCGAGTGGTATTAGAGATTTTCTCAAGCCATGGTTTAAATTCCGAAAACTGGTCAAAATAATTCCAAGGGGTACGGATGACTAGGTCTTTCACCGCTAACCAATCTTGGTTTGGATCGTCCCAAGCAACCCGCTTCGTTTCCATACCTAATTTCGAAAACGCCTTGCTTAAGGCTTCATCTTCGTCAAGGATGTTCTGATTGTATTCAACCTGGGTATCTGGATGTAAATACCGCATTTCCGTTAATAGGAAAATGGGGCTCTGAGAATTGTCAGTGAAACGCATGTTCTGGGTCAGTGGAAAATTTGATTAAAAGCAGGATTTTTGTGGTAAACAAAGCGCCTTATGAAAACAAAACTAGTCTTTTTGGCGCTCACGCTACTATTTTTACTCCCCTCTTCCCAAGCAATGAAGGTTTATGAATCTGAGGTTCTAAGCTTTTCTGAGCCTGCTAATTCTCAAGAAGAAAATCGAAATCCAAGCATTACCTATTTTAAGAATGAAGCTTTGATTTTAATTGAGGCTCAAGGAGATTATGAAGTTCGAGTTTTCTCCAGTTTTGGTCGCCATCATGGTAAATATTATGGAAGAAACAGCCATCGAATTTATGCCCATACATCAGGAGAGTGGTTGATTCTTATTGTAAAAACAGAAGAGAGGAGGTATTTAAAATTCATCCGTAAATAAAACAATTTCAATTTCCTGCCAGTCCCTGACCTGTTCTTCCAATGGGTTGGGGACTTTTTTTTAATTAAGCCAGTACAGGATTCCAAGAAGGATGCAGGTAAGGAGAACCAAAATGCTTGTGGTGAAAATGCTGGCACCAAATCCTTTTCTTAACCGTTTTGACCGAAGCGTGGAAATAATTAACAGCAAAGAAAGAGCGGCCAATAGGGCAATAACTCCCAATAGTTCTTGGTCTTTCTCAGATTTCAGAACCAATGATTTTCCGGTTGATTTTTCAAACCAATGATTTGAAAGGGCCTCAAGTTGAAGGGGCTCTATTTCTTGATCTGAATGAAATAGGATGTGAAAGTTTTCTTCTGGAACGTATAAGGCAAGGTAGGTGCCTGAGCCCAGTCTTTGGCTTCGGTAAAAGGTGGCCAAACTGTCTGAACTAAAGCCATGGTACCACCCATATCCAAAACGAGCTTCGAGGTTTGGTCGCCCGGTATTTACTCTTGGTTTTAGGTGATTTTTCTTAAAAAGTTCAGGAAGCCCTTCCCCATGAAAAAAAGACGCTTGAAGCTTGAACCATTCCCTCATTTCCAGGCTATCCTTCAATCCCTCATATCCCAATTTTTTCATGAGTGAATCAAGGATTAAAAAGTTGAAGGGGTTGGGAGAGAAAGCGGTTCCTGGTTCAAAATCGAGGCTATCGGGAAGGTTTTCCCAGCCAATGGAAAGAACCGTTTCGGGGTTCTTATTAAAATCCCAAATCAGTCCAGAGCTTTGGTCCATCACCTCGGTCAATTTTACCTTTTCAAACCAAGGCTTTCCCCCTTGAGGGAAATAATGTATAAGTTCATTGTGAAGTCTAAGCTTACCTTCAGCAATTGCTTGCCACGCCTGCATTACCCGGATTTGCTCACGAAGTAGAGGAGGAGTAGGGAGGGTTTTTTGTTTCTGTGAGGCGTAAAGAGAGTCTCCATGGGCAATGAGAACCTGTGCCTTTAAACCCCTTTGTTCAAGGTCTGAGTCAATCTTGATTTGGGCAAATCCCGTTCCCGTAAGGAAAAGGAAAAGCCCTAGAATGAAAGGTTTAAGCAAATTGTTCAACATCGGATTTTGAAATTTCTTTTCCACCCAGAATGGTTAATCGCTCCATCACATTCCGAAACTCTCGAATGTTACCGGTCCATGTTTTTGACTTTAAGGCTTCCAAGGCATCTTTTGAGATTGACTTTGGTCCCATGCCCTGTTCTTCTCCCAGTTGTTTCAAGAAATGCTCGGCCAATACCGGAATGTCTTCTTTTCGGTCATCCAAACCGGGCACTTGAATGATGATTACTCCGAGCCTATGGTAAAGGTCTTCTCTGAATTTTCCATCGGAAATTTCTTGCTTTAGGTCTTTGTTGGTGGCGGCCAAAACCCTTACATCCACATTAATCTCTTTGTCACCTCCAACCCGAGTAATTTTTCCTTCTTGAAGGGCTCTTAAGACCTTGGCTTGGGCAGAGAGGCTCATGTCTCCAATCTCGTCTAAAAATAGGGTTCCTCCAGAAGCCTGTTCAAACTTCCCTTTCCTTTGCTTTATGGCTGAAGTAAAGGCTCCTTTCTCATGGCCGAACAACTCGGATTCAATGAGCTCAGCAGGAATTGCCGCACAGTTTACCTCAATCAAAGGCATTTTGCTTCGTTCGCTTTTTTCGTGAATCCAATGAGCCACCAATTCTTTTCCGGTACCATTGGGTCCTATGATTAAAACCCGGGCATCCGTTGGGGCCACCTTTTCAATCATTCCTTGAATTTCAAGAATGGCTTTTGACTCACCAACCATCTCATATTTCTTTGAGACCTTTTTCTTGAGAATTTTATTTTGGGTGGTAATCTGCTGTTTGTCCAGCCCGTTTCGAATGGTGGTTAACAAGCGGTTTAGATCTGGGGGTTTTGAAATGAAGTCAAAGGCACCCTTTTTAATGCATTCAACGGCGGTATCAATATCACCATGCCCAGAAATCATCACCATGGTTTGGTCAGGCTTTTCGGTCATCACCTTTTCAAGCACTTCCAATCCGTCATGAATGGGCATTTTAATATCGCATAGAATCAAGTCATAATCATCTTTCAGGGCTTGTTGAATACCTGTTTTTCCGTTTTCAGCCTCATCAACTTGAAAAGATTTATCCTCTTCTTCAAGAATGTTTCTCAATACATTTCGGATTGCTTTTTCGTCTTCTATAATGAGGATTTTCGCCATTTTTCTGGATTTTTTGAAATTTCATAAAAGGCACCTTCTTTCAGGGCATGGGTGGATAGTTTCATGCAATTCATATGCCCTTTTTCAAGGATGAATTTCATGAGCTGGGCTGACATCACCATCATATCCGCTCTCATTTCAATCATGCCGGGCATTTTCAGCCTTTCTGAATAGGTAGATTCAATGATTTCATCCAGGAGAATTTGGGTTTCCTTGACGGGGAAGTCAAAGGTTTTGCTGGCAAAATCAAGGGGTTTATTAAACCTATGATGAACCATGGATGCCAGTGTATCAAAGGAGCCGGAGGAGCCGATAAGGGTTTTTACTTCGAGATTTCTACTCATGCTAAATACTTCCTCCAACGATTCCCTTAGAATTTCTTGGGTTTTTTGAATTTCGCTGGGGCGGATGGGGTCGCTTGGATTTATCCATTCAAGGAGGCGAGCGGCGCCAATGTCGTAGCTATGTTTCCAGATTAGGCCATCTGAATTGCAAATTATAAACTCAGTAGAACCTCCACCAATATCCATGATAAGGGAAGGTTCGTGAATGGTCAGAGCTTCCCGAACACCTGAGTAAATTAATTCAGCTTCCGAATCCCCTGAAATAATATTGATAAAGATATTGGTGGCAACATAAACCGACTGTTTAAAGAAATCGGCATTTTCTGCCGATCTAAGGGCTGAGGTTCCGAAGCAATAAACCTCCTTCAGATTCATCTTCTCAAGAACCCCTTTATAGGTGTTCAAAGCTTCAAAGCCCCTTTTGAAAGCTTTTTCCTCAATGACTTTATCTTTAAATCCGCCTGAGCCTAATTTAACCGGAATCTTGGTTTTGAAATCCAATACAATGCCTTCCGGCTTGACCGAGCCCACCAATAAATTAAAGGTGTTGGTACCGCAATCAATGATGGCAATTCGCATTAACCTTTGTATCTAATCCATTTTAATAGTTCGGCGTAGTTCACCTTTTTTCCATACATCAAAATGCCAACACGGTAAATTCGGGCGGCCAGCCAAGTGGTGCCTAGAAAGCCTAACACCAATAAGCTCATGCTGAGAAGAAGCTCAGGTACAGGAACCCCAAAGGGGATACGAATCATCATGACAATGGGTGAGGTAAGCGGGATGATGCTAAACCAGAAGGCTAGCGGACCATCGGGATTGTCAATGATGGATGAGCCAACCACAAAAGAGAGAATGAGTGGAATGGTTATGGGCATCATAAATTGTTGGGTATCGGCTTCACCATCAACGGCAGACCCTACTGCTGCAAATAAAGATGAGTAGAGAAGGTATCCTCCTAAGAAATAGAAGAGGAACATACCAATGATTAGGGGGAAGTTGATGGCCTGAATTCCATCCATAATGTCTCGGGCCGTTTCTTGGCTTTCGCTAAGCTGCATGGTTTGCCCGGCCCCGTTGGCAATTTCAGCCGTGTCCATAGGGTCAGGTAAGAAAGCCATTTGCACCACGGAAACTAGGGCAATGGTTAAAATAACCCAGAGCAAGAACTGGGTAAGTCCAACGGCTGCAATGCCAATGATTTTACCAAGCATGAGCTGAAAAGGCTTTATGGAGGAAATGATAACCTCTACAATTCGGTTGGTTTTCTCTTCAATGACCCCCCGCATAACTTGCACCCCATAGATGAAGATGAACATGTAAATTAAAAGTCCGCCAATAAATCCAAGCCCCATGCTTCGTTCAGCGCTTCCTTCTTTTTCATTTCCATCTTCACCAAGAATTAGGGTAGACAGGTCAATATCAGACTTCACTGAGTCAATCATTTCAAAGTCAATGCCTTTGGCCGCAAGCTTTCGGCGTTGAATTTCCTTTTCCATTTGGCGGCGAAGGTTCCCGGTAATGCCTAGAGAGGGTTGTTTTTTTGTGTAGAGCTGAATGTTTTCTTCTAAGAAAGCCATTGAGCCCGTTTCGCTCATAGGAATATAGAGAAGGGCATAATTTTTCTTTCCGTCAACCATTTCCTTTGCCGAGTCAAGCGAGGTGTCATCAGGCAAATAGGTGAAAATTACCTTTGAGTTTTCTTCCAGGGCAGAGAGAAACATGGTGGACTTATCTAGAACCAAAACATGTTCTTGTTCGCTGTCTTGGTTGGCAAGAAGGGCGGGTACCACGAAGAGGGCAGCCATTAGAATGGGGCCAACGAAGGTCATGATCAAAAAGGATTTCTTTTTAACACGACTTAAATATTCACGTTGGATGATTAAGAAAATGCGGTTCATGATTGATTTTTTTGTTCAACAGCTTGGATGAAAATATCGTTGACAGTGGGTAGAATTTCGTTGAACCCTACCACTTCACCTGATTTAAGCGCCAGGGCTAGGAGTTGGTTGGGGCTTTCTTGTTCAGGAATTTGCACTTGAACGGTGTTATGGGTGCTTGATTTTTCAAGGAATCCCTCTGGAAGCTCTAGTCCATTAACTGAATCTTTAAACTGAATCTCAAAAAGGTTTTGTTTGAATTGGTTTCGGATGGAGTTTATTTCACCGCCTAGAATTTTCTTTGAATTATTGATGAGGGCAATGTGGTCACAAAGCTCTTCAACCGACTCCATTCTATGGGTAGAGAAGATGATGGTTGCCCCTTCTTCTTGTAGCTTTTTGATTTCGGCTTTGATTAAGTTGGTATTGATGGGGTCAAAGCCCGAAAAGGGTTCATCAAAAATCAGGAGTTTGGGTTTGTGAAGAATGGTTACAATGAACTGCACCTTCTGGGCCATTCCTTTTGAAAGTTCTTCTACCTTTCTATTCCACCACCCTTCAATTTCGAAGGCGGTGAACCATTTTTTCAGGGCTTGTTTTGCCTCAGATTTACTTAGCCCTTTGAGTCGGGCAAGGTACATGGCTTGTTCGCCTACCTCCATTTTTTTGTAGAGGCCTCGTTCTTCCGGAAGGTAGCCAATGTGTTCAATATGGTGAGGTTGGAGTTTTTCTCCGTCGAATATCAAACTGCCTTCATCGGGGGCTGTGATTTGGTTAATGATTCGGATAAGGGAGGTTTTCCCGGCCCCATTCGGTCCCAGTAAGCCGAATATACTGCCTTTGGGAACTTCAATGCTGACATCGTCTAAAGCCCGATGGGCGGCATATTGTTTCACAATGTTTTTGGCTTCGAAGAGGTATTCCATTTCCTATTGATTTTTGGATGGCTAAAAATAGAAAAACTGACCTAGGAAAGAGCGAGTAAAACAAGAATGTTTGGATGTTGAGACGGTTGGTTGTTGAGGTGTTGAGTTGTTGAGACGTTTAGGTGTTGAGCTGCTGAGTTGCTGGGTCATTTAGCTGGTCATTTCCAGGAAAAGTCAAGGGTGCCAATCGCTATTAACTCGATTCCCAATTCCTCTGAAGCTACGGTCAGGGTCTACGACCGCCCTTTGCCGGTACGTCAAATACCACTAGCAAAATACTAGTTCCAAGTACCTACTTCCTAGTACCTCAAAAGGCTGTTGGCTGGCTTAGGTGTTAAAGTGTTCATTTTCAGTGCATCCAGTCACTCAGAGTTTATAGTTGAGGGTTGAGCGTTTAGAGATGGCTCAAAAAGGTGAATTTCAGGCAAAGTCAAAATTCCTAGTACCTCGAAAGGCTATTTGCTTTTAGCTATTGGCTGGTTTAGGTGTTAAAATGCTTATTTCCAGTACATCCAGTCACTAGTCACTCCTGTTTAGCTGTTGAGTTGTTGAGGTGTTGAGACGTTCAATTTTGGGTAGAATCAAACCACCTAGTCCCAAGTACCTCAAAAGGCGGTTATCTTTTCGCTATTTGCTATTGGCTGATTCAGGCGCTAAAATACTCATTTCCAGTCACTAGTCACAAGTCACTCCCATAGCCTCGTTTCCCGATTCCCTGACGGTGGGTCAAATATTACTAGCAAACGCCTAGTCCCAAATACCTATTTCCTAGTACCTCAAAAGGCTGTTGATTGGCTTAGATGTTAAGGTGCTAATTTTCAGCACATCCAGTCACCAGTCACTCCTGCTGAGTTGTAAAGAGTGGTTGTTCGGGTGGTTGGCGAATCCATGTACGAGACCCTTACGCTTGGTGGCATCAGCAGACCTGTGAGAGGTGTACTTTGCTGTTAAACGCAGCCAACTACTCGATTAGCGGCTAGGACTTTTATTCAACTAATATGTAATTAGTACTTCTACCTCCTGATTGTTCTTGTTTTAAAATCCCTTTTTCAATTAAGTCTTTAATGTCTCTTAGTGCCGTGTCTGTTGAACACTTTGCAATTTTTGCCCACTTGGAAGATTTTAGCTTGCCTTCAAATCCATCAAATAGCTTGTTGATTATTAGTCTTTGGCGTTCGTTAATAGTCGTATTTTCGTGTTTTTTCCAAAAGTTTGCCTTGTCAAGAACTTTAACTAGCGTCTTTTCTGTTTCTGATAATGCGTTTTTTAAGCAATTCAAAAACCAATACAGCCATTCTGTTATATCACCATCACTATGTTGAACTTTTTGTAATACATGGTAATAGCGTTTTTTTCAGTTAGAATTTGATTGGACATACTGTAAAATCTTTCTGGTTTGTTTTCCGATCGGGTCAATTGTAAGTCTGTAATTGCTCTAGCAACTCTTCCATTTCCGTCATCAAATGGGTGAATGATGATGAACCAAAAATGAGCAAGGCCAGCTTTTAAAACAGGGTCAATATTGTTTTTAGCGTTAAACCACTCTAAAAACAATGTCATTTCAGACGTCATTTTAGAAGCTTGAATTGCTTCATAATGTATAAGCTCTTTACCCATAGCTCCAGGTACAATTTGCATTTCACCTGTTCGGTACCTGGCTACTTCTATTTTGTGCAAACCACTATACCCCGTAGGAAACAAGGCAGAGTGCCATCCAAATAATCGTTCGTGGGTTAATGTTTCCTGATAGTTTTGGGTTGCATCAAGCATCATTTCAACGACTCCTTCAATGTACCTGTCACTAGGGATTAATCCTGCTGCATTGATTCCTAGTCTTCTAGCTATCGACGAGCGTACTTGGTCATAATTAAGATTTTCTCCTTCTATTTCTGAAGATTTTACGACATCCAATGTCAATGTGGTAAGTCTAGCTTCTTCTTTAAGTGAGAAACCTAAGGAATCCATTTGCCCTGTTATTTTCCCTTGCAAATGTCTTACCACTCCAAATATTGAATTTATGGCAGAATCATCCCATTTGAAATTTGGCCAGTCAGGATGTTGGTATATATATTTAGGCATCTGCGATGAAAAAAAGGTCTATTTACCGCAGATATACGGAGAATGTAACTGTTATTTATCGCAAAATATCGAGTATTGTTTTTTATCACTATCGGTTTGGCTTTGGCAGTCTAAGCTTAGCCGAGATTGCGATTAAGATTTGTATGCGCCAAGTATGGGCGTCTTTACTTTGTAGAAAAGTAAAGTATTAATCTAGAGCGCGTAAGTCCCTTATGGGTCAGGAAAAAGCCGTGAACCATTAGTAAGCTGCGGAGTTGTATGGCGTGAGTTTTAGTAGAATATTACATGAGGTAACGTAGCATAATCAAACCACCAAGTAGGAGACTCGTACGCTTGGTTGCGTCAGAAGGCCTGTGAGTGGCGAACTCCGCTGTTAAATGGAGCCTTCTACATGTTCGTATTTTAGAATCCACTCTTTCCCCAATGATTCTTAGAAGCACATTGCCTTTCTTTTTTTGTCGCAAGGGAGAGGTTTTTACCCACCAAAGATGGACAAGTTTTGATTTTATTTATGCATTTTAGGGATGGGTAGGCACTCTTTGCGGTGCTTTAGTTAGTGTGTTGGTTTGTGAGGCTTGGTAATGTGGGTGACTGCTGCATTAGCATAAATTCATAGTAGTCTTTCTTCTAGTTGATTTTTCCAAATAACAAATCCTTTTCCTTGGTCCGAATAGTCATGAATAAGTCGACTGAAATTATCTGGCTGCGTTTCAAGAAAGGCTTGCCTGCCTTTATTTCTAATAATGTTTAAGTCCTGGTCTATTGACCGCAGTTTTTGCCAGAGTATTTGTCTGTTTTTGGCAACATGCCAGATATAAGTGGCTTCTTCTGTGTTCAGGGTTTCCAGAATGATATGATATTGCTCCGTTCCGGGAAGCAGGAATACGAATGAGAAAGGGTTCAGAACAAACCGCAATTTCAAGGTGGGGCCATCGTGCTTAGATGCCAGATACCTTAATTGCCTGTAATGTTTAACCTCCTCATTTTTCAAGAGGTCATCCAGTAATTGCTCCTCGGAATCATAGAACTGTTTACCATTTTGTCCTTCCTGTACCTTGTTTAAATCAAGTAAATTGTCTTCGGTTCCAGGTACATATTGTTTACCGACAATATCTTTTTCAATGAACCGGAATTTTACGCTTTCAATTACCTCCCTATTGATCTTTTCCAGATCAGTTGAATGGGCTTTTTGAGAAACCAACAAGCTGTTTTCGAATTCAGCAAAGATTTCAGCTTCTACATTCTTTGACTTTAGGACTCTGGAAAAATACGGCTTCAATACATCAAATTCTGGCCTGATCTCATCGTTTTCGATCTCAAACTCGAGTTCTGTATCTATCTTAGAAAGCTTATAAATAAAAGCAATCGCCCCGTAACGGAAATCCAACTGGTCGAAAGGCACCTTGACCTTTTTGTTGATTGTAAATGTTTGTTTGGGTCGACTGTCTGTAATCTCTGTGTCATCAAACAGAGTTGCTTGCCGGTCGAGATGTCGATAATACGTATTCCTTTTCAGGAATAACCGGTTCAGGTATTCAATCTTGCGATCCTGGTAATCATAAATAACCGGAGTAATCTCAGAGCGCTGAACACGACCAATGTATTGGATCAACTTTCCCTTAAATGAGAAAGGGTAAACAAGGAAAAGGCAAGAAGCATTTTTCAAGTCGGTGCCCTCTCCAAAAAACTGTCCGGTAGTAATCAACGCTTGATAATTTCCACTGTTGAGGACCCTCCATTTTGTTTTGCGACTGCTTTCAGAATCATCCCCGCTAAGTGTCACTACTTCAAAAGACTGTTTGAGAAACTGATAAAGCGTATCAATATGCTCTTTTCGTTCGGTAATAATAACGGCCTTTTTCCCTTTATTTAACTCACCAGTAATATCTCCAAGAATCAGCTTGTTTCTTGCAGAATCATGAACTAATATCTTCGATAAGGTTTCAAACGGGTCTGTTTTAGGGTTGAAGGGAACTCCTAGAGCGGTTACTCTTACTATTATTCTTGCTCGCTTGTACTCTTCAATTTCCTGTGGTTTAATGTCAGCAATGATTTCCCCCAAGTGAGTGAAAATTATCTTGCCTGCATTTCCTTTCCGAAATGGGGTTGCAGTTAGGCCGTATTGGTAATAAGGCGAAAGTTTTGAAATGGTGTTTCGGAATGTTTCGGCAGGGATATGATGGCATTCATCTACGATTATAGTTCCGAATGACTGGGCAAATTCATACGTTTCCTGTTTGTCAAGATACTTACCCAAACTCTGGATCATTGCTACGGTAATCGCTTTTCCGGGTTTTGCTTTTCCCTGCCCGATCCTTCCAATTTCGTTTTTTGGGATACCTAAAAAAACTTGGATTCGCTCAACCCATTGTTCCAGCAATTGTTTGCGATGTAAAATGATCAAGGCTGGTTGTTGTTTTTCTGCGATGGTTTTCAGTCCGATTACTGTTTTACCAGAACCCGGAGGAGCGGTAATGACACCAAACTCTTTGCGGGAGGTTGCTTCAATTGCGGATTTCTGGTGTGATCTCAGACTGAAGTTTGTTTTGAATGGAGTAGGGGCATGTTTTTTTCGTTCATCCTGAAATTCAAAATCAAAGTTTTGCTGTTTGCAATAACGGATCAGTCTTCCGATAAATCCTCTCGGGATAATTACCTCATGTTCTGTTTCTTCAATGAAAAGAAAATACCGCTCAACTCCCCAGGGGTTTCTACCACTCTTTTTTTTGATAAAATATTCCGAGTTGGCAAAGTTTAATTCCTCTTTCAGAAAATGGATCAGACCAGGTGTCATGCCCGATCGGTTAAGGCGAATTATATTGCTTAGTTGTATATGGAGTTTTTTTGAATTTATCCTTGGTGAAACGGAAACCTTGTCCGGTTGGAGTGCATTATAGATCGCGTCAAGACGGGAAACGGATATTTTTTGAATCGATGACAGAAATTTCCATTGATCCTGATGTGGATTTAAATGCTCATTTATAAAGCAACTGTTCCCCTCTTTCAAAGTTGGTTTAAAGAGTGGAAGGGCGATTAAATTGCCCAATCCCTTTCCAGAATGAAAATCCTGATTCGGAAAAAGTCGGTCAAAACTGGAACTTTTGTCAAATACAGAAAAGATTCCGGCTTGTTTCAAAAGAGTTATTAAAATCTTACGAATTTTGACGGCAGGATAGGGCTTATCAAAAAATAACCAGACATGGCCTCCTTTGCCTGACCGGGATCGCTCCAGATAAGAAGGGATGCCATGTTCTTTGCAGATATTGATGAAAGAACGGCATTCGTTCGCCCATTTGTCTTTATCAAAGTCTGCAGCAATAAACCAGGAGGTGTTGTCCGGCAACAAGGGATAAATACCGATTAATTGTTCACCAATGAAATGCTTCAGAAGCTGTTGGTCAGTAAGCGGAAGGTAAGTTTTATCTCTGTAGTTTTTAAAAGTACCGCCATTCATTTTATGGAGCCGGTACATGTAAGGGTCATATTGATAAGCGGGCATATATCCGCTTTTCTTGCCTTTTTCCCAACGAATGGCAAAGACATCCTCCCTGCCTTTGAAGAGGCTTTTGAACAAAATCAGTTTTTCATTTTCTGAATATTGGTCCATTTTGGCGATTTTTCAATCAGGCAATTTTATTTGGATTTTCCAACGTCCAGTTTTTCTGGACCCAACTCTTTTTATTACACCTGCATCTCTTAATTTTTTAATGGTCTTTTCTACTGTGCTTTGGCTCTTGCCAATGTTTTTTGCAATTTCTTCAACGGTTATTTCTGAGTCCAAGTCAATCTGGGCCATTATTTCTTCCGCACTTATCCCGTATTTATCCCGTATTTTTTCCGTATTTATCCCGTACTTATCCCGCAATGTTGTTAAGGGGTCCTTTGTTTTCTCGGTACTTTCTCGGTACTTTCTCGGTACTTTCACTGCATTCTTAAATATTTTGCTCAGAAAACCTCCTTGTTCTTCTTTTAATACTGGTTCCGGTAAACCGGCATCTTTACAAGTTTCAATGATTCGAATGGTTCCTCGGCCCCAGGAATCAATGTAACCAACCTTGAAACAAACATCTGCAAGCAATGGGTTTCTCGGTTTGGAGCGGTGTACTTTCTTTAAGTCTTCTTCGGAAATTCCTTCGGGCAGGCTGCCATCATTCCAAACGCTGAAATTATTCTCATACACGCGAATTTGCGTAGGTGCTCCCATGTAGTTTCGGTGCACCAAAGCGTTGAGAATCATTTCACGAACGGCAGCAACTGGATATTCATCCAACTCAACCCTTTGCATACCCATAAAGTCAATCGGGTGAATAAAGAACTTTGCGTTAAGCGTTTCCCCAACCCGGTCTTTAAGTTGGATCAGATTGCTTTCTAGTACCTCATGAAATTTCAGGTCGGCATCTGTTTCTCCGAATTTACCGATCTTGACGGCCATATTAGGATAGAATTTTCCGGGGTCTTTGCCAAACAAGACAATGGCCGCTCTTTTCAAATGGCCACCTTCGAGAAGACGCAGTTTTTCTAGCAAGTCCGTAATGCTGATATTGTCCTCAACATTGATCCGTTTTGCAGTCCTTGCATCTTTCAAAAATTGCTTTATGCTTGATTCATCAATGTCGTTGATTGAAGCCCTTTGTTCGGGAATGTCATCCCAGGTCTTTCCGGTTCGTTTCAAAATGAACTCATTCAATGCCGGGCCTTTCAGTTCCTGCAATGTACTTCCGGTGCGGACATAATATTTTCCTCTTACGGAAATAGGTACATCATAGCGAGGGACAATGATCTCAAGATAATTCTTACCCTTTTCCTCATGCAAGTTCACTTCCGCATACACGCCCAGAATGTCCCGGAACTTATTAGGCAAATCTTCCAGTAGTTTGTTGTGGTTGTAAATGCCCATTGCCTTTCCTTTATCATCAATTCCAATATATAGTTTACCACCGCTGGCATTGGCAAAACCGCAGATCCATTTCAGGTATTCGTCCCGCCAGTTGGCCTTGTATTCTATGTTTTGGGATTCGGGCATTTTCTCTTTTAATCAGGGGTAAAGATATTTATGTCCTTATAAATGAAACCAATCCCTTGGATGAAGCTTTTGTTTCCTCCTGATTTTGGATCAGGTCCATTTAATAAGGAGAGCAACAAATTAAGCAAAGAATTTTTGGAGTCGATAAAGGAAAGGTTTGGTGTTTTGAACGACCTAATGGATGGGTTACGACGGCCAAGCATGCGCTTGGTTGCATCAACAGATCTGCGAGAGGCACGCTCCGCTACTGTTTAGTAGTGAAGCTGTCTACTCGATTGTGGTGTCGTTTTTTATTCACGGAAGTTTCAGTCAGTCCGAGTTAATCTACCTCTTTGTCGACTTTTACCCATTCAACCCTGTCATAAATGTCTTTTTCTACGGGGCTAACTAGCATAAACAAGTCAGTCAAATAAATCACTTCTACAGTTCTCTTGTTGTATCCTAAGGCTCCAACGTCCTGCATTTGAAATTCAACTTTTTTAAATTTCAGATGTCCATTTTGATAAATCACTTTTTGGGTTCTCCAAGCTGATGAGGAAAGCGCAATTTTTAAAGGTCCGATTATCAAAATTCCAACTATGGTCAATATTGGAAGTGAAGAGCTAATGATTCTCCATTTTCTGGTTTTGAAACTCCACAAGCTCCAAATCAAAGTAAGAGGAGTCAAAATCATAATTCCAAAATATGTGAATGACTTTATTGTCTGACATTTAATTTCAAATGAAGTCAATCCGTCAAGGGTTAAAAGTAGAAGTGTCAGAATGAAAATTCCGTTCAAAATGGTCGCAATGTATTTCTTAATTGTTATTTTTTTCAAATGCACCATTTGTTTAGCTATGCGCAGTCTCGGCTAAGCCGAGATTGCGTATAGGTTTTGCGTGTGCCCAGCATGGGCATCTTTACTTTGCAGAAATGTAAAGTATTAAACTAGAGGATGCAAGTCCCTTCAGAGCATGGGTGGCGCCTTAAACCATTAGTAAGCTGCAGAGTTGTTTAGTATGAGCTTTAGCAGAATGCTACATGAGGTAACGTAGCATAATCAAACCACCATGTGCGAGACCCAAACGCTTGGTTGCAACAGCAGACCTATGAGAGGCGCACTCCGATATTATTTAACTGCTGAGCCATCTATTCGATTAGCCATAGTATTTTTTTTCATTTTCCACATGAAGTAGATTAAACCAAGAATTGGAAAAATCATATCTAAAGTTTTAGTCCAGCCATATTGAATTAGGTAGGTCATTTTGAAGTTTCCAAAATCAGTATTTGCTAAATATTCCCCATAGAACTTGTTCAATACCCCCAGGCATACAGTGAGAAATACGGTTAATCCAATTAATAGATAGATTTTTCGATTCTCTATTTTTTCCATTGTTAGAATCTTCCTGGATAGCATTATTAGGAACCACACAGACAGTAGACCTAAAACTATATTTATTGAAATCAGAATCAGTTTGTTTTCAATTCTTAATTCCACGCTAACCCATATAAGAAATGTCGTCAGAAGATCATACAGTTTCTTGAATGACAAGAAAACTAAGACACTTGATAGAGCTATTCGAATTGTCGGGTTGTTCATTATTTTTATTGTGGGTAAGGGGCTTTGCTATGAAAAGGTGCGATTAAATAGCTTTAAAGTTTAGTTCTTGCAACACGCTTAGCAGAGACTTTTATTTGTGTGGTAAATTACTAAAACAACTGAAAAGAAAAAGGGAGGTGGAAGCTGGATACTTCGGTTCGATTTGTGCCACCCATTTCGGAATATTAGTGCCAGGTGTATCGAATCTAATTGTGTCATTTAGGCCTGGAGGGGAAATGGTTTCGTTTCTAATTGAGCCATTTTGCTTGGTGAGGGTTAAGCGCTTTTCTTTATTTCTTGAGTTTCCTTTTTCAATACAGGATTATCTCTTTGAATAATTCCCCAAAGCATCTCGGGTTCTATGCTATCATAAGCATGTGCAATCAGGTTTCTTAAACCAATTTTTTTATTGGATGAGCTCATGTTTATTTCTGGGCATTGTTCACGGATATTTCGAACAGCTTCACCAATTATTTCCAAATCTCTTTCGGCTGCCCTTTGAATCTGATCATTTAATTAAACTATTTCTCCCATGAGATTACCATTGTGGTCATGAATAAGATAAACGAAAGAAACTTAAAGTTTTTCATTTGTCTTGTATTAAGGCAAGTAGTTGTTCGAAATTGATTGCTTGGCTTATGGTTTTTTGTTTATGGTTGTAATAAATAAACTGGGTTTCTACATCCATTTCAGCTTGATTAAGGTGAGCACCCAAATCTTGAAGAAATTTTCTATTGTTATTGTCTACAATGGAAAGGGAGCCTCCCATTCGGCTCTGTATAAAGATGGGGCTACCCCAAAACTCTAATTCTTTAAACAGCTTGTCGGAAAAGTATAAGGCAACTATAGCCAGTTCGACCTTTTGAGCGGAAAGTTTATCCTTAAGAAGATCAAGAGAAACACATGCTTCTGAGGTACAATTCGGTTGAAAGAAGTAAACAACCCGTGATGAATTTGCCTTGGTGATTTCTTTAGCCAATTCACCTGGGCCAACCCTAATGATTAAGGGGGATCTTACATCCTTACTCTCACTATAATCAATGATTTTAACCTTCTCATTTTTAGATAACCTTGACTCGCCATAAAAAAGGCCAGGTGTGTTTGCAATTTCACTGGTCAAGGAAATAGGCGTGCAAGAAAAAACCATTGAAAATGCGAAAAGGAAAGCAGCCCATACAGGTGCCTTGGGATAATTAGCGTGCGGTAAAACCATTTTTAACGAAGGTTGAGTTTTATGGATACCAACAAACATAACAAAAAACGGCTACAGCCAGTCACCAGTCACTCAGAGTTTATAGTTGAGGGTTGAGCGTTTAGAGATGGCTCAAAAAGGTGAATTTCAGGCAAAGTCAATATTCCTAGTACCTCGAAAGGCTATTTGCTTTTAGCTATTGGCTACTGGCTGGTTTAGGTGTTAAAATGCTTATTTCCAGTACATCCAGTCACTAGTCACTCCTGTTTAGCTGTTGAGTCGTTGAGGTGTTGAGACGTTCAATTTTGGGTAGAATCAAACCACCTAGTTCCAAGTACCTAGTTCCAATTACCTATTCCCTAATTAAACATCTCCTTCACCTTCTCAAAGAACGACTTATCGTCTTTTCCAGGATTTGGATGGAAATTGACTTCACCTTTAAGCTTTTCAAGGATTTCCTTTTCCTCCTTGGTTAAACTTTGGGGTGTCCAAACATTCACGTGAACCAGAAGGTCTCCGGTTCCATACCGCTCTACAGATGGAAGTCCCTTGCCTTTGAGGCGTAGAATTTTTCCGCTCTGAACCCCAGCTTCTAGCTTAACCCTTACCTTTCCGTCAACGGTTGGAATCTCTTGGGTTGAGCCTAATGCTGCATCTGGAAAGCTAATGTAGAGTTCGTAATGAAGGTTTGAGCCTTCCCTAGAGAATTGGCTGGAAGCCTCCTCTTGAATGACCACAATTAAGTCTCCATTCGGACCTCCAAATGGGCCTTCATTTCCTTTTCCGCTAACGTTTAGCTGCATTCCGTCTGCAACCCCTGGTGGAATTTTGATGGAAATGGTTTCCTCCCGAGCTTTTAGTCCGTCAGCATCGGCGCCGGGCGGACGTTTGTTGATGGATTTTCCGGTACCGTTACAAGTAGGACATGTGGAGGTGGTTTGCATTTGCCCTAGAATGGTATTGGTTACCCTTGAAACTTGCCCCATTCCTTTACAGGTGCGGCAGGTATCGTATTCAACACCCTCGGCCGCAACCTTACGTTGAACTTTAACCTTTTTCTCAGCGCCTTTGGCAATTTCTTCTAAGCTTAGCTTAACGCGGATTCGGAGGTTAGATCCTCTACGGGCTCCACCTCGTCTACGGCCTCCGCCACCCCCTCCGAAAAAGCTTTCGAATGGGTTGCCTCCTCCGCCTTGACCGAAAATGTCTCCAAACTGAGAGAATATATCGTCCATGTTCATGCCACCGCCATATCCGCCGCCGGCTGCTCCTCCAACTCCTGCATGACCAAATTGATCGTACCTCTGACGTTTTTCTGGGTCGCGAAGAACCTCATAAGCCTCAGCGGCCTCCTTGAAATTAGCTTCCGCTTGATCGTCGTCTGGGTTACGGTCAGGGTGGTATTTAATGGCCAGCTTCCGGTAGGCTTTTTTCAGTTCTTCCGGACTGGCATTTTTTGATACCCCAAGTATTTCGTAATAATCTCTCTTAGCCATGCTGTTTTCTTATTGTCCTACTACCACCTTTGCATACCGAATTACCTTCTCATTGAGTAGGTAACCTTTCTCCACCTCGTCTACAATTTTTCCTTTCAAATCATCCGAAGGGGCCGGGATCTTTGTAATGGCCTCGTGCTTGTCAGTATCTAAAACCTCTCCAATTGAAGACTCCATAGGCTTTAATCCTTCTTTACTCAGGATGCCCATTAATTTTTGTTGAATCAACTGGTAGCCTTCCTTCACTTGAGCAGGATCATCATTGGTTTCCGCCGCCTTTGAGGCCCGCTCAAAATCATCAAGAATGGTCAACAACTCGGTGCAAATATGCTCACTTGCATTCCGTATTAAATCAACTTTTTCTTTGGCAGTTCTCCTTTTGTAATTCTCAAATTCAGCAAAAAGCCTAAGGTGCTTGTCGTTCAAGGCCGCCAAATCATTTTCTAGCTTTTCTTCCTTTGAAACCTCTTCTTGCTCTTGGTTTTCTTCTTGAGCACTCGTTGATTTCATTTCCTTTTCCTCCACCTCAGGAGCTTGGTTTTTATCTTTTCCCATGCTTAGGTTCTATTCAGTTTTAATCTCTGGTTTTGAGGGGCGCAAATTTACTGCCAATCCTTGAAATCTGCCAAATTGACAAGACTTATTTTTCGGATGTCAGAACTTGGTCTATAAATCTGACAATTAAGACGTTGTTTTAGGTTCAGGAAAGGGGGAGCTTGGGCTTGGAAGGTGGTAAAAGCTTAAATTGCCTTGGATGGTTTCCTAAAAAAAAAAAGGAGGCCCAAACTGAGCCTCCTTAATGTATTTGTTTATGCTTAGCCTCTATTTGGCTACTAGGTTTTCTAGTACGTTATGAAGGGCCGGACCTCTAAGGTTTTTGGCTAGGATCACTCCGTTTCCATCAATTAGAAAATTGGTTGGAATGCTATTCACCCCGTATGTGCGACCAGCTTTAGACTGCCATCCGTTTAAATCAGATACGTGGTATTTCCAGGCCAGTTTATCATCCTCAATGGCCTTTACCCAATCCGCCTTGGCGTCTTTTTGTCTTGGGTTTCCTGCTCGGTCTTTCAGTCCGTCAAGTGAAACTGAATAAACCGTAAAGCCTTTTCCAACATTGAATTTCTTGTCTTTATACTTGTCGTAGGCAGCTACAACATTTGGGTTTTCAACCCGACAAGGTCTACACCAGCTTGCCCAGAAATCAATCAATACGACTTTCCCTTTTAGGTCAGAAAGCTTAATGGTTTTACCTTCTGGGTTCGGATAGCTCAGTTCCGGAGCCTTGTCGCCAACATTTAAACCGGTTTCTTGAGGGGAGAACCCTGTTAATCCCGCAAAAGCGGTAATCAAACCAATCAATAAAAACTTTTTCATCATCTCAGAAATTTAAATTCTAGTAATTTTTGCCCCAAGGGCCTTCAAACGGGTATCGATGTACTGATACCCTCTGTCAATCTGTTCGATATTGTGAATGGTACTCGTTCCTTCGGCGGAAAGGGCTGCAATCAAAAGCGAAATCCCAGCGCGAATATCCGGTGAGGTCATGGTTGTAGCCCTCAAAGGAGTCTGGAAATTGTTTCCAATAACGGTGGCCCTATGCGGATCACAAAGGATGATTTGAGCACCCATATCAATCAATTTATCTACAAAGAACAAACGGCTTTCAAACATTTTTTGGTGAATCAAAACTGATCCTTTTGCTTGAGTAGCCACCACCAATACGATGCTGAGCAGGTCAGGGGTAAAGCCTGGCCAAGGGGCATCTGCCATGGTCATGATTGAACCGTCAATAAACGACTCTATCTCATACCCATCCATTTTAGGAATGATTAGGTCATCATTCTTTTCTTCAATAACGATGCCAAGTTGTCTGAACTTATCCGGAATTACACCCAGGTGTTCTATGCCCACATTCTTAATGGTAAGGGCTGAACGAGTCATGGCCGCCAATCCAATCCATGATCCGATTTCAATCATGTCAGGAAGGATCCGATGGGTACATCCGCCCAGGCTATCAACTCCGTGAATGGTAAGAAGGTTTGAACCTACTCCTTCAATCTTGGCACCCATGGATATCAACATTCTACATAATTGCTGAATGTAGGGCTCACAGGCTGCATTGTAAATGCTGGTAGTTCCTTGGGCAAGAACGGCCGCCATTAGAATGTTTGCGGTACCGGTAACCGAAGCTTCATCCAAAAGCATATGAGTGCCCTTCAGGCCATCGGTTTCAACCGAATAAAAATGGTCGTCAGCGTCAAAGTTAAATTTGGCCCCCAATTTTTCAAACCCAATGAAATGGGTATCAAGCCTACGCCTTCCAATTTTATCACCTCCTGGCCTGGGGATGCTTCCTTTTTTGAAACGGGCTAGCAAAGGACCCACAATCATGATGGAACCTCTTAGGGAAGATCCTTTTACCTTGAATTCAGGGGAAGTTAGGTAGTCTAAATTCAAGTCATTGGCCTGAAATGAATAGGTGTCTTGACCTAGTTTCTGTACCGTTACCCCTAGATCACCCAAAAGGTCAATGAGCTTATTTACATCTCGAATGTTGGGGATATTGGAAATGGTAACTTTCTCATCAGTGAGTAAAACGGCACAAAGAATTTGTAATGCTTCGTTTTTAGCTCCCTGAGGAGTGATTTCACCTGAGAGTTCGTGCCCTCCTTCAATTTTAAATGTTCCCATGTTTTAGCGGTTGTAGTTTCGCCCTCCTTTGCGGTTGGTTTTCTTGCGCTTTTTGTTTTGTTGGTTGTGTTGCGGGCGGCTATGCTTCATGACCTGCGACCTAGAGATCAGGTTCACATCCTCTTCAGGCTGCTTGATCTTCCCCTCTGAAAGCTCCTCCAAATGCTTCCAAATGGTATCGTCTTCAACCGTGTCTTTGTTCCAAACCAAATAGCATTTCTTCATGTGATTTGCAATGGTTTTGATCAGCCCCTCGCGGTACTCACCTTCCTCCATTTCCGCAGCCACGCGAATCATACCTTCAATGGTTCTTCCATAATGACGGTACTTGATTCTTTCCCCCGGGTAGTCAACTTTTCTCGGCTTCTCTTCAAAAGATTCCGGAGATGGTACTGGATAGGGAGAGTCAACCTCCAATTCAAACCGACTCATGATGAAAAGATGATCCCAAAGTTTATGTTTAAAATCAGGAACGTCTCGAAGGTGAGGATTCAAATTGCCCATAACATCGATGATGGAGTGGGCTACCTTATTTCTATGCTCTTTGTCTTCAATGGAAACTGCGTAATCAACCATATTCTGAACATTACGTCCGTACTCAGGAATGATTAGGGGTGGTCGTTGTGAATTGTAAATCATGTGATTTCTAATGAATTAAGCCAATTTTAGTTTGGCGAATCGTAATAGGAGTTTTTTCTCTCCGATGTCAAATTTAATGCTTGCTTTTTGATTTAAACCTTCCCCTTCAAGTTGGGTTATTACCCCCAATCCAAATCGCTCGTGAATTACTTTGGCCCCAGTGCTCAGGTCTAATTCAAGAGCATTTCCTTCTTTACTGCCTGATTGGCTAAGTTTTTTCAGGTTTTTTGGAGCCCCTTTCGGGGGAAGTTTGGGCTTAGGTTTTGCCTGGTTTCCTTGGGAAGACTTGGGCTTGGAGTCAAACGAAAACTCAAACTCTTTATCTTGACCCATAGCCGGACCCGCGGCGAATTTAAGGTCTACAAAGTTCTCATCCAATTCTTCAATGAACCTACTGGGTTCGCAGTCAATCAATTTTCCCCATCTATAACGACTGGTGGCAAAGGAAATTGCTACGGCTTTTTCAGCGCGGGTGAGGGCTACATAAAACAATCGTCTTTCTTCTTCAAGTTCAGATCTAGAGGTACTAGCCATCATGGATGGAAACAAATTTTCTTCCAGTCCAACCAAATACACATATGGAAACTCCAATCCTTTGGCCAAGTGTATGGTCATCAAGGAAACCTTGTTGGTGTCGTCTGGGTCTTCATTATCCCGATCGGTAATCAGGGCAATGTCTTCCATAAAGGCCTCTAGGGTGGGTCTGCCTTCCTCTCCTTTTTGGTTTTCAGTTTCGGTAAATTCCTTGATTCCGTTTAAGAGCTCTTGGATGTTTTCAAATCGGCTGATTCCTTCCGGACTTTTGTCTTTGTCAAGCTCTTTTAAAAGGCCGGTTCCTTTTGCAATCTGCATGGCAAGGTCAAAGGCATCGCTTTCTTCCAACAAGGCCTTGAAAGCCTCAATTTTGGTTCGAAAATCCTCCAGCTTCCTTTGTCCACCAGCATTTATGCCGGTTTCTGTAAAGGGAAGGGTTTCCAAAACCTCCCAAATGCTCTTATTGTTTTTTCTCGAGGCCAGGGTCAATCGATCCACAGTGGTTGCTCCAATTCCTCTAGCGGGGTAATTGATCACCCGTTTTAAGGCATCCTCATCTTGAAGATTGATTACCAGCCTAAAATAAGCCAGTAAATCTTTGATTTCTTTTCGCTGGTAGAATGACAATCCACCCCAAATCCGGTAAGGAATACCCCTTCGCCTTAAGGCATCTTCAATGGCCCTTGATTGGGCATTGGTTCTATAAAGTATGGCAAAGGAATCATAATTGGCTTGAAGACGGAGCTGCTTTTCTAAAATATCATTGGCCAAAAACTGGGCTTCTTCATGTTCTGAAGAGGTTTTTATAACCGGAATTTTATCTCCAACTTCATTTTGAGTCCAGACGTTTTTCTGAATCTGGTCTTTATTCTTGGCAATAATGCTGTTGGCTGCCTTTACAATGGTTGAGGTTGACCGGTAGTTTTGCTCGAGTTTGATAACTACCGGATTGTCATAGTCGCGTTGAAAGTTGAGGATGTTTTGAATATTGGCACCTCGAAAGGCGTAAATACTCTGGGCATCATCTCCAACCACACAAATGTTCTCGTATCTGCTGGCCAAAGCTTTTACAATTAGGTACTGGGCATGGTTTGTATCCTGGTACTCGTCTACCAAAATATACTTGAAGCGTTCTTGGTACTTGGCTAATACATCAGGGAAACGGTAGAAAAGTTCATTGGTTTTGAGGAGTAAATCGTCAAAATCCATGGCCGAAGACTTGAAGCATTGGTCAACATAGCGCTCATAAATCTCACCCATTTGAGGGCGCCTGGCCGAAGCATCTTGTTCTTGAAGCTCGGCATTGCTTCGGTACGACTTAACCGTAATCAAAGAGTTTTTAAAAGCTGAAATTCGGTTTTGAATCTGATTTGGCTTGTAAACATCTGTGTCCAGATTTAGCTCTTTTAAAATCGACCGAATCACCCTTTTGGCATCGTCGGCATCGTAAATGGTGAAATTAGAAGGGTATCCCAAATGTTGACCTTCAACTCGTAGAATTCGAGCGAATATGGAGTGAAAGGTTCCCATCCATAAGTTTTTGGCCTCAGATGAGTCTACCAGTTTTCCAATTCTCTCCTTCATTTCCCGAGCTGCCTTATTGGTAAAGGTCAAGGATAAGATGTTAAAAGGGTCAACCCCTTTCTTCATCAAATGCACAATTCGGTAGGTGAGTACCCGGGTTTTTCCTGATCCAGCACCAGCAATAACCATCAATGGGCCTTCTGTTTTCAATACCGCTTCGCGTTGCGGTTCATTTAATCCGTCTAAATACTTCATGGGTGGCAAAAATAGGAGAATCTAAAGGTAGTCAAATGATTAATTCAAATTAATACCCAACAGCTTTGATTGCCTCGGTTTATTTGTTTTTTCCTTTCTTTGAATCTACTAACCAAATCCTAAGAAAATGATTGTGAAGGCAAACCACTTGAACCTTCCTAAGGCTCATAAAGTTTCCAGCCTTGTTTTTTCTGTCCTAATCTTTTTCAGCCTGAATTTGGCTTTCGCCGGAAGTCGTTGCAACGAAGGCAGTTCGAGAGTCCTTAGTCCAGCCATGGTTTCTACCTATTCCTTAGGTGAGTCGATTCCTTTTGAGTGGTACCTGAACAAGCATAGAGATAAGGTCAAGTTGACCCTTACCTATTTAGATATTAACGGGTCCATTAAATCTCCAGTAATTGAATTAGAGGATGATGGGATTTTTGATAGTCCTGATTGTAGCTATGAATGGAAAATACCTTGTGAGGTTGCAGGACCCATTTCCTGGAAAGTGGAAACCTTTAATAAAACGCTTGGAGGTTATTCTTCTGCTAAAGAAAGTTACGAAGGAAGGATAAATGTTCGATTAAACATTTACGCCAAGGCATACGATGAGGTGCATTGTGAACCAGGTACCTATAAGCACAAGGTAAATGAGGATTTCTCCTATCTGAATTATGAATTGGTATGGCTTTCTTTTCCGGGAGGGCTTGAACTGCATAGGGGGAATACCTATGAGGTAAGCTATTCAACCGCTGGAAATCATATTTACCAAACCAAGTGGGTGCCCAAAACCCCAGCCGATGCGTGTGATGGAGTGATTTCATATGCTGCATGGTATGGGGTTACCATTTTAGATGATTATGCCAAGCTGAAACCCTTGGTAATCCTTCAAGATGAAGACCCCATGTTTGGTTTCTGTGAAACTCCAGGGGCAAACCACCCCCTTGACATAACTACCTCACAGAATTTAATCAACCAAATGAATTCTGATTATTCAATCGGCCCCCCTCAAGTTTCGGTTCAGGTAGAGAATCACTCCCAGGTGCATTGGGGTCCGGAAGATCGTATTTATGTTGACCCGGCCAACAATGAAGTTCAGAAGGTCTGTGTTGAAATGATGAAATGGGAACAGGCCATGGTTTGGGATAATATTGAAAAGAAGGGCCGGTTTTATTTAAAGAAGAATTTCAACGTGCCTCAGCACATTCCGGCTGGGGTACCTGAGTCTGGGGTTCTTTGTGAGATCACCTTACAAAAGTATAAGGTTTGCCGCACCAACTGTAAAATTGCGGGGGTTGAAATCGAGTACCTCCGTGATTCCTTGAATGCCCACCCGGGATTATCAAATATTCACTCTGATTCCAATTGTGAACTAGGAGAGGTATTGCCCGTGGTTCACGGAGTAAGCCTAGACTTGGGTCCGGTTGAGTTCACAGGATCGCCCTCAGCTTGGTCAGTTTCTTGGAGCCCTGCACCAGAGCTGAATAATTTGACGGATTTAAATCCTGTGATACTGGTTGATACCGGAAATTTTGATGAATATGGAGGTAACGCCAACACTTTTTATGCGGAGTACACCTACTTGCCTACCGGCGAGACCTTTTCTTGGTGTTCAAGATTGGTATTAGGCCAAGTGGTAGATAGTTTAATAGGAGATGTGAATGATAAGGAGGCGGGGCAACCTATCAATGACCTTGTACTAGACTTATACCCCAACCCTGGGAGTTATGGGTTTAACTTAAAAAGCAACCAGAGCATTGAAGCAGTTTTGGTTTATGATTTAGGAGGGCGCTTGGTAATGGATCAAGCCTTGAATGGAGCCGAGACCTTCATAGATATGAGCGGTCATGCTTCCGGCATATATATAATAGGTGTTATTACCCAGAATGGAGATGTAAAGCAATTCAAATGGGTCAAGCCTTGAAAAAATCTAAGGAAACGGAAAGAAAAGGGGCTAAGGCCTCTTTTTTTTGTGGAAGAATTTTGAGAAAGGGGGGAGGAAACCGTGTTGAAAATAGGGCAAAACAGGAGGCATTAAAGATTTGAAAAAAAGGGGATTGCACCTATTGCAGAAGTAGATTATTGTATTACCTTTGCAGCCCCTTTAAAAACGAGGGTATTATATTATTGTCTGAATATATTATAATCTAAGCATATATGCCAACGATTCAGCAGTTAGTTAGAAAAGGAAGAACGCAGATTGCCAAGAAGAGCAAGTCTGCCGCTTTGGATTCCTGTCCTCAACGTCGAGGTGTATGTACTCGGGTATATACCACAACGCCAAAGAAGCCGAATTCGGCGATGCGTAAGGTAGCTCGTGTACGTTTGACCAACGGTAATGAGGTGAACGCCTATATTGGAGGAGAAGGCCACAATTTGCAGGAGCACAGTATTGTATTGGTACGTGGTGGAAGGGTAAAAGATCTTCCAGGTGTACGTTATCACATTGTACGTGGTGCCCTAGATACAGCAGGTGTGGAGGGTCGTACTCAACGTCGTTCAAAGTACGGTACCAAGCGTCCAAAGAAATAATTAGGATTTAGAGACTCATGAGAAAGACTAGAGCAAAAAAGAGGATTCTCCTTCCAGACCCTAAGTTCAATGATACTTTGGTGACAAGGTTCGTGAACAATATGATGGTTGATGGAAAGAAATCATTGGCGTTCAAGGTATTTTACGACTCCTTGAATATTGTAGCCGAAAAAACTGGAGAGGATCCAGTGGAAGTTTGGAAGAAAGCTTTGACCAATGTGATGCCACAGGTTGAGGTTCGTAGCCGTCGTGTAGGGGGTGCTACTTTCCAGATTCCTATGCAGATTCGCCCTGACCGCAAAGTGTCTATGGCAATGAAGTGGTTGATTTCTTATGCGCGTAAGCGTAATGAGAAGTCGATGAGTGTTCGTTTATCGAGCGAAATCATTGCCGCAGCTAAAGAAGAGGGTGCAGCGGTTAAAAAGAGAATGGACACGCATAAGATGGCTGAGGCCAACAAGGCATTCTCTCATTTTAGATTTTAATCATCCATATTAAGGTACGCACATAAAGATGGCAAAAAGAGATCTTAAATACACGCGGAACATTGGTATTGCAGCGCATATTGACGCTGGAAAGACCACGACCACAGAACGTATTCTCTATTATGGCGGAGTAAGCCATAAGATCGGAGAGGTACATGACGGTGCCGCTACCATGGACTGGATGGAGCAAGAGCAGGAGAGGGGTATTACCATTACCTCCGCTGCCACAACTCTGAACTGGCCCTATCGCGGAAACGACTATCATGTGAACATCATTGACACCCCTGGGCACGTTGACTTCACCGTTGAGGTGAATCGTTCCTTACGTGTTCTTGATGGTTTGGTGTTCTTATTTTCTGCAGTTGACGGGGTAGAGCCTCAGTCAGAAACCAATTGGCGCTTGGCCAACAATTACAACGTTCCGCGTATTGGTTTTGTAAACAAAATGGACCGTCAGGGAGCTGACTTCCTAAACGTTTGCAAGCAGGTAAAAGAAATGCTAGGAAGCCACGCTCTTCCACTTCAAATCCCAATTGGGTCTGAAGCTGATTTTAGAGGTGTGGTTGACTTGATCAACTTCAAGGGTATTATTTGGAACGAAGCGGACATGGGAATGACCTTCGAAACCATTGATATTCCGGAAGCAGTTTTAGAAGAAGCAACTGAGTATCGTGAGAAATTGCTTGAGGCTGTAGCCGAATTCAACGATACTTTGATGGAAAAATACTTTGAAGACCCTGAGTCTTTGACGGAAAGAGAAATTTTGGAGGCCCTTCGTGAAGCTACCATCGCCGGAACCGTAGTTCCTATGATGTGTGGTTCTGCTTTCAAAAACAAAGGAGTACAGGCCATGCTTGACATGGTGATGGAAATCCTTCCTTCTCCAACCGATATTGAAGCAATTGAAGGAACCAATCCTAGAACAGAAGAAGTTGAAAAGCGTAAGCCAAATTTCGACGAGCCTTTCGCAGCTTTGGCCTTTAAAATTGCTACTGACCCATTCGTAGGTCGTTTATGCTTTACCCGTGCTTATTCTGGTAAACTAAACGCAGGTTCTTATGTTCTTAACGCCCGTACCGGGAAAAAAGAGCGTATTTCAAGAATCTTCCAAATGCACGCCAACAATCAAAATCAGATTGACGCTCTAGGCGCTGGTGATATTGCTGCATTGGTTGGGTTTAAAGACATTAAAACTGGAGACTCTCTTTGTGATGAAAAGCACCCAATTGTGCTTGAGTCAATGGATTTCCCTGAGCCAGTAATTGGTCTTGCTATTGAGCCTAAAACTCAAGCAGACGTAGACAAATTAGGAGTTGCTCTTGGAAAACTAGCCGAGGAGGATCCAACCTTCCGTGTAGAAACCGATGAGGAAAGTGGTCAAACCATTATCTCAGGTATGGGTGAGCTTCACCTTGACATTATTTGCGATCGTTTGAGACGTGAATTTAAGGTTGAAGTAAACCAAGGAGCACCGCAGGTAGCTTATAAAGAAGCAATCAGTGGTTCCGTTCAACACCGTGAGGTTTATAAGAAACAAACGGGTGGTCGTGGTAAATTCGCTGACATTGTAGTTCGTATTGAGAACGGAGATGCTGAGAACCCAGGACTAATTTTCGTAAATGAAATTAAGGGAGGTAACGTACCTAAAGAATTCATCCCTTCTGTAGAGAAAGGATTCAAAGAAGCTATGAAAGCTGGGGTATTGGCTGGTTATCCTGTAGATAACTTGAGAGTTACCCTACTTGACGGATCTTTCCACCCTGTGGATTCTGACCAATTGTCTTTTGAATTGGCAGCGAAAATGGCATACCGTGAAGCCCTACCTAAGGCAAATCCTGTATTGTTAGAGCCCATCATGAAATTGGAGGTATTAACTCCAGAAGAAAACATGGGTGATATCGTAGGAGACCTTAACCGTAGAAGAGGTATGGTAGAAGGAATGGGTGACCGTTCTGGATCCAAAGTGATCAAGGCCAAAGTGCCATTGTCTGAGATGTTCGGATACGTAACATCTCTACGTACCATCTCTTCCGGACGTGCAACTTCAACCATGGAATTCTCGCATTTCGAGGATGCTCCTAAGAATGTTGCCGAAGAGGTAATTGCAAAAGTTAAAGGAACTGCGAAAGCGTAATAGGTTAACGATGAGTCAGAAAATTCGCATAAAGCTAAAATCATACGATTACAATTTGGTAGACAAGTCTGCTGAGAAAATCGTAAAGACGGTAAAATCTACCGGGGCAGTGGTAAGCGGCCCAATTCCCTTACCAACCCACAAGCGCATCTTTACCGTATTGCGCTCACCGCACGTGAACAAAAAGTCACGTGAGCAGTTTGAGTTGTCATCTTACAAGCGTTTGCTTGACATCTATAGCTCTTCTTCAAAGACTGTAGATGCGTTGATGAAGCTTGAGTTGCCAAGCGGCGTGGAAGTAGAAATTAAGGTGTGATCCCATTTAAAAAAGTAACACCATGACTGGAATTATTGGAAAAAAAGTTGGGATGACCAGCATTTACAACGAGGAGGGTAAGAACGTTCCTTGTACTGTAATTCAAGCTGGACCTTGTGTAATTACACAGGTAAAGACCCTTGAAAAAGACGGATATAACGCTGTGCAACTTGGATTTGAGGAGCGCGGTGAAAAGCAAACCACCAAGGCAATGGCTGGGCATTTTAAGAAAGCCAGCACGAGCCCTAAACGTACCCTAGTAGAATTCCGCGATTTCGACGGAGAGTTACAAGCAGGGGAGTCTGTTTCGGTTGATATTTTCTCAGAAGGAGAATTTGTTGACGTGGTAGGTAATTCAAAAGGTAAAGGTTTCCAAGGGGTGGTAAAACGCCACGGCTTTGCAGGGGTAGGTCAAGCTACTCACGGCCAGCATAACCGCCTTCGTGCACCTGGTTCTATCGGTGCATCTTCATACCCATCACGGGTATTTAAGGGCATGCGTATGGCAGGTCAAACCGGAAACGAACGAGTGAAAATGGAAAACCTTCAAGTGCTAAAGGTTGACGCTGATAAAAACCTTTTGGTTGTTAAAGGATCAGTGCCTGGAGCAAAGAATGGTTTTGTAATCATTGAGAAGTAATGGAAGTAGCAGTAAAAAACAGCCAGGGCCAAGACACCGGTCGTAAAGTGTCTTTAAATGAGGCCGTATTTGGTGTAGAGCCCAATAAGCACGCCATTTACTTGGATGTGAAACAATATTTGGCCAATCAACGCCAAGGTACCCATAAGTCTAAAGAACGTGCTGAGATTACCGGTTCTACCCGTAAGATCAAACGTCAAAAGGGTACAGGTACCGCTCGTGCGGGAAGCATCAAGTCACCTTTGTTCAAAGGAGGTGGTCGAGTATTCGGTCCTTCACCACGTGATTATAGCTTTAAGCTAAACAAGAAAGTGAAGCGTTTGGCTCGTATTTCCGCCTTGAGCGAGAAAGCCAAAAACGAAGGATTGATCGTTTTGGAAACCCCGAATATGGAGTCCCCAAAAACCAAAGATTTCGTCGGAATGATGAAAGCTCTTGGCCTTGAAGGGAAAAAATCTCTAATCGTGGTGGATGAGCCGAATAAAAACCTATATTTGTCGTCCCGAAATTTTCAGGGTGCCAATGTGGTAACTGTTTCTGAATTAAGTACTTACGGCATTTTGAATGCAAATAGCTTAATTCTTTCTGAAGGTTCGGTAGAAAAAATTCAAACCCTTTTAAGCTAAATAGGAGATGGAAATTATAATTAAACCTGTCGTAACGGAGAAGATGACCGAAGTAAGCGAGAAGCTTAACCGGTTCGGATTCATCGTTGATAAGCGGGCCAACAAGATCCAGATCAAAGATGCCGTTGAGCAAGCTTATGGGGTAACGGTAACTTCTGTGAATACAGCAGTTTATCCTGGGAAGTCAAAATCAAGATACACCAAAGGAGGAATCATTGAAGGTCGCACCGGCTCTTTTAAAAAGGCCATCGTTCAGTTAGCTGACGGCGACACCATCGATTTCTATAGCAATATTTAAGTCCAATGGCGGTACGTAAATTAAAACCAAATACTCCGGGGCAGCGCTTCAAGATCATTAGCGCGTTTGATACCCTCACCACGGATAAACCGGAAAAATCCCTTCTTAAAGGAAAATCTAAGTCGGGAGGACGGAACAACCGCGGTAAAATGACCATGCGATATATCGGTGGTGGTCATAAGCAACGTTACCGGAAGATCGATTTCAAACGTGATAAACACGGAGTTCCTGGAACTGTGAAATCCATCGAATATGATCCAAACCGTAGTGCACGCATTGCCTTAGTAGTTTATGCTGATGGTGATAAGCGCTACATTCTAGCTCCGAACGGCCTAAAGGTTGGGCAGGAGTTGAATTCAGGTTCAAATGTAGCACCTGAGGTAGGGAACGCATTGTTCTTGGGGGACATTCCTCTAGGTACCATCGTTCACAATATTGAACTTCGCCCAGGTCAAGGGGGTGTAATGGCTCGTTCAGCGGGTGCATTTGCTCAGTTGGCGGCCCGTGAAGGGAAGTATGTTACCTTGAAAATGCCTTCAGGCGAGATTCGCATGGTATTGACCACCTGTATAGCTACGGTTGGTATGATCGGAAATAGCGATCACGCACTAGAGCGTAGTGGTAAAGCAGGTAGAAGCCGCTGGCAAGGTCGTCGTCCACGTACACGTGGGGTAGCGATGAACCCAGTTGATCACCCGATGGGTGGTGGTGAAGGTCGTGCTTCAGGAGGTCATCCGCGTTCGCGCAATGGCGTTCCGGCGAAAGGGTACAAAACCCGTACGCCTAAGAAGGCCTCGAATAAATATATTGTTGAACGCAGAAAGAAATAATGACCTATGGCACGTTCGCTGAAAAAAGGACCTTATGTTCATTATAAATTAGACCGGAAGGTCATGACCAATGTAGATAGCAGCAAGAAGTCTGTCATCAAAACTTGGTCGCGTGCATCGATGATTACCCCTGATTTCGTAGGGCAAACCATTGCAGTGCACAACGGTAAACAATTTATACCGGTTTATGTTACCGAGAACATGGTAGGACATAAACTGGGTGAGTTTTCACCCACCCGCAATTTCCGCGGGCACGCCGGTAAGAAAGACAAGAAAAAATAATTAAAGATAAAGAGTAATCATGGGCGTTCGGAAACATAATGCGGCGCTGGAGCGCAAGGAGGCACGTAAGCAAATGGCATTTGCCAAGCTGAACAACTGCCCTACTTCCCCTCGCAAAATGCGTTTAGTAGCGGATATGATCCGCGGGCAACGAGTGGAAAAGGCATTGTTCCTTTTGCAGTACTCCAACAAAGAAGCGGCTGGCCGAATGAGTAAGTTGCTAAAGTCTGCCATCAACAATTGGGAGCAGAAAAACGAATCAACTTTCTCACCAGAGGAAAACCTAATCGTAGACCAGGTTTTCGTTGACTCAGGTAGAATGCTAAAAAGAATTCAGCCGGCACCACAAGGTCGTGCGCACCGCATCCGCAAGCGTTCGAACCACGTGACCATAGTACTCGGTAATCAATCTCTAGAAGCTTAAGACGGAAATGGGACAGAAAACTAATCCAATAGGTAATCGTTTAGGTATCATTCGCGGTTGGGACTCCAACTGGTTTGGTGGCCGTAATTACGGAGATAAAATTGCCGAGGATCATAAGATTCGTAACTACGTGAATGCTCGTCTTGCAAAGGCAAGTGTTTCACGAATCATCATAGAGCGTACCCTTCGCTTGATCACCGTAACCATTACCACGGCTCGTCCGGGTATTATCATCGGAAAAGGTGGTCAGGAAGTTGACAAGCTAAAAGAAGAGTTGAAGAAGATCACCAATAAGGATGTTCAAATCAACATCTTCGAAATCAAACGTCCTGAGCTTGATGCCACCTTGGTAGCATCTTCAGTGGCACGTCAGATAGAGGGTCGTATTTCTTTCCGTCGCGCAACCAAAATGGCAATCGCGGCAGCCATGAGAATGGGCGCGGAGGGAATCAAGATTCAAGTTTCGGGTCGTCTGAATGGTGCAGAAATGGCACGTTCAGAAAGTTATAAAGACGGAAGAATTCCTTTGCACACCTTCCGTGCTGACATTGATTACGCCATGATCGAAGCGCATACCACCTACGGTCGTATCGGAATCAAAGTATGGATTTGTAAAGGTGAGGTGTACGGCAAGCGTGAGCTTAATCCGCTTGTAGGTATGTCAAAAGGCAAGAAATCTGGCGGTGGAAACACTGGCGGAAGAAAGCAAAGGGGTAGAAAATAAGATTAGCAAAACGAATTAATTCCTGGACGGATGTTACAGCCAAAAAGAACGAAGTTTCGGAAAATGCAAAAAGGCCGCATGAAAGGTGTCGCACAACGCGGTAACCAGCTGGCCTTCGGAACTTTCGGGATAAAATCATTAGAGAGCACCTGGATGACCTCGCGTCAAATCGAAGCTGCTCGTATTGCGGCTACTCGTTATATGAAGCGGGAAGGAAAATTGTGGATTCGCATTTTCCCAGACAAACCCATCACGAAAAAACCCGCCGAAGTACGGATGGGTAAGGGTAAAGGTTCACCAGAATACTGGGCAGCGGTTGTGAAACCGGGCCGTGTATTGTTCGAAATCGACGGGGTACCTGCGGATGTAGCCAAAGAAGCCCTAAGACTGGCAGCCCAAAAATTGCCAGTCACATGTAAGTTCATTGTACGTAGAGATCATCAAGAATAACAGGCCATGAAACAGTCAATGGTTCGCGATTTGTCAACCCCCGAGCTTCAAGAGAAGCTTGATCAGGAAGTTGCTCGTCTGGAAAAGTTACGCATGGCACATGCGGTTACCCCTTTGGAGAATCCAATGGAAATTAAATTGGTTCGTCGCGCGGTAGCCCGGATCAAAACCGAATTAACCAAACGCAACCAGGAAGGGGAAGCGATTAAGGCATAAGGCACATGGAAACAAGAAACCTAAGAAAAGAGCGTACCGGGGTTGTTGTAAGCAACAAAATGGATAAAACCGCTGTAGTTAAAGTAGAGCGGAAAGTAAAACACCCCATGTACGGTAAGTTCGTGAAAAAGTCCACCAAATTCATGGTGCACGATGCTGAAAATTCTCTCAATGAAGGGGATACTGTACGCATCATGGAAACCCGCCCTTTGAGCAAAGGCAAGAACTGGCGGTTGGTAGAAATTATTGAAAGAGCCAAGTAAAAATGTTACAACAAGAATCACGTTTACGCGTAGCAGACAATACCGGTGCCAAAGAAGTTTTGGTAATTCGGGTCTTGGGAGGAACCAAACGTCGGTATGCCTCTGTAGGTGACAAAGTGGTGGTGTCTGTGAAGGCAGCCATGCCCAATGGTACCGTTAAGAAAGGTCAAGTAGCCACAGCCGTGGTTGTACGCACCAAAAAAGAAGTACGTCGTCAGGATGGCTCATACATTCGCTTCGATGACAATGCCTGTGTATTGTTGAATACCACTGGAGAAATGCGCGGAACCCGTGTATTTGGACCGGTTGCCCGGGAATTGCGTGAGAGGCAGTTCATGAAGATTGTTTCACTAGCCCCTGAGGTACTATAAAAATTATCAAGATGAAATTGCACATCAAGAAAGGCGATACCGTAAAGGTGCTTAGCGGCGAGTCTAGAGGAGAAACCGGACGTGTGATCCGGGTTGAACCTGCTAAATCGCGTGCATGGGTGGAAGGAATCAATATGGTTTCTAAACATTCCAAGCCAAATGCTGAAAACCCACAGGGAGCAATCGAGAAAAAAGAAGCTCCAGTGCACGTATCAAACCTAATGTTGGTTGACCCTAAATCAGGAGATGCCACACGTGTAGGTAGAAAACGCGACGAATCTGGAAACTTGGTTCGCTATTCTAAAAAAACTGGAGAGATCATTAAGTGATGGAATACACACCAAAACTAAAAGCCAAGTACCGCGAAGAGATCATTAAGGCTCTTACCGAGCAATTCGGGTACAAAAACGTGATGCAAGTGCCACGTTTGAATAAAATTGTTCTTAGCCAAGGGCTTGGAGCTGCTGTTGCTGACAAGAAAATTATCGATAGCTCTGTTGAGGAAATGTCGAAAATTGCCGGTCAAAAAGCCGTTCCTACTGTGTCTAAAAAAGACATCGCAACCTTTAAGCTAAGAAAAGGAATGCCCATTGGAGCTATGGTTACCCTTCGTGGCGACCGTATGTATGAGTTCCTTGAGCGTTTGATTACTACTTCCCTTCCTCGTATTCGTGATTTCCAAGGAATCAAAAGAAACGGATTCGACGGTCGTGGAAACTATAATATGGGAATTACCGAGCAAATCATTTTCCCTGAGATCAATATTGACAAGGTGAATAGAATCCAAGGTATGGACATCACGTTCGTGACTTCTGCCGATACCGATGATGAGGCTCGTGCCCTATTGGCTGAATTTGGATTGCCATTTAAAAAGAAATAAACATGGCGAAAGAATCAATGAAAGCGCGTGAGCGCAAACGTCAAGAAATGGTAGACAAGTACGCTGAGAAGCGTGCAGAATTGAAAGCTGCCGGCGATTATGAAGCATTGCAGAAACTGCCTAAAAACGCTTCCCCTGTTCGTCTACACAACCGGTGCAAAATTACCGGTCGCCCGAAAGGGTATATGCGCCAATTTGGACTCTCAAGGGTAACCTTCCGTGAGATGGCAAATTTCGGCCTGATCCCAGGAGTTAAAAAATCTAGTTGGTAATCCGGTAAAAGCAGTATCATGACAACAGATCCAATTGCAGATTTCTTAACCCGCATCCGTAATGCGGCGAAAGCAGGACATAAAGTAGTTGAAATTCCGGCTTCCAGCGTGAAGAAGGAAATGACCAAGATCTTGAAGGATCAAGGGTATATTCTAAACTATAAGTTCATCGATGATGACAAACAAGGCATCATCAAAATCGCTTTGAAGTATAGCAACCGTACTTCAGCCATTACCAACTTGGTAAGAATTTCTAAGCCAGGGCTTCGGAAATATTCGAACTCAACCGAATTGCCAAGGGTATTGAATGGTTTAGGAGTTGCCATCATCTCAACCTCTAGAGGTTTGATGACCGACAAACAAGCAAGAAGAGAAAAAGTGGGCGGAGAAATCCTTTGCCACGTATACTAAGAAATCCGTTTATAACGAATTTATAATTAACAATGTCTAGAGTAGGAAAAGCACCGATCGAGATACCTGAGGGAGTTCAGGTGTCACAGGCTGACGGCCAGGTGACCGTAAAAGGGAAGCTTGGTGAATTAAGCCAGTGGATCGACCCTGCTATTAAGGTGAATATTGAAGGTAGTACGATTACCCTGGAAAGGGCATCAGAATCCAAAGACCATCGCGCTAAGCATGGTCTGTATCGCGCCTTGATTGCCAATATGATTGAGGGCGTATCCAATGGCTACAAAAAAGAACTTGAATTGGTAGGGGTAGGTTACCGAGCCACCAATCAAGGTCAAAAATTAGACCTGGCCTTGGGATATTCACACAATATCATTTTTGAAATTCCAGCTGAGGTCAATTTAGAGACCGTAGCAGAAAAAGGTAAGAACCCAATTGTAAAACTTAGCTCACACGATAAGCAATTGCTTGGAACTGTTGCCGCTAAGATTCGCTCACTGCGCAAGCCTGAGCCATACAAAGGTAAAGGGGTTCGTTTTGTAGGAGAATATATTCGTAGAAAAGCTGGTAAATCAGCCGGATAAAATTTGATAAGATGGCATTGACAAAAACACAAAGAAGAACACGTATTAAACAACGTGTGCGGAAAAATGTCACCGGAACGGCCGAATGTCCGCGCCTGTCAGTTTTCCGGAGCAATAAAGAGATTTACGCTCAGCTAATCGATGATCAGTCTGGACGTACCCTATTGGCCGCCTCCTCTCGCGAGAAAGGCATCAAGGCTGAAGGGGCTAAATCAGAGGTCTCATTTAAGGTAGGTGAACTAGTAGCCGAAAAGGCAGTCGCCGCCGGAATCACAACCGTGGCTTTCGACCGGAATGGGTACTTGTACCACGGAAGAGTTAAACAATTAGCTGACGGCGCCCGTAAAGGCGGACTAAAATTCTAAGCATGTTAGGAATTCGTAATATAGATCGCGTTAAACCCGGTGGCCTTGAATTGAAAGACCGCGTAGTAGGTATTCAAAGGGTAACCAAGGTAACCAAAGGAGGACGTACTTTTAGCTTCACCGCCATCGTCGTAGTTGGGGATGAGAATGGAGTTGTAGGATACGGCCTGGGTAAGTCAAAAGAAGTTTCTGATGCCATTCAAAAAGGCATTGAAGACGCCAAGAAAAATTTGGTTCGTATTCCATTGATTAATGGAACACTTCCTCACGAACAAGTTGGTAAATACGGTGGAGCTCGCATCTTTATGCGCCCGGCTTCACATGGTACCGGAGTGATCGCTGGAGGTGGTATGCGTGCCGTATTGGAAAGTGTTGGGGTAACCGACGTACTTGCCAAGTCTAAAGGCTCTTCAAATCCTCATAACGTTGTAAAAGCTACCATGACCGCTCTTTTAAAGTTGCGTGATGTGAACAAAGTGGCTAAGCAACGTGGGGTGAGTATCACCAAAGTGTTTAACGGTTAATAATATAAGTGATGGGAAAGATTCGTATCAAAAAGGTGAAAAGCACCATTAACCGTACTCAGGATCAAAAAAGAACCATGGATGCCCTTGGTCTTCGCAAAATGAATCAAACCGTTGAAGTTGAGGAAACCCCTCAGATTCAAGGTATGGTTCGGAAGGTGAATCACCTGGTATCTGTAGAAGAAATTTAATAAGGAATTAGAAGATGGAATTGCATAATCTAAAACCGGCCTCTGGATCAACGCATTCAGACAAGAGAATTGGCCGCGGACAAGGTTCCGGATATGGCGGGACATCTACCCGTGGACATAAAGGGGCTAAGTCTCGTTCGGGGTATAGTAAGAAGCTTGGTTTCGAAGGGGGTCAAATGCCTTTGCAACGTCGTGTACCTAAATTTGGTTTCAAGAGTTTGAACCGAGTGTCTTATCGTGGTATCAACCTCGACACTCTTCAGAATCTTGTTGACGCAAAGAAGGTATCTGAAATTACCCCAGAGGTATTGATTGAAAATGGCTTGGCCAAGAAAAAAGATTTGGTAAAAATCTTGGGTCGTGGCGAATTATCAGCCAAAGTTTCAATTACCGCTCATAAATTTACAGGTTCTGCCAAGTCAGCTATTGAAGCTGCCGGAGGAACTGCAACCGAATTGTAATCACCTCCATGAAGAACTTCATCGAGACCATAAAGAACATTTGGAGTATTGAGGAACTGCGCAAGCGTATCCTCTTTACCCTTTCCTTGTTGTTGGTATACCGCTTAGGATCATTCTTGGTGCTTCCTGGCGTTGACCCAGCTCAGCTAGATGCGCTTCAGCAACAAACTTCCTCAGGTGTACTCAGCTTGCTGAATATGTTCTCGGGAGGTGCTTTTGCTCAAGCTTCTGTGTTGGCACTTGGAATCATGCCCTATATCTCTGCTTCCATTGTGGTGCAGCTTTTAGGCTTAGCAGTTCCTTACCTGCAGAAACTTGATAAAGAAGGAGAAAGCGGAAGAAGGAAAAAGAATCAGATTACGCGTTATTTAACCGTGGGTATTACCATGGCTCAGGCTCCTGCCTATATCGCAAACCTGAAAGCTCAACTTCCTGCCGAAGCATTCTTCTTAAGTCCGGGAACCTTTTGGTTCACCAGCATCGTAATTCTGGTAACCGGAACTATGTTTGCCATGTGGCTTGGTGAGAAAATCACTGATAAAGGAATCGGGAATGGTATTTCTTTGTTGATTATGATTGGAATTATTGCCAGTCTACCTCAAAGTTTTGCCTTTGAATTAACCTCGAGGTTAACCGCACAAGGCGGAGGATTGGTAGCCCTAGTGGTTGAGCTGGCCCTGCTTATGCTTGTTATCTTGGTTTCCATTCTATTGGTTCAAGGTACCAGGAGAATCCCTGTTCAATTTGCCAAAAGAGTAGTTGGTAACAAACAATATGGAGGTGTGCGTCAGTACATTCCCTTAAAGGTTAATGCGTCTGGTGTAATGCCGATCATCTTTGCTCAGGCAATTATGTTCGTGCCCATTACCTTGGTAGGTTTCTCTGAATCAGAAACCCTTCAAGGAATTGCCTCAGCTTTGACTGACTTTTCAGGATTTACCTATAATTTCATCTTTGCCTTATTGATCATCTTGTTCACCTATTTCTATACAGCGATTACTGTGAACTCTAATCAAATGGCAGATGATATGAAACGAAACGGTGGTTTTATCCCTGGTGTTAAGCCCGGAAAACGTACCGCTGAGTTTATTGATACAGTAATGAGCCGAATTACGTTGCCAGGTTCGATTTTCTTGGCAATTGTGGCTATCTTGCCGGCCTTTGCAATGCAAGCCGGTGTAAATACTCAATTTGCACAGTTTTATGGGGGTACCTCCTTGCTGATTATGGTAGGAGTAGTGCTTGACACATTGCAGCAAATTGAAAGTTATTTATTGAATCGTCATTATGACGGTTTGATGAAATCAGGTCGAATTAAAGGACGCGCCGGAGTAGGTGCTGCCATTTAATTCGAGGATTAGGATATGATCTTCTACAAAACAGAAGAAGAAATCGCCCTAATCCGTGAAAGTTCTTTGCTTGTTGGCAAGACACACGCGGAAGTTGCGAAACACATCAAACCAGGAGTTACAACTCTTGAGCTTGATGCCATCGCCGAAACTTTTATCCGTGATCATGGTGGTGTTCCAGCCTTTAAGGGGTTTGGAGGATTTCCGGGAACCCTGTGTACTTCTGCAAATGATGTGGTAGTACATGGAATTCCAAACGATAAGCCTTTGAAAGAAGGAGATATTTTATCGGTTGATTGCGGGGTGAAAATGAACGGTTACTACGGAGATTCAGCCTATACCTATGCCATTGGTGAGGTAGATAAAGAGGTTGAAGATTTGTTAGAGAACACCAAGAAGAGTTTGTATTTAGGAATTGGGGCGGCTGTTGCCGGAAACCGATTAGGAGATATAGGCTTTGCGGTTCAATCATTCACAGAAGGATTAGGTTATGGGGTGGTAAGAGAGTTGGTAGGCCATGGAATTGGCAAAAGCCTTCACGAAGCACCCGAGGTTCCGAACTATGGCCGGCGTGGTCGTGGGGTCCAATTGAAAGAGGGTTTGGTAATAGCTATTGAACCCATGATTAATTTAGGTACCAAGAACATTCATCAAGAAAAAGATGGATGGACGATACGCACCCGAGACCGTAAACCCTCAGCTCATTTTGAGCATACAGTAGTGGTACGGAAAGGGGAAGCGGAGATTTTGTCAACATTCGAATTTATTGAAGAAGTAATTAATAAATAGGAAAAATCATATGGCTAAGCAACCATCTATAGAACAGGATGGATCCATCATCGAGGCACTGTCAAATGCCATGTTCCGGGTAGAACTGGAAAATGGACATATTGTTACAGCGCATATTTCAGGAAAAATGCGGATGCATTACATCAAGCTTTTACCAGGAGATAAAGTGAAGCTGGAAATGTCTCCATATGATTTGACCAAAGCAAGGATTACGTACAGATATTAAAAGAAATTATGAAAATTCGTGCATCCATTAAGAAGCGTAGCGCTGACTGCAAAATTGTACGCAGAAAGGGCAGGCTGTATGTTATTAACAAAAAGAACCCGAAGTTCAAGCAACGTCAGGGATAACGATTAATTGAGAAACTATGGCTCGTATAGCTGGTGTTGATTTACCAAAAAACAAGCGCGGCGAAATCGGTTTGACCTATATCTATGGTATCGGCCGTTCTCGTGCTCAGGAGATTTTGAAACGTGCAGGTGTTGATTATGACACCAAAGTTCAAGATTGGAACGATGAACAACTTAACAGCATCCGTAACGTGATTACGGAAGAATTTACTGTTGAGGGTGAGCTTCGCTCAGAGGTTCAGTTAAACATTAAACGATTGATGGACATCGGTTGCTACCGAGGGGTTCGTCACCGTTCAAGCCTTCCGCTTCGCGGACAACGTACTAAGAATAATTCGCGTACTCGTAAAGGAAAACGGAAGACCGTTGCCAACAAGAAAAAAGCGACCAAATAAGCAGTAGACCATGGCTAAGCAGCAAAAGCAAAAGCAAAAGAAAAGAAACGTTCGGGTTGATGCCATTGGAGAAGCGCATATCAGCTCTTCTTTCAACAATGTGATTATTTCATTAACCAATCGTCAGGGTCAGGTAATCTCCTGGTCGTCAGCCGGTAAAATGGGCTTCCGCGGATCTAAGAAAAACACTCCTTATGCCGCTCAGGTGGCAGCTGAAGATTGTGCCAAAGTTGCACACGAAGCAGGCCTACGCAAGGTAAAGGTGTATGTGAAAGGTCCCGGAAACGGAAGAGAATCAGCCATTCGCTCCCTTCATAATTCTGGTATTGAAGTAACAGAAATCGTTGACGTTACTCCACTACCTCATAACGGATGTCGTCCTCCCAAAAGACGCCGAGTTTAATTGATTACAATCTTCAAGAAATAATAAGATGGCAAGATATAGAGGTCCAAAAACCAAAATCGCACGTCGATTCGGAGATCCAATCTTCGGACCAGATACTTCCTTTGAAAAACGCAACTACCCTCCTGGCCAACACGGCCTAATGCGTCGTAGAAAGAAAACTTCTGAATACGCTACCCAGTTGATGGAAAAGCAAAAAGCTAAGTACACCTACGGTATCCTAGAGCGTCAATTTAGAAACCTTTTCGAAAAAGCTTCAAGAACCAAGGGCATTACCGGTGAGGTATTGTTGCAACTTTGCGAATGTCGCTTAGACAATGTTGTTTACCGTATGGGAATCTCTCCTAGCCGTAGAGGTGCCCGTCAGTTGGTGAATCACCGTCATATCACCGTGAATGGTGAGGTGGTTAATATTCCTTCATACAGCCTTAAAGCCGGTGATGTTGTAGGTGTTCGTGAGCGTTCAAAATCATTGAAAGCTATTGACGAATCACTTTCTTCAAACCCAAGAAGCTTTGACTGGATTGACTGGAATTCAGATACCAAAACCGGGAAGTTCGTAGCCGTACCAGAACGCGAACAAATTCCTGAAAACATTAAAGAACAGCTAATCGTCGAGCTTTACTCTAAGTAATCCTTGGTAGAAAGCTAAAAAGTAGAATACATGGCAATCTTAAACTTCATAAAACCTGAAAAGGTCATTCAAATTTCAGCCTCAGAATCTGAGGGCCAGTTTGAATTCAGACCCCTTGAACCAGGCTATGGCCTGACCATCGGAAACGCCCTTCGCAGGGTATTGCTTTCTTCTCTTGAAGGATATGCAATCACCGCAATTCGTATCGACGGGGTGGATCATGAGTTTTCTACCATCAAAGGGGTGGTAGAAGATGTTACTGAAATCATCCTGAACATCAAGCAGGTTCGGTTGAAGCAGCAGATTGAAGGTCAGGAAGATGAAACGGTTTCAATTTCAGTTTCAGGTCAGGAAACAGTTACCGCCGGTGACCTAGGGAAATTTATCTCTGGTTTCCAGATCTTGAATCCTGAACAAGTGATTTGTCATCTTGACCCTAAGGTGGACTTCAAAATGGAAGTTACCATCGAAAGAGGTCGTGGTTACGTAGGTGCAGAAGACAATAAGAAAGCTTCCGCCCCTGTTGGAACCATCGCTGTAGATGCAATCTATACCCCCATCAAAAACGTTCGCTACTCCATTGAAAATTTCCGGGTTGAGCAAAAAACTGACTACGAGAAATTGATCATGGACATCACCACGGATGGTTCTATCCACCCCAAAGATGCCCTTACCGAAGCAGCGAAGATTTTGATCCACCATTTCATGTTGTTCTCTGACGAACGCATTACCCTTGAGGATGAAGAACAGTCTTCCATCGAAAATTACGATGAGGAAACCCTTCATATGCGTCAGCTTCTTAAAACCAAATTGGTTGACCTCGATCTTTCAGTTCGCGCATTGAACTGTCTGAAAGCGGCGGAAGTTGAAACTCTTGGCGACTTGGTTCAATACACCAAAGCCGACATGATGAAATTCAGAAACTTTGGTAAGAAATCTCTTACCGAATTGGATGAATTAGTAGCCACCAAAGGTCTTTCCTTTGGAATGGATGTAAGCAAGTACAATCTTGATAAAGACTAAGCAAACCTAGGTTTGTTCAGATAGAATAGAACGATGAGACACGGAAAGAAGTTCAATCATTTAGGTCGCACAGCTTCGCATAGAAAAGCGATGTTGGCCAACATGGCAAATAGTTTAATCGCGCATAAGCGAATCAATACAACCGTTGCTAAGGCAAAAGCCCTCCAGCGTTACGTTGAGCCTTTGATTACAAAATCAAAAGACGATACGACACATTCTCGCCGGACTGTTTTCTCTTACCTTAAAAGTAAGGAGGCGGTTAACGAATTGTTTCGCGATGTAGCTACTAAAGTTGCTGACCGTCCGGGTGGTTATACCCGAATCATTAAAACCGGAAACCGTCAAGGGGATAACGCAGAAATGTGTATGATCGAATTGGTAGATTACAATGAAATCTATACCAATGAGAAACCTAAGAAATCAGGTAGCCGTAGAAGCCGTAGAGGTGGTAAGAAAGCAACTACCTCTGCTGCGCCAAGCCCAACCACGGAAACTGCTGAAGCTCCTAAAGAGGAAGTGAAGGCTGAAACCAAAGAATCTCCGGCCGCTCCTGAAAAGGAAGAGGCTCCAAAAGCTGAATCCGGAGAGGGTGATAACGAAGAAAAAGAAGATAAGAAATCTGATTAAAAGATTGATGATCAAATCGTTGCATAAGGAAGGATAGAGCCCATGGCTTTATCCTTTTTTTATATCTCGTAAATTATGATGAAGTATCAGCGCAAAAAAGAGGCAGTTCTACTCTTAGAAGATGGAACTACATTCTACGGAAAATCAGTCGGACTGGAAGGAACGGCTTCAGGAGAAATTTGCTTCAACACGGGTATGACCGGTTACCAAGAAATTTTTACTGACCCCTCTTATTTCGGACAAATTATGGTTACCACCAATGCCCATATCGGAAACTACGGGGTACACCAAGATGAAGTTGAATCAGCCGATATGAAAATTGCAGGATTGGTTTGCAGAAATTTCTCTGAAACTTATTCAAGAGTTGGAGGGATGTCTGACCTGAAAACGTATTTCAGCAATCAAAATATGGTGGCCATCTCTGAGGTTGATACCCGGGCCGTGGTGAGACATGTACGCGACAAAGGTGCTATGAATGCCATTATCTCTACCGAGACCTCTGATTTGGATGCCTTGATGAATATGTTTAAGGATCTTCCATCCATGGAAGGACTTGAATTGGCCTCAAAAGTTACTACCCCTGAGGCGTTTGATCGAAACGATATGGGTGATGTGAAAATCGCGGCCCTTGACTTTGGAATCAAAACCAATATACTACGTTGTTTGGAAGAACGCGGGGCTCAAATTCGGGTCTTCCCAAAAGACACGAGCTATGAAGAGCTTAAAGCTTTTAACCCAGATGGATTCTTCCTGTCAAACGGTCCTGGAGACCCTTCTGCCATGCCGAAGGTGATTGAAACCGTGAAAGAAATTATTAAAGACGGAAGACCTGTATTTGGAATTTGTCTTGGGCACCAGCTCATTGCATTGGCCAACGGGATTTCTACCTATAAAATGCACCATGGACATAGAGGAATCAACCATCCGATCCTTAACCATGAAACGGGTTTAGGAGAAATTACCTCCCAAAATCATGGGTTTGTGATTTCAGAAGAGGAGACCAAAAAACACGCTGACATCGAAATTACACATACCCACCTGAACGATGACACCATTGCTGGTATTCGGATGAAGTCAAACCCAGTTTTCTCGGTGCAGTACCACCCTGAGTCATCTCCGGGTCCGCATGATTCAAGATATTTGTTTGATCAGTTTATAGAGAGCATTAACCAATCCAAAGCCAAATAACATGGGTTTAATTGTAGACGTATTCGCGCGTCAAATTCTTGATTCAAGAGGCAATCCTACCGTTGAAGTAGATATTATGACCGACGACGGAGCCTTTGGTCGGGCAGCTGTTCCTTCTGGTGCTTCTACCGGAGCACATGAGGCCGTTGAGTTGAGAGATGAGGATTCTTCCATTTACATGGGAAAAGGGGTTCTCAACGCAGTAAACAATGTGAATACGGTAATCCGCCAAGAAATTCTTGGGATGGATGTAACCCGTCAAAGGGATCTTGATCATTTGATGATTGAACTTGACGGAACTCCAAACAAGGCCAATTTAGGAGCAAACGCCATGTTGGCTGTTTCCATGGCTGCAGCAAGAGCAGCGGCCCAATCTACCGGACAATTTTTGTTCAATTACGTAGGCGGGGTTAATGCCAAAACCCTTCCCATTCCATTGATGAACATCTTGAATGGAGGTTCACACGCAGATAATAGCATTGACTTTCAGGAGTTCATGGTTATGCCTGTAAAGGCCGAATCATTCAGCGATGCTTTAAGAATGGGTACCGAGGTATTCCATCACCTTAAGAAAGTGCTGAAAAATAGCGGACATAGTACCAATGTGGGTGATGAAGGAGGTTTTGCGCCTAATTTATCCTCGAACACAGAAGCCATTGAAACCGTATTGAAGGCCATTGAATCTGCTGGGTATAGACCCGGAGAGGATATGTTCATTGCCATGGATGCAGCGGCTACTGAATTTTACAATCGGGAAGAAAAGGTTTACCATTTCCATCAATCCACTGGAGAGAAAAAATCTGTGGATGAAATGGTTGAATTCTGGAAAGACTGGACCAGTAAGTATCCAATTCTAAGCATTGAAGACGGATTGGATGAGGATGATTGGGAAGGCTGGAAAAAGCTGACTCAAGCCATTGGCGACCGGGTGCAATTGGTAGGGGATGACCTTTTTGTAACCAATGTAGACCGGTTGAAGAAAGGAATTGACACAGACACGGCCAATTCCATCCTTGTAAAAGTAAATCAAATCGGTACCCTTACCGAAACCATAGAGGCCGTTAATATGGCTCACAATGCCGGCTATACCAGCATTATGAGTCACCGTTCAGGAGAAACAGAAGATAGCACCATTGCGGATCTAGCTGTGGCTCTTAACTGCGGTCAGATTAAAACAGGATCAGCTTCCCGTTCTGACCGAATGGCCAAGTATAATCAGTTGCTTAGAATCGAGGAAATCCTTGGTAATTCTGCCGTATATTTGGGCACTGAGCATAAATTTTTAAAGCATAAATAATAAGTATTCATGGATCGTATTAAAGAGCAATTTGCCAGCATGATCGAGCCTGCGTCGCTCGAGATTAAAGAATTTCTAAAAGAGTATGGTGACGAGAAGGTTGGGGATGTCAAAATTTCCCAGGTTTACGGGGGAATGCGTGGTGTTACCGCTTTGATCTGTGAAACTTCTAAGCTTGACCCAGAAGAGGGAATTCGCTTTAGAGGTTATTCCATTCCTGAGCTTCAAGAAAAGTTGCCTTCTTACCCTGGAGGTCAAGAGCCTTTGCCAGAAGGGCTTTTCTATCTAATGTTGACAGGTGAATTACCCGACGATGATACCGTTCGTAGAGTTTCCAATAATTGGGCTCGTCGTTCCATCGTTCCTCCTCATGTGTTCAAGGTGATTGATGCCCTTCCTGAAACGGCTCATCCAATGACTCAGTTTGTGGCGGGTATTATGGCCCTTCGTACCGAATCTGAATTCGCGAAAGCTTACAGAAAGGGTATTGCCAAAAAAGAATACTGGGATCCTACCTATGAGGATGCCATGAACTTGATTGCGCGCCTTCCTAGAGTTGCTGCCTACATTTACCGTAGAATGTACCATAATGGTGACCATATCGAGCCGGATTCAAAACTAGACTGGGCAGGTAATTTGGCCCATATGCTTGGCTTTGAAAACGAAGAGTTTAAAGAGCTGATGCGTTTGTACATGACCATCCACGCCGATCATGAAGGAGGAAATGTTTCTGCTCATGCCGTGAAATTGGTGGGTTCTGCATTGAGTGATTCTTACCTATCATTTTCCGCCGGAATGAACGGTCTTGCTGGTCCTTTGCACGGTTTGGCCAATCAAGAAGTAATTCGCTGGCTCTTTGCTATGCGTGATGAATTGGGTGGTGGACTTCCAAGCAAGGAACAGATCTCTAATTATGTAAAACAGACCTTGAGTGAAGGTAAGGTAGTTCCCGGATTTGGACATGCCGTTTTGCGTAAAACTGACCCCAGATATACCGCCCAAAGAGAGTTCGCTCAAAAGCACATGCCACATGATGAACTTTTCGTTTTGGTATCTAGAGTGTATGAGGTAGTTCCCGATATTTTAAAGGCTACTGGAAAGGTGAAAAACCCTTGGCCAAACGTAGATGCTCATTCAGGAGCTCTATTGGTTCATTACGGTCTGACTCAGTATGATTTCTATACCGTATTATTCGGTGTGAGTCGTGCCCTAGGCACCATGTGTGGATTGATTTGGGACCGTGCCATTGGTGCCCCAATTGAACGTCCGGGTTCAACCACTACCGAGCTTTTGAAAAAAGAGTTCGCAAAGTAATTTAGAATTAATATTGGTAGAAAGCCCTCAGTTTTACTGGGGGTTTTTTGTTTGTAGGAAGTTTGGAAATTCTTCCTATCCTTACCATTCGAAAAATATTGAGGAAGATGAGAGGATTATTTATCTACGGAATTTGCTTGTTTCTTTTGGCCTGTGGTGGTCCGGAAGCCCAGAACGACGAACCTACCAAATCTGATTTTTCGGAAGAGAAAAAAGTCTTAGAAGAAATTTATACAGAGGCCCTTACCAAGGGGGAAGCATATGAAAACCTGCGCGTACTTTGTAAGGAGATTGGGCATCGTTTGAGCGGATCGGAAAATGCCGAAAAAGCGGTAAGCTGGGCTGCAAATACTATGATGAATCAAGGGCTAGATACGGTCTGGAAACAACCTTGTAAGGTGACTCATTGGGAGCGGGGTAAAAAAGAGGAGTGCATCCTGTATTCCAATTTTGAGTTTTATAAGCTCAATGTTCTCGCTTTGGGAGGGTCCATAGGAACCGGGGTGAATGGGATCAAAGCTCAGGTAGTAGAGGTGAAGAATTTCGAAGAATTGGCCAAACTTGGAAGGGAAGGCATTGAAGGTAAAATCGTCTTCTACAACCGACCCATGAATGCCGAGGAGTTGAATACATTTGCGGCTTATGGAGGCTGCGTTGACCAACGGTCTTCAGGTGCGGCAGAAGCTGCTCCCTATGGGGCTAATGCGGTTTTGGTGCGGTCTATGAACTTGCGAATCGACAAATACCCACATACCGGCGTTCAACGGTATAAAGAGGGAGTGAAGAAGATTCCAGCGGCAGCGATTTCTACGGCAGATGCGGAATTTTTATCCCAAAAATTGGAAACTGATCCAGATTTAGAAATTTTCTTGAAAATGGACTGTAAGAATTTTCCGGATGCTCCCTCACATAATGTGGTTGGGGAAATCCGCGGATCTGAATTTCCTGAGAAAATCATCTTGGTAGGTGGGCATCTAGACTCTTGGGATGTTGGAGAAGGCGCACACGACGATGGAGCAGGAGTTGTGCAAAGCATGGAAGTTTTGCGCCTATTTAAAGCCCTTAATATTCAACCCCGCCATACAATTCGGGTGGTGGCTTATATGAATGAGGAAAACGGAGCCAAGGGTGCCAAGCATTACGCTGAAATTGCCGCACAAAAAGGAGAAGTGCATCTGGCTGCCCTTGAATCAGACAACGGAGGCTTTACTCCGAGAGGCTTTGGTATTCAGGCCGATTCAGCCACGGTGGAATATTTTCGCCGCTACGATGAATTGTTTCACCCCTTTTATATTGACAGAATTGACCCGGGATACGGAGGAGTTGATATTAGTTTCTTAAAAGATCAGGGGACCGTATTAATCGGATATAAACCAGATAGTCAACGGTATTTCATTCACCATCATGCAGAAACCGATGTGTTTGAAACGGTTGATCAAAGAGAGCTTGAACTCGGCGCAGCTGCTATGACCAGCCTTATTTATTTAATCGATCGGTTTGGGGTTGGGGAGGAATAACATTTATAATCTTAGATTGGGTCTTTCGAAACGGACGGACGGTTGTTGACCCATTCTTGAGCTAGGGCACGACCATTCATCTTTTGTAGAAAAAACTGAATCATGATGAAAACATTCAAATCCAATTACTTTTTGAGGTTGCTGAACTTCAATTTGCACCCCCTTATCTCCAAACTGATGAGGACCATACTTTTATTCCTGATCGCCACAACCACTTTGTCTTGTAATGAACAGGCATGTGCTGAAATGCGGGATTGGTTTTCAAGTTATGAAGAGGCTGTTGCGGCAATGTACTTGCAATGTTTATCGTATTTTAGTTAACCTTTTACGTTAATAAATTATAACTTTGCAGTGGAGTTATTCTTTAAAACCAATAAGCTTGAAAAGCAGTTGACTAAGCCAAAGGATATGGCTAAAGTTTTTGGGCAATTGGCCAGGAAGATTGATCAGCGCGTTAAAGACTTGAAGGCTGCTGAAACCCTGGAAGACATGAGAATGTTTCCTGCTGCAAGGTGTCATGAACTGAAAGGTGACAAAAAAGGTGAATTGGCGGTTGATGTTTCAGGAAATTATCGATTAATATTTGAGCCGGCCCATGATCCCATTCCAAACAAAGATGATGGAGGGCTGGATTGGAATAAGGTAACGGCCATCAAACTCTTGCGGGTTGAAGACTATCATAAAAAATAGAAAGTGACATAATGAGTACTGATCTTGAAATAGCAAAACAAGTCCTGTCGCCTCCGGGTGATACGCTTCAGGAAACACTGGATGAAATTGGCATGTCACAGGTGGAATTAGCTGAAAGAACAGGCCGTCCTAAAGAAAAGATCAATGATATTATCAAAGGGCGTGAGCCCATCAGCACAGCTACTGCATTTCAATTGGAGAAGGCCTTGGGTATTCCTGCTTCCTTTTGGCTAAATCGTGAAAAGGAATACCGTAAATGTCTTTTTGAATTGGAGCAGCAATCCTTTCTTGAGGAATGTCTGGAGTGGTTTTACAAATTTCCTTTGCGGGAAATGAAAAATTGGGGTATTCTACCTAAGACCCGTGAAAAGCATGTTCTTGTAAATAGTCTGCTTGGTTTTTTTGGGGTGGCCTCTCCAAATCAATGGCATAGAATCTACATTGACCAAGAGGTTTCGGTTGCATTCCGAATTTCACTCGCAAATACTAAAAGCCCGCACGCTATGTCAACATGGTTACGTATGGGTGAATTGGAAGCAACAAAACTCCAAGTTAGTGGATTTGACGAGAAACGATTTAAACTGGCATTGAGTGAGGCGAAAGAAATAGCCTACCAACATCCAGAAGATTTTACTGAAAGGTTACAGAGTTTATGTGCCGAGTGTGGGGTAGCCTTGGTGTACGTACCCACCCTGCCCAAGGCTCCAATCAGTGGTGCAACACGTTGGTTTCATAATATTCCTCTGATTCAACTTTCTGGCAGGTACAAAACCAATGATCATTTCTGGTTCACATTTTTCCATGAAGCAGGCCACATTCTATTGCATGGCAAAAAAGAAATATTCCTTGAAGATGTTGAAGGAACTCCGGTAGATCAAAAAAAGGAAGAAGAAGCCAACCAATATGCTTCAAAACTATTACTGAAAGAAAGTGAGCTGCAGGAATTACTAGATAGTGATTCTTTAGATGAAGCTACGATCATTTCTTTTTCCGAAAAGTTCCGCACACCTCCTGGGGTGATTATTGGCCGTCTACAGCATAAAGGCCTGGTTCCTTTTTCGTTTGGCAATCATTTAAGACAAAAAATCAACCTTTTTGATTAAATAAAGTCTATTCCATCGGCCCCAGCCAGGTTGCGCTTCTGGGTAAAAAAGGGAGCGGTATTCTCTGCTTTATATCACAAGAAAAGAGATTTTCAATTCCAGATTGGCAGATGGGAAATTTATTATTTACCTCGGTTTCCAGAATGCCGTTTTATGAAAAAGTACAGGGGCATGATCCCGCAAGATATTGTGGCTAATGAATCCTTAGTTTAGTGGCAGAATTGAAGACCTTTGTCTTGCCTAATTGATTAAGCCATGCACCTGAAAAGCCTCCTTAAAGACATCCGATTTTGGATCCTTCTGTTTTTCTTGATACGTCTAGTTGGTATTACAAATCCGCCCCTAGAAACCGGTCATAACTGGAGGCAAACCACCGTTACAATGGTGGCTCGCAACTATCTTGAAATCGACAATAATATATTTTATCCAAGAGTCGATTTTGCTGGGGAGAAAACCGGAATTACCGGAATGGAGTTCCCGGTTTTGAATTATATGATTTATGCCACGGCCGAGGTGTTCGGTTACCAACACTGGTATGGTCGCTTGATTAATCTATTGATTTCAAGCATTGGAATCTGGTTTTTCTACCTATTGGTGAGGAAGTATTTCTCAGATAAAACGGCCTTTTACGCCAGCATTTTATTGTTGGTTTCAATATGGTTTCAGTTTTCACGAAAGATCATGCCCGACACTTTTTCAATGTCTTTGATTCTGGCGGGCATCTATTACGGCACCAATTATTTGGAAGGAAAGGTTCGGGAAAAAGGCCTCTGGAATGTATTGGCGTATTTCCTGCTGATTACCATTGGTGTTCTTTCCAAGCTTCCTTCGGGATTCATATTGGTTGTTTTTGCCTTTTTCATTTTCGATGGAAAAATACCCATGAAACGAAAGGTGATTTTCTCAGTTGCTTCGCTGGTAACGCTTTTTCCGGTGGTAGCTTGGTATTACCACTGGGTGCCTAAATTGGTTGAAGACTATGGTTTTTGGCATTTCTTCATGGGTAAGAGTTTCCTACAGGGAATTGTAGAAATAGGTCAGAACCTCAATTTAACCTTGAGTAGGTTTTACGATACCGCTTTAAAGTTTTCAGGATTTGCCCTCTTCCTTTTTGGTCTCTATACGTCCATTAAACGCAGAGATTGGAAAGTTTATGGAATCCTGGCCATTGCCACACTAAGCTTTGCTGTCATCATTTTTAAGGCGGGATACACATTCTCTCACCACACCTATTACATAGTGCCATTTGCACCCGTAATGGCTTTAGTGGCAGGCTATGGATTAAGCCAAATCAAAAGCATGAAATGGGTTGTTGCCCTTTTGGTGATTGTGGGAGTAGAAGGCATCGCCAATCAGCAAAACGACTTTCGTATAAAAGAAAAGAATCTTCAAATTCTAAACCTAGAAGAAGATTTAAATAAGGTTTCCGATGCGGAGGAAATGATCCTAATCAACAGCGGAAACTATCCAACTCCCATGTACTTTGCGCATAGAAAGGGCTGGATCAATTCTAATTCTGAAATTCAGAGGGAGGGCTTTTTAGATTCCCTTCAAACGCTAGGACTAGATTATGTTGTAATTCTCAAAAGAAGCTTTGGCTCGGAAATTAGCCTAGAAGGTCGCAAGGTGGTTCTTGAGAACGGAGATTATTGCATTTATGAACTTTAGGTGGGGTGCGAGCTTTGATGGCTTCATGTTTTGGTTCGGCTTATGCTTGGTCATTGCTTCCGTTTACCTCCCCTATAGATTTCAAACCATTGAAACGCTTATCCTATGTCTTCCAATAATTCCATTGGGGGTCCTTGGAATAATGAATATTCGAGGGGCAAAACTCGACTTAGAGAAAGGGCTTATCCGGCATTATTCTGATTTTCTGGTTTTCAAGATTTTTCATTCCTCCATGGAAATAAAGGAGTTTTATCAAGCGGTATTAAAACTTCACACCCTGAATCAAAGAATGAACATGAAGTCGATTAGCTATACGAACCGCACCCGAGTCTATGAAGTTTATCTTCGAGGCAAGAAAGGAGGAGTGCAGGTTCATGAAACCACCGATTATAAATCAGCTTTAAGCTGCCTCCAGGCCTTAGAGAAGAAACTGCCCGTAGAAATCCTTAATTTGAGCCGGCGATAGCCGAAATTGGTAGAGATAAAAGCGGATGTGGAATCCTCTTTAATGCCTGAAATTCAACCTCAACCCACATAAAATGAGCTTCAAAGAAAAGGCAGACAGCTTTGAGCCCTCCAATGAATATGAATGGAGGAAATGGTTGGAGCAGAATGGAGACTCTAAAGATTCAGTTTGGTTGATCATCCATAAAAAGGCCTCTCCCAACCCCAATTTAACTTGGAGCCAAGCCGTAGATCATGCCCTTTGCTTCGGCTGGATTGATAGCGTGAGGAAAACAATAGATGCCGAGAAATTTAAGCAATATTTCTGCAAAAGAAAGCCCAAGAGTACTTGGTCAAAGGTGAATAAGGAGAAGGTTGAGAAACTAATGGAAGCAGGGTTGATGAAGAAGGAAGGTCTAAACGCAATAAGCCTGGCCAAAGAAAATGGTTCATGGCAAATCTTAGACTCAATAGACGCCCTAACTGTTCCAATAGAGCTTGAAAAAGCCTTCAAGGATTGCCCGGAAGCTGAATCCTTTTATTCGGCCCTGAGCCATTCAAAAAAACGTTCCATCCTGTATTGGGTGGTATCCGCAAAACGGATAGAAACCAAAGAAAAACGCATCCAAGAATTTCTTGAATCCGCTTTAGCGGGAAAACTTCCCAGTCGGTTTTCATGATTTAGATTAGGCTTGGCGAAATTCGCTTTCCTCGAAACCTGATAAATCCTAAGTTTATGGGGAAGTCAAAAGGGGCTTTTCCTTTAGGGCTTTGTTCTATTCTAATCTCAGTTCATGTCAAAGTCCATAAATATTACCTTGGTAGGGTTCGGAAATGTAGGCGCAACCTTGGCCCTCCTCCTATTGAATTCTAGCCATGCCAATCGAAGGGTTTGTTTGAACATAATTGAGCCTGATTCAAATTCAGTTGGCGGACTTCTTGACCTTGCCCATGGACTTAGTTTGTACCCTTATGCTGAGCTAGTGCTAAATCAAGCAAAGCATTTTCAGAGCTCAGACTTTATCTTTTATACCGCCGGAATTCCGAATGCCCCCGGGGCCTCACGCTTATCAAAGGCTAATGAGAATGTTGAATTGGTGAAAAGGGTGTTTCAAGGGATTAGATTTAAGCACCAGCCTTATATCATAGTAATAACCAATCCGGTAGATTTGATTTCAGAAGCCATACATCGGTTCACCAACCTTCCTGAAAATAAGGTGCTAGGTACTGGAACTTTCTTAGATGCTATTCGGTTGGAGTATTATCTTTCGGATCTTTCAAAATGCCCCTTGGCGGATATTGAGGCCATGGTCTTGGGTGAACACGGAAATAGCCAGGTGCCCATATTTTCGCAAACCAAAGTGAAAGGGGCTTCGGTTTTAGAGATTCCGGAATTCACCACTGAGATATTAAGTCAGGCGGAAAGTTTAACCAAAAATGCCTCTACGAAAATTCGGGAAACCCAGGAAGGGACCCGGTTTGGAGTGGCCAAATGCGCTGAAACTTTGATGAATTATATCCTTGACGGGAAAAGACATGACCTTTGCGTCTCTCTGCTTACCAATTCCTATTATAGAAATCTATTAGGCATTTCTCGGGATGTTTATCTTAGTCTTCCGGTATGTATTAACCAAGGAAAGGTTTACGTGAAAGAAGGCATCGATTTTTCGGAAGCCGAGTTAAAGTCTCTCAAGGAGTCTGCCTCCAAATTATTGACCTATAGCGCTTCTTTACTTTAAGGGATATGAAAAAAGAATTTATGGAAGTGCAGAGGTTCAATCAAGTTTGGCTGTGGATAATTTTGATTTTCGCCAGTTTGGTCCCTTTTTTTCTTCATTTTTATGAAAGGCTAAGCGCTGACACGGCTGAAGGAGGAGAAATTCTAAGTCCTTCTTTAATCTTCACCTTTGTTTTCTTCCTCGCCCTTATGGTTTTCTTTCGAATCATGCATTTGAAAACTCGGATCAATTCAAGCGGAATACATTGGACGTATTACCCCTTTTTCAAAAAGAAAGTAACTTGGAAGGAGGTAGAAAAGGCCAAAGTTTTAAACTACGGTTTTGTGGGAGGCTGGGGCATAAGGATTTGGACATCTTATGGAACAGTGTATAATATTCGAGGGAATAAAGGCCTGGCTCTTGAGTTAAAATCCGGAAAAAGAATGGTGGTTGGCACTCAGAAAGAGCAGGAATTAAAAGCCTTTTTGGGGGACCTCCAAGAAGCCAAGGCATCAACCATACCTGAAGAATAAATTTAACCTAGATTTAGCCAAGAATGATTGTAACCAAATCCATTAATTTTAAGCAAGTACTAAAGGCAACCTGGCATCATTTAGTTTGGTTGTTTGCCTTTATGGGCGGAATGGCAAGCCTTTATCATTTTAAGATCATTCAGGTTGAAATACCCTGGTTACCGGTTTCTGTAATAGGTACGGCAGTTGCTTTTTATGTTGGATTTAAAAACAATCAGGCCTACGATCGAATGTGGGAGGCACGCAAGATTTGGGGTGGAATAGTGAACGATAGTAGATCTTGGGGGATGATGATAGATGGTTTCATAACCAATCAGTTTTCAGAATCGAAACTTGAACTTGAGGAAATTCAGAAAATCAAACGGCGGTTGATTTATAGGCATATTGCTTGGCTATACGCGCATAGAGCTCAACTCTTGGTGCCAGCCCCTTGGGAGCATATTCGGCAAGGACGATTTACAAGGAGGCATGCGGAAAAGCTTCAAGCTAAGGGAGGGATTGGGCTTGTTGACAAGGAAGATGCTGGAATGAGCTTTGTGAATCTATTGCCCGAGGAGGAACAAAAATCGTTACTGGAAAAAGCAAATACAGCAACCCAAATCATTAACCAGCAATCAAGAGACCTAACTCAGCTCAGGGAGGCGGGTTTAATCAATGATTTTCGGCACATGGAATTGGAGAATCTTCTGAGAAGTTTCTATGCCCTACAAGGCAAAAACGAGCGCATTAAAAAGTTTCCACTACCCAGGCAATACGCAAATATGAGCCGATATTTTGTGGGCATATTTATTTTCTTATTACCTTTTAGCATGATGCCAGAGCTTATGGCCATTAGTGATTTGGAGCTTTGGCTTTCCATTCCAATTACAGCTTTGTTGGGCTGGATTTATGTGATGATGGAAATTATTGGGGATTATTCTGAGAATCCCTTTCAAGGGATGGGCAATGATATACCCATGCTTTCCTTGTGTAGAACCATTGAAATTGACCTAAGGGAAATGCTCGAGGAAACAGATATTCCTCCAAGCATTAAATCTCGAAACGGAGTTTTGATGTAGTTGGTATTTTAAAAATATTCTGATTAGACTAAGAAAAAAGCGGACTTTTATGACCTTACCTGAAATCCACCTTATTGGCATAAGCCTTGAGCAAAAAACCACCAATCAGAACAACCAGTCTACCCGAGACATTGGTGAGTTATGGCAAAAATTTGTGGATGAAAATGTCTTGTACAGAGTTACTGACCGGCTTTCCAATGATATTTATGCGGTTTACTATGATTTCGAAGGCGATCATGCTCGGAGATTCTCTTACTTCGTCGGGGCGAAGGTTGAGCCTGCTACCTTACCTCCAAAGGGCCTTCAATCTTTGAAGATTCCGGTGCAGAAATACCAAAAGTTTTTGGCCAAAGGAAAAATGCCCATGTGCATAGGAGAGACCTGGAGGGAAATTTGGAAATCTGGAATTAAAAGAGCCTTCGGTTTTGACTTTGAGGTTTTGGACGAGCGAAGTCATAACTGGCAAAATGCTGAGCTTGACATCTTTGTTTCAGTGCCCTAGATTCTTATTGAAATCAAGCCTCCTCCTAAGATCAATGCTTACCTTTGAATTCAGTTTTGACAATTGAATATGGCCTATAAATCCTTAGCAAAAGCAATTGAAGAATTAGAAGAAAGGGGCGATTTACTTCGGGTACACGAAGAGGTTGACCCGGATTTAGAAATGGCGGCCATGCATAGGCAATCCTTTCAGTCAAATGGCCCTGCCTTGCTTTTTGAAAAGGTAAAGGGTTCAAAGTTCAAGGCCGTTACCAATCTTTTTGGAAATCTTGAGCGGTCTAAATATATCCTTCGTGAGAAATGGGAGGCTGTGGAAGGCATGGTTGCCCTAAAGTCTGACCCCAGTCTTGCCCTTCGAAATCCATGGAAATATAGAAAGAGCATTTTAGGAGCTTTGAATATGCGGCCTAAAAAAGTGGGCATTCATACTTGTGGTTTCGAGGAGGTGCAAATCACCGATCTTCCTCAAATGAAATCTTGGCCCATGGACGGGGGACCTTTTATCACCCTTCCTCAAGTCTATTCAGAAGATCCTGATAATCCGGGGGTTAAATTAAGCAACCTGGGCATGTATAGGGTGCAAATGACCGGAAATTCCTATGAAACAAATCAGGAAATCGGTCTTCATTATCAGATTCATAGAGGAATTGGAGTTCATCAAACCAAGGCCCGAAAAAGGGGAGAGGACTTAAAGGTTAGTATTTTTATTGGCGGACATCCGGCCCATACCTTAGCCGCGGTCATGCCTTTGCCTGAGGGGCTCTCAGAGTTGATGTTTGCTGGGGCTTTGGCAGGAAGAAGGTTTAGGTATGCCTATGATGCTGAGGGGTATTGCCTTTCGGCGGATGCTGATTTTGTGATTACTGGAAGTATTTCACACGATGAATTGAAGCCTGAAGGGCCCTTTGGAGACCATTTAGGCTATTATAGTTTGGTTCATGATTTCCCAGTTATGAAGGTGAACAAGGTGTATGCAAAGCCCAATGCCATTTGGCCTTTTACTGTGGTAGGAAGGCCTCCTGCCGAAGACTCTCAGTTCGGGGCTTTGATTCATTCCCTTACCGGGGAAGCCATCCCAGACAATTTGCCGGGTGTTTCTTCGGTTCATGCGGTTGATTTGGCTGGGGTTCATCCCTTACTTTTTGCCGTGGGTTCAGAACGATACACCCCTTACACTCAGGAAATTCAGCCAGCTGAGGTCTTGACTCAGGCCAATATGATTCTTGGTTTCGGACAGCTGTCCCTGGCCAAGTATTTATTCATTGCGGACGGAGTTTATTCAAATCCGGATATTCATGATGAGGAAGCCTTTCTAACCCATATTTTAGAGCGGTTTCGTCCTGATCGAGATTTGCATTTCCAAACCCAAACCACCATTGACACCCTTGATTATTCCGGCGAAAGCCTAAACCGTGGCTCAAAGCTAGTGGTAGCCGTTGCCGGTGACCCCATTCGAAAACTTGGGAAAAGAAGGCCCTCGGAAATTCCTGGGTTTAAAAATATTGGTAGTCCTATGCCCGGCGTGCTTTGCCTTGAGCTAGATGGAGAAGGAAAGGTAGAGGACCGTTTGAATATGTTAGACGCGAAAAAATATGAGGCTTATCCGTTTTGGGTTTTGGTAGACGACTCAATGTTTACCGCACAGAACATGGCAAATTTCCTATGGGTAACCTTTACCCGTAGCAATCCAAGTCACGATGTTTACGGGTGGAAATCAAGCTTTGAGCATAAACACTGGTCTACCCAAGGGATGGTTTTGATAGATGCCCGGAAAAAGCCACATCATGCTCCAGAAATGAAAGAGGACCCCGCAGTTGAGAAATCGGCGAAAGCCAAGCTAAAGAAGGCTGGGTTTAAGAAAAGGGCTTAATTGTCTCTTTTCTCAAAATCTTCCTTATGCTTTTGTTCATTCTTAATCACAGCAAGCACAATTACGGCTATGATGATTCCGAATAAAATCAAACCTTGAAAGAACAAGATTCCCAATGTAAGGCCTTCAGGCATTTATTTGAGTTTAACGGCGGTACCATAGGCCAAGATTTCGGCACAGCCTTGCATAACCATGGCTGTATTAAAGCGAAGATTGATGATGGCATCGGCCCCCATTCTTTCAGCATCTCGAATCACCCTTTGAAGGGCTTGTTCGCGGGCTTGAGCCTGAAGTTTGGTGTATTCCTCAATTTCACCACCAACAATGTTTTTTAGTCCGGCAAAAATATCTCTACCAATGTTTCTAGCTCTGACGGTTGAGCCGCGACAAATGCCTAAAACTTCAGTTATTTCTTTATTAGGAAGGGTTTCTGTACTTGTGATAATCATAATTCTTGAGATTCTGCAAAAGATTTAAAAGCATTCATTTGTTTGGCCGTTTCCTTTTTAAACATGCCTGGCATAAGGAAGGCGATGAGTTTCATGAAGCCTGAGAACTTAAATTCGGTTTTCATGAGCCATCGGGTTTTACCTTCTTCTTCGGTAAAGTAATTCTCTACTGAATTCCAGCCTCCTTTGGTTTCGTAGGTGCCAGAGAACTCATCGGGAAGATTGCGAACGGTAACCGTTTCAATCATTTCAACCCTCCTTTTCCCCATCAGGTAAACCATTTTTGACTTGGCGCCTACTTGCCCAGCTTGGCCTTCAATCAATTCAAAAGATTCAAGACCTTTCTGCCATTTAGGTAGGTTTTCAGGATTGTCGAAGAGTTCAATTACCCTTTCTCTAGGAAGGTTTAAAAGGACTTCTTTTTGATATTTCATTTCTTGAAAATTGATGGTCAAGGTAGCCAAACTTTTCCAAGAAAGGCCCGTTAATTTCTTTGTCGAAGAACCTCATAAAGGATGACGCCGGCTGCCACGGAAACATTTAGGGATCCGATTTCACCGTGAAGCGGGAGCTTGGCTTTTCCATCGAGTTTTTTCATCACCGCTTCTGAGATTCCTGACTCTTCTGAGCCCATGATAATGGCAAGGGGAGCCTTATAATCGAGATCGGTATAGAGGTCTTTGGTTTTTTCGGTACAGCCAATCACCTGAATTCCGCTGTTTTGAAGGAATTCAACCGAATTGTCGAGGTATCTTTCTTTGATAATTTTCACTTGATGCAAGGCTCCGGCTGAGGTTTTCAAGGCATCCGCATTGATTTGGGCGGCACCAATTTCCGGAATGATGATTCCGTGAACCCCGGCACATTCAGCGGTTCGGCAGATGGCCCCAAAGTTCCGGATGTCAGTAATTCCGTCGAGCATGAGAAAGAAGGGGGTTTCTCCCGATTCAAAAACCTCTTGAATGGTATCGCCTAGATTGTAAAAGGGAACGGGGGAGACGAAGGCAATCACCCCTTGGTGATTTTTGCGAGTGATACGGTTTAACTTCTCAATGGGCACCATTTTAGGGCGAATGCGGTTGACCCGGATTTCTTCCATGAGTTCTTGGGCTAGATCCCCCTTTAATCCTTTTTGAACAAAGAGTTTATCAATGGTTTTTCCAGAGCGAATGGCTTCTAGAACGGGGTGAATACCGAAGCAAAAATCTTTCATGCCGCGAAATTAATCTATTCCCATTACATGGAGGGTAGGGGTGACTAGTGACTAGTGATTAGTGACTGGATGTACTTGGAATTGAGTGCTTTAACACATCAATCGCCTAAACAACTCAACAACTCAACAACTCAACGCCTCAACACCTCAACACCTCAACTGGGGTGACTAGTGACTAGTGACTAGTGACTGGATGGCATGAAAATCAACACCTTACAACCAAATCTAGCCAATAGCCAATAGCCAAAAGCGAAAAGCAATAGCAGCATGGGGTACTAAACACTCTGAATTTAGCCTGAAATTGACCGTCTCAACGCCTCAACGTCTCAACAGCTCAACACCCAAAGGAGGTCTAGATACCTAAAATCTTTTGGGGCGTGGCAGTAGGCGGTAAAAGCTAGTTTCGTCTAAAAAACAAAATTATCTTAGCCTAGCCACTAGGCGAAATTGCGAGAGCATCTGATTGGTGGTTAAGGGAATAAGGGCACTGATTCTAAACGGAATATTGTCTATAAAGACCCTAGAGAAACCAGGTGTTGACACAAACTTTTTCATGCCATTTAGTAGCTTAACACGACCAACCTGAAGGTTTAATGGCAAATACTGAAAAGGTTTGCAAAATTCGCGGTACCCACCAAAAAAATATCATTAAAACGAAAATTGGTAATTGAATAACAAATGGCAAAGAACAAACATATTCAGGTAAAAGGCAGTACGATTAGCGTGATGGTGCAAAACGGAATAGATTATCTGTCCTTAACCGACATGACCCTTGGTTTTAAAGAAGGCAGCGGACTCATTGGCAAGTGGATTACCAATAAAAACACCCTGGAGTATGTGGGGATATGGGAAAAGTTAAACAACCCCAATTTCAATTACCCCGAATTCGAGGTAATTGAACAAGAAGCTGGTGTTAATCGTTTTATCATGTCTGTTGGCCAGTGGGTTGAACGAACCAAAGCCATTGGCTTGATTGTAAAAGCCGGTAGATACGGCGGTACCTATGCCCATAAGGATATCGCCTTTCACTTTGCCATGTGGTTAAGTCCCGAGTTTCAGATTTATTTGATTAATGAATTCCAACGCCTCAAGGAAGAAGAACAAAAGCTACTGGGTTGGAGTGCCAAACGAGAACTGGCAAAACTCAATTATCACATCCATACCGATGCCATTAAGCAAAATTTAATTCCCAAAGAGCTTACCCCTGCGCAAACCGCAATTGTTTACGCTAGCGAAGCAGATGTTTTGAATGTTGCCTTATTTGGGAAAACAGCTAAACAATGGCGTGATGCCAACCCTGACCTCAAGGGTAATATGCGCGATTATGCCAGCATGAATGAACTCATTTGTTTAGCCAACATGGAAAATCTAAATGCGGTATTCATTCAGGAACAAATGTCCCAAAAGGAAAGGCTAGTAAGACTCAATCAAATAGCCATACAGCAAATGAAAGTATTGCTTGAAGTAGAAAACAGAGAACTGTTAAAGTAAATCAAGCAAAAAGATCAAAACAAGTTGCCTCAAAACCCATTGTCAGCTTCAGAAGAATCATTTACAAATTAATTAAGAGTAGTTGATTATATTGACCGAGACATAGATGAGTAGAATGAGGAGATTGAATTGGTAGGTTCAACACCTCAACTGGGGTGACTAGTGATTAGTGACTGTATGTACTTGAAATTGAGCGCTTTAACACATCAAACGCCTCAACACCTCAACGACTCAACAACTCAACAAGAGGCACTTATGGGAAGTCTTTTAAAACAGGAAACTTGCATTTAACGCCTATCCTTAAATGCCTAGATTTCAACCATCAACCATCAACTCTCAACGCTTCAAAAAGGACACCACAAAACCAAAAAGTATACGTCTTTCGGAAATCCGTATACGTGCTTAGGTTGATTGTCGCCTCATCTTTGCAGTAACAAATTCAATAGAGATGAGTATTAAAAATCAATTTGGCAAAAAAGGGTGGACCCCAGATAGAATAAAGGATTTAACCGGAAAAACCTTTGTAATTACTGGCACCACCAGCGGTACTGGTTATGAAGCTGCGCGTATCTTGCTTTCTAAAGGAGCTAAGGTTGTAATGTTAAACCGAAACCCTCAAAAAGCGGAAGCCACCATTGCCTCTTTACAGGATGTGATTGGAAATTCAATCGAGGTGATGAATGTCCAAATGGACTTAGGCGTACAAGCTTCGGTAAAAAAAGCCGCAAGTGAGGTTTTGAAAAAGGTTGAACGTATTGACGCCTTGCTCTGTAATGGGGCCATTGCTCAGGTTCCGAAGCAAAAAATCACACTAGATGGCTGGGAAAGCCAAATGGGTGTAAATTACTTCGGGCATTTCACCCTTCAAGCTTTGCTGTTTCCATTGATCGAGAAATCAAAAGGACGCATTGTAACCGTGGGAAGCATGGGCTACGATATGGGGCTTAAAACCATCAAGTTTGAGGATTTGAATTTGGATAAAGATTATACCCCCAACGATGCATATAGCCAGAGCAAATTGGCGCAAATTATGACCATTTATGAATTACAAAATAGAATGATAAAAGCCGGGAAATCAGAGGTGAAAGCTTATGCCTGCCACCCAGGATCGTCAAGAACAAACCTTATTAATACAAGTGGTAGTTTTATGATGAAATTGATTTTTGGACTGATGAAATTATCACCTTTAACCCAACCAGCTGAAAATGGTGCCTATCCACAATTAATGTGCGCTACTGAGCCTGACCTTGACCAAACGGCGTTTTATGGTCCAACTGGCCGCAGCAATTGGGTGGGTCCGGTTGGCGCCCATGAATTAAAACCACATGCTAAGGATAAAGCGGTTGCCAATCGGCTGTGGAAATTAACAGAAGAGGAAGTAGGAATAAAATGGCTTTAATTAAGAAAATAATGTTCGGATTTCTTTTGGTAATGGCAATTATTGGCTTGGGTGCCCTATGGTTTTTGAATACGGAAAGGTTTGGAAAACATCCCGACAAGGAAAGACTTTCAAAAATTCAGAAATCACCAAATTACGGAAAGGGAGGGTTTGAGAATTTAAGTCAAACTCCTATGCTGACCGAAGGTGCAGGCTACGGGAAGGTTCTCTACCAGTTCCTTTTTTCTTCCAATCCTAAAACCCCGGCTAAACCCTTGCCCTCTCGAAAGACCAATTTAAAAGCCCTTAAAGCCAATGAGAATGTTGTGATTTGGATGGGGCATTCCTCCTATTTCATTCAGCTGGAGGGTAAAAAAATTCTAGTTGACCCCGTCTTAAGCGGGAATGCATCCCCCCTTTCGTTTACCACTAAGGCCTATGAAGGAAGCGACATTTATTCAACCGATGATATTCCCAAAATAGATTATTTGTTCTTGTCCCATGACCATTGGGATCATATGGATTATAATACCTTAAAACAGTTAAAGCCAAAGATTAAAAAGGTCGTCACAGGTTTGGGCAATGGGGCTCATTTAGAAGATTGGGGCTTTACCTCAGATGTGATTTTGGAAGGGGATTGGTATGAATCTTTTCCTTTGGATGAGGGGTTCATTGCGCATGTTACACCCGCTCGACATTTTTCAGGCAGAGGACTTAAACGGAACCAAACGCTTTGGGCTTCCTTTGTGCTTGCCTCACCTTCCACTTCCATTTACCTTGGTGGAGATAGTGGTTACGGGTCCCATTTCAAGATTATTGGAGAAAATTATGGTCCCTTTGACCTTGCTATTCTTGAAAATGGACAATACAATGAAAACTGGAAGTATATTCATATGCTTCCTGGCGAGCAAATTAAGGCAGCAAGGGATCTAAACGCCAAGGCCCTTTTGCCTGTTCACTCTGGGAAGTTCACCCTTGCAAATCATGATTGGGATGAACCCTTCGACCTTATTTCGAGTGAAAACGTTCCGCATGGACTTAGAGTTCTGACTCCAATGATAGGAGAATCCATAAACTTAAAAGATAGCCTTCAAACCTTTGAAGAATGGTGGAAACAGTAAAGAATCCCTAATTACAACCTCAGAAAATTAGAAAACATGGAAATTTTAAAAGCAGCCACCGACTGGGCCAAAGCGGAATTAGTATCAACCCCATTTTTCGTCCTTTTTGGGGTAACCTTTATGCTGGCAAGCATCGGGTTTTGGCAATTTGGAAAAACAGATTTAGCAAAGGCATATATCCTACCAACCCTCATAGCGGGCATTTTATTGACGGTAATTGGACTTGGTTTGTATTTTACCAACAAAACCAGGCTAGGAGAATTTGAAAAGGCTTATAATAAAGATGCCGTGGCATTTGTTGATTCTGAATTGGAAAGGGCAGATGCCACTTTAAGAGAGTACAAAAACATAGTTTTCACCGCAATCCCTTTAATCATGATGGCTTGCGCTTTGGTTTTGCTTTTTGTCAAGGGTCCTTCATGGCGGGCAAGTATGATTACCACATTGGCTATGTTGGCCGTTATTTTATTGGTGGATGGCTTGGCTCATGGCCGAATAAAAGATTACCACGAGCAGTTATTAGAGGCAAAACAAGAAATGAGAAATCAAGATGCAGCATTTTAAAACCTTATCCGCCTTTTTAGATTATATGGAATTGCCTCGTCCAGAGCACCCTATGTTAAGTGTTATGGTGGAAATAAGTAAAAAGGATGAATACCTTCCATGCTCCATTGCAAGCTCTCCACCTGTATCAAACGATTGTTATTCGATTAGCCTGAAAAAGATTCTAAAAGGCGATCTGAACTACGGGCGCACAAAGTATGATTTCACCAACGGCGCTTTGATTTTCATTGCTCCAAGACAAGTAATGCAATGGGGTGGCCAGATGGTTTATGAGCAAAAGGGATTTTCGATCCATTTCCACGAAGACTTCATAAAGGGTACTGAATTGGCGCAGCAGATTAAGAAATATGGATTCTTTTCATATTCAGTAAACGAGGCCTTACACCTTTCTCCACGAGAGGAAGAACAATTGGAAGCCATAGTTGAAAGCATTTACATCGAATACCAGAACAATCAGGATGAGTATAGCAAAGACATAATTATTTCCCACCTCAGCACCCTGCTTAAATATGCCAATAGGTTTTACGAAAGGCAGTTTATCCACCGTAAAGAATTGTCGACCAATTTGCTTGAGCAATTTAATAGACAGCTTGAAGCCTATTTTGACTCGGGTCTTTTGCAGGAAAAAGGAATTCCGAGCATAGAGGAAATTGCAGGAAAATTGTCGGTTTCACAACGTTATCTAAGCGATACCCTGAAGAGCGAAACCGGTAAAACATCTACCGAACATTTGCAGCTGTATTTGATTGATGAGGCCAAAAACTTACTACTCAAGCCTAACAAAACCGTTTCCGAAGTGGCTTATGATTTAGGGTTTGAGTACCCACCCTATTTTTCAAGGCTTTTCAAAAAGAAAGAAGGCATTAGTCCTTCAGAATACAGAAAGAAATTTAAGCTGAACTAAATGGGTTGATTGTTTTTGAAGGAAGCCGGTCGAAGACTCAGACCGTAACTTCAGAGGAATCGAGGCTATGAGGGTGACTATTGACTAGTGATAGAGTGTACTGAAATTGAGCGCTTTAACACCTCAAACACTAAAACAACTCTATCAACTATAAACCCTCAACCATCAACTCAGGGTGACTAGTGACTGGATGTCTGAAATTGAGCGCTTTAACACATCAATCGCCTAAACAACTCAACACCTCAACGACTCAACTGGGGTGACTAGTGACTAGTGACTGGATGGCATGAAAATCAACATCTTACAACCAAATCTAGCCAATAGCCAATAGCCAAAAGCGAAAAGCAATAGCAGCATGGGGTACTAAACACTCTGACTTTGGCCTGAAATTGACCGTCTCAACGCCTCAAAATCTAAACACCTCAACACCTCAACGACTAAACTGGGGTGACTAGTGACTGGATGTCTGAAATTGAGCGCTTTAACACATCAAACACCTCTATCAACTATAAACCCTCAACCATCAACACGGGGTGACTAGTGACTGGATGGCGTGAAAATCAACATCTTACAACCAAATCTAGCCAATAGCCAATAGCCAAAAGCAATAGCAGCATGGGGTACTAAACACTCTGACTTTGGCCTGAAATTGACCGTCTCAACGACTCAACACCTCAACGCCTCAACGACTAAACTGGGGTGACTAGTGACTGGATGTCTTGAAATTGAGTGAATTAACGCCTAAATCACTAAACAACTAAACACCTCAACGACTAAACGACTAAACGACTCAACATCTTAGCCGCCAAAGCCTGTATAGCCTGGGTACGGTGGAACCTATAGAGGAAAGCCAAGACATTTGAAGATGCCCCTTGGAATAAGAATCAAAAATATCTTAGTTTAACCCCTCATAACTTCGGGGTAAAAGTGAATGGATTGCTTTTATTATCTGTTGTATGGCATACGAGAATTCACAATTCCAACAAAAGATAATTGAAAACAAATAAATATGGAATACACTCAAGAAGATAATTTACTAATTCAAAGCTATTTTACTACTGCATTTCTTGTGGAATTAAAAAACATAGATTTCCTGAATAGTGACTATTATAAAAATGCTTCGTTCGAAGATAAGTTTATTAAAGAGAATTTACCGAAAATTGGAATTGATAATCAGGGAACAATGTTGATGGTTCTTTATACAATGCTCGTAGTTCCAAGACAATTGTTAGAGAAAGATTTTCCAGCTGAGTTTAATGCTTTAAATGGAAAAGTAGATGAATTAAAATCTGAAGCAACGTCGACTTATAGGAAAGATTCGGATGGAATTGATTATATCAGACACATTAGAAATGCTGTAGCTCATGCAAGGGTAGATTTTATTCCAAATACTTCTGTGAAATTTACTGACGAAAATAATAGAGGTGAAAAGTGTGAAATTACAATTCCTCTTCAGAAAACTGGATTATTTCTTACAGATCTTCAGAATGTTTTTATGAAATATATTGAAACATTAAAAGTAAAGATGAAATAAAGTACGCCATACAACACTGTATATACAAAATGGGGGAAATAGCAGTAAACTCAAGGGCTGTAGCCCGCTTCGAAATTACCTCGGTTTGATAAGTTTTAAACCCGCAATCGCCCACATTTGCATATACTTGTCCGTTAGTCAACCTTCAATAAACATCCGGCGGATCGAGAACAAATACGGGTTTAAAACGTTAAATTTGGAAGAAGACCTTGTGAGATGAGTATACAGGCAGAAAAACTGAGGCTAATCGAGTGGCTTATCGGCCTTGACGACAAGACTACAATCGAGAGACTTAAATGGCTGAGAGAAGATACTGCTGCAGCGTCTGACTGGTGGGATGAGATATCGGATGCGGAAAGAGCTTCCATTGAACGCGGACTTGAGGATAGTAAACAAGGCAGAGTAACACCGCATAAAGAGGTCCGCAAGAAGTATGAAAAGTGGCTATAAGATCACCTGGACTGACGAGGCAAACAGAAATTTCAACAATATCATAGCTTACCTTTAGGAACACTGGACAGAAAAGGAGTTGAAGAAATTCTCTCGAGGACTCGACCAATGGATTGAGTTGATTTCCCAAAGACCTCCGATATTTCCCATCACAGAGAAGCATAAGAATGTTAGAAAAGTGGTTCTGAGCAAGCAGACTACGATCTACTATGAGGTAAAGCCTGAAAGCATTAAGGTCATATCTCTATTTGACAACCGGCAAGATTTTAAGAAGATTAAAATAAAAAAGTAAGGTTGCCTTAGGGCGTATAAAGCTTATGGCGGGCGAACGACTGACAGCAGAATTTTCGCTCCTGAGCCTGTCTTGGTCTTGGTGGACAGGAAATTTCTTCGAAACTTCCACAAGTCAAAAACGCAAACCGTGAAACATTATGAAGCCTCAGATTAATTTCCGAAATTGTAAGATAAATTGAGTAGCTATGGCGACAGTTGATAAAATACGTAGTGGGTTAATAGATAAGATACTGGCAATAAAAAATAGGGATTTATTGGTTGCACTTGATAAACTGATTTCTTCAAGTTTAGCAGATAATGATTTGGTTGAATTAACGGCTGAACAAAAAGAAATGCTTGAAATGAGTGAGGAGGATATTAAAAATGGGCGGCTGATTTCACAAGATGCTATGGATAAACGGAATCTTGAATGGCTAAACGAATTGTAAGGTGGACAAGAACTGCGGATATTCAATATGTTGGGATTCTTGAATATTGGGTAAAAAGAAATAGGTCTACAGCCTTTTCAAAAAATCTGATAAAAGGAGTAGCTGAGCGAACAAACCAGATTGCAAAAACACCTTTTATGTTTAAGAAGGCTGAATTTAAAGAAACTAGAGTTGCATCTCTCCAAAATTTCAGCATTTTCTACAAAGTGTCGGATGAAGAAATATTGATTACGGCATTTTGGGATAATCGACAGGATCCGAAAAGGCTTCTAAGGATTTTAGAGAATAAAAAATAACCTTGCCCAACATCTAAACGTTTCCCAAACACGCTGGAAAATGACCGGTGATCTATAAGGCCATTAAAAAAATGAATCGAGTACAATACATTCTAATGATAGCTTTGACCCTAGGGCTACTAACTTATTCGTCCGCATGTGAATGTCCAGGTTATCGACTGGCTGAAATGGACTCAATAAGTTATAAAAACAATGAAATTGTCTTGATTGGCAAAATTACTTCGATAGACCAAGACTGTTATGAAATAGAGGTGAAACAACTTATCAAAGGGAATATAACGAGTAAAAAAATAGTTGGCATTTACTCACTTCGGAAGGGACTCATGAGCAGTTGCAGCTTTTATCCCCAGTTTAATACAGACTACTTACTTTACCTTAACCCAACCCAGACAGGGAAGGATCTTTATTACTACGCTAGTCAATGTGAAGGAAGTAGAGCCTTGGATCAGAGACAGAAACCATTGACCATTTATGAATCAGACAAACAATTGAATGATTGGACGGGGGAATGGATTGAACAAATGAAAAAGGAATAAAAACGGTTGCCAATAATTAGTATTCTCAAGCCGGATTGAATCCCGCTCCAGTTGGGGTTTTACGGTTGACAGAGAAATCTTTTGTTTCTTTACAAAACCACAGAAAGGGCCGCTTAGGGTTTATTAAAACTCTTGTGCCCAATTTGACCAAGACCCATGACAATAGCATATCTCACATCAAGCGTTATATCCCCATTTCTTAAAAGCGTCCTTACATTGACCACCATTCTCCTGATTTGCTCTGGACTGATTTGGGTTTACTTCATCGCCTATGGCACAATAGAATTTGGTCATTTGCCAAAATATGGAGACCCAGAACTTATATCATATGACGGGTTGGATAGAAAGCTAATCGTTTGTTCGACATTAATCATGTTCTATGGAGTATTGACATGGACCGGAACCTTCCTTTTGACAAGGGTTTTAAGAATAAAAGGAATTCCACCGAGAGTTTTGAATTTGGGGCTTTTGACTTTGATAGGAAACCTCTTGATAATGTTTAGCCCTTCGTTTATATGGGCGCTCGACTGATAAATAAAAAACGTTTGCTAATAACCCCGCATCCCCAAAGGCTAGAGGTGATCTGTAAGGCCCAACAAGAATGCCATGTTGAAGGAAGCTTGGCTTTGGAGTGATTAGATGAGGTATTGGGAAAAAGGAAATAGGTGCTAGTAAAATATTACCCTGCCTAAATGTCTCAAGAAATAAACGCCTCAACAGCCGCGACTGGTGACTGGATGAATTGAACATCTTAAGACCTGAACCAGCTACCTGCCAAAAGCCAACAGCCGCTTTAAGGCATTACCTGGCACTAAGAAATAGGAGCTGTTACCCAGTCTGAAATTTAAACGGGCAATTTAGGGCAATTGGAAAGCGGCTTGGAATAAGAATCAAAAATATCTTAGTTTAACCCCTCATAACTCCGGGATAAAAGTGAATGGATTGCTTTTATTCAGTTTTGTAGCCAATTTGAATGACCCGACCAGAATTCATATCAATTCACAAACCAGACAACCAAAACGACTGGTTCGTTTTGCAAACGAGCGAGGGAAACTATGAACTTCGTCTCGGTGGAATCAGATCAACGTCAAGACAACTGACTAACAAGAAGGTAAGCCTGCCTTTTGGTGCGACTTCGATCAAGAAAATTAGGACAGACGATTTCTCAATTTACATCGAATTGTCGAATGGCTACTGCATTGTCCATTCCGACACCTTTATTGACGGAAATGGAAATACCACATTTGAAATCAGGTTCCTAACACCAGACGAATTCAAGACGGAAAAGCAATCCTGGTATGACTCAGACGAAGAATTAAACGAATTAAAAACTGGCTACAACAACAAATAAACGCAATGCGGCTTTATTCGTTCTTCGGTTCATGTTCACGGTCGACAAGAACAAGTTCAGTAATTTTAACCACCGTTGGACGAAGCCGCACTGACGTTTATTAAACACGTTAAAAAGACCACAATATGACAAAATCAAATCACTATAAATATGCCCATATCTATTTGGCTTTTGGATTGGTGGTTGTATTAATTGGATTCAGCAAAACTTACTTCAATAACCTCGGTAATTTTTCCTTTTCATATCATTTGCACGGAATAAGCGCAACGCTATGGATGGTACTGCTAATAATTCAGCCTTATTTATTTCAAAAAGGCAAAATGAAAACACATAGATTACTCGGATGGTCTTCATTGGTATTAGCGCCTCTTATAATTATTGGCGGAGTCATAATGATGAAAATAATGATACAAGGGCAGGCAAATTACCCGCCTAATATTGTTTATACTCTCGCATTTATTGATGTGTGTACATTGTTTGGTTTTGCCTCTCTATATATCCTGGCATTATATTTTCGGAAAAACTTGATGCTTCATTCACGTTTTATGGTAAGCACTATTTTTGGCCCTCTTGTCCCCGCCTTAACTAGATTATTCTTAGTTGTTTTAGGAGTTGCCTCTAACTTTACTGATGCGTTAACCTACTCATACGCTACTATAGAATTAGTGCTGCTTATTGTCATTTGGAAAGAAAGAAACGCAAAGGAGATTAAATTTACATATGCTCCCTTTCTCATTTTTATTTTAATCCAGCATATATTGATAAATTATGTGGATGATTGGAACTGGTGGGAAACTTTGATGAATGGTTTTGCAAACTATTCACAGTAAAAACATCTACCAACATGGCTTTAAGTAATTGCTTGTTTTCGCCTATTTTGCAAGTTCCGCAGGAATTTCCAACTTGGTGTTTACTTGCAATTTAAAGTGCTAACCCACACAACTACTCATAGCCGAGAACATTTGGCAAGCATTTGAGAAATGAGAATCATCACCTCCTGCGAGAACTGTAAACAAGAATTAGAAACCTGGACTTTTGCCCAGGACAGAGTTCAATTGGCACGACAACAAGGAGATCAAATTGAATTGACTTGCAAGAACTGTAATTCGACTGAAAAATATCCCGTTGACAATTTTTCCGCTGTTCCGAACCGACTTCTCCAGACCATTGCTCTGCTGGCATTTCTAATTGGAACCCCTCTGGTCATCTGGTTGATTTGGGATGTATTCTGGAATTTGACAATGAGTTATTTCATTCTTGTGGCGACAGGACTTTTCTTGGTTCCCGGCATTGTTTACGGACTGATATTGAAAAATGACCGAACCCGAGTAAACGCTTTCAACCGCCACCAATTCAGAGGCCGTCAAAGATTTCCCTAACTTGGAACATATGAACGAATGTTTACAGTAAAAATTAAAAACATGAAAGCAAATCTTTTCTTCCTTGCCATTTTCTCATTAACGGTCATTTCTTGTGAGAAATACAAAGAGTTTGAACATCTGGAAGTAATAAACAGTTCTTTCACCGGATCAGTCTCAGTAAGTGAATCCGCAGGAGATATTGACGGAGATTATAGTGGCATGGTTGATTCAGGAAATTACACCTTTATTTGGGACAATCCTTCCAAAGGAGTGGTCTTAAACGTGAGTAATTCCTCTTTAGCTGGAACAATACAATTTGTATTGGAAGACTCAAGGGGTAATGAAGTTTTAAATCAAACCTTGACAGCAGGAGTGTCTAATTCGTTTTCTGAAGATGGTAAAAAGGGCAAATGGAAAGTGAAAATTATTTTCTCTGATTTTGAAGGTGAAGGGACTTTTGATTTAAATCCTATTAATTAACAGCCTAAAAAAAACCTAAGTCTTCCTCGGAAGAATACCACCTGGGTTTTGCAAGAAAAACTGGGCTTCCGCTCAAAGTATACCTTAGCCAAAATCTCAAAAATCCACCAAAGGGGGTGACTAGTGACTGGATGTCTTGAAATTGAGTGCTTTAACACATCAAACGCCTAAACAACTAAACGCCTAAACACCTCAACACCTCAACACCTCAACACCTCAACACCTCAACTGGGGTGACTAGTGACTAGTGACTGGATGGCATGAAAATCAACACCTTACAACCAAATCTAGCCAATAGCCAAAAGCGAAAAGCAATAGCAGCATAGGGTACTAAACACTCTGACTTTGGCCTGAAATTGACCGTCTCAACGCCTCAACACCTCAACGCCTCAACACCTCAACTGGGGTGACTAGTGACTAGTGACTAGTGACTGGATGGCATGAAAATCAACACCTTACAACCAAATCTAGCCAATAGCCAATAGCCAAAAGCGAAAAGCAATAGCAGCATGGGGTACTAAACACTCTGAATTTAGCCTGAAATTGACCGTCTCAACGCCTCAACGTCTCAACAGCTCAACACCCAAAGGAGGTCTAGATACCTAAAATCTTTTGGGGCGTGGCAGTAGGCGGTAAAAGCTAGTTTCGTCTAAAAAACAAAATTATCTTAGCCTAGCCACTAGGCGAAATTGCGAGAGCATCTGATTGGTGGTTAAGGGAATAAGGGCACTGATTCTAAACGGAATATTGTCTATAAAGACCCTAGAGAAACCAGGTGTTGACACAAACTTTTTCATGCCATTTAGTAGCTTAACACGACCAACCTGAAGGTTTAATGGCAAATACTGAAAAGGTTTGCAAAATTCGCGGTACCCACCAAAAAAATATCATTAAAACGAAAATTGGTAATTGAATAACAAATGGCAAAGAACAAACATATTCAGGTAAAAGGCAGTACGATTAGCGTGATGGTGCAAAACGGAATAGATTATCTGTCCTTAACCGACATGACCCTTGGTTTTAAAGAAGGCAGCGGACTCATTGGCAAGTGGATTACCAATAAAAACACCCTGGAGTATGTGGGGATATGGGAAAAGTTAAACAACCCCAATTTCAATTACCCCGAATTCGAGGTAATTGAACAAGAAGCTGGTGTTAATCGTTTTATCATGTCTGTTGGCCAGTGGGTTGAACGAACCAAAGCCATTGGCTTGATTGTAAAAGCCGGTAGATACGGCGGTACCTATGCCCATAAGGATATCGCCTTTCACTTTGCCATGTGGTTAAGTCCCGAGTTTCAGATTTATTTGATTAATGAATTCCAACGCCTCAAGGAAGAAGAACAAAAGCTACTGGGTTGGAGTGCCAAACGAGAACTGGCAAAACTCAATTATCACATCCATACCGATGCCATTAAGCAAAATTTAATTCCCAAAGAGCTTACCCCTGCGCAAACCGCAATTGTTTACGCTAGCGAAGCAGATGTTTTGAATGTTGCCTTATTTGGGAAAACAGCTAAACAATGGCGTGATGCCAACCCTGACCTCAAGGGTAATATGCGCGATTATGCCAGCATGAATGAACTCATTTGTTTAGCCAACATGGAAAATCTAAATGCGGTATTCATTCAGGAACAAATGTCCCAAAAGGAAAGGCTAGTAAGACTCAATCAAATAGCCATACAGCAAATGAAAGTATTGCTTGAAGTAGAAAACAGAGAACTGTTAAAGTAAATCAAGCAAAAAGATCAAAACAAGTTGCCTCAAAACCCATTGTCAGCTTCAGAAGAATCATTTACAAATTAATTAAGAGTAGTTGATTATATTGACCGAGACATAGATGAGTAGAATGAGGAGATTGAATTGGTAGGTTCAACACCTCAACTGGGGTGACTAGTGATTAGTGACTGTATGTACTTGAAATTGAGCGCTTTAACACATCAAACGCCTCAACACCTCAACGACTCAACAACTCAACAAGAGGCACTTATGGGAAGTCTTTTAAAACAGGAAACTTGCATTTAACGCCTATCCTTAAATGCCTAGATTTCAACCATCAACCATCAACTCTCAACGCTTCAAAAAGGACACCACAAAACCAAAAAGTATACGTCTTTCGGAAATCCGTATACGTGCTTAGGTTGATTGTCGCCTCATCTTTGCAGTAACAAATTCAATAGAGATGAGTATTAAAAATCAATTTGGCAAAAAAGGGTGGACCCCAGATAGAATAAAGGATTTAACCGGAAAAACCTTTGTAATTACTGGCACCACCAGCGGTACTGGTTATGAAGCTGCGCGTATCTTGCTTTCTAAAGGAGCTAAGGTTGTAATGTTAAACCGAAACCCTCAAAAAGCGGAAGCCACCATTGCCTCTTTACAGGATGTGATTGGAAATTCAATCGAGGTGATGAATGTCCAAATGGACTTAGGCGTACAAGCTTCGGTAAAAAAAGCCGCAAGTGAGGTTTTGAAAAAGGTTGAACGTATTGACGCCTTGCTCTGTAATGGGGCCATTGCTCAGGTTCCGAAGCAAAAAATCACACTAGATGGCTGGGAAAGCCAAATGGGTGTAAATTACTTCGGGCATTTCACCCTTCAAGCTTTGCTGTTTCCATTGATCGAGAAATCAAAAGGACGCATTGTAACCGTGGGAAGCATGGGCTACGATATGGGGCTTAAAACCATCAAGTTTGAGGATTTGAATTTGGATAAAGATTATACCCCCAACGATGCATATAGCCAGAGCAAATTGGCGCAAATTATGACCATTTATGAATTACAAAATAGAATGATAAAAGCCGGGAAATCAGAGGTGAAAGCTTATGCCTGCCACCCAGGATCGTCAAGAACAAACCTTATTAATACAAGTGGTAGTTTTATGATGAAATTGATTTTTGGACTGATGAAATTATCACCTTTAACCCAACCAGCTGAAAATGGTGCCTATCCACAATTAATGTGCGCTACTGAGCCTGACCTTGACCAAACGGCGTTTTATGGTCCAACTGGCCGCAGCAATTGGGTGGGTCCGGTTGGCGCCCATGAATTAAAACCACATGCTAAGGATAAAGCGGTTGCCAATCGGCTGTGGAAATTAACAGAAGAGGAAGTAGGAATAAAATGGCTTTAATTAAGAAAATAATGTTCGGATTTCTTTTGGTAATGGCAATTATTGGCTTGGGTGCCCTATGGTTTTTGAATACGGAAAGGTTTGGAAAACATCCCGACAAGGAAAGACTTTCAAAAATTCAGAAATCACCAAATTACGGAAAGGGAGGGTTTGAGAATTTAAGTCAAACTCCTATGCTGACCGAAGGTGCAGGCTACGGGAAGGTTCTCTACCAGTTCCTTTTTTCTTCCAATCCTAAAACCCCGGCTAAACCCTTGCCCTCTCGAAAGACCAATTTAAAAGCCCTTAAAGCCAATGAGAATGTTGTGATTTGGATGGGGCATTCCTCCTATTTCATTCAGCTGGAGGGTAAAAAAATTCTAGTTGACCCCGTCTTAAGCGGGAATGCATCCCCCCTTTCGTTTACCACTAAGGCCTATGAAGGAAGCGACATTTATTCAACCGATGATATTCCCAAAATAGATTATTTGTTCTTGTCCCATGACCATTGGGATCATATGGATTATAATACCTTAAAACAGTTAAAGCCAAAGATTAAAAAGGTCGTCACAGGTTTGGGCAATGGGGCTCATTTAGAAGATTGGGGCTTTACCTCAGATGTGATTTTGGAAGGGGATTGGTATGAATCTTTTCCTTTGGATGAGGGGTTCATTGCGCATGTTACACCCGCTCGACATTTTTCAGGCAGAGGACTTAAACGGAACCAAACGCTTTGGGCTTCCTTTGTGCTTGCCTCACCTTCCACTTCCATTTACCTTGGTGGAGATAGTGGTTACGGGTCCCATTTCAAGATTATTGGAGAAAATTATGGTCCCTTTGACCTTGCTATTCTTGAAAATGGACAATACAATGAAAACTGGAAGTATATTCATATGCTTCCTGGCGAGCAAATTAAGGCAGCAAGGGATCTAAACGCCAAGGCCCTTTTGCCTGTTCACTCTGGGAAGTTCACCCTTGCAAATCATGATTGGGATGAACCCTTCGACCTTATTTCGAGTGAAAACGTTCCGCATGGACTTAGAGTTCTGACTCCAATGATAGGAGAATCCATAAACTTAAAAGATAGCCTTCAAACCTTTGAAGAATGGTGGAAACAGTAAAGAATCCCTAATTACAACCTCAGAAAATTAGAAAACATGGAAATTTTAAAAGCAGCCACCGACTGGGCCAAAGCGGAATTAGTATCAACCCCATTTTTCGTCCTTTTTGGGGTAACCTTTATGCTGGCAAGCATCGGGTTTTGGCAATTTGGAAAAACAGATTTAGCAAAGGCATATATCCTACCAACCCTCATAGCGGGCATTTTATTGACGGTAATTGGACTTGGTTTGTATTTTACCAACAAAACCAGGCTAGGAGAATTTGAAAAGGCTTATAATAAAGATGCCGTGGCATTTGTTGATTCTGAATTGGAAAGGGCAGATGCCACTTTAAGAGAGTACAAAAACATAGTTTTCACCGCAATCCCTTTAATCATGATGGCTTGCGCTTTGGTTTTGCTTTTTGTCAAGGGTCCTTCATGGCGGGCAAGTATGATTACCACATTGGCTATGTTGGCCGTTATTTTATTGGTGGATGGCTTGGCTCATGGCCGAATAAAAGATTACCACGAGCAGTTATTAGAGGCAAAACAAGAAATGAGAAATCAAGATGCAGCATTTTAAAACCTTATCCGCCTTTTTAGATTATATGGAATTGCCTCGTCCAGAGCACCCTATGTTAAGTGTTATGGTGGAAATAAGTAAAAAGGATGAATACCTTCCATGCTCCATTGCAAGCTCTCCACCTGTATCAAACGATTGTTATTCGATTAGCCTGAAAAAGATTCTAAAAGGCGATCTGAACTACGGGCGCACAAAGTATGATTTCACCAACGGCGCTTTGATTTTCATTGCTCCAAGACAAGTAATGCAATGGGGTGGCCAGATGGTTTATGAGCAAAAGGGATTTTCGATCCATTTCCACGAAGACTTCATAAAGGGTACTGAATTGGCGCAGCAGATTAAGAAATATGGATTCTTTTCATATTCAGTAAACGAGGCCTTACACCTTTCTCCACGAGAGGAAGAACAATTGGAAGCCATAGTTGAAAGCATTTACATCGAATACCAGAACAATCAGGATGAGTATAGCAAAGACATAATTATTTCCCACCTCAGCACCCTGCTTAAATATGCCAATAGGTTTTACGAAAGGCAGTTTATCCACCGTAAAGAATTGTCGACCAATTTGCTTGAGCAATTTAATAGACAGCTTGAAGCCTATTTTGACTCGGGTCTTTTGCAGGAAAAAGGAATTCCGAGCATAGAGGAAATTGCAGGAAAATTGTCGGTTTCACAACGTTATCTAAGCGATACCCTGAAGAGCGAAACCGGTAAAACATCTACCGAACATTTGCAGCTGTATTTGATTGATGAGGCCAAAAACTTACTACTCAAGCCTAACAAAACCGTTTCCGAAGTGGCTTATGATTTAGGGTTTGAGTACCCACCCTATTTTTCAAGGCTTTTCAAAAAGAAAGAAGGCATTAGTCCTTCAGAATACAGAAAGAAATTTAAGCTGAACTAAATGGGTTGATTGTTTTTGAAGGAAGCCGGTCGAAGACTCAGACCGTAACTTCAGAGGAATCGAGGCTATGAGGGTGACTATTGACTAGTGATAGAGTGTACTGAAATTGAGCGCTTTAACACCTCAAACACTAAAACAACTCTATCAACTATAAACCCTCAACCATCAACTCAGGGTGACTAGTGACTGGATGTCTGAAATTGAGCGCTTTAACACATCAATCGCCTAAACAACTCAACACCTCAACGACTCAACTGGGGTGACTAGTGACTAGTGACTGGATGGCATGAAAATCAACATCTTACAACCAAATCTAGCCAATAGCCAATAGCCAAAAGCGAAAAGCAATAGCAGCATGGGGTACTAAACACTCTGACTTTGGCCTGAAATTGACCGTCTCAACGCCTCAACACCTAAACACCTCAACGCCTCAACACCCAAAGGAGGTCTAGTTTCCTAAAATCTTTTGGGGCGTGGCAGTAGGCGGTAAAAGCTAGTTTGGTCTAAGAATCAAAAAAATCTTAGTTTACCCCCTCAAAACTCCGGGGTAAAAGTGATAGGGTTGCTTTTATTATCTGTTGTGCTTCATGCAAAAACCCACCGCACAAACAGGCACATTTGGTTTTGCCGACACACAAAGCCAACGCTGAAAAACCAAAAGTGCCTGTTTTTTTGCTCCCGAAAGCTTTCGGGACTCGACAAAAATGTTGGTATTTTAGAAATGAATTAAATAGACTGAAAATAAATGGCGAAAAAAGCTAAGAATAAAAAGGCAAAATCAATAGAAGAAACCCTGTGGGACTCGGCTAATAAGCTGAGAGGTTCTGTAGAATCATCTGAATACAAACACGTAGTATTAGGACTGATATTCCTGAAATTTGCCAGCGACAAGTTTGAAGAACGGAGAAAAGAACTCATTGACGAAGGGAAAGAAAAGTACCTGGAGATGAAAGAGTTCTACAACATGAAAAATGTGTTCTTTCTCCCGGAAGAATCCCGTTGGATTTTCATCATTAAAAATGCGAAACAAGAGGACATTGCGCTGAAAATTGACACGGCACTACATACGGTGGAGAAAAACAACCCTGCCCTGAAAGGCGCTTTGCCCGACAACTACTTTTCACGGTTAAATCTTGACCCCAGTAAGTTGGCTGCCCTGCTGGATACCATTAATAATATCGACACCATCAAGGATAAGCAAACCGATATTGTAGGGCGCGTGTATGAGTATTTCCTTAGCAAGTTTGCCCTGGCAGAAGGAAAAGGGAAAGGCGAATTCTATACGCCTAAAAGCATCGTGAACCTGATTGCCGAAATGATCGAACCTTATAAAGGCGTTATCTATGACCCGGCTTGTGGCTCCGGTGGTATGTTTGTGCAATCTATCAAGTTCATTGAAAGCCATCACGGAAATAAAAAGGAAGTTTCGATTTACGGACAGGAATACACCGCCACTACCTACAAACTGGCTAAAATGAACCTGGCTATCCGGGGCATTTCTGCCAATCTCGGAGAAATTCCGGCTAATACTTTTGCCCGTGATCAGCACCCGGACTTGAAAGCCGACTTTATCATGGCCAATCCCCCTTTTAATCAAAAGGATTGGCGGGCAAGTGATGAATTGACAGACGACCCAAGGTGGAACGGCTATGAAGTACCACCCAAAAGCAACGCCAATTACGCATGGATTCTCAACATGGTGAGCAAGCTATCTGAAAATGGTGTAGCCGGATTTATCCTGGCCAATGGCGCATTATCCGGTGGTGGCGATGAATACAAAATCCGCAAAAAGCTTCTTGAAAACGATTTAGTGGAGGCTATTTTAATTTTGCCGGGAAGCATGTTTTATACAACAGATATAAGCGTCTCGATATGGATATTGAATAAAAACAAACTTGCACGGAAGATAAACCTTCCCGACACTGTCAAAAATTACCGAGACAGAAAGCATGAAATCCTTTTCATGGATTTGAGAAAAGTTGGTATTCCCTTTGAAAAGAAGTTCATACAATTCAGTCCTAAGCAAATTGAAGAAATTACGAAAACCTACCACGATTGGCAGCAAAAAGATAGCGAGTACAAAGACCAACCGGAATTTTGCTATGCTGCCACACTCAAAGAAGTACAAGCCAAAGACTACTCGCTGGTGCCGAGCAAGTACATTGAGTTTGTCAACCGGGATGAGCATCTGGACTTTGACGAAAAAATGACTGCACTGCAAGGGGAGTTTACTGAGCTACTAAAACAGGAAGAACAATCCAAAAAAGAATTATTGAACGTATTTAAGGAATTGGGCTATGCGATCAAACTATAAAAGACTAGGTGATTATATTGAACCTTGTGGTGAAAAAAATGATGATAATATCATTAAACGTTTGAGAGGAATCAGCAATCAAAAGTATTTTCAGAAAGCAAAAACAAATACTATCGGTATTGACCTTTCAAAATACAGAATTGTCCGAACAGGTCAATTCGCTTTTAATAGAGCAACTACTAGAAATGGAGATAAAATATCCATTGCACTGAATCAAGATGAAGATTGTATTGTCTCACCTTCTTACAGGATATTTAAATCCAAAGATGAGAGTATTCTGAATAGTGAGTATTTAATGATGTGGTTCAGACGACCCGAGTTTGATCGTTACGCCAGATTTATGTCTCACGGCTCTGCTCATGAGTTTTTCGATTATGGTGAAATGTGTGAAGTAAAGCTCCCTGTCCCCTACATCGAAAAACAACGCGAAATTGTTGCCGAGTACAACACCGTGGTGAACCGCATCAAACTCAACGAACAACTCAACCAAAAGCTGGAAGAAACGGCACAGGCGATATATAGGCATTGGTTTGTGGATTTTCAGTTTCCCAATGAAAATGGACAGCCTTATAAGTCTTCCGGTGGGAAGATGGCTTGGAATGAGGAATTGAAAAAGGATGTGCCGGAGGGGTGGGAGGTTAAAGAATATGAACAACTCTTTGACTTCAAAACTGGAAAATTAAACTCTAATGCAGCACTGGAAAATGGAAAGTATCCATTTTTCACATGTTCTTCAGAAACATTTAAAACAGACAGTTATTCTTTTGATTGTGAGGCACTAATATTAGCAGGAAATAATGCCAGGGCTGTATATCCCTTTAAATTTTTTGACGGTAAGTTTGATGCGTATCAAAGGACCTATGTGATAACTCCAATGGAGCAAGCAATTAGCATTTATCAAGGATATTTTGAAATACTGAATCAGTTAGAGGCATTCAAGGGAACTTCATCAGGAACAGCCACTAAGTTTTTAACTATGAAGATTCTTAATCCATTAACAGCTTTAACGCCTGTCAAAAGAGTTAGCAAGTTGTTTGATGAAATATGTAACCCCATCTTTACAAGAATGATGCTGAATGAAAAGTCAATGGAGCAATATAGAACTCTTGCATCAATTCTTCTTTCAAGAATGACCCAAGTTGAAACTGAAAAAGAAAGGGAGGTGGTATGATAAAGTCAATTCAGATAAAAAACTACAGGTTGTTTCCGGCTGATACTCAATTTGAAATTGATGATTTAAATATTCCGGATGGTTCTACTCAGGGTTCGGGGCTTAGTATTTTTGTTGGCGAAAATGGTTGTGGTAAATCAACTTTGCTTGATGCCTTAGCACTGCCTTATGTTTCTTTCAAGGCTGATTCATTTTCTCTTAATGATCTAAATGACCCAACCAATGATTGTGAGATTGAAGTATTGATGGGTGAAAATTTTTCCTATAAGGCAACTATGCCAAAAGTTGAATATAAGGGCAAAGGTTTTTCCTTTAAAGGTGGATTAAGAAAACAAGGTTCTAGGCAATTCTTTTCTTCTACAACAGTTACGGATCAAAAGTTTATCAAGGCTGACGGTGAAAACAATCCTAAAGACAATTCACCGGATCTGAGGCTTTCTGTTAACAATCCTTGGGCCGGACCAAGGTTTAACGAGTTGGAGTACTTAATACTTGATAAGAACCGAACCTACCAAACCAAAAAAGGAACCTTTAACGAGACAAGGTTCGATAAAATTATGGAGAACTTTAACTTTCAGTATCTCCAAAAAGAAGATAACCCGTATGACTGCAATGAAGGGCTTAAAAATGTAAAAGCATTTGATGCCAGGGGCATAACAGAGGGGTTAAAGGAGGCGATTGAAAAGTTTGCAGAAATCAGTGGTAATCAACTAAAATTAAAGTTTATAGATAGCTGGAAACCATTTACAAATGCATTTTTTGGTACTGAAAAAGATAATCTGCAAACTGTTCTATTAAATCAACTCGGTTCTGGGTATGAGATGATTTTTTCACTTTTGTACTCATACTACCTCACGAAAAAAGAAAAGAGGCAATTAATTGTACTGATTGATGAGCCAGAGCTGCATTTACACCCTAAACTTCAATCAGACTTTATAGAATTGCTTCTTGAGTTTTCAAAGGATGTACAAATAATATTAACCTCGCACTCCCCATTGTTCGTTAAACAAGCGATGGTGAATGAGCAGGTACTTGTAAAAATCCTAACCAAAACTGAAGACTCAGTTCAGATTGCCGCCCCTGATACTTCTGTTCTTGATTATATTTCTGCTAATGAAGTGAATTTTGTTGCGTTTGGACTTCCAACAGAGGAATATCACAATGAGCTATACGAACAATTATTTAAGAAACATGCAAGCACTAACAACATAAAGCCTTTTGATATAGAATATTTCCAAACTGCAAAAGGAGAATCAAAGGGATATCCTTGGAAAGGAAATCCTAATGAGGTCTCTCTTCATACATTTTTAAGGAATCAAATTCATCACAGAGCTGATAACGGGGCTCCTGATATAATAGGTATGGAAGAATCGATTATTAAAATGAGAAGTTTTATTATCGAAGAATCACAGAATCAAGAAAATTAAATTATTCACGAAACCAACCGCATGAAATACAACCCTAAAGTCCACCATCGCAGGTCTATCCGGTTAAAAGGGTACGATTACAGCCGAGAGGGTTTGTATTTTATTACCATCTGTTGTCAGGACAGGATTTGTCGTTTTGGGTATATTGAGAATGATGGGATGCATTTAAATGAATTCGGACAAATTGCATACGATGAATGGATGAAATTGAACGAACGGTTTAACAATATGCAAATTGATGTTTTCCAAATTATGCCCAATCATATGCACGGCATCATATCATTGCATACCCCCACCGTAGGGGCAGGGTTCACCCCTGCCCAAAATGCCGGGCAACCGCAAATCAATGATGGGCAACCGCGAGGGGTTGCCCCTACATCGGTATCGGATATTGTTGGTGCATACAAATCATTGGTTGCCAATGGGTGTCTGGAAATTTATAAATCAAAAAATGAAACAATGGGCAAATTGTGGCAACGCAATTATTACGACCATATCATCCGAAATGAAAAATCATATCATAAAATTGCCGATTACATCATGAACAATCCTGCCAATTGGGAAAAGGACAAATTCCATCAATAACAATAATTTATGCCCGAAACCAACCGTATAGAATACAAATCATCCCTTACCAAAGACCTGAATTTGGAAAAAGAGGTGGTGGCGTTCCTGAATTACCGGGAAGGCGGGTTGATCTATGTAGGCATTGACAAAACGGGTAAGGTGTTGGGCGTAAAAGATGCAGACGGGGATGCACTGAAAATAAAAGACCGCATCAAAAACAATATTCAGCCTTCCGCTATGGGTCTCTTTGATGTGGTGGCAGAAGAACGGGAAGGCAAGGACCTGCCTAACGGGCAGGCAAGTATCATCAAGATCATCGTAGCCAGCGGTAGTGAGAAGCCCTATTTCAAAAAGAAATATGGTATGACCGAAAAGGGTTGTTTTATCCGTGTGGGCACGGCAGCGGAACCCATGCCGCAAGCGATGATCGACAAGCTGTTTGCTTCACGCACCCGCAATTCCATTGGCAAGATCAAAGCCCACCGGCAGGACTTGAGCTTTGAGCAATTGCGCATCTATTATGAAGAGAAGAAAAAACCACTCAACAAGCAGTTTAAAAAGAACCTTGAACTACTCACAGAAGATGGTTCGCTGAACTATGCCGGCTATTTGTTGGCAGATGAAAACAATGTATCCATAAAAGTTGCCAAGTATAGCGGCCAAAACCGGGTAGATCTGATCGAAAACAATGAATACGGCTTTTGCTCGCAGATCAAAGCTACCAAAAGCGTGCTGGATAAAATTGATCTGGAAAATCGCACAGCCGCAACCATCACTTCCAAAGAACGCAAAGAACAGCGCCTATGGAACGCCATTGCTTTGCGGGAAGCCATTATCAATGCCTTTGTTCACAACGATTATACCCGGGAGATTCCACCCAAGTTTGAGATTTGCGCAGACCGGATAGAGATCACTTCCGCAGGTTCTTTACCTGAAGGTTTGAGCAAAGAGGAGTTTTTCGAAGGCTATTCCATTCCCCGCAACAAGGAATTGATGCGAATTTACAAGGACCTGGAAATGGTGGAGCAGTTAGGTTCTGGTATACCCCGGATTTTGGAAACCTACGGAAAGGAGTGTTTCCAATTTTCCGAGAATTTCCTGCGGATGGTGTTTCCTGCAATTGAGCAAGTTCGGAAAGAATTCGGAACGGTTTCGGAAAGAATTCGGAAGGAATTCGGAAGTGAAGTAGCTAAAACTTTTGAGATTATCGCTGAACAACCTGACTTATCTGCACAGCAAATCGCGGATAAAATGGGCAAAAGCGCTCGCTCTATTGAAAAGTATATTGCAAAATTAAAGGCTTTTGGTGCCATAGAAAGAAAAGGGCCCAAATTAGGAGGGTATTGGCAGATCAATGAGTTAAATAAATGAAATTCACCGAAGAAAAATTAGAACAGGTATTTATTGAACTGCTCGGTCAGCAGGAAATTCCGCATGTGCATGGTTCAACCATCAAGCGTAACCCGGATGAAGTGCTGATTGATGCTGACCTGAAAACCTTCCTGCTTTCCAAATACGAAAACGAAAAACTTACTGCAAATGAAGCCGACCAGATCATTCGCCAGCTAAAGAGTTACGCAGCTTCAGATTTGTACGAGAGCAACAAAGCCATTATGAAATTGGTTTCGGATGGCTTCATTCTAAAACGGGAAGACCGGTCACAAAAAGACCTCTACATCCAACTTATTGATTACAATGGATTAGCGGCTTTCCGAAACCCTGATGCCGAAAAACTTCCCAAAATTGCAGCAGAAGGCACAGAACCTTATGGAGAAGACCGAAATATCTACAAGTTCGTCAACCAATTTGAAATAATCGGTTTTGAAAAACGTATTCCGGACGGCATTCTCTACATCAATGGCTTGCCACTGGTTGTTTTTGAATTTAAAACAGCTATTCGAGAAAATTGCACTATTTATGATGCCTACGTACAACTAACCACCCGATACAAGCGAGATATTCCCGAACTGTTTAAGTACAATGCTTTTTGCGTCATCAGTGATGGTGTAAACAACAAAGCAGGTTCGTTCTTCGCTCCTTACGAATTCTTCTATGCCTGGCGGAAAATTGAAGGAATGGCAAAAGAAGTGGATGGCATAGATTCCATGTACACACTGATTCAGGGCATGTTTGATAAAAACCGATTGAGGGATATTATTCGCAACTTCATCTACTTACCAGATTCATCTAAAAAAGACGAAAAGATTCTTTGTCGCTATCCCCAGTACTATGGAGCCAACAAGCTTTTTCAAAATATTATAGAACATCAAAAACCGGAAGGTGACGGAAAAGGCGGAACCTACTTTGGTGCTACCGGATGCGGAAAGAGTTTTACCATGCTGTTCCTGACTCGCCTTTTGATGCGGAGCAAATTGTTTTCAAGTCCGACCATCGTTTTAATCACAGACCGAACAGACCTAGACGATCAATTGGCTGGGCAATTCACAAACGCTAAAGAATACATTGGAGACAACAATATTATCAGTGTAGAAAGCAGAGCAGAATTACGAGAAAGGCTGCAAGGCATTCAAAGCGGTGGAGTCTATCTAACCACCATTCACAAATTCACTGAAGACACTGAACTACTCACCGATCGTTCCAATGTCATTTGCATTTCAGATGAGGCACACAGAAGCCAAACCAATCTTGATCAGAAAGTAAAAGTAACTTCCAAAGGCGTTTCAAAGACCTATGGCTTTGCCAAATACCTCCACGATTCTTTGCCCAATGCCACCTATGTTGGTTTTACTGGAACACCCATAGATGCTACGCTTGACGTATTCGGTGATATTGTTGACGCTTACACTATGACCGAGTCTGTAAAAGATGAAATTACCGTTCGAATTGTCTATGAAGGCAGGGCAGCTAAAGTATTGCTCAACAATACTGAATTGCAAAGAATCGAAGAGTACTACAACCAATGCGCAGAAGAAGGAACCAATGACTACCAAATAGAAGAAAGCAAAAAGGCCGTCACCAACATGAATGTGATTTTGGGTGACCCTGACCGATTAAAAGCATTGGCAGAAGATTTCGTAAAGCATTATGAGACCAGAATAAATGAAGGTGCTACCATTAAAGGTAAAGCCATGTTTGTATGTAGCAGTCGACCGATTGCCTATGAGTTCTATAAAAACGTGATTGCCTTACGTCCTGAATGGGCAGAAATAATGGCTGCTGAACCAGGTTCGGAATTAACGGAAAAAGAGAAACGAGAGATTAAGCCTATGGAACGCATCAAAATGGTGATGACCAGAGGCAAAGACGACCCGCAAGAACTCTACAACCTGTTAGGCACAAAAGAGTATCGCAAGGAATTAGACCGACAATTCAAGAATGCTAAATCTAATTTCAAAATTGCCATTGTCGTTGACATGTGGTTAACTGGCTTTGATGTGCCTTTCTTAGATACCATTTATATTGACAAGCCAATCCAACGACACAACCTGATTCAGACTATTTCTCGTGTAAACAGAAAATTCAAAGGCAAAGAGAAAGGTTTGGTTGTTGACTACATCGGCATCAAAAAGCAAATGAATCTTGCCCTGGCTCATTACAATAAAGCTGATAGCCAAAACTTTGAAGACATAGAACAGTCAGTCGTTGTTGTCAAAGACCACTTGGATTTACTGGCAAAGATTTTCCACAAGTTTGACAGCAGTAAATACTTCAATGGAAGTCCGGTAGAGCAACTTAACACTCTAAACATGGCCGCTGAGTTTGTTCAAGTGACACAAGGCCTGGAGAAACGATTCATGTTTTTGGTCAAACGAATGAAAGCCGCTTATGACATCTGTGCCGGTAGCGACAAATTGAATCAGACAGAAAGAGATTGGATTCACTTTTATCTGGCTGTCCGATCAATTGTTTTTAAACTGACTAAAGGAACAGCACCCGATACCGCCCAAATGAACGCCAAAGTGCGGGAAATGATAAAGGATGCTTTGACCAGTGACGGTGTAGAGGAAATTTTTAAACTCAATGATGACAAGAATGCTGAGACAGACATTTTTGATGATGATTACTTAGCCAAGATTGAAAAGATCAAACTTCCAAACACCAAAATAAAGCTGCTCCAACAGCTTCTTGCCAAAGCCATAGAAGAATTCAAAAAGGTAAACCGGGTTCAGGGAATTGACTTCTCTAAGAAAATGCAAAGTCTTGTTGAGAAATACAACGAACGAAAAGAAAGTGATGTGCTGAGAAGTGAAGTACTGGAAGACTTTACAGACGAAATCATTGATCTATACCATGCACTAAAAAAGGAAAAAGAATCCTTCAATGAATTAGGGATTGATTTTGAAGAAAAGGCATTTTACGACATACTCAAAGCGCTGACTGTCAAATACGACTTTGAATATCCGCATGACAAATTACTTTTGCTAGCAAAAGAGGTAAAGCAAGTGGTAGACGACAAAGCAAAATACACGGACTGGAGTAAAAGATCAGACATTAAAGCGGAATTGAAAGCTGACTTGATCATCTTATTAGCCGAGAACGACTATCCCCCAGTGGACAGGTACGAAGTCTATAAAGAAATATTTGAGCAAGCAGAAAACTTTAAAAAATACCAACATTAGAATGCCAACGCTCAACAGCCACACAATTACTCACATCGGGTTTATTTTTAATAGTGTTCGTGAACCACAAGCGGTTTGCGAAGGCGCCAACAAACCCTCCATCAATACTTACCATTGAGTGTGCTTATATCAACCCCCAACACCCTTATTAAACATGAATTTTAAATCTTCCTCCTCTTTCAATCTTTGGCTTCTACCGCTTTTGGTTTGGGCTCAAGGTCTGGTACCACTGAATGCTCAAGCGCAGGCTGATCAAGAGTCTTCTTTTTTTGGCTGGGCCAAAAGCGGATTAAGCATTCGAAATGCTCCCAAGCTTGAGGCTGAAAAAATTGGGGTGATCCCGTATCGGGAAGAACTGAAACTCCTTGAGGTTACTCGTGAACAATTAAGCATTACTGAATTTCCTGGCTTCGATTTTACCGGGAATTGGGTGAAGGTGAAATACAAAGAGATTCAAGGTTTTGTTTTCTCCGGATACATTTCAAAACATACACCTCCTTTAATTAAAGAAGGGTACGACCTTGAAGATTATCTAAAAGATGAGTTCACCTTAAGTCAAAAGACCATTACCGAGAGGTTTAAGAACTGCGATGGAAGGGAAGAGGAGTGCGCCATCTCTGCAACCCATTCTTTCAAAGAAGGAATGACCTATTCGTACTATGATCCTGAAGAAGGTGGAATCATGGAAAGTCTTTCTTTTCCAGGTTTAAACATGCTCCAAGCTTTTCACCTGGGAACGGTATTTTGTGCTGAGTACAAAAATTTCAAAATTGAATATTCTGAGTACCCGGTTCAAATGATTCGGGTATTAAGAGATGATGTAGGCTGTGATTTTACCATTCTGGAAATGGGTGGATTTTGTTTAATTAAATGGACCGCAGGCTGTTAAATACCCGTTAATACCAGAACATACTAGGGTCGTTCTGTCTGAATTGACGGTCTTGCTCTCTACGAATCACATTTACATTATAAACCCTGCCTTGCCTCCAGGTTTCAATGGCTTGTCCCCAAGTATACCGGTAAATGCTTGATCGGTTTAAAAGGTAATCGTTGGAGGAAAAAGGGTTGGAAACCTTTGAGAAATTGAAGGTATAACTCAGTCCGCTGCTTTCTTGACCATAGACCCAGCTCTCACCACCACTTGAGCGGTAAATGATGTTAGGCGGACCAAATACACAGTAAATCATGCCTCGGTCGGTTTTCCATCCTTCAATATAAGAGGTGAAATGTTGGTTTGCTGCTTCCACTCGCTCGTAATAGGTTCTCAAAAGGGTTCTGGCTCGATCTTCTGACCCTCCGGCAAGGGTTAACCAAAACCGGTCAATGGCCAATTTTGGATTTACTGCCGTTTCAATTTCATTGAACTCTCTATTGGTGGTAAGGTATCTTAACGGACCCCTTAATTCATCGTATGTGGTAAGGAGGGGGAAATGATTTGGGAAGGCAAATAGGCTGAAGCCAAAATAATTGGCCGTATCCTCCTGCATGTGGTAAAACCCTTCTTTCTCAAGACGCATAGGGGTCTCGGTTACCCAAGTAAGCATGGTGTCTGCCTTGAATTCAAAAGGCTTGGGATTTGAAACGGAATAGGGGGGGAGGGCTATGGGGAAATCACGGTTATAATACCGAACCATCATTTCATTTTCCTCTTCTGAACTATGGTGAATGATGAAACTTTCCCCAACCCGAATTTGATTTCCAGGAAAGATGACCTGACCATTGGTATCGGATAGGTAAAAGTTTTGTCGATCAAACTCCGCTTCCTTCTTGACCTCTATTACTTGACGAAACTTCCGGTTTCGATTGTAATCTGTGCAGGTGGCCTCAACCACATAGCTTTCCCCGAAAGGGAGATTTAAATCAATAAAGTCATTGATGATTTCATTCTCTTGATCTTGCTTCTGAAAAAGCAATTCAGCCTCTGCCGAGTCTATTACACTTAGGTTTTCATAGCTTGGGTAAGCCCTAAACTCAATTAAACCCACGGCTTCATACATGCCGGATGACTCATTTCGCATGAATAGCATATCCACCGACTCAATTTGAAAGAAGATTCGTGTAAGGGAGTCATTGAGATGGAAAGCTTGAAAAAGGGGACGAATGCTAACCTCATCTTCTTGATAAAGATGGGCCATGTTTTGATTGTTTAAGCGGCTACCCGTTGAACAAGAGGCCAAAATCAAAATCAAGAGACTAGTTTTCAGTATCGGTTTCAAGTGCTTTTTCAACGATTTCCTTTGAAAGTTCTTTATTCGGTTTGATGTTGGCTCCAAGTTTTTTCAGCTTATCGGCTCTAGAAACCAAGTTTCCTTTTCCTTCGCTCAATTGTTTGAAAGCCCCGTCATAACTTGATTGAGCCCTTCCCAAATGAGTTCCTATGTTCTCCATATTTCCAACGAAATTCGAGAACTTCTCGTACAAATCACCCCCTACATTGGCAATTTCTTGAATGGATTGCTTGAGGTTTTCTTGTTTCCAAATGAAAGAAACGGTGCGCATGGTTGCCATTAGGGTTGAGCCGGTAACCACCACCACGTTTTTCTCTAATGCTTTCATGTAAAACTCAGGCTTTTCATCCAATACCGCAAATAAGGCCGGTTCAATAGGTACGAAAAGAAGGATGTAATCGGGTGAATTGATTTTGTAAATCGATTCATAATTTTTCTCACGCAAGGATTTTACGTGGTTCCACAAAGAGGCCATATGCTCTCGTAAAAACTTCTTTTTTTCCTCCTCATCCTCAGCTTCCCGGTATTTACTATAAGCCTTCAAGGAAACCTTTGAGTCAATGATCAACGACTTCTCTTCAGGTAGGTGAATGATGAAATCAGGCCTTAGCGATTGGTTATCGCCGGAAGAAAAAGATTCTTGCTCGGTAAAATGAACCCCAGATTTTAAGCCGCTCGCTTCAAGGTATTTCCGAAGCTGTGCCTCCCCCCAATCGCCTTGTATCTTATTGTCGCCTTTCAGGGCTGAGGTTAGGTTTTTGGCGTCTTCAAGCATTTTTTGGTTCATGTCTTTCAACGACTCAATTTGCGATTTTAGGGCAGCTCTTTCCCGAATTTCCTCTTTATGGGTTTCTTCAACCTTTGATTCAAAAGACTTTATTTTCTCTTTGAGAGGGTCTAGAATTTGTTTTAGGTTTTCATGGTTTTTCTCCGTGAACTTTTTTGACTTATCGTCGAGGATGTCTTGGGCCAAAACCTTGAATTCCGCCCTGAATTTCTCCTGCATTTCCTCCCATTCTTCATCTTTTTCAAGGGCTCTTTTTTCAAGGGAAGATACCTTCTCTTCAAGCCGAACTTTATCGTTGCTCAAGGATTGAATTTCCTTTCTACTGGCTTCCAAATCCTCCTCTTTCTTACGGATCAAATTCTGAGCTTCCTCCAATTGAGACATAGGAATTAACCCCTTCGTCTGTTTTTTAAAAATCAGCCATGCAAGGATTCCGCCCAGCAGCAATCCGATGATTATAAATAGAGTTTCAACCATGCTTTTTAAATTATAGGTCGCCAATAAAGGCCAAATGAATCAGGCCCCTGTCAAGAAAAAACGCCTGCCCATCCGGTTTCGCCAGCCCATAGGCCATTGAGAAAATATTGTTTCCGGCGGGTATTCCAATTCCTAAGCTTCCACTTGTAATTCCGCTACTAAGGTCGGCAGGAAAGTTCATTCGGTCAATGGAGGTGAAGAAAAAGCTTTCAACATCCCAGAAGTATCTGTACTCAATTCTAGCCATGGCATATTGAGCGGTTTGAATTTCATTTTCTCTGCTTCCTCTGAACCCCCTCAATCCTCCGGTTTGTAGAAACTCGTTTTCCTGAATCTCCTCTCCGCCCAAACCTGCCGATTGAATCTCAGCTATGAATACATGCTTCGGGCTGGATGAGAAAAATTTCTGGGCTTTCAAATCCCATAAAAAAGAGCCTCCCAAATCTTCATCGTTTCGATTCCGGTTTCCGGCGCCTATGCTGACTTCTAAAAGGCTGCCCTTTCGGGGAAGAATGGGACGGTCAAAATTTCTAAAGGCAAAGCCCAGGGCATAGGCCACTTGCTCAACTTTATCTGGGTTTTCGAGATTGAGGGTTGATGCCCGGTAAAAATCGCGCTTAAAAGAAATCTCAGACTGGGCCCCAAATTGGTAGCTAATCCCCAATTCATAAGCCTCCCTTAAAAAACTTGAATCTTGACGAATCAGTTCAAACTCTCCGTCAAAGCCTACCGGCGACCTTAAAATAAAGGGGTAGTCGATTCCGGTTTTTAGGTTTTGATTTCCCGTTCCGTTGCCGGTCCATGAGAAAAAGAATTCCTCATTTCGGGCTAAATTGTTTTTAAGGCTGACCTTTAGGTTTCCGGTGAAGATTAATTTGCCGTCAGATTCTGAAGCCAGGCCAATCAAACCATCAAATCGATTCAGCTTAACTTGATCAATATAGGTATAAACCCATACCCCCTCAGGCGTGAAAAGGGCTTGGTTTTCATTCAGCACCTTTACGTAGGGGTTTGAATTCAGGGCTTGGTTTGAACGAGTTATTTCCTTGCCCTTGTAGTAAGTTCCAGGCTGAATCCCCATCATTCTCCCCACCATCCAATCAGGATATTCATGCTCCCCTTTTACAATCAAGCTGTCAATCATCCACCTTCTTCCTAAGTTTAGGCCTAGCTCTAAGGTGTCTGCTCTAAGCTCAATCTTTAATTCGGCAAAGGGGTAACCTTGGGCATCGGCCTGATTTAAAATTCTTTCTGAATATGATTGAAAGGTAAGTGGACTTACATTCTTCGGGGGTTTTTTATTGAGGCCAATCTCCTTCAATTGAGCTTGACTTTCCGCAGGAATTAGAAAGTGATAGGGGAAATTAAAGGCCTCCCCTCCGCGAAGTTTAACCAGGGTGAGATTTTCTGAGCTTTGAATTTCAAAACTTGCTTGAAAATAGCCCAAAGACCAAATTTCAGGCAGGCTGTTTTGAACCCTTTTTTCAAGGCTCAGCTCGGGTTCAGCATTGGTTTGAACCAAGATTTCGCGCCAAGCATCACCCCCCTTGTCTAAACCTTTGAATTCAAGTTCAGTTTGAGCAAAACTGATTTGAACAAGAAAGAAAAAGAATAAGAAGTTTCGAATATGAGCCCTCTCATGCATACCAATCAATACCTAACCGCGTTATTTCCGTACATTTGCAATGAATTATGTCTGCCCAAATTAACGAGAATAGAATGAAAAACGTATTGAAAATTGCCCTGGCCGTGGTTTTTCTTGCCGGTCTAATGCAAGCTTGTAAAACCATTGAAGAATGTCCAGGATTTGGGCAAGTTGAAACTGAGCAAAAAGCTGAGGTTCCTTCATGAGCATATATTCAGGTTCTTTAGAGAAAATAGAAGATTTAAACCGGATTGATGAACTTTCACATCAAGTTGAGAAAGGTGTTGGATTGTTCAAGGACTCCCTTCGTTGCATCGTTTCAAAAACGGTGAAACGCAATTTAGAAGGGGCTTGGGATCTTGACCCTGAAGAACTTCCGGTTTTCTATTTAGATTTATTATCTTATCGGGAAATAAGCAATGCCATTGCCGAGCGGTATGGGGTGCAGCATGAATCACCTCAATTTCTATTGATCAAAGATGGAAATTGCGTTTGGAATGGCTCACACCATGAGGTAGACCGATCAAGAATATTAGAAGCCCTAAGCCATGTATAGAATTGTCATTTTATCTGCTTTCTTACTCTTATCCCTTACGGGGATGGGGCAGGTGACCAGTGCAGATAATGTGCAACTTTTATACAGAAATGAATTTACCGGAGCCTTTACCGTACATAGCAATGGAATTTCCATTACTGCACGAAGAACCTTCCACCCCGATGCCTTGAAAAAAAGAGGCTTCGAAGTAGAGCTTACCAATCTTAAACATCCTAAGGAAGTAAAAACCTTCCACCCCTTTTTTGAAAATTCCAGGGGCTATGTTTTCGGAAAGCTGAACAATTTCTCAAGCCTTAGACTTGGGTATGGACAAGAACCCGTCATTGCCGAACAAACAGACAAAGGATCCATTGAAATTAGGTATTTATACTACGGAGGATTGAGCCTAGGCTTGGTTAAACCGGTTTACCTTGAAATTCTTTATCCTACGGAATCTCCAGGAAGTTATTACTCTATTATTGAAAGATATGACCCTGACAAACACCGAGTTGAAAACATTTACGGAAGAGCGTCCTTCACTGAAGGGCTTGGAGAAATGTCTTTCTTGCCAGGGGCTTACGCCAAACTCGGATTTAATTTTCTTTATAGCATAGAAGCCGATCAAGTGCTTATGGCTGAGCTGGGTATGGCCTTCGATTATTTTCCTACCGATGTGCCAATCATGGCCATTGAAAATAATAAGCAGTTCTTTACCACCTATTACATAAGTTTGCACTACGGTTTGAAATGGAATAAATAGCATGTCTCAAGACCTTGCCACTCGGGAAACTTCTCCCAAATCAAAAATCAAAAAACCACGCTGGCTTCGGGTAAAATTACCTACCGGAAGCAATTACCGCAATGTGCGGAAATTAGTGGACAACTATAAGCTTCACACCATTTGCGAGTCTGGTGCATGCCCAAATATGGGTGAGTGCTGGGGAGCTGGAACGGCTACCTTTATGATTCTCGGAAATACCTGTACCCGTTCTTGTGGGTTCTGTGCGGTTGCTACCGGAAAGCCCGACGCCCTTGACTGGGACGAGCCCGAACGTGTAGCCCGATCTGTGAAGTTGATGGAGGTAAAACATTGTGTGATTACCTCGGTTGACCGAGATGACCTCAAAGATGGAGGAAGCATCATCTGGGCTGAAACGGTGAATGCCGTTCGAAGAATCTCACCAACTACAACCATGGAAACCCTTATTCCAGATTTTAAAGGAGAGGTTAAGAACATTCAACGGGTTGTAGATGTTGCTCCGGAAATCATTTCCCATAACCTAGAAACCGTTCGTAGGCTTACCCGTGAAGTTCGGATTCAAGCTCAGTACGACCGAAGCCTAGAGGTGTTGAAGTACTTGAAAGATCACGGACAAAAACGAACCAAATCTGGGGTTATGCTCGGTCTTGGTGAAACTCGTGATGAAGTCATTCAAACCATGAAAGACTTAAGAGCTGCAGAGGTAGATATTCTTACCCTCGGCCAGTACCTTCAGCCTACTCCAAAGCATTTGGAGGTGAAAGAGTTTATTACACCAGAGGCTTTTGATGAATACAAAACAATTGGCCTAGACCTCGGATTCAAATACGTTGAATCGGGTCCCCTGGTGCGTTCATCTTACCACGCAGAAAAACATCTCTTTTAAACATGCGAGTAGGCATTAACGGTTTTGGAAGAATTGGAAGAACCTTAGGTAGGCTACTTTCAAATCATCCAGACATTCATTGGGTGGCTGTAAACGACCTTATGGATGAGCAGAATATGAAACATTTATTCCGCTACGATTCTGTACATGGGGTTTATCAAGGTGAAATCAAAGACCTGAACTCTGGAATTCAGTTTGGCAATTCAAAGGTTCAAGTTAGTCATGAGAAGAACCCAGAAGAGATTCCTTGGTCAAAAGCTGAGGTGGACGTAGTTATTGAGTGCACTGGAATTTTCAGAGACGAAGACCAGGCCAAAAGACATGTGCACGGAACGGTTCAAAAGGTGCTCCTTTCGGCCCCAGCCAAAAAAGGAAATGTGCCTACTGTAGTCATGGGAATCAATGATGACATCCTTCAAGGAGATGAAGTGGTATTGTCAAATGCTTCCTGCACTACCAATTGCGCGGCTCCTATGGTTGACTTGATTGATGAATTCTTAGGAATAGAAAAGGCTTATATCACAACGGTTCACAGCTATACCGGAGATCAAAGGCTTCATGATTCCCCTCATAAAGACCTGAGAAGGGCTAGGGCAGGAGCCATGAGTATAGTGCCTACCACTACGGGGGCAGCCAAAGCAATTACCAAGATTTTCCCCCATTTAGAAGGCCACCTTGGAGGCTGTGGAATTCGGGTCCCTGTACCCGATGGTAGTCTGACCGATATTACTTTCATGGTCAAGAAAGAGGCTGAAGCCGAAGAAATCAATGATTATTTCAGGGCTGCTTCCGCAGGAAAGTTAAAAGGAGTTTTGGGCATTACCGAAGACCCAATTGTAAGTGTTGACATTCAAGGAAACCCTGCTTCTTGTATTTTTGATACGGAGCTTACCTCTGTTTTAGGGAAGATGGTGAAAATAGTAGGTTGGTATGATAATGAAGCCGGTTACTCCAATCGGTTGGTCGACCTCCTTCTAAAGATCAAAGTTCAATCTTTCTCAAATTCTTGAAGAGAAAAGGCTCCGTTGGATAATTTTCCGTAGGTATTATAGCTGATCCAGTCTCCTAGGTTGAAGTATTTTACCCCCTCTTCTACATCCATTTCTAAGGGTAGATGCCTATGTCCAAATATGTATAGATCCATAGGATTCACCTTCTGGTGGGCTTTGGCAAATTGAAGGATTCTTTCTTTTTCTCCAAAAAAAGAGGTGTCACCAGCCTCGTTGGCCGCCCTACTTTTTCTTGACCAAAACAGGCCTAGTCCAATTCCGAAATTTGGGTGAACCCGCGCAAATGCCCATTGGGTAAGCGGATTTCTGAAAATAGACCGCATGAGTTTATAACCTTGCTCGCCAGGACCTAAACCATCTCCATGGCCTAAATATAATTTTAGACCTTGTCTTTCCATGATTTGATCTTTGCTATGAACCTTCAGACCAATTTCGTCTTCCAAATACCCAAAAGTCCACATATCATGGTTCCCTTTGAAGAAGTGAATGGGGATTCCTGCATCTGAAATTTGAGCCAAACGACCCAAAAGTCGGGTATATCCTTTTGGCACGGCGTGTTTATACTCAAACCAAAAATCAAAAATATCACCCATGAGAAAGAGCTCGGATAGGTCAGGCTCAATGAAGTCTAACCATCTTAATATCCGATGCTCACGCTCAAGGCTTTTCTCTTTGGTGGGTACCCCTAAATGAAAATCAGAGGCAAAATAAATACTGCCGTTTTCAGGCATTATAGAAGCTCTTCAAGTTTAGAATGAAGCTCTGGTCCGCGTAGGTTCTTGGCAAGGATTTTTCCGTCCGGACCCACCAAAACGCTGAAAGGAATCCCGTCGAAATTATACTGTCCACGAACCGAAGTCTCCCAGCCTTTAAGGTCTGAAATATGGGTCCAAGTAAGCTCATCCTGCTCAATAGCGGCCAGCCAATCTTCCCTCGGACTTTGTTGCCTTTGGGTTCCGTCAAGAGAAACACCCAAAACGGTAAAACCTTTGTCTTTGTACTTTTGATAAGCACGCACAATGTTCGGGTTTTCAGCTCTACAAGGTCTGCACCAAGAGGCCCAGAAATCCACCAAAACATATTGCCCTTTGAAATCAGACAATGAAACCAATTCGCCCTCTGGGTTTGCCAGGGTGAAATCAGGAGCTTGAGAACCGATTTTTGTAGAACGAGCCCCGTCTACAATTTGGGTAATGTTGTTTGTGAAATCAGCATTTGGCATAGAGTTTTTCAATCCTTCAGCCACCATTTCAAAAACTTCAAAGTCTTTGTTTACTTCAAATACCGGCATTCTTCCGATGCGTTGATAAAGGGCTACCAAGGTTGCAGGAGACCCCTGATTCTTTTCAATGAAAGCTCGAAGCTCACCTTTGTAGTCCTCCAATACCTTTTGAAACCTGGCTTGGTATGCTTCACGAGTTTCTTCACTAGGCTCGGTTTCGCTTTCAAAGGCTGATTGAAATTCAGCTTCCAGCTCATTGATGGTTAGGTAAGCCGAATCAAGCATAATATTAGATTCACGAATCAAGCTTGACCCTTCAGAACCTGATACCGTATAACGAGCCGCTGCGGTTGAATCGTAGGTGATTTTGATGTTTTCACCACCTTTTGCCAATATCATTACCGTATTGCCGTCGTTAAAAACAAGGGTATAAAACCTTGGAGCATCGATGCTTCCGTCAAATTCAAAATACCCAGTGGTCGTGTCCATTTGAAAGGTATCTACCGGAACCAAGCGTTGAGGGGTTACCTTTCCTAGAATAACTTGATTGTTTCCTTGAAAAGTTCCTGAAACTCGAAATGAATTCTCCTCTACTTTGGGTTCTGAACTTCCTGAGTCTTGTGAATTACAAGCAAAGATCAATGGCAGAATGCCTAGACTTAAAATTAGTTTTTTCATACTTTTTCTAAATGTTCTCTTACAAGCTGACTGGCAAGTTTAGGGTCAGCTTTTCCTTTTGATAATTTCATTACTTCTCCCATAAAAAGCCCAACCAAGCCTTTTTTACCAGCTTGGTATTCTTTCACTTTTTCTGGGAATTTTGCCACAGCCAGTTCAACGTACTCTTGAAGGGCTGAAGTGTCTGATTCTTGAATTAAATTTTCGGCTTCTGCCACTTTCGTGGGATTGGCCTCTGGCTCTTGAATTAGTTTTGGGAAAATTTGTTGATTGGCCGCCGTATGACTCACTTTTCCTGAGTCTACAAGGTCAATTAATTCAGCAATTTTACCGGGTTTAATCGGAAAGTCACTCAAATGAATTCCTCGCTCGTTTAGGTAAGACCGAATGGGGCCCATTAACCAGTTGGCTGCTGCCTTGGTATTTTTCGTGCCCCGAATCATTTCCTCAAAATAAAGAGCCGTCTCTTTTGAGTCTGTTAAAATCTGAGCATCATAAGCGCTAAGCCCAAGTTCTTCCTTGTACTTTTTAATGAGGTCATTCGGAAGCGGGGGTAGGTTTTTCCGGATTTCTTCAACATAATCTTGTTTAACTTGAATGGGTTGAAGATCGGGTTCTGGAAAATACCGGTAATCGTGGGCGTCTTCTTTGGTACGCATTACGAAAGTGATTCCCTTTCCTGCATCAAAAGTTCGGGTTTCCTGGAAAATAGTCTCCCCCTTTTCAATGGCTTCAATTTGCCGAGTAAACTCATACTCAAGGGCCCGTTGAACATTCCGGATGGAGTTCATGTTCTTAACCTCCACCTTGGTTCCCCATTGGTCTGTATCCTTCCTTTTAACAGAAATATTGGCGTCGCAACGCATTGAGCCCTCTTCCATATTCCCATCGCAAATCTCAAGATATCGAATCAACTTCCGAACCTCTGTAAGGTAATTATAGGCTTCCTGGCTATCGGATATTACAGGCTCGGTTACCATTTCCAAAAGAGGTACTCCGGCACGGTTGAGGTCAATCAAGGTATTGAATGGATCTAAATCGTGAATGGATTTACCTGAATCTTCCTCCATGTGAATCCGGGTAATGCCAATCGACTTATCCTCTCCATTCCGATCTTTAATCATGATTTCACCCCCTGTACAAATAGGAGTTGTATCCTGAGTAATTTGATAACCTTTCGGAAGGTCGGCATAGAAATAATTCTTCCGGGCAAACTCATTATGCTCTCTAATGTCAGCATGTATAGCGGTTCCTAAACGTACCGCAAATTCAGTAACCCTTTCATTTGGCACCGGTAAAGTACCTGGGTGACCTAAGCTGATTGGGTCAATTTGAGTATTCGGAGCTGCTCCATAAGCAGTGGCATCCGGAGAATAAGCTTTGCTCTCAGTGAGCAATTGCATATGCACTTCAAGACCAATAATGGCCTCGTAAACATCGTGGTAGGTAGACATATGTTGAATTAAGACATCCCGTTAAACGGGTGCAAAGATACAAAGCTGAACAGGGCTTCTAAAGAAAACCCTATTGAATCATGAACTTAACTTGAGCAGAACCATTTTGGGTCTGAATTTTCCCAATGTAAAGCCCTGGGCTAAGGTTTAATGAAAGGCGTTCTCCTGAACGAATCTCATCTTGATAAACCATTCTTCCGTCCATTGAGAAAATCTCTAAGGGTGCTCTTTCATTATGGGCAGCAAAGTCAAACTGTAAATCACCTTGAGAAGGATTTGGGTAAACCCTTGCTTGCACCGATTGAATTTCCTCGTTTGCACTCAAGGCTTGACTGGCATCAAATACAAAAAGTCCATACTGCATATCTGAAACCAAAATCTTTCCAGAAGAAAGGTAGGGGTAAACTCCCCAAGCTCCTCGGTAAGAGGTGTAATCAGAAGGCTGGTAGGTTTTATAATAGCCAGTCCTTACCGGATTGGCTGGATCGCTTACATCAAAAATCTGAAGGCCATCATGGTAATGTGCCGTAAACAAGTACCCGTCTAGCCAAATTTGGTTATGGGCCATACTGTTTGGGTCTTCATCAGAATAGAAAGTTGAAATAACAGAGATATTGCTGAGGTCAGAAACATCCAAAGCCTTCATTTCGTGGCCCTTGTTTTCATCCGCCATGAAATAAAGGGTTCCATCGTCGTTTAGCCATCCTGAATGGTTATACCCCTTGAAAGGGTAGTCAAACAAGGTGCCTAAAACAGCAGGATTTAAGGGATCCGAATAGTCTAATACGTACAGCCCATTGTTACCTGCATTGATGAAAACCGTATCGTTTCGGGCGTAGGTATCATGGGTGAGTCCGGCATTTGAGTAATCCGAAACATGAACAGGAGCAACGGGATTGCTTAGGTCATAGCATTGAAAGCCTTTATGGGTTTGATTGTTTACAGCCACCCCGTTTCCGTACATCTTTCCAGTGGCAGTATCGATGAAAATATTATGCGCCCTTTTGAACAAGGCATCCGAATCGTAAACCACCGAATAAGAGGTAGGCAGGTTTGAAATATCAATAATTTGAAGGGTAGAAGCACCTTCATCCGCTACAGCGTAAAGATAACCTTGGTAGTCATGGTAATCTCTATGAATGATGGATGGACCTTGGTCTGCCCCTGGAATTCTAGCCACCTCACTCACATTGTTCAAATCAGTAATGTCGAAAATATGTGTGCCGTAGGTTGAGCCAATCACCGCAAATTCATGACTGTTTACCTCGAAGCCCCAAACTTCATTATAAGTATTATTAAATGTAGAGGATCCAACCAGGGTAGTGTCGGTCCAATTGTACAACATTTGAATGTTTTGGCTTTGAGCAAATACACTCAGGGTAAAAATCAAGCCGGCGCAAAGGGTAAAAAGCTGTTTCATAGATTGTTTTTATTCAGGTCAAAAATAGGCAATTGCATTTATTGGTTGATTTGGTTTCGGATTAAAGCCAAAACTTCTTCTTCTGTTTCCTTTTCAAATCCCGGCCTCACCGGTTGAAAAAAGACGCGATTCATTCTGGGCTCTAGAAAACCCTTAGGCATACGCACCAAATCTTTCTCGGTGGTCATCCAAACCAGGTCTTTATATGATTCTTCAAATTGGGTCCAATCCCTTATGTCGCTTTCGCGGAAGGCATGGTGATCAGGATAATGGAAATGTTTGATCACCTTGGTTTCTGAGCTGAGGTAGGATTCTAAGTCGTTTCCAAAAGCGATGCCTGTGATTAGCGCGATTCTTTCGGGAAATTCCATGAGTTCTTCCCCCTTCAAATTCTTTGGTTTTCCATAGGATTGATGGCTGAAGAAAACGGGAACCTTAAACTTCTTTTCAACCTTAGCTTTATATTTAGCTTGGGTGGACTCATCAATGGAATAAGGAGTCTTGGTAAATATGACTGCATGGGGCTTTCTTCCCGTACCTGGGATTTCCCTAAGATCTCCGGCTGGAAGCAAAACATCCTTGAAATAGGGTTGGTCAAACCGGGAAAGAATTAGATTAAAACTCCCCTCAATTCCGAGGTGTTGAAAGGCGTCGTCGAAGAGAATGATTTCAGGCCTATTATTTTCAGATTCTAAGGCTTTTACAGCATTGGCACGGTTTTCAGATACCCAAACCTGAACTTTTGGAAAGGCTTTTTTTATCAAAAGTGGCTCATCGCCTACTTCCGAAGCTGGGCTTCCCTCCAAAACTTTCTTCAAGCCTTTTGACTTTCGTCCATACCCCCTTGAAACCAAGGCGATTTCTTGAAACTCATGGTTGAGTTTTTCAATCAACCAAAGGGTCATTGGGGTTTTTCCGGTTCCTCCGGTTGAGAAATTCCCGAGAATAAGGGTAGGAATCGAGGAGGTATAAGTAGATTTGATTCCTGTTCTATATAAAGAGTTCCTGAAGCATGAGGCAAGTCCGTAAACAGGGTTTAAGGGCCAAAGAATTCGGCGTAAGCCTTTCAAAACTTGAGGAGGTGAAAGCAATTTTATAAACTTGAAAAATGAAAATTAAAGATATAATCCAAGACCTAGAGACTTGGGCACCGCGAAGGTACCAAGAAAGCTATGATAATTCAGGGCTTTTGGTTGGCGATTCTGAGGTTGAGGTTTCAGGGGTAATGGTATGCCTAGATGTAACGGAAGATATCTTGTCAGAGGCCAAATCTAAAAACTGCAATTTAATTGTGGCTCACCATCCCATTATTTTCAAGGGATTGAAAAAGCTGACTGGAGGGCATTATACGGAACGGATTGTGATTCAGGCCATTCAGAATGACTTAGCCATTTATGCCATCCATACCAACCTTGACAACCAATACCAAGGGGTGAATCAAATGATTGGGCAAAAACTAGGATTGAATAATCTAGAGATTCTTAGGCCCATGAAAGACCGTTTGAAGAAACTAGCAACCTATGTTCCGCATGCCCATACTGAAAGGGTTATGAATGCTATGTTTGAAGCCGGGGCGGGTGAAATTGGTGATTATGGTGAATGCAGCTTTCGCTGGAAAGGAAAGGGAACCTTCAAAGCCAAGGAAGGAAGCAGTCCGTTTGTAGGAGAAATAGGAGAGCGCCATAGTGAGGAAGAGGATCGGGTGGAAGTGATTTTCCCTGAGCATTTGGCTTCTAGAATTACCCAGGCCATGAAACAGGCTCACCCTTATGAAGAAGTAGCCTTTGAAATCTATAAGCTTGATCAGGCCCACGAAAAACTTGGGGCCGGCATGATTGGGGAGCTTGAAAATCCAATGAAAGAAGAAGCCTTTTTTTCCATGGTAAAGGAAAAAATGGAAGTCCAGGTAATTCGGCATACCGGATTTTTAGGAAAGCCCATTCAGAAAATCGCCTTTTGCGGAGGCTCTGGTTTTTTTCTCTTGGAGGATGCCAAGGCCTCTGGAGCACAGGTTTACATTACCTCTGACGTGAAATACCATGAATTCATGGAGGCCGATCAAGACCTCATATTAATGGATATTGGGCATTTTGAATCCGAACATTTCACAAGTCTTTGGATACGTGATTATCTGGCTCAAAAATTTCATACCTTTGCCGTTCTTTTGGCGGATCAAGAAAGGAACCCCATCAACTATTTTTAAAGCATATTATGGCAAAAGCGAAGACTGCAAAAAAAGAATTTTCTGTAGAAGACAAACTTCGGGCGTTATATCAGTTGCAAGCCATTGACACTGAGATCGATAAAATTAAAATTCTAAGAGGTGAATTGCCCCTAGAGGTAGAAGACCTTGAAGATGAAATTGCTGGTTTGGAAACCAGAATTGAGAAGTTCAATGCCGAGGTGGCCGAGTTTGAATCGAATATTTCAGACAAGAAAAACGCCATCACCAATGCAAAAGCATTGATTAAAAAGTACGAAGAGCAGCAAATGAACGTGCGGAATAACCGCGAGTTTGATGCCATCTCGAAAGAGATTGAGTACCAAAAGCTTGAGATTGAACTGGCTGAAAAGCGCATTCGCGAAGCAAAAGCCGGCATTGAAGCCAAAAATGAAATCATTTCTGCCGCTCAAGAGCGTTTGGATGGTCTTAAGGGCGACCTTAAGCATAAGAAGGGTGAGCTTGATGATATTGTAGCTGAAACTGAAAAGGAAGAAAAAGGCCTTTTGAAAGAATCAGAAAAAGCAGCCAAAGTAATTGATGAGCGTTTGGTGAATGCTTACAATCGGGTAAGAGGCTCTGCGGTAAACGGACTAGCGGTTGTGCCCGTAGAAAGAAATGCCTGTGGAGGTTGTTTCAGCAACGTTCCTCCTCAGCGTCAATTAGACATTCGCTCAAGAAAGAAAATCATTGTTTGTGAAAACTGTGGTAGAATCTTAGTAGATAAAGAACTTACCGAAGAGGTAACTGGGATTGAAAGTTAATCTTCTCCCAAAGATATTTTAGAAGGCCGCTCTTGTAGCGGTCTTTTTTTTACCTTGAATTTTGAAATCAACCTTCAATTTCAAAGGAATGCAGCATAAATGGATCCTCCTTTTCTTCCTCTTGGTAGCAATTGGTCCGAAGTCATCAATAGCCTGGTCAGCTGAAAACGATCAACGGCAGGGGCAAATTCTAAAGTTTCAGTACCATACGGTTCAAAACCAGCTGAACCAAGAGTTTAAATCTGGAAATGAGAACGCCATTACCTATTATCATCATGCCCTAAATGCCGGAATTCGTATGATGGTTGAAGATGATCCTAAATTTGAAGATCGCTACGAAGAGATTTTAGATGAAAGCCTGGATGTTCTGGAAGATGCACCAGGGCTTCTGGCCGAGGTTCATGCGGCCGAGCTGAGGTTTCTAAGGGCATATTCAGCCTTTAAAAATGCTTCCTATTTCACGGCAGCCTACCAATTGGTTAAGGTTGCCTCAGCCGTTGAAGAGTTCAAAGAAAACGCAGACTCTTACAAACCCGCATTCCCGGTTCGAATTGCCATGGAAGTGATGATGTCCTCCCTTTCAGAAGACATGCAATCTTATCTTTCATGGATTGGTATGGAAGGCTCCAAACGGGAAGCCAAAAGGCTATTGTCAGAGCTTCAATCGCATAGATATGGAGCCAATGAGTCTTACCTTAAGTTTTATACCGTTTTTCTTGAGGACTTTATGCAATATCAGTACAAAGACCTTAGGAAGGAAAAAAGCAATTTTGGAAAGGAATTCGAAAACCATCCAGCCATTCTCTTTCAAAAAGCCATGCTGTACGGAATGAATCATAAAAACCAGGAGGCCTTGAAAAAAATAAGAGCACTCCGAGCCTTTTCTTTTGAATTAGAACCCCATTATTTGAATTATTTAGAAGGACGCTGCAAAATGCAGGCTCTTGATTCAAAGGCTGAGATTTATTTGAAAAAATACCTTCAGACTTATCCAGGAAAAAAGTTTAAAAAAGCAGCCCACCTTTACCTCCTCTGGCATGCTGTACTTTACAAGGATGCCCAAGCCCAAGGTGAACAAAGAAGGGCCATCGCCAATGTTGGGGATACAGAAACGGGTCCTGATGCCCTGGCCATGCGATTGCGTAACTCTAAGATGCACCCTGAACTGGTTCGGTCAAGGCTTTTGTTTGACGGGGGTGACTTCGCTGAGGCGGAAAAAGTATTAAGAAGTTTAGATCAAAATGAATTTGATGCGGCTCTGCATAAAATTGAATGGGCATACCGACTGGGCCGAATCGGTCAGGAAACCCAGGACTATCATTTAAGCATCATGTATTTTCGGCAAGCCATTGACTTCGAAAGGGTGGAAGGAGATTATATGCAGGCCAATGCCTGTCTTCAGCTTGGAGAAGTTTATTTCAGTACCGGAGAAAAAGATAAGGCCCGAGCCTATTTTGAACGATGCCTTGAATATGAGGACTACCCCTATGAATCTTCCATAAGACGCTCGGCCAAAAAAAGTCTTGAATTGCTCGACCAATAAATATGAATGCTTAGAAAAAAGACCTTGAGGCTCCTCGACTTTTCTGAAATTAATATGGACGAATTTGAGAATTTGGCTAAGGAATCATTTCTTGACGCCCATGGAAAATCTGCTCCTAAAGAAGATTTAGAGGAATACCTCCAGAATAAATACACCAAAAACGCCTTATCTGCCGACCTTAAAGAAGAGGGGAATGCTTATTTCTTTGCAGGCGACCATGAAGGGCTTAAGGGCTACCTTAAACTAGGTTTTGATAAAGCCTTTCCTCCGAAGATAAATACTAACTTCAGCAAACTAGACCGAATATATATTCATAAAACCGCTTATGGTACAGGTCTTTCAGAATTCTTACTTCAAGAGTCAATACGAATCGCGAGGCAACAGAACCAAAAAGGAATTTGGCTGGCCACCTGGGTTGAGAACAAAAGAGCCATTCGCTTTTATGAAAAACATGGTTTTAGGGTTGTAGATGCTTATGATTTTCCGATTTCAAAAACCCACTACAATCCCAACCACATCATGCTACTAGAATTTACAGAAAACAAAAAAAGCCCGCATTAAACGGGCTCTTCTTCGGTTTTAGGTTATGGCTAAAACTTATACACTAAACTAAGTCCAATTCTTGTTTTTTTCTCATCAAAGAAGGCGTAGACAACATCTGAAGAGGTTGAGTACAAGAGCTCGTCAGCTGCGGAGGTTCGGTACTGTAAGATGCTGAAATCAAGGTTGACTTGCTTCAATTTGTACCCAATACCCAATGATCCATATTCTCTTGAATAGTTCGCTTTTGTGTCAAAATTGTTTGCATAGGTAAATGGGGAGCTTTGAACTCCTCCTCCTAATCTAAACACCGCCGGACCTGCATTGATTTCGGCACCTAATCTCAGTTCAGACCTAGCCGCAAAATCATTTTGAATTTGGCGGTTGAAATCTAAAAACTCAAGGGTATTTGATTTGAATTTTGAATTGCTGAAATCTTGCCATATATAGTCTATGCTAAGAAATCCAGCCTTTCCCATGACAATGGCCAAACCTGCCACAATTCGTTCAGGTGTTGAAAATCTATACCGCTTATAACCTGGGTCGGTATCCATGGAATAGTTGTCCCCATTGTCAAAAGAGGATCGCATAGAAGATTGAACACGGTAATCAATGGTATACCATGTAGGTGAATGGTAGGCAAGGCCGATTCTAATTTCATGGATGGGCTTGAATTGAAGTCCGACACTCATCTTGAATCCATTCCCTGATTGGTTGATATAATTGATGTACTCAAAACCGGTTAGGGCATTGCTGGCAGTGTCTTCAAAATTAGATTCGCTATAGAACCTTGACTCTTCTGACCTAAAGGAGGGGAATCCAAGGTTTACTCCAATTTGGAGTTTCTCTTGATAGGTCCCGGCAAAGCCTATATAAACTTCCCCTGACCTTCCATTTCGATCAATGTTTAGGTATTGATCTTGCCCTGCAGAAGGGTTGTACACGAAATAATTAGCTCCAGAGGAGGTATCAATTACATAGGTTTGGAAAGCTAGGTACTCTGCCGAAAAGGTATTCAAGTTTTCAGGCCTGGTTCCTTGGGCGTTTTCCAAAAAGGCATAGGTTCTTGAAGATTGGTCGTTATAGCCAAGCCCCGTATAAGAGCCCGAGAAGGATGCCGTTTGATTGTATCCAAAACCAAAAGTGAAACGATTCCAGTCGCCAGAGGTATTGGTCACCTTAGCAAGCCCTAAGGTTGGCATATTCATGCTAAACCGCCCGTCGTTCACAACACCATCGTTGAGGTATCCTGTTGAAGATTGGTTGTTTAACATAAAGCCAATTCCGAATTCATCGTTTCTGAAGGTGGCTAGTCCGGCAGGGTTGTTTGCAATTGCACTGAAGTCACCCCCCAGGGCAGACATTGAACCTCCCAGTCCCATGTATCTTGCGCTTCCAGAAACTTCAGAAAGATTGTAACGGTAAACGTCTAAATCGGTTTGGGCAAAACTAGAGCAGGAGATTGCCAAGGCAATCATCAAGGTGTAAATCGTTTTCATTTTCTAAGAATTATCTAGGTCTTCTTGGTGAGCTTCCTGAACGTGAACCCGAGCGATTAGGGCTGCTTGGCCTTGTGGTACCCGTGCTTGGCCGACTTGGTCTTGAGTTGCCCATGCTCGGACGAGAAGGAGAAGACCTTCTTGGGGTTGAGGCTTTAGGCCGGGTGTTGCTCCTAGGCCGCGTAGACTGACTTTTGGGTCGGCTAGGCTGGCTTGGGCTAGCTTTTGGGCGGGTGGACCCAGGACGTGTGCTTGGGGTCCTGGGTCTAGTGTTGATATTCGGGTTGACCTCATTTCGAGAAGGAGCATTCCGGATTCCGTTTGGTTCAGGAATGCTTCGGCTAGGCCTTGTATTTGAACGGTCACGGTTTGAATTCTCATTCAATTGTGGTCGCGTATTCTCGTTTCTAGGTGGAACCGGTCGGGTAGTCTTAGGCCGGTCAGGGCTTGTAACATTCGGTCGGTCAGACCCTCCACGGTTGGGGCTCGGACTGCTTAGATTGGGTCGATCGCCACCTCGGTCAGGACGAGTATTAATGTTTGAGCCGTCGTTGCCGCGGTTCGGTTTATTATCATCCAAACTGGGTCTATCGTTTCCACGGCTTGGAACATTGTCGTTTAACCTTCCAGGACTATCCTCTGAAATGCTTGGCTTTCCAGGGTTCCTGATGGGGTCATTTCCAGACTTCGGACGATCGTTTTTAATGTCTCCTTGAATGCCCCCTCCACGTGAAGGCTCAGCACTTTTTCCCGGACGGTCATTAAGATCTCTAGAGCCACCCGTTGACTTGGTAGGGCGGTTGCCCGTAGGTCTTGAAATACTTCCCGTGGCAACGGCTTCTTCATAAACAGCACCTACTGATCTACCACCAGGAGAGCCAACTTTACCACCGGTACCAGCACCTCGGGGTCCGCCAGTTTCACCTCTATTTCCACCAGAAGAAGATCCACCAATACCTGCAGGAGGCCTTGAATAATGGTAAGAGTTTATGTCGTTGCTGTTGTAGTAATTATTATAGCCATAATTCCATGCAGCATCGTTGTATCCGTGCCAGTAACCTTGGTTGTAGCCATTCCAATAGCCTTGGTTGTAACCACCCCAGCCGTATCCTCCCCAGGCGTAAGGGCTATATCCCCAACCATGGTAAGGAGTGCCATAAAACCCATATACCTGTGGGTAATAATTCGGACACCACCAGTTATAGCCTAGGTAAATGCTCATTCCGAAATTATAGGGGTTGTAGTCATACCAGTAGGCATTGGTATAATAGCTATTGTAGTACGAACGGTGATACCCTCTATGAAACCTCCTGATGCGTGCCGAATAGGCATAATCATAATAGTCATCATAATCGTAAACATCACCGTAGTAATTATTGGTTACATAGGTGTCTCCATCGGCCGTTCGGTACTCTTCCGTTTCAGAATAGGGTTGGCTATAGGTGTCAGGGTTCTCATAGTTCTCATCATAGGTTTGAGTCTGATTTTGTGACTCTTCAACGATGATTACTTCCTCCACCGGTTCGGCGTCAGCATAAATTCCGTCGCTATAGTAAGTAGAAGAATAATACGAGGTGCTACATCCTGTAAATACGAACAGAATCGCAGCCAAAGGGACTAAGGCTTTCATGGAATGATATTTAATTGTACGAAGATACATGCTATTGTTTAGCTTTGTTGCCCTAAATAAGATTCAAATTCCGTACCAAAATAGAATCCATGGCCGAAAAGCGTACAAGTAGAGATGAAAATTATGCCAAGTGGTATAATGAATTGGTGATAAAGGCTGACTTAGCCGAATTCTCAGGAGTGAGAGGTTGTATGGTGATTAAACCCTACGGCTTTGCCATTTGGGAGAAGATGCAAGCTGAACTAGATCGGATGTTTAAAGAGACCGGTCATCAGAATGCTTATTTCCCCTTGTTCATTCCGAAATCTTATTTCAGCAAGGAAGCAAGTCATGTGGATGGCTTTGCGAAGGAATGTGCAGTGGTAACCCATTACCGCTTGAAGAATGATCCCAATGGAAAGGGGGTGATTGTGGATGAGGATGCCAAACTTGAGGAAGAATTGGTGGTTCGTCCAACCTCTGAAACCATAATTTGGGATACCTACAAAAACTGGATCCAATCCTATAGAGACCTCCCCATTTTGGTAAACCAATGGGCCAATGTGGTACGTTGGGAAATGCGCACCCGTTTGTTTTTGCGTACGGCAGAATTTCTTTGGCAGGAAGGGCATACCGCCCATGCAACCAAAGATGAGGCAGTGCAAGAGTCAAAGCAAATGCTAGAAATCTACGGTGAGTTTGCCGAAAACTTCATGGCCATGCCCGTGCTAAAAGGAACCAAAACGGAAGAAGAACGGTTTGCAGGTGCCCTTGAAACCTATTGCATTGAAGCCTTGATGCAAGACGGGAAGGCCTTACAGGCTGGAACCTCACATTTCTTAGGTCAAAACTTCGCCAAAGCTTTTGACGTGAAGTATGCAACCAAAGAAGGAAAAGAAGAATATGTTTGGGCAACCTCTTGGGGAGTTTCTACCCGTTTGATGGGAGCCTTAATCATGACCCATTCCGATGACCAAGGATTGGTGCTTCCGCCTAAATTAGCCCCATTCCAAGTTGTGATTGTGCCCATTTATCGAAAGCCTGAGCAATTGGAGGCCATTCGCGAAAAAGCCAAAGAAATCATGGCCGAGCTAAGGGGTTTGGGCGTATCGGTTAAATTCGATGACCGTGATACCCATAAGCCTGGTTGGAAATTCAATGAATATGAATTGAAAGGAGTACCGGTTCGTTTGGGAATTGGTCCGAGAGACCTTGAAAACGGAACGGTTGAGGTTGCCCGTAGGGATACCCTTGAGAAAGACGTTTTAGATCTTACCGGAATCGCCGTTAAGGTGAAAAACCTGCTGAGCCAGATTCAAGACAACCTCTACCAAAAAGCCCTAACCTTCCGAGAAGAAAAAACCTTCAAAGCGGACTCATGGGAGGAATTTGAGGAAATGATTGAAAAAGGAGGATTTGTGCACGCGCATTGGGATGGGACCTCAGAAACCGAGGTGAAAATTAAAGAGATGACCAAGGCAACCATACGGTGCATTCCTTTAAACAATACCTTAGAGGAAGGAAAATGTATTCTCACTGGAAAACCCTCCAGCCAAAGAGTGGTTTTCGCAAGAGCCTATTAATATGAGTCAGGAAGAAAGATATAGCTCTGTAATGGAGCTTCTGAAATCAAAAGCTTGCGTAAAGCAGGCCGTATTTCGCAAAACCAAGGAAACCTTTGAAATCTTAGCCGAACAAGTAGAGCATTTGGCCCTTAGTATCGATAAGGAAATTTCTAGCATTGATACTAACGTGCACTTGAATGCAGAGCGGAAAGGCGATTATGAAACCCGGCTTTATTTTTCGGGAGACTTACTGCTCTTTCATATGCACACCAATGCCTTTGGCTTTGATCAAAACCACGGAATTAAAAAATTGACTTACGTAAAGGAAGACCCCTCACGGGCCTATTGTGGAATCATCAATATTTACAATTTCTTGGCAGACTCCTTTCGATTCAACCGGGTAAACGACTTGGGCTTGCTTGTGGCGCGAATCTTTGTGAACAAAGACGGGCATTTCTATGTGGAAGGTCCGAAACACATAGGGGTTTTATTCAATAACTTCTCAAAGCAAGAGGTTTCTAAGGAGGCCATGAATAAGGTGGTTACCACAGCCATGGATTATTCCATGAAAGAAGATTTATTAACCCCTCCTTTCCAATATGTGAAAGAAGTTCAGGTGCATCAAATGCAAAGTTTAAGTTCTGAATTGCGCGTTCGAACCGCAAAAAAGCTGGGTTTCAAGATGCAAGGCGACTCGGAAATAAAAGGATGAAATTTTTTTCATAAGTGCTTTGTAGTATGAATTGAATTATCTTACATTTGCACTCCCAAAATTAAAAACCGGCCCGTTCGTCTAGGGGTTAGGACGCCAGATTTTCATTCTGGAAACAGGGGTTCGATTCCCCTACGGGCTGCAAAGTTTTTTAGAAAACATGGCAAACCATAAGTCGGCATTAAAAAGAATACGTAGTACAGAAGTGCGCCGCATGCGCAATAGCTACTACCACAAGACAGCAAGAAATGCAGTTCGTAAACTGCGTTCTTTGACTGATAAGCAAGAAGCTCAGGACATGTTTCCTAAGGTGGCTTCCATGCTTGATAAACTTGCGAAAAAGAACGTGATTCACGCAAACAAAGCGTCGAATCTAAAGTCTAAATTGCAGCGTCACATAAACGCTATCTAAGTTTAGCAAGACTGAAAATATTGAAAAGCCTTCCAAAAATGGAGGGCTTTTTTTATTTTTAGCCCATGCGAACCACCTACTCCCCCCAACAAAGCATTAAAACCTGGGCCGAAGATGATCGGCCTAGAGAGAAACTTTTGCTCAAAGGAGCATCAGCGCTTTCAAATGCAGAAATACTTGCCATCCTTTTAGGCTCTGGATCTCGAGATGAATCAGCCATTGGACTGGCCCGAAGAATTCTCAATGAGTCTAAAAACTCCCTCCGTGATTTTTCGCGATTGAACACTTCAGACCTTATGAAATTTAAAGGGGTGGGTCCTTCAAAAGCCACCCAGGTGGCCGCCGCCCTTGAACTAGGAAAACGGATCCGAGCCTCGGTGCCAAACCGGGTTCAAATCAAAAGCTCGGTAGATGTGCACAACCTGGTTTCTGATGAATTGGCTGCCCTGAATCATGAGGTGTTTTGGGTCCTTTACCTGAACAACGCCAACCACGTTCTGAAGCGGGAAGAGGTTTCAAGAGGTGGCATTTCCGGTACTGTGGTTGACGTACGGATCATTTTTAAACGGGCCATCGACCTCCTTGCCGTAAGTGTGATTTTCATCCATAATCACCCTTCCGGAAACCTGAATCCTTCTCAGAATGATAAAGAAGTTACCAAGAGAGCCGTTGAAGCTGGGAAATTCTTAGACATTCGACTCTTAGATCACCTTATTGTAAGCGATAAGGGCTATTTTAGCTTCGCAGATGAAGGATTGCTTACTACATGATTCTAATTTACTCTCATAAACTAAGTTCTAGATTAAAATTCACCTTCCGTCAGATTTTTCAAGAAATCCTAGGAATGTCAATTCGGTTTACCACCGACCCGGAGGAATTTAAAGCCTATATCGGTGGGAAGCTATCGTATTCACACGAGGCCATTGAAGATGAACTCTTCTTTCAAGCCCGTGACCTCCTTTTTGAGAAAGGCATTCACAACCGTGAAATTCATCCAGAATATTTCGGAGAAACCCTTGGGTTCTTTAAAGTTTCTAAACGATCGGTCTTTCCGTTTGACCCTTTTGCAGCGAGCTTCTACCTCTTGAGCAGGTATGAAGAGTATCTTCCTTTTAAACCCGATGAACATGGCAGGTTTCCTTTCCGCGAAAGCGTATTGGGAAAAGCTGATTTCATTCAAAAACCCTGGGTTGAAATCTGGGCCCTTGAAGTGGCTGAATTATTAAAGAAAAAATTCCCCAACCTTGAGTTTCCTACTAGAGAATTCAAGGCATTGTCTACCATAGACGTAGATCAAGCCTATGCCTTTAAGCATAAAGGAATGTTGAGGAGCTTTGGAACCTTTGGAAGGCAGGTTTTCATGGGTAATTTTGGAGGAATCATTGACCAAGCTAAGGTTTGGTTGAATCTAAAACAAGACCCCTTTGATACGTTTAATGAAGCCATTTCCCTTCATAGGCATCATAAAATTCCTTGCAAGTTCTTCTTTCTTGTAGGCGATTATGGAGTTTATGACCAAAGCATTGCCTATTCACATCCCAAGTTTCGGCTTGCCATTAAGCATATATCCGATTATGTTGAAATTGGTCTCCACCCAAGCTATCGGGCCGATGCTCATCAAGGAAGAATTAGGGGTGAGAAAAAAAGGTTGGAAGAAATCATTCACAGAGAAATATATCAAACCAGGCATCATTTTCTTAGAATAAAGCTACCTGAAACCTACCGTGTATTGGCAGACCTAGGAATTAAGGAAGATTATTCCATGGGTTTTGCCGGCCATCCAGGGTTTAGATCGGGGACCTCAACCCCTTATTATTTCTATGATTTGCCTTATGAAACTACTTCGCAAATAAAGGTTCACCCCTTCGCCTTGATGGATGTTTCATTGAGAGGATACCTGAACTTGAGTCCGGAGGAGGCCATGGAAACCGTGGAAAAGCTAATTGATGAGGTTAAAAAAGTAGGAGGCACCTTCACCAGCATTTGGCACAATAATTCAATCTCAGATTATGGAGAATGGGAAGGCTGGAAAAAAGTATTTGTTCACCAGTTGGAAAAAATGAGTTCATGAAATTAATTCAAAGGGATGATATTGACGACCAGGCCTGGAACCGTTGCATTCGAAAGTCTTCTATTTCTTTGCCCTATGCACAAACCTGGTATCTGGATGTTGTGGCCCATGAATGGGATGGATTGGTTTTGGGAAATTATCAGGCCGTAATGCCCGTTCCGCGCAAGCGTAAGTTTGGAATTGATTATTCGTATCCTCCCTTTTTCGCCCAACAACTTGGGGTATTTGCCCCGGGTCATATTGACGAAGAATTAATGGAGGCTTTTTTCCGGGCTGTGCCGAAGGATTTCTCTTTGTTTCAACAATATTTCAATGCTCAGAACCCGATGAGTAGCCATCCGGGTGTACTGACCCGAAGGCAGAATTTGGTGGTTCCCCTTTGCGGGAATCAAGACCAACAAAGGAAGTCTTTTAGCTCTCAAACCAAACGTAACCTTAAAACAGCAAAGAAATTTGGCTTAGAACTCATGCGAAACCAAGAGCCTAAGTCATTGATTGAGCTTTTTAAGGCCAATAAAGGTGGGGAAATTGGCGAGCTCTCTGAACTGGATTTTAAGATTTTAGAGCAGCTCATGTATGTTGCCATTTACCATAGGCAAGCTGAAATCTGGGCCGTTTACGATGAGCGAAATTCTCACATTGCCGGAGCGGGGTTTTTGGTATTCGGAAATCGGGTGATTATGCTGGTTTCAGCCTCCAACCAGGAAGGAAGAGAAATGGGCGCCATGACCCTTTTGATTGATGAGGTCATGAAGCAAAGTCAGGGCTATATGGAGCGCTTTGATTTTGAGGGCTCAGCCCTACCAGGATTGGAAAGATTCTACAAAGGTTTCGGTGCCAAGGAAGAAATATATCACCTACTTGAGATAAACAAACTTCCGAAATTGATTCAATGGTTTAAGGATAAGCTTTGATGCTTTTTATTGGGTAGGTTTCTTGGAGGCTTCCCGATTAACCCTATGAGTATTATCATTGAAAATCAATTTGATAATGAGCAACTTACCCGCGATACTCACGTTTATTCATTATGAGCGAATTGGCCAAGATTTTATCCATTTGCGGCATGAGCGGACTCAAATTCATTACGGGTCCGGTGATGGCCATTGAAACCTATGAATTTGGGTTTTGGCTGAGCTTTATTTTGTGTAGCATCGGAGGCGTTGCAGGGGTTTTCTTATTTGTAACCCTAAGTGAGCGTATTTTAAAATTGTTTAGAAGGCTATTTGTTCGAGACCAAAGGGTGAGGAAAGTTTTTACTTGGAAGAATAAACTCATTGTTCGAACGGTTCGAAGATTTGGTCTTACGGGCCTAGCCTTTATTACACCCTTGCTTCTTTCAATTCCGCTTGGCTCCTTCTTGGCGGTTCGGTATTTTCACAACCGAAAACAAATTTTAACCTATTATTCCATTTCCGTGATTGGCTGGTCTGGATGCCTTTCGGCGATTCTGTATTTCATTATATGAAGAAGTTTAAAACCCTATTCTTTGATTTAGACCATACCCTATGGGATTTTGAATCAAACGCAAGAGAGACCATTTCTGAACTTTTTACAAACCATAAAATCACCCATCGGCATGGAATTGATTTGGAGGAATTCCTGGCTGAATACCATTTGGTGAATCAAGATTTATGGTCAAGGTATAGAAGGGGCTTGATTTCGGCGAAAAGCCTAAGGTCTGAACGGTTCAAGAGGGCTTTTTCAAAACTGGGTCAAGTACCCCTTGGCACCACCAAATTATTTGGAGATGAGTACATGGAGATTTGCCCAAGGAAACCCCATGTTTTTCCAGGGGCCCACGAAGCCCTGGCTGAACTGTCTAAGGAATTCCCCTTGTATTTGGTTACCAACGGATTTGAAAAAACTCAGGAAATCAAACTTGCTGCCTCAGGGCTAGGCGTTCATTTTCAAGAAATGGTCACCTCTGACCGAACAGGGGTAAAGAAGCCCCATCCATTCATCTTTGAGTTCACCTTAAAGAGGGCAGGGGTTAGGCCTCACGAAGCCTTAATGATTGGAGATGACCTAGAAGCCGATGTAATAGGAGCCCAGAAAGCCGGACTGGAAGCCATCTATTTTAATCCCGCCAAAGCGGAAACCCAACATACGGCAAATCATGAGGTACATGAACTAAGTCAGATCCTAGACTTTCTAAAAAGGTCTTAAACCCGGAAAGAATTTATTTGAAACGGGCCAATTCAGTAATACCACCTTTCACAACTTGATCAGGCTTCACTAAGATTTCAGCGTCTAAGGGCACGAAAATGTCTACCCTTGAACCAAATTTTATGAATCCACATTCAGCGCCTTGAGTGGCTTGATCACCTTCTTTTGCGTAATTCACAATTCTACGAGCTACCGCACCAGCAATTTGCCTGTGAAGAATGGGACCTGCCTTTTCATGATCAACCACCACAGTAGTTCTTTCGTTTTCTTCCGAAGATTTAGGGTGCCAAGCCACCAAGAATTTCCCTGGGTGGTATTTGCTGAAAACCACCTTTCCTGAAACTGGGTATCGGTTCACATGCACATTAAGAGGCGACATAAATACAGAAATCTGCCTCACCTTCTTTTTCAGGAATTCTTTCTCTTCCGTTTCTTCAATCACCACAACTTTACCGTCGGCCGGACAAAGCACAATGTCTTCTTTGGGGTCAATATTCCTTTTAGGATGCCTGAAGAATTGAAGCACCAAAAGGTAAAGAACCATAGCTGCACCAATGATGCTATACTGCAACCAGAGGATGCTGATGGTTTGAGTGATTAAATAAATCAAGGCCACTAGAACCACTAGGGCGATGAACAAAATATTTCTTCCTTCTTTATGAATGGTCATTTTATAAAAGCTAAAACGGTGTAGTAAACCGGTATTACAAATAAAAAGCTGTCAATTCTATCTAAGATTCCTCCGTGTCCGGGAAGAATGTTTCCGCTGTCTTTGACCCCAAGGTCACGTTTAATGCTAGATTCAAACAAATCACCTAGGGTGCTAAACAAGCTAGCAAGTCCGCCCATGATCCACCAGAAGTTTTGCTGGTAGTAATGATCAAGGAAAACACCCAGGGCTACCGTGATTAGAAATCCTCCTGCAAATCCTTCCCAGGTTTTTCCAGGAGAAATTCTGGGGTGCAATTTATGCTTACCAAAAGTTTTCCCAGATAGGTATGCAAAGGTATCATTGATCCAGATGAATAAAAAGGCGGGGAGCAAGGTTAATCCGTCTGCTACATGTTCGTAGTTTTTGGTGAGAATCAGGGCCAGTAGAGTAGGAAGCCCAATGTAAATCCAACCTCCAATTCCGCTCAAAAGTCTTCTTCCTCCAACCTTAATAAAAACGGACCAAGAGCCAACCAAAATCACAAATACCGGAAGGAGAGGAATGAAGTCGGGCCGAATCCATGTCACCAGAATGCTCAGGGCCAGACTAATCATTAATGGGAACTTAAAGGCTCCTAAATCTACCATGTTTCCGTATTCCCAAAAGGCAATTAAACCAAAGGCAAGCATGAGTAGAGCCACGCCGTTAACCCCAAAGTATATGGCTAAGAAAATACTTAATACATAAACAAGGCCGGTTATGGCCCGGGTGAGGAGTTCTTTCATAAACTAGACTCTAGGATGATTTCTCGTGCTCTGCCTTGAAATTCGGCTGGAACCTCAATTTGGGCCTGCCCGAAATTATAGGAGGAGTCACGTTTGGAAATGTCTCGTACCGGAATTCCTGCTCCCTCAAGTAGTCCCTTGGCAAGTACAATTTTGTAGGCTTCAGGATGTTTGAAGACCACCACCCAATTAGAGGATTGATTCATTTTCAAGTAAGAATACAAAAAGTTCTTGAGGTCCGTGTCCTCCAGTTTCCAAAACAGAATTAGGGTCTATTTGTTGAGGACGAGGGTTTAGCCGGCTCAGTGAATGGGGCTTTCTCTCTCCATACTTTGCCTCCATTCTCATCATGGCCTCCTCTTCATTTTTGCAAATTTGGTCAATGAAGGCAACCACCAATTGAACATCTGGGCAGGCTTTTAACTGGCGGCTTTTATCAACCCTAGATGACATAAGCACTTGACCCGTATCGGCCATTAGAAATTCACAAGGGGTTAAGGTAGCTTGGCATTCACTCAGGCCAAGAAGGTCTCTACTGGGCAAGCCTGCTTGGTTAAGCACCTTGACAAGTTTTTCATCGGTACAAAAAACAAAGCGCCAATTTCCTTCTTGAAAGAGGAGTTGAAGCTCTGAAATTAGTTCAGATTTATCAAAACAATAGGCAAAGTTACCCCCAGCCCCGGTAAAGGATTTAGCAAAAAGTACGTCCAGCGCATCTTGCTGGACGTTTTCTTTTTTGGTTTCCTCGGGCTTAGTTTCTTCCTTTTCAGATTCGCCAAATAAAATGGCTTTCTTCAAACGGAAGAGAAATCCTCCTTTCTCCTTTTCTTCGCTCATCAAAAATCTAAGATATAGAGTCTTAGGCCGAAGTTATTTCTTTTTTACCAGACTCTTCAGCGTTTCCACCTGAGTTCTGATCTGAATCTGAGGCTTTCTTTGATTTTTTATCCCTTTTCTTGTCCGATTTTTCGCTTTCTGAATTTTCGGAATTCACCTCTTTTTGATCCGCTTTGGCCTTCTCTGTTTTTTTCTCTTCAACTTCCTCTTCGCGGGTCCATTTACGTTTCCCAAAGATATTCTCAAGGCTTTCCTTAAAGATTACCTCATTGTCAAGCAATTCATGGGCGAGCTTAGAAAGCAATTCTTTATTTTCAGTAAGAATTTTCTTGGCTCTTTTGTATTGGTCTTCAATCAGGGCCTTAACCTCTTCATCAATTATTTGAGCAGTTTTTTCAGAATAGGGTTTGGTAAAGCCCATTTCATTTCTACCTGAAGAGTCATAATAGGAAAGGTTTCCAACTCTTTCGTTCAAGCCGTAAACGGTAATCATTGAGTAGGCCTGCTTGGTTACTTTTTCAAGATCGCTAAGGGCTCCGGTAGAAACCTTGCCAAAAATCACCTCTTCAGCGGCCCTTCCGCCCAAAGCGGCACAGATTTCATCAAGCATCTGCTCTTTGGTGGTAATTTGCCTTTCTTCGGGTAAATACCAGGCGGCCCCTAAGCTTCTACCTCTAGGCACAATGGTAACCTTAACAAGAGGAGCGGCATGTTCAACCAACCAGCTCACCGTTGCGTGGCCAGCCTCGTGGTAGGCTATGGTTTGCTTTTCTTGCTTGGTGATGATTTTGTTTTTCTTTTCAAGTCCGCCAATAATTCTGTCTACTGCATCTAGAAAGTCTTGACGTCCTACCGCCTTCTTGTCTTTACGAGCTGCAATTAGAGCAGATTCATTACAAACATTGGCAATGTCTGCACCAGAGAATCCTGGGGTTTGCTTGGCTAGGAAAGAAACATCCATTCCTTTTTCAAGCTTGATGGGTCTAAGGTGAACCTTGAAAATTTCTTCCCTTTCTTTTAGGTCAGGAAGGTCTACATAGATTTGACGGTCAAAACGCCCGGCTCTCATTAGAGCTCGGTCAAGAATATCGGGGCGGTTGGTAGCGGCAACCACAATTACGTGGGCATCTGAGCTAAAACCATCCATTTCGGTAAGCAATTGATTCAGGGTGTTTTCCCTTTCATCATTGGCCCCGGTCATGGCGTTTTTACCACGAGCTCTACCAATGGCATCAATTTCATCAATGAAAATAATGGCCGGAGCTTTTTCTTTGGCTTGCTTAAATAGGTCTCGAACCCTAGAGGCTCCAACCCCAACAAACATTTCCACAAAATCAGACCCCGAAAGTGAGAAGAATGGAACTTGGGCTTCACCGGCAACAGCTTTTGCCAATAGGGTTTTACCCGTTCCGGGAGGTCCGATTAAAAGGGCTCCTCTTGGTATTTTCCCACCAAGTGAGGTGTATTTTTCAGGATTTTTAAGGAAGCTAACCACTTCTTCTACCTCCTCCTTGGCGCCTTCTAAACCGGCAACATCTTTAAAGGTAACCTTGACATTGGTGTTTTTATCAAAAAGCGTGGCTTTTGATTTTCCGATGTTGAAGATTTGTCCCCCTGGACCTGCATTTCCACTCATTCTGCGCATGATGAAAATCCAAATACCAATCATGATCAGCAACGGGAATATCCAAGACAGGATATCTCCCCAAAAATCTTTCTTGATCACGTATTCAACGCTAACCTTCTCTTGGGGTGAGAACCCTTCCTGGGCTTCTTGTAATTTATCTTCAAAGCTGGTTACATCCCCAATATTAAAGGCATAATGCGGACCCGGGTTTCGGCCGCCACCAAAAGTTTGGTTCCGTACTTCCTTGTGTTTTTCTTTAGAAAGGGCGTCTTCTTTAATGAAGACTTGAGCCACTTCCTTATTGATGACAACAATTTTTTCAACTTCCTGCTCAGCAAGGTAATCTCTAGAAAAGGTTTGCCAGTTTGTAGTCTTGATGTTTGTATTCAAGCCGCTAAAAAGCTGTAGGCCTAAAATTACACAGAGGATAACGGCATAAATCCAATAGAAGTTGAATTTCTTTGGATCCTTACCACCTCCCGGACCTTGAGCCCCTTGTTTATTGCCTTGTTTCAGGCGGTCAATTGGCTTCTTAGGGTTTGAATTATTTTCTTTCTTCGCCATGTTCAATTAATAAATCGATTCAATTTGTTCAACAACCGCGTCGCCCCATAACTTCTCAATTTCATAATGCGCTCGGAACGGCTTTTGAAACACATGCACAACCACGTTCACATAATCCAGTAAGACCCATTCAAGATTGTCTAGACCTTCTTTATGCCAAACCTTATCACCTGTAGTTTCAAGCACAACTTCCTCAATTGAGTCAGCAATGGCCCGAACTTGAGTATTTGAATTTGCATGACAGATGATGAAATAATCACAAACTGAATTGTCTATTTTTCGAAGATCAAGTTTGGTGATTTCCAGGGCTTTCTTTGACTCCATTCCGTCAATGGCAGCCTTTACCAGGTTTTGAATATGCTTTTCTCGTGAAGTATCACTCATTCAATGCTATTTTTGTAGGGCAAAAGTAATCTTTTAGCCTCGGAATATCAGTCTAAATCTCCACAATCCTTATGATTGGAAATAATCAGAACAAAGCTCTATTCATGGGACAAACCCGATTTTGGTTTGACTCGGTTTCAAGTACGAATCAAACCGCTGCAGAGCTTGCTTCTCAAAGAGATTTCATAGAGGGATCCGCGGTGATAGCTAAAGAGCAAAAAGCAGGCCGAGGTCAAGCTCAAAAGGGCTGGGATTCATTTTCAGGTAAAGATTTCATGGGGTCTGTGCTTCTTAAACCCACATTTATAAAGGCTCACCAAAGCTTTTTACTCAATATTTTTTCTTCCTTGGCTGTGGCCGATGTGGTCTGTCATTATGGCATAAAGCCTCAGGTGAAATGGCCAAATGACATCTTTATAGGAAATAAGAAAGTCTCAGGCATCCTAATCGAAAACCGCCTAAAGGCTCAATCCATTAACCAAAGCATTATTGGAATTGGATTAAATGTGAATGGAGATTTTTCAAATTCAGAGTTTCAGGCAATTTCTTTATCGCAGGTCCTGGGTCGTAAATTGGATTTGCTTGAGGTAGAAGCACGGCTCATGGAAGGTCTTGAGAAAAGGTATCTTCAGCTGAAGTCAAATGCCAGTCTCAAAACAGAATATATGAACTTGCTCATGGGGTATCATGAAGAGGTGATTCTAGAAATTGAGGGGGTGCAGAAAAAAGGTAAGATTTTACACCTGGATGAATCGGGTAGAATTGACCTTCGTTTTGGGAGCGAGGATTTGCATCAACTGGCCCACGGGGAGGTAAAGATTATAGCCGGCTAAGCCCCTTAGATAAGGCATCAATCAAAGCGTTCAACGGCTTTTCTAGCATTTGAACCATCATTGGATTCAATTCAGCATTGAGTAGAAGCTGAGCTTGGGCTCCGTTTTCTCCGGGTTGAATTTTACAGGTAAGGTCAATGGGAACTTTTCCTTGTTCTTCTGAAAGGACAATGGTGTGGCTAGGAACTCTTTCCTTCAATACCATGGTTACATGGGGCATGCTGCCTATTCCGAACGTGAAGCGGTCTTGGGAGGCCTCAAAGTACTTGGTTTCTGACTTTGGAAAAATTAGCTCGTAAGATTTCGGATCGGAAAGCAGGTCAAAAAGAGCAGACTGTGTTCTTGAGGTTTTTACAACTGGGCCTTCAATGGTCATGGCTTCGGGTTCCATTCTTTTGGATTCGACCTCCATTTGCTCAAGATTTGGTTTTCCTTTTGAGAAATGAATCCAGATTCTCGGGCATGGTCTAGTAAATGTGGGTAATCAGAAAGTGTGAAAAATGGTACATCTGCCGATTTAAATGCATTTCTAGACTCTTCAAAATCATAGGTAAACAAGGCCACCATACCGCGTACATTTGCTCCTGCGGCACGCAAGGCTTCTACGGCTTTAAGGCTGCTCCCGCCAGTGCTGATCAAATCTTCAACCACCACTACATGCTGGTCTTTTTCAAAATTCCCTTCAATCTGGTTTTGTCTGCCGTGCTTTTTGGCTTCCGGACGAACATAAACGAAAGGTAAATTCAGGTATTGAGCAACCAAAATACCATGGGCAATGGCACCTGTGGCCACTCCTGCGATTACATCCGGTCTTCCAAACTGATCTGAAATTAGGTCAGCCAACTGCTCTCTTAAAAAGGTTCGGATGGGAGGGAAAGATAATGTAATTCGGTTGTCGCAATAAATCGGCGACTTGATTCCTGAGGCCCAAGTAAAAGGGTCTGAGGGTTGAAGTTTAATTGCCTTTATTTGCAGCAAAAGTTCAGCCGTTTTAGCGGCAATTTCCTTATCGTTAACCATGGGGCAAATGTATAAAGTTTTCAGAAAGCAAAAGTGGATTCTTATCAGTAATTCAAAGGAATTCCAAGGGGTTGAAACCGAGTGTATTCGTTTTGAAAACCCAAATGAGGAGGAGGTGAAATCTGCGGCCAAGGCCTTCTTTGAGGACGAAGGAAATAACCTTGCCTTGATTGGAAATGAGGAGGCTATTTGGGAGGCCTTTGAATCCGAATTTACGCCTATTGGGGCCGCAGGCGGATTGGTTTATAATTCCGAATCAAAATTACTGATGATTCAAAGACTGGGGCATGCAGATTTGCCCAAGGGGAAAATAGAAATAGGAGAGGGGACAAAGGAAGCGGCATTAAGAGAGGTGGAAGAAGAAACAGGGGTAAATGGATTGAGCATCTTAGAAGGTCCGGTTTTGACCCATCATATTTATCCCCGAAAGGGAAAGGAATACCTAAAGACAACGTATTGGTATGTAATGAAAACCGATTTTTCGGATGAGTTAATCCCTCAAACGGAAGAAGATATTGAGAAGGTTTATTGGGCTGATAAGTCTGAAATGCAGGCTGGTTTAATGCTTACTTATCCAACCCTTTACGAACTGATTCAGGAAGAAATTTCGAAGTATCCCCGCCGTTTTTAAGAATCTCTCTTACAATGGAGGAGTGAATATGCCCGTGGCCAGGGTCGGTAAATAGGATTACCGTTTCAATTTCGGGGTTCATGCCTTGGTTCATGTGGGCGATGCTCTTCTCGTATTCAAAATCAACGGTGTTCCGAACACCTCTAATGATGAACTGAGCCTTAGATTTTTTGCAGAAGTCAAGGGTTAATCCGCTGTAAACGGCAGAGCTTACATTCTCTAAATTGGCAAAGCAATCCTCAATCCAGGCGAGGCGGGTTTCTAAATCAAATTGATTTTTCTTCGAGGTATTTTGCCCAATGGCCACAATAACTTCATCAAATAGTTTTGCTGCCCGTTCAACTAAGTTTACATGTCCTTTGGTAATTGGGTCAAAAGAACCAGGAAAAACCGCTTTTCTCATGCCTGAAAATTTTTACCGAAGGTAATGAAAAGCCTAGGAGGTGAAAAAGCTAAAATGTACGTGTCCGTACTTTCTCAAACTTTCAAAATGCTCATGTTCTGAGAAATCCAGACCGCTGCCATGCTCAATAACCACCAGGGCATCTTCCTTTAAAAGCGAGCCCGTGAAAATTGAATCTAGAAGGGTTTCGGTGATTCCGTCAGCATAAGGGGGGTCGGCAAAGATGAAGTCGAATTTTTCTTTGCTCATTCGGGCAAAGGCCAAGGCATCCATATTCACGGCTGTGAAATTATCCAGCTCAAGGGTTTTGGCCATTTCCTCCTGAAACTTAATGCAGTTTGGGTTTTGATCAACCGACCAAGCTTGTGAGCATCCTCTAGAAAGGGCTTCAAAGCTAATGCTGCCAATTCCAGAGCATAAATCCAGCATACGGGTTTGGTCCCAGTCTAACCAATTCTGTAAAATATTGAAAAGGCCTTCTTTGGCCCTATCAGTGGTGGGCCTCACGGGAAGCTTGGAAGGGGCTTTGAATCTTCTTCCTCTAAATTTTCCGGAGATTATACGCATTCTGGCTGTGCAAAAAGTCCGAAATGTTCAGGCTTCTGTAGGTCATCAAATACGAAGCTGTATTTCTCATGTTGTGGTCTTTCTCCCCAATAAACCAGCTTCACGTATTTAAAAATGAGCTCAAAGGTTCTAGAGCTTTCATCCAGTCCGCCTTGCAAAACAACCTCGGTGAGGTTGGCGTCAAAGTGCAATTGTTCCATGGTGAAAAGCAGGAAGTAAACGCAGTCTTCAGGAGCACTTACCCGATAGGTATTGGTAAGCACAAGTTCATGTTCGCGCCAAGCGTAAAGCTCCATGTAATTCGACTGAAACCTAAGCACAATATGTTGCCCGATTTGAGCGGAGATCTGCCGCGGCCAATAGTCAATAAAAGGCGCTTGAATGGGCATTATCTTAAGCTTAGGAAACTGCTTTTTAAAAGCTTCCATAGCAATTGAAGGTGCTGAGAAAATCGCCCTTGCGGGGATGGTTTTTAAAGGGTGGGCAACGAGCTTATCCGTACCTAAAATGGGCACATGAGAACGGTGGTAGGTTTCCAAGTGTCCTTCTTCGTAAAGCTCATTGGGAATCAGGGTGACAGGTGTTCCTCCTACGGCTAAGGAAATCGACTTGTAATCGAAATTTATGAATTCAATTTCATCCAGGGCCGCGTTTATGTCGCGAACCCTTTCAACCTCCCAGAGTCGGGTTTCAAATTCAAAAAGGGCAAAGTGGGTTTTTGAGGGCAAATGGTAAACCCCAGCGGTAAGCTCATTCCGTTCAAGCACCAAACTTAAATGGCACTGTCTGGCATCATTGAACTCATTATTGGGGTCAGATAATGCGAGTTTTTTTCGTATTTCGTTACCAGTTACCACTCAAATTGGCTTCACTCAAAGAACCTAGAATTAGGTCCTCTTCATCTTTGATCAAATTCTTTGAAAGACCTTTAAGGATAACTTCTTTCGGAGCAATCACACGCATTACAGGTACTGAGTAACCCTGGCGATCAATTTGCCCGGCATCTAGTACAAAAGTGGCCTGGTCAGTTCCAGGAATGTATTTGAGCTGGCTCAAATTGGTTTCTGAAAACAAGGAGTCTTTAATGGAAACAAAGCCCAAAGTATCAACTACGATAGAGTCCTTCAATAGGTCAGTACGATACACGGGGTCATAAGCCATGAAAGAAGTGTCTCTTCTTTGAAGGATGGTGAACTCACCGGTATCAATAAAGCTGGTAAGCTGATCAAAGTTTCCTGCGAAGTACCCGTTCACATCTTTAAAAGCCTGTTGAGCAGTACGAATTTCCATCATACGGTCAATCACCTTTTCGTAGCGAGCGTCACGTTTTTTATTGAACCGAATCGGTTCCATGATGATTTCAACTAAATACCATCCGCTTGCAAGTATAGCAAGCCATAAAACCAATTGAATAATGCGATTGTTCATGGATTTTTCTTAGGGTTTTTACGCTTCGCGCAAATCTACAATCTTTTTTTAATTGAGCTTTTTATCCGCTTCTTTGCGGAAAGAAAATTTCAGGGGTCGAATATATTAATAATGAGGGAAGAGAGTTTATACCAAGATTTAAAAAAATCATTAATTCATGAGCCTACCGAAGGACAAGACTTAGCTCTTCAAATCTTGGCCCCTTTCTGCCTTTCCCGAAAAGGAGGAGAAGCCTTTGTGCTTAGAGGATATGCAGGAACCGGAAAAACCACCCTCATGTCTACCTTAGCCAAGGTCTTGCCCAATTACCAAAGGAAACTGGTGTTCCTCGCTCCAACGGGCAGGGCGGCCAAGGTTCTGTCTTCCTATACCAAACGCAAGGCTTTCACCATTCACAAGCATATATACACGCCGGTTTCGTCTGGAGGGAAAATTGTTTTTCGGCTCAAGGAAAATGGGGCCTCCAATACCATCTTTGTGGTTGATGAGGCTTCTATGATTGGTGAAGACTTAGCAACCGGAAGGTCGAATCAGCTACTTCAAGACTTGATTTCATTTGTGCGCGAGGGCATAAATTGTCGACTTTTATTTGTTGGAGACATTGCCCAGCTGCCCCCAGTTGGTGAGAAAGTTTCGGCAGCCCTTTCGGCCCAAAGACTCAGACAGTATTATAATTTGGAGGTGGGGCAGTATGAGTTGGTAGAGGTGGTAAGGCAAGCCGATCAATCAGGCATTCTCCACAACGCAACTTATTTAAGAGAAAAGCTCCCAGAGGCTCCCTTTCAAAGCTTGGAGCTTGAAGAAGGGGCCGACTTTATTCGGATTCGGGAGGGGCATGAGCTACAAGACCATCTTGAACAGGCCTACTACGAAAACTCAAGAGAAACCGTATTGCTCTGTCGATCAAACAAAAGGGCCAATCAGTTTAATCAAGAAATCCGAACCCGAATCAAAGGTCTGGACGGTGAAATTCAAGGGGGAGAAATACTCATGGCCGTAAAGAATAATTACCATTGGGTTGAGGCTAAATCGCCTGCAGGGTTTATTGCCAATGGAGATTTATTGGAGGTATTGCAAATTTTTGATACCGAGGAAAAATACGGTTTCCGCTTTGCCAATATCCGAGCTCAATTGGTGGATTACCCTGAAATGCCTGAGGTGGAAATGAAAATTTGGCTTGATGCTCTTCATATTGATGCAGCAAGTATGCCCTATGAGGCAAGTCAAAAGCTTTTTGGGGAAGTTCAGTCCGCATACCAAGCCACGAAAAAGGGGTATAAAAAACTCATGCAAATTCGGAAGGACCCGTATTTGAATGCCCTTCAAGTGAAGTATGCCTACGCCGTAACCTGCCATAAGGCACAGGGTGGACAATGGGAGCATGTCTTTATAGAAAGGGGGTATATTCCAAGCAATGAATTAGACCTAGAATATTTGAGGTGGTTGTATACCGGAATCACCCGGGCTACTAAAAAGGTTTATATGATTGGTTTTACGGACGGGTTCTTTAAATAAGACCTATTTAATGGGGTCTAAACCAAGCCGCCTTCTGAGCTCAATGAGGTTAGGGTTTTTCTCAGCCATGATGCGATACTTGTCTTCTACTGTGAAAACCTTTCGTTTAATTTCTTCTTGGGCAATGAGTTCAAACCTCAATTGAATGCTGAAATTGTTCACGCCCTTTCTTAACTCAGCCAAGAAATCATCTGCAATGGATAGTATTTTTTCTTGTTGCGACTCGTTTTGGATCTTGAGTTTAAGGTTGAAGTCTTCAGTTATTTCTGGGCTCTGATTGGCCAGCAAGGCGGTAAGCGCGGTAAATTTTTCTTTTTCAACAAAATCCACAAACTGACGGTAGTAAGGGGTTAGATCTTCTTTGGTAAAAGGCTCTTTCGGTAGGTTTTCAGGGTCGATTTCTTTGTCTTCATTACCTGAACCACTAGCCAAGACATTGACCCGAATGGTGTTCAAAGAATTTCCATCCTCAATCCGAACCTTTCTTTTCTTAGGCTTTGGATCCGCAGAATTTATGGGTGAATTTCCAGATTTCTCTTCGGAAATAGGTGAGGGGCTATTTGAAGGAACCTTGGCTTCTGATTCTCTTGGGGTATGGTTCGCTTTGTCAGGATTTGTTGGAGCATCACCTACCCTTGGGAGTGGGTATCGCTTTTTTTTTTCGAACCATGATCTATGGCTCCAATCCATTGCAATAAGCAAAGCTCAACAAGGAGGCGTTTGTTTTTGCTTGCGCGATAATTCACTTCCGCTTCAGCGGAAATTTCAAGCCAGGCATAAATTAAATCGGTAGGAACCTTTCCGGCTTGTTCTTTATACTTTTCTTTTACCTGATCGGTGACTTCTAGAAGTTCTAGGGTAGCTTCTTGTTTACAAACCAATAGGTCACGGAAATGGGAAGCCATCCCGCCCAGGAAAATCTGACCATCAAAGCCTTTTTCAAGAACCTCATTGAAGGTTAACAAGGCCGCCCCTGAATTTTTTTCTAGAATTAGATCTGTGAACTTAAAAAAGTAATCATAGTCTAAGATATTCAGGTGCTCAATGGTAGCGGTATAGGTGAGCCCTTCATCTGAAAAGCTAACCAGTCGGTCGAAAATGCTCAGGGCGTCACGAACAGCACCATCTGCTTTCAGGGCTATGGTGTGCAGGGCTTCCGGCTCGGTTTTGATACTTTCTTTATCAGCGATATAGGCCAGGTGGCTGGAAATATCTTGAACCCCAACTCTTTTAAAGTCATAAATCTGGCATCTACTCAAAATGGTAGGGATGATTTTATGCTTTTCAGTGGTAGCCATAATAAATATGGCATGGGCTGGGGGCTCTTCTAAGGTTTTTAGGAAGGCGTTAAAAGCTTGGGTAGAGAGCATGTGGACCTCATCGATGATGTAGACCGATTTGCTGCCAACTTGAGGCGCATACCGTACTTGGTCTACTAGGTTTCGGATGTCATCTACCGAATTGTTGGAGGCCGCATCGAGCTCATGTATATTAAAGGAGTGGTTTTCTTGGAAACCTTTACATGATTCGCATTCTCCACAAGGATTTAAGTCGTCAGGAAGGTTTTGGCAATTAATGGTTTTTGCCAGGATTCTTGCACAGGTGGTTTTCCCTACTCCTCTCGGACCACAAAAAAGGAAGGCTTGCCCAACCTGTTGCTTCCGAATGGCATTCTTAAGGGTATCGGTAATATGCGACTGCCCTACCACCGATTCAAAGGTTTGGGGTCTATATTTTCTGGCTGATACAATGTAAGAATCCATGGGACAAATATATTTCAAAATCCTCCGGTATGGCATTGGATGCATAGATGATTTTAACAAATTATGCACTGACAGGATAATCCGTTCTCAGGGGCTTACAACCTTATGTCTATTGGTCAGCCTTAACTGCTAGCCTTAGCCATCGTCCGCCTAAGGCTGACGATGTCTTTTTAACCATTGAGCCCCCCACACACCCATCCGTCCGCCTGAGGCGGACGGTGTCTAAGCCAGATGGTTGACTGCTGGCCTAAGTAAAATAGGAGGATGGATCAGGTTTTTATGCTTAGGCAGATAAAGCAAATAAATTGTGGTTTTAGCCTAGAGTTTTCCTTTGCTTGAGTCAATCTTCAAATGCACTTTTCTACAATTAAAAAGAATGTAGTAGATTGCAGTAACTACCAAAATATTGGCACCCTATCAAAACTCCAATGAAATTACTGGCTTTGAATTCCTTAACTTTAGAGACAGTTTATCATACCTAACAACCATCATGGGAAATGAATTTTCTGAATTGAACATTGGTGTGAGTTGCGAAAACTCGGGGCTTACCTTCTATGACAATGATTTCACCAATTTCTTAGCCAATGGCATTGGGATTAAGGCCTGGAACTCTCCAGTTTTTAAAGGCTTAGATGAGGTGCCAACCTATTTTGGAGGAAACCTAAACATAGGGGGAGTGGCCAATGGAAATGGAAATTACTTTTATAAAGTACGAAGGGGCATTGAAACCAAGAATGTCAAACCTCGGATTCTGAATAACATACTTAATGATGTTACCGATGGAATTACGGTTCTTGAAACCTCCTTTGCCCGAATTCAAGGCAATGAAATAGGAGGTAATGTAACCAGCTCTGGAGGGGTGGCTCCTCATTATGGAGTCAAGGTTTGGAATGCGTTTTATGCGGCCTTTGGCCACAACTCAATCACCATCTCTGGCAATGGTATTGCAAGTTACAACCGAGGGGTTTCCATTCAGAACCTCAATGGGAATGATGTGGTTGTAGACGGAAATACAGTGATTAACAACAACGGCACCTTCTTTAACCGGCATATTGGCATACAGGTCAATAATTCTGACCTCTCTCAAATTAGAAATAACCAGGTCACTTCAACAGCCACAGGCTCCAACATCAATGGGAAACGAGGCATAGAGGTGAACAATTCCATCTTGGCTACCATCAATGACAATTACCTCAAGAACCAAGGTGCCGGTATTTTTGCCAACGGATTTCTTAGACAAACAAGGTACAGTTGCAATGAGTTTAATGCATGCAAAACTGGGATGTTTTTTAACGGCGATGCCAACCCAACGGTCATAGGCCAGCAAGGTGCTCCGAATGTATGCGCTGGTAATGAGCACATCAACATTCAAGGACCATGGAAGATGGATGGGAAAACCAATAATACAGCTTTCCCAAATTGGCACTATTATATAGGGAATGCCGAGAATATAGTGGCCTTTAATCAATCAATATTGATAAACCCTGTTCAAGAGACCATCTGCTTAGGTTGCAAACCACCGAATCCTGGTGGTGTTGATACGATTTCAGACCCCATTGATTATTCCGAGCGCTTAGGTGCGTTGATTCAAGATATTAATCAAGGCCTGGCTTTGGCCGATACACTACAGGATAGCATCAATCATTTTGCCAAAGAGACCATTTATGGTTTGCTTGCTGGTGAAATGCCTAATCCGGTCTCAAATCAATATTCATCTGAATACCAGTTCTTCTTGAACCAAATGAATGCCACTACAACGGCATCTGAATGGAACTGGCTTGAAACCTTAGGGGGCATTCAAAACCAAGCGAGTGTATCACCTGGTTTTAGTCTCATCTCCCAAGAATATTTGAATGGGTACTTGTTCAATCATACCATTGATACCGGAATGGTACGGTATATAGCTGATCAAAACCCCTTGATTTTTGGAAACCTGGTCTATTCGGCACGAACCATTCTTGGTGTAGAGGTTGAAGACTCAATTTACACTACTTTGCCTCCTTCAAGCCGAAAACAGGAAAACCCGGTTGAAATGCTTGATGTTTATCCTAACCCAACTACGGGGTTGGTTCAAATTAAAGGAATTGAGGAGCCAATAAGAATTCAGGTGTATAACCTAACAGGTAGCATGGTTCACAGCCAAGCCCATTTTAATGGTCAAATAAACATTGAGCATTTGCCTCTTGGAGTTTATTTCATCCTTATTGAAACTTCAGAAGCTAATTATGGAGCTAAGGTTCAGTTGGTTAAGTAATAGGTTCAAAATAGAAAAATGCAAGGCAGAATCCTGTCTTGTGTTTTTCTTTTTGTTTTCCTTTTCTTCTTGGGCTCAGAATTTGGTACCCAACTTTAGCTTTGAGGAAACAATTGGCTGTTTTTATTTTCACGATGCAGTGGCTGACTGGACGGCCCCACCAAGCACTTCTCCAGACTTTATGTCCACTTGTCATAGCAATGATTTAAACGGGGTACCAAAGAATAGATATGGTTTTTCTTATCCAAAATCAGGAAATACTTATTTTGGTTTTGTTGGAAGCTTCGAGCATAATAATTACCGTGAGTATCTTGAAACGAATTTAATTCAACCCTTATTCGTTGGGGAGGAATACTGTTTTCGTTTATGGTATAAGGTACCCAGTGATTGTATGTATTTTTCAGATGGTTTGGGGGTTTTGTTTTCAAAGCGAATTCATGCAGTAGACACCCACCCCTACAAAGCCATCAACGATGCCCAGATTGAAAACCCAACGGGCAATTTCATGCGGGATACGGTCTGGTCTAAGTTTGAAGGTAGTTTCATAGCAGATTCAGCCTATACCAACATCCACATTGGGTTTTTTAAGGAGTTCAATGAGGTGAATTTTGAGGTTTATGATTCGACCCATTTTTGGGATGGGGCCCTCTATTACATTGACGATGTTTACCTCTACCGCTGCTCTGACATTTATCAGGCCCGGGCAAGGGCTGACCAAGAATTGTGCATGGAAGAAGCGGACCACCGCTGGGTTGAAATTGGTTTTGATTCGGTGCCTGTG
>CAKZPI010000044.1 GCA_937139155.1 uncultured Flavobacteriales bacterium
GGAGTAAGGAAAATTGCCGGAGCCTATATTTTAATGACCCGAAAAGGCCCCTTGTTCTTTGCGGATACCACGGTGAATCGGCATCCAGATACCCAAGATCTAATTGACCTAACCCTCTTAACCGCCCGTGAGGTGCGAAAACTTGGTTATGTTCCAAGAATTGCTCTTTTGTCATACTCCAATTTCGGATCGGCCAATAATGAAGATACCCGGAAAATTTCTAAGGCCGTTGAGTATTTGCATGAACACCATCCAGACTTGATTGTAGATGGAGATATCCAAGCGAATTTCGCCCTGGACAAAAAGTTAAGAGATGAGGTTTTTCCATTCACCAAATTGCGGGATCAAAATGTAAATACCTTCATTTTCCCTAACCTAGACGCAGGAAACATCGCCTATAAGATGGTTCAAGAATTAACCGATGCAGATGTAATCGGACCCATACTTTTAGGTTTGAAAAAATCGGTTCACGTACTGCCTTTAGGCTCTAAGGTGAATGAAATTGTACAGTTGGTGACCTTGGCTGTTGCCGATGCTCAATTAAAATCTTCCAAATCATGATAGCATTTATTCACGGAGCCCTGGTATCAAAGCAGCCCACAGAGGTCTGGATAGACTGTGGTGGGGTTGGATATGCCCTGAGAATAAGCCTTTTTACCTATGGGAAAATCCCCGATAAGGGAAATATAAAGCTCTTTACACACCTTCAAATCAGAGAAGATGCCCATACCCTGTACGGGTTTCACGGAATTCCTGAAAGGGACCTTTTCAGAAAACTAATATCCGTGAGCGGGGTGGGAGCAAACACTGCTTTGGTTATCCTTTCAAGCATGGTTCCGGATGAAATTGTAGGGGTGATCCAGAACTCAGATGTTGACCGTTTGAAAATGGTGAAAGGCATTGGGGCCAAGACTGCAGAAAGAATTATTGTTGACTTAAAAGATAAGCTGGGAGATACACTTGTAAATGAGGGAGAAATGCCGAATTTTGCCGGCTCGTACAATACGGTGAGAAATGAGGCGTTAACAGCTTTGGACGTGCTAGGTTTTAGCAGAAAATCATCCGAAAAAGTGGTTGCCAAAATAGTGCAAAGCCAACCTGAAATCTCCCTTGAAGATTTGGTGAAGGAGGCGATAAAGAAAATGTAAGTCTTGAGTATTAAACAGCGAAAGCTCATGCAGAGTGGCGGGTTTTTCCTCTTCGCTCTGCTTTTGGTTTTTATAGCAGGCCTTAAAATGCCTTTCGGGAATACTCCCGGAGTTCTAGCTTGGTATATCCCGAATCCGCAGGATACAACCAAAGACACCAATGACCTGCCCTATGGAGATAATGGGCTTTTCCTAAACAATCCAAATAATTTTACCGAAGTTGTAGAGTACGATCCTGAAACGGGCGAGTACGTAATAAAACGCAAGGTTGGTAACCTAATGATGGGCCTTCCTCAGTTCATGACGGCTGAAGAGTACCAAGATTACGTGTACAATAAAGAACTTCAAGAATACTGGAAGAATAAAGCCCAAACCGAACAAGCTCCCTCAGCAGACGGACCCGGGGGAATCATCCCTAAAATGCAGGTGGGGGGTGAAAATTTTGATCGAATTTTTGGATCAAACGTGGTGCAAATTCGCCCCAACGGTTCGGCTACCCTTACTTTTTCTGGGGTCATTAACCGAAACAATAACCCCGCCCTTTCTGAACGAAATCAACGAACGGCGAATTTTCAATTTGATGAGGAAATTCGAATGAATGTGGTAGGGCAAATTGGAGAAAAACTAAAACTCCAAACCAATTATGATACCAAGGCTCAGTTTGATTTCCAAAATCAAATGAAGCTTGAATACACTGGTTTTGAAGATGAAATTATCAAGAAAATTGAACTGGGTAATGTAAGTCTTCCCCTTACCGGAACCTTGATTACCGGGGCCCAAAGCCTTTTCGGAATCAAAACCCAGCTGCAGTTTGGAAGGGCTACCATTACTTCGGTTTACTCTGAGCAAAAATCAGAATCAAAGGTGATTGAAGTAGAAGGAGGTGCTAAAACCAATGATTTTGAGATTCAAGCCGATCAATACGAAGCCAATAGACATTATTTTCTAGGTCAGTATTTTCGGGATGCCTATGATCAGGCCCTGAGCAACCTACCGGTAATCAACTCGGCCGTGAACATTACCCGGGTTGAGGTATGGGTGACCAACCGAAACAATGTTACTGAGAATACTCGGAACATTGTGGGTTTCATGGATTTAGGAGAAGGGCAAGGGAATGTTTACAATACCAATGAGGTAAACAACGTCGGAAACGGGGTTCCTGATAATACCATCAATAGTCTGAATCCACCTCAGTTTACCACCCAATACCCTGGAATTCGAGATTTAAACACCTTAAACTCAGCCCTGGCGGGAACTTCCTTCGATCAGTCTATTGACTATGAAAAGATTGAAAATGCCCGCATGCTTACTTCTTCTGAGTACACGGTGAATGAACGCCTTGGTTTTATCTCTTTGAACCAGTCTTTGAACAATGATGAGGTCTTGGGGGTAGCCTTTCAGTACACCGCAAACGGGAAAACATATCAAGTGGGTGAATTTTCAACCGATGGAATTGAAGCCCCCGATGTTTTAATGGTGAAACTGCTTAAAAGTACCATTACCAATGTCAAGCTGCCTATGTGGGACTTGATGATGAAAAACGTGTATAGCATTGGAGCCTTTCAAGTGAATAGAGATGAGTTTAGGCTTGATGTGCTTTACGCGAACGATAATACCGGAGCGCCGATTAACTACCTACCAGAGGGACCACCTAACGTTAAAAATGTTGTCCTTCTCAAACTTCTAAACCTTGACAATCTAAACACCAACAACGACCCTCAACCCGATGGGGTTTTTGACTTTTTGGCATCTCCGGTCATTACCATTAACGCCCAAAATGGACGAGTCTATTTCCCGGTCGTAGAACCCTTTGGCTCGCATTTGCGAGAGCAATTTGGAAGCGATCAAGACAATGCAGATAAATATGTTTACGATGCTCTCTATGATTCCACCCGGGCAGCAGCACAGCAAATAGCCGATAAGAATAAATTTTTCCTGAGCGGAACCTATAAATCGGCTTCAGGGTCGGAAATACGACTGAATGCCATTAACATTCCTCCAGGGTCGGTTACTGTAACTGCTGGTGGACAAAAGCTTATTGAAAACACACATTATACCGTTGACTATACCTTGGGTACGGTTCGGATTATTGATGAGGGATTGTTGAATTCAGGACAAAAAATTTCCGTTCAACTAGAATCAAACACCCTTTTCAACCTTCAAACCCGAAGGTTTATGGGGACCCATATTGACTATAAAATCAACCGGGATTTTGTGGTGGGAGCCTCCATCTTGAATCTTTCTGAGCGCCCCTTAACCCAAAAAATTAATATTGGAGATGAGCCCATCAACAATACCATTTGGGGGCTGAATGGAAATTACTCAACGGAATCTAGGTTTCTCACCTCTTTGGTTGATTACATCCCATTGATTGAAACCAAAGAAAAGTCGAATGTAACCTTGAGTGGTGAGTTTGCTCAAATTATTCCGGGGCATCCAGATGCCATTGAAGTTGACAATGAAAGCACATCTTATATAGATGACTTTGAAGGAGCCGAATCCTCCATTACCCTAAAGGCTGTTCAGTCTTGGGTTATTGCCTCAACTCCTGCGGGTCAGCCAAACCTATTCCCTGAATCTGCTACCTTGAATGATTTGGCCTATGGGTTTAACCGGGCACGTTTGGCTTGGTATACCATAGATCAGTTGTTTTGGCAGAATACCTCCATTACCCCTGATCATATTGCAGATGATGAGGCCCAGCAAGCTTCACACCCTGTACGTGAGGTTTTGCAAACCGAATTATTCCCCGAAAGGGCCATTCAACCAGGGTTTACACCAAGGCTTCCTACCTTAGATTTGGCCTATTATCCAAGTGAACGGGGCCCGTATAATTTTGACGTAGAAGGTGAACCAGGCATTTCTTCCGGGATTGATCAAGATGGAAATTTGAAGGATCCGGAAACTAGATGGGCTGGGGTAATGCGAAGAATTCAAACCAACGACTTTGAGGCGGCCAATGTTGAGTTTATTGAATTCTGGATGTTGGATCCATTCATTGACGACCCCAACCATGACGGAGGAGACCTTTATTTTAACCTTGGAAATGTTTCGGAAGACATTCTAAAAGATAGCCGTAAGTCTTTTGAGAACGGTTTGCCTACCTCACCCGATGGGACCTTAGTGGATACGACCATTTGGGGAAGGGTTCCCTCGGTTCAGTCATTGGTAAATGCCTTTGATAATGACCCTGCAACACGGGTATTTCAAGATGTAGGCCTTGATGGGCTATCGGATGCCGGAGAGCGAAATTTTGCTCCGTACAAGCAGATTGACCCAACCAATGATGAGACCTATTTAGATCGAATTGCCAATTTATACAATACAAATTCAGGGGCTTACCAAAAGGCAAACCAAGATCCGGCAGCGGATAATTTCCATTATTATAGAGGGGATGATTACGATGCGGCAGAATTAAGCATTCTAGAAAGGTATAAGCTTTACAATGGCCTGGAGGGCAATTCACCAACGGCTGATCAGTCTCCTGACGGAATTCCGAATGCCCAAAACTCTCCTCTTCCCAACGTTGAAGACATCAATCAAGACCAAACTCTGTCTGAAACTGAAGCTTATTACCAGTACAAGGTTAGCTTGCGTCCGGAAGACTTCGAGGTGGGTAGCAATTACATCATTGATAAAATTGTAACCCCGGTTCAAGACAATCCTAAGGATGCCGTTTGGTATCAGTTTAGAATTCCAATACGGCAGCCAGACCAGGTAATTGGTAATATTTCAGACTTCCGTTCCATTCGTTTCATTCGGATGTTTTTAAAAGACTTTGATCAGGAGGTTGTATGTAGATTCGCCACCTTAGATTTGATTCGGGGGGATTGGCGGAAATACAATTTCAGCCTTAAGGAAAACCAGGAGGTAATCATTGAAGAGCCCAACGATCAAACGGAATTCAACATTTCAACGGTAAACTTAGAAGAGAATTCAAAAAGGACCCCCATTAACTATGTTTTGCCACCGGGCATTGAAAGGGAAGTTCTTTTTGGAGCAACCTCACTTCAATCGCAGAACGAGCAATCCATGGTTCTTGAAGTTTGCAACCTTGAAGATGGCGATGCCCGAGCTGCGTTCAAGAATGTGAACATGGACATGCGAACCTACAAGCGGATCAAAATGTTTGTGCATGCTGAGTCTGTTGTAAACGGTGAGCTTCAGAATGGAGATGTGGCCATTTTCATGCGAATAGGATCTGATTTTTCAAACAATTATTACCAGTATGAAAAACCCTTAAACGTTACCCCCTGGGGAGCCACGGATGAGGCCTCCATTTGGCCCGAGTCAAACGAGGTTGACTTTGCCATGACCGATCTTCAAACGGCTAAGCAATTGAGGAATCAGGCCTTGAGGGATAACCCGAATTTAACCGCTTCCGACCCCTTCACTGCCACCATCAACGGGGCAAAAATCACGGTGGTCGGGTCTCCAAACGTATCCAATATCCGAACGGTTTTACTGGGGGTTAGAAACCCTTCCAGAAAGCCGGGCACCAATGATGATGGTTTTCCAAAATGTGCTGAAGTTTGGGTAAATGAGTTGAGGTTAACAGAATTTGACGAAAGAGGAGGATATGCTGCTACGGCAAGAGCCACAGCAACCTTGGCTGATTTTGCTCGGGTAACCTTGGCGGGAAGCATGAGTACCGTAGGCTTTGGAAGCATTGAGAAAAGTGTGACCGAAAGGAATAAGGAAGATTCAAAACAGTATTCAGCCAGCGCCAATGTAGAGTTGGGGAAATTCTTTCCAGAAAAAATGGGAGTGAAAATCCCCATGTATGTTTCCGTTTCTGAGCAAGTACAAGATCCGCAATTCAATCCGCTTGATCCTGACATTCCGCTCGATGCTGCACTTGACGCTCAACCCCCTGACCAGCGCGACTCTTTGAAACGGATCGTTCAGGATTATACCAAACAGAAGAGTTTCAACCTCACCAATGTTCGGAAAGAGAAAACGGATCCTGGAAAAAGCAAGGTGTATGATGTTGAGAATTTATCTGCTTCCTACGCCTTTACAGAGCGGTACCATCGGGATATTAATACAGAGTCGCATTTAACGCAAACATATAGGGCCAGTTTATCCTATAATTTTAATACAAGTCCGAAAAACATCCGCCCCTTATACAATATTGACTTCCTGCGAAAGCGTAAATACCTAAGGTTGATTCGGGATTTTAATTTCTATTATCAGCCCTCAAGAATATCGGTTAGAACGGATGTGGATAGGTATTATAGCGCTCAGCAGTTGAGAAATACGGGTAATGCCAATTTGATCATCGATCCGAACTTTAATAAGAGCTTCAATTGGAACCGGGTGTATGATATTAAATATGACCTCACCCGAACCCTGAAATTTGATTTTTCAGCCAATGGAAATGCACGGGTAGATGAACCAGAGGGACCCTTAGATTCTCGTGCGAAAAAAGATTCTTTATGGGATAATTTCTGGAATTTTGGAAGACCGGTCACTTACAACCATACGGCAACCCTAGCCTGGAATACACCCTTGAATAAAATACCTGGGCTTGACTTTATGTCTTTGAATGTTCGGTATTCGGGTTCTTATAATTGGAATGCGGCATCTCTGGCGGCATTGAGTTTTGGAAACAACATCCAAAACAACAACAATAGGCAGCTCAATGGTCAAATGAACATGACCAGTCTTTACAATAAGATCCCCTACTTCAGGAACCTAAATAAACCCCAACGCCCCAACCGATCGAGGCCCAGGCCCGGGGGAGGAGGAGAAGGGCGAAATCAAGACACAGAATCTCCCGATCAAGGAAGCGCTGAAGACTTTGACATGGTTAAGAGTTTGGCCAAAATGGTTACCAGTTTGAAGAATGTTTCCGTTCAATATTCTGAAACAAGGGGTACCATGATACCTGGGTTTTTACCCAACGATCCGAATTCTCCTACAGGTAGTATAATCCTTGGTGCTGAAAAATTCGGAACCCCAGGAATGGCGCCCGACCTAGGATTCCTTTTCGGACAGCAGCGAGAGGATATTGGTCCGTACGCGGCCAGAAACGGCTGGCTTAGTATGGACACCCTTTTGAATCAGCAAATTTCAAGAACCTATTCAGAAAATCTAAACCTTCGGGCCACGGTAGAACCCTTCCGTAATTTCCGCCTTGAGCTCACAGGAACAAAAACCTATTCAGAAAACAATTCAGAGTTTTTCGACTTTAGTCCGAACGGGGATTATATACCTCAGTCGCCTACGCAAAGGGGTAATTTCACCATGTCGTTTGCCACGTGGCGCACGGCTTTTACGCCGGATGGGAAAGACAACGAATCGCCCGTATTTGAGCAATTCAAGAACAATCGATTTGTAATTGCTCAGCGCTTGGCTAGTCAGCACCCAAGTCAGGTGGTTATAGATCCGGTTACTGGGTACCCAGAAGGCTTTGGCCCGAATTCTCAGGATGTTTTAATTCCAGCCTTTTTGGCGGCTTACCAAGACAAGAATGCCTCCAATTATAATTTGAGTCCGTTTAGAGACTTACCCATCCCGAATTGGCGGGTTAGCTTTGATGGCTTGAATCAAATTGATTTTTTCAAAGAAAAATTCAGAACCATTTCCTTGAGCCATGCTTACCGAGGCTCGTACAATATCAATTCTTTTCAGACCAATTTAGATTTCGTTGGCGGACCCCAGGGTTTCCCAACAACTACCGATGCTAGTGGGAATTACATTGCTGAGAATCAAATCAACCAGATCTCTGTAAGTGAGCAATTTTCGCCTTTGATTCGGGTTGACATGACCATGCATAATTCCATTCAAGCCAATATTGAATTGAAAAGAGATCGGTCATTATCAATGAGTTTGACCAATGGTCAGCTTACCGAAAGCAGGGGTAGAGAGTATGTGATTGGAGGAGGATATAGGATTAAAGATTTCACCATTATTGTTAATTCAGGTGGCCGGAGGAAGAAATACACCTCTGACTTGAACTTGAAGGCGGATGTCACCTTGAGAGATAATGTGATCATTTCAAGAAGGCTTGAGCAAGATGAGAACATTGTGACATCAGGAAACACCAACATCAAGATATCCACCTATGCAGATTACGTAATTAATCAACGGTTTAATGTGCGGGTTTTCTATGAGCGAAATGTGAGTGAGCCAGCCATATCCTCCTCATTTAAAACATCTAATACAAATATTGGGGTTCGAATTCAATTTACCCTTGCGGGTTAAACATTGGTTTGAAAAATACCTATACTTGCGAAAAATTTTCCCATGAATATTCCAGCAGATCTTAAGTATACCAAAGACCATGAATGGGTTAAGGTAGATGGCGATATGGCCATTATTGGAGTTACCGATTTCGCCCAGTCAGAATTGGGTGATATTGTTTACGTAGAAATTGAAACGGAAGGCGAGGACCTAGATGCCGAGGAAGTATTCGGTTCTGTAGAAGCCGTGAAAACCGTTTCTGACCTTTTTATGCCTGTTTCAGGAAGCATTGAAGAGGTGAATGAAGGCCTTGAAGACAACCCTGATCTTGTGAACTCTGACCCTTACGGGGAAGGTTGGATGATTAAGGTTAAACTATCGGATATGTCTGAGATTGAAAATCTCATGGACGCTGAGGCCTATAAGGCTGAGATTGGTGGGTAGATGGCATTACATTCGAACCTTTGGTCCTAGTTTGGCTTGGGCTTTGTTCATTATGCTAGGAAGCCTATTGCCCTCAAGCAGATTGCCCCAAGGTGCAAGTTTGCCCGATAAGGTGATTCACTTCGCCATTTATTTTGTCTTGGCATTTTTCCTGACCTTCGGACTGGCCAAGCAAACTCGTTGGCCAAGAATACGACGAAATGCCCCTTATGTGGCCTTTGGGGTATGCTTGGTTTACGGAAGCATTTTAGAAATTATTCAAGGCACCCTCATTCCTAGCAGAGCCTTTGAATGGCTTGACTTTCTGGCCAATGCAGGAGGTGCCGCCGTGGTGATTCCAATTTTTTGGATGATTTGTGGCAACGTTTTTGATAAAAAATAACATAGGAAGAGGAAGTCGTTCCTAATAGAATTTGTAATTTTAGCCTGAAATTTAATCCAAATGGAAAGCAAGAAAAATCCGAAAGCGAACCTCGAGAAAAAGAGGGGTACCTTTTTACTAGGAGGCTTGCTAATTGCCTTACTTATTATGGTAGTGGCCTTTAGCTGGAGAACCTATGAAAAGGAAGCGGGTGACTTGGGTACCCTTGACTTGGTGCTTGATGATGAAATGATTCCCGTAACTGAGCGTCAACAAAAGCCCCCACCACCTCCACCACCTCCACCAGACATTATTGAGGTTGTAGAAGATGAGGTTGAGATTGAAGAAGAATTGGAGATTGAAGAAACCGAAACCGATGAAGACGAAATCGTAATCATTGAGGAGGAGGAAGAATCAGATGAGATTTTCAATTTCGCAGTTGTAGAAAACAAACCCATTTTTCCTGGCTGTGAAGACGCCGGAAGCAAGGATGAGCAATACATCTGTTTCCAACAGAAAATTGGACAACACATTCGTAATAATTTCCAGTATCCTGCCATGGCAAAAGAGCTTGGTATTCAAGGAAAGGTTTACGTGAGCTTTGTGATTGGTAAAAATGGTGAGATCAAAGACATCCAAATTGCAAGGGGTAGAGATAAAGACCTTGATGCGGAAGCTGTTCGAATCATTAAGAAACTACCTAGAATGAAGCCAGCCGAACAAAGAGGGAAGGCGGTTCCTGTAGCGTATACGGTACCCATTAACTTCAAACTGGCTACTCAATAAGTCTATTGACTTGAAAAAATTAAAGACCGCTTCCTATTTTTAGGAGGTGGTTTTTTTTTGGCAGTGTTTTTGGAAGGTGTATAGGAAACCAATACACCATGAAAAAATCTCAAAATCCATTCAAGAGCCAGGTGGTTCGTTTGCAAATCGGAATTTTAACTTGCTTGGGTCTGGCCATCCTTGCCTTGGGTTGGAAGTCTGAAATTCGAAACAAGATCTTACCCGTTGCAAATACGGAAGAAATCCATGTTTTAGACCTACCTCCGATAACCAAGCCGAAGAAGAAAGAATTGCCCAAAGAAGAGCCTAAGAAGACCCGTATCAGCCTTAAACCGGGCCCGGTTAAGATGGTTCCAGATTCTACCGAAATCAAGCCAGACACCTCAAGATTTAGTCCGGTGGATACCTTTACCATTCGGCGTGAACCTGAACCTGTAGAAAAGGTTCCTTATTTCAAGGTAGAGCAAAAACCAAGGTTTGAAGAATGCAAGCACGTAGAAGACTCGAAAGAGCTTGAAATCTGCTTTATGAAAGCAGTAGCTTCTTATATCCGTGAAAACGCAAGAATTCCAGAGGAGGCCAAGAGAAACAATGAAATGGGTAAGGTTTGGGTTTCCTTCGTAATCAATGCCCAGGGAACTACTGAGCAGGTTGAAGTAGTGCGTGGAGTATCTTATAGCCTAGATGAGGAAGCCATCCGACTGGTGGAAGAAATGCCCAAGATGATTCCTGGAAAACAAAGGGGAAAGCCCGTTTCCGTAGCTTTCACCCTTCCTATAAATTTCAAATACCGGTGATTAGATAATCATTCCGGCAGCAACCGTTTCATTGGTGCCTTCATCAATTAAAATGACGGAGCCAGTGATTCGGTTTTTTCGGTAAGTATCGAAAAACAATGGTTTGGTGGTACGAATGCTTACCCGTCCAATTTCATTCAGACCAATTTCTAGGTCATCCTCCATTCTGTGCAAAGTATTGATGTCCATTTTATAATGCACCTTTTTGACTATGCATCTCACGTCATTGGTGGTATGCTTCAAGGTGTATTTACCTTTAGGAATCATTTTGTCTTCGTGCATCCAACAAAGCATGATGTCAAGGTCTTGGTCAACTTCAGGCTGGTTGTTGGTGCGCACAATCATATCTCCTCGGCTGATGTCAATTTCATCTTCGAGGGTCATGACAACACTCATTGGAGGATAGGCTTCTTTAATCTGCTTTCCTTCCAATTCAATGGTTTTGATTTTGGAGGTAAAACCTGATGGGAGTACAGTTACCTCATCCCCTGGCTTATAAACTCCTCCTGCAACTCTTCCTGCATATCCTCTGAAATCGTGGAATTCGGTCTTTTGTGGACGAACCACGTATTGAACGGGGAACCTACAGTCAATTAGGTTTTGGTCGGATGCAATGTGAATGTTCTCCAGAAGATTCATCAAGGTTTCGCCTTGGTACCAAGGAGTGTTTTTTGAGCGATTCACAACATTATCACCCAGCAAGGCTGAAATGGGTATGAAGCGAAGGTCTTTAACATCAAGCTTGGCCGCAAAATCTTCTACTTGGTCTCTGATTTCTTCGTAACGTTCTTGTGAAAAGTCTACCAGATCCATCTTGTTTATGCAGAAAACAATGTGTGGAATCTGAAGCAATGAAGCAATGAATGCATGGCGCATGGTTTGCTCAATCACCCCCTTGCGGGCATCTACTAAAATAATGGCTAGATTGGCTGTACTTGCGCCAGTTACCATGTTCCGAGTGTACTGGATATGACCGGGAGTATCTGCAATGATGAACTTCCGCTTCGGAGTTGCAAAGTAACGGTAAGCTACATCAATGGTGATGCCTTGCTCGCGCTCAGCTTTTAAACCATCCGTAAGAAGGGCAAGGTTTACGTGCTCGTCTCCTTTTTGCTCAGATGTTTTCTTAATGGCTTCGTATTGATCTTCAAAAATGCTCTTACTATCGTAAAGCAATCTACCAATCAAGGTACTCTTGCCATCATCTACGCTACCTGCAGTGGTAAAGCGCAGCAATTCCATATCTAAATATCCTTTGGTGTCTGTAACCTGTTCACTCATGATTTTGGCGAATTAATTTCCGCGCAAAGAACCGCAAAAAAGCTAAAACTTCCTAAAGTCTATCGTGTAAATAGACTAATAATTTTATAGCCTGATAATCAGTTTATTGGGTGGATAAAGCCTTGTCAACAAGTTCAGAGGAACCGGTATAAAGGGGCACTCTTTGGTGCAACTCTTCCACCTGGATAGACATGATGTCTTGTTTTCCATCACTGGCTTTGCCTCCGGCTTGCTCAATTAAAAAGGCCATGGGGGCACATTCATAAAGCAGTCTTAGTTTTCCGTTCGGGGCTGAGGTGGTAGAGGGGTAAATATAAATGCCTCCTTTGATAAGATTTCTGTGAAAGTCGGCCACCAATGAGCCAATATAGCGTGCCGAAAAAGGTCTTCCTTCTTCCGGTTTCACTTCTTGGCACCATTTCACGAAGTTTTGGTCTCCCGCGCTCATTCGATTGAAGTTACCTTCGTTAATGGAGTAAATTTTTCCACCTTTTGGAGACTGGATGTTTGGATGGGATAAGCAAAAAGTACCGATGCTTGGGTCAAGGGTGAAGCCATTCACTCCGTTCCCTGTGGTGTAAACAAGCATGGTGCTTGAACCGTAAATGATGTACCCCGCGGCAATTTGTTCTTTACCGGTTTTGAAGAATTCATCCCGGGTAACCTTGCCTGTTCTTTCTCTTCTATAAATTGAGAAAATGGTTCCAATGGAAACGTTTACGTCAATATTGCTTGATCCATCAAGGGGGTCCATAGCAACCAAATACTTGGCATTTTCACGTCCATCAAAGGCTACAATGTCTTCGTCTTCTTCAGAGGCAACCGCCGCACATTCTTGACCTGACCTCAAGGCGGCCATGAATTGTTCATTGGCAAAAACATCAAGCTTTTTCACTTCTTCACCCTGAACGTTTTCGGTGCCAGCTTCACCCAGAATGTCAACCAATCCCGCTTTATTCACCTCTCTATTCACGATTTTCCCTGCCAAAGCAAGGTCGTTCATAAGTTGACTAAATTCACCGGTTGCCCCGGGAAAGCTTGATTGTTCTTCAATGATGAATTCGGTAAGGGTCTTGGCTTGACGTAATAGCATGGGTAATTAAATTTCGGGCAAATATCGAAAAAAGCCTTTCTTGCGGGCTATGAAACTTAAAGAAGTAAGCATTAGACCCGGAAAACCTGCGGATATGCAAGGGGTTTTTGATTTGATTCACCAACTGGCGGTCTATGAAAAGGCCGAAAATGAGCTTGTAATTACTCCCGAAACTTTGGTAGACGACGGGTTTGGAGAGATTCCAAGCTTTGAAGCCTTGGTGGCAGAGCATGAGGGTCAAATCATTGGAATGGCCCTGTACTATCCAACCTACAGCACCTGGAAGGGGAAATCTTGGTACCTGGAAGATTTTGTGGTAGACGAAAATTTCAGAGGTCATGGAGTTGGGAAGATGATTTTTAATGCCCTTGTGAACCAAATGAAAGAAAGGGAATGCGCAAGGTTAAGATGGCAGGTTTTAGACTGGAACGAACCGGCCATTCAGTTCTATCAAAAAATCAAGGCAGAATTGGATGAGACCTGGATAAATTGCACCCTGAATAAGAGTGATTTGGAGGCTTGGTAGGGGAGGATTCAATTTGTTTCTTTGCCGAAATTTTTTAAGAAATGCGTATTCACAAATTTGGAGGAGCCTCGGTTAAGGATGCAGAGGGCATTCGGCATGTGGCAAGTTTGATTCAAGATTTTAGTGGAGATGATCAGCTCATCGTTTTGTCTGCCATGGGCAAAACCACCAATGCCTTAGAAAAGGTGGCTGAGTCTCATTTCACAAAAGATGGTGAAGCGCATAAACATTTGAAAGAGTCTAAAGACTTTCATCAAACCATTCTTTCTGAACTTTTTGATGAAAAGGATTCCATTTACGACGCCATCAACAATGTATTTGTTGAAATTGAATGGGCGCTTGAGGATCCGCCAAGGGATGATTTCGGATTTGAATATGATCAGATTGTATCCCAAGGGGAGATTTTGAGTACCCTAATCCTGAGCCATTACCTGCATAAAAACAATACTCAACACCAATGGTTGGATGTACGCGATTTGGTCAGGACCAATAATGTGTACCGAAATGCCAGGGTCGACTGGGATTTAACCGTTTCGGCCATTCAGGAAATGGTGAAGCCCGGAAAATTATACCTAACCCAGGGTTTTTTGGGTTGTACTTCTGAGAATTTCACAACCACCTTGGGAAGAGAGGGGTCAGATTATACGGCGGCCATTTTCGCTTTTGCCTTGAATGCCGATGAGGTGAATGTGTGGAAGGATGTTCCAGGGATGTTGAATGCGGATCCAAGGTTCTTCAAGGAAACCACCCTGATTGAAAATTTAAGCTTTTATGAGGCCATTGAATTGGCTTATTACGGGGCTAAGGTAATTCACCCCAAAACCATTCAGCCCTTACAGCGTAAGTCAATTCCACTTCGGATTCGCTCATTTCAGGAGAAAAATTCTCCAGGCACCTTAATCGGAGAAGGCCTGAAGCAGTATCCCCAGGTACCCTTTTTCATTGTGAAAAAAGACCAAACCCTGGTGTCCATCTCTTCCAAAGACTTCGCTTTTATTGTTGAAGATCACCTGAGCGAGATCTTTGCCACCTTTGCCAAGTACGGCATCTCTGTGAATGTAATGCAGAACTCGGCCATTAGTTTTTCGGTTTGCTTCGACTCAAAACCCATGCTTTTTGAGAAGGTATTGAAAGAACTTGAGGCAGAATTTCACGTACTTTACAACCACGGATTAACCATGTACACCATTCGGCATTATACGGCTGATGCGGTAGAAAAACTAATCAAAGGGAAGAATTTGGTTCTTGAACAAAAGAGCCGACATACCTTGCAAATTGTGGTAGATGAATCTTAAAATTTTAATGGCTTTCGCCGGATTGACCCTGGGCCTTGGTGCCTCTGCTCAGAAGACCATTGAGTGGTCAGATTTGACCGATGTTGAGTTTGAAGAAACCTATTACGAAAGGTACGATACCAAATATTTCAAACCCACCTTTGGTGAATCTGTTAAAGCCCTTGACGGGGAAGAAATTAGAATTTCTGGTTATGTGATTGCTGTGGAAGCGGAAAGTGGATTTTACGTGCTTTCTGCCAATCCCTATTCAGCATGCTTCTTTTGTGGAAATGCCGGACCTGAAACGGTAATTGAACTGGAGTTTGACGGTTGGCCCGATGCCTACGAAACAGATACCTACAAAACCTTCACAGGTGTACTAAGACTTAATAGCGACGATATTTTTCGTTTGAATTATATTCTCTCTGGGGTAGAAGAGGAATGAGCTGAATAATGGTTTTCTACCTTTTCTGCCAAAACCTCTGAAAGCTTTCGGTATGATTCATGGGTCCAGCCGGCAACGTGCGGACTAAAAATCACCTTTTTATGGTTTAACAGGCTTTGAAAGTCTTTCGGAATAGCCTTGTCTATAAAGAGGTTGGTAAAGGATGAGGTTTCGTATTCAAGCACATCAAGGCAGGCCCCTAGTACCATTCCTTCCTCCAGGGCCTTGAGCAAATCACTTGTTTTTACAATTTGTCCGCGGGCTGTATTGATTAGGTAGAAAGGCTTTTTGAATCCGGTTAAGAACTCAAAATCAACCATTCCGTCGGTAGCTTCGGTAAGGGGTGTATGTAGGCTAACTACATCGGCTTCAGCTTTCAATTCTTTAAGCGAAACCATTCTACCCAATTTTGATTGGGGCACCCTAGGGTCATAGGCAATCACTTCCACTCCAAAACCGGTTAGCCTTCGAGCGAAAGCTTGACCCATATGGCCAAATCCAATGATTCCCACGGTTTTGCCCATGAGCTCAACCCCGCGATTTTCCTCCCGGTTCCAGGCTCCACTCCGCACTTGGGCATCCGCTTGATTAAGTTTGTTGAATAAGCTTAACAACATAGCAATGGCATGCTCTCCAACGGCATCCATATTGCCTTCAGGGGCTGAAAAAAGGTGAATCTTCCGAGCCTCACAATAGTCAGTGTCAATGTTTTCAAGTCCGGCACCCGACCTTGCAATAAACTCTAAATTGGAGCAAGCTTCAAGAAAAGCGTTGTTCAAAGGAATGCGGGAGCGAATAACCACGCCTTGGTATTTGGGCAATTCAGGGGCTAGGGCTTCAAAGCTGCTTGTATAATCGTGCACCGTTCGCATTCCAAGGGCAATGAGCCTTTCTTCCAGAATGGGGTGAACCTCGTCGAGGAATAGAACTAGTTTATCCACCTAAAATCATTTTTCCTATGGTAAAATAAATGAAGAGACCCAGCATATCATTTGCCGTGGTGATAAAGGGTCCGGTTGCAACCGCAGGGTCAATATTAAACCGGTCCAGGGTTAAGGGCACAAAGGTTCCGAAAAGGGCGGCCAATACAATTACAATTAAGAGAGAAAGGCTAATGGTAAAGCTCATGTCTGGATGATAGCCCATGACCCAGCACCCGAAAAAGAGGATTACCGAGCAAACAAAGCCGTTTAAAAGGGAAACGCCCAGCTCCTTGGTCAGGCGGGTCCATACTGGCATATTGACGGATTTATTGGCCAGGGCTTGAACAATGATGGCCGATGATTGAACCCCAACATTTCCGCCCATAGCCGCAATTAGGGGTATGAACAGGGCCATTTCAAGGTTTTCACGGATGTCAAATAAGCCTATGATCTGAGCCACCAAAACACCTCCAACCAATCCAATTAAAAGCCAGGGAAGCCTAGCTCGAGTCAGCCTGAGAATGGAGTCATCCGATTCAACGCTTTCCGAAATACCGGAGGCCAATTGGTAATCGCGGTCAGCTTCTTCTTTAATTACGTCTACAATATCATCAAAGGTTACCCGCCCTAAAAGTCGGCCTAAATCATCTACGACAGGAACCACCACCAAATCATATTTCTGCATTACGTAGGCCACTTCTTCTCCTTCAAGGGAGGCTTTAACCGATTGAACCTTGGGTTTGAAAATTTCTTTAACGGGGGTACGGGTTGAGGTGGTTAAAAGCTTTTTTAAGGAAAGGGTTCCGAGCAAACGATTTTCATCATCAACAACATAAACGGCATGTACCTCGTCAATGTCTTCGGCTTGCCTACGCATTTCGCGTACGCATTGCATTACCGACCAATTATGATTGACTTTTACCAACTCCTTTGCCATGAGCCCTCCAGCCGTGTCTTCGGGGTAGTTTAGAAGGTCAACAATTTGCTTGGCCTGTTCTAAATCTTCAATTTGGGTAATTACCTCAGACTTTCTTTCTTCGGGCAGGTTTCCAATTAAGTCGGCGGCATCATCCGAATCGAGGTTGTCAATGAGTTCAGAAGCAATTTCTTCATTGGAAAGTTTGGCAACAAGGTCTTCTTGAACTTCGGGGTCTAGCTCTATTAAGATTTCGGCCGCTTGTTCTTGATTGTACACCTTGTACATGGCCAGGGCATGGTCTTCATCAAGCTCATTGATTACATCGGCAATATCAACTGGGTGAAGGTTTGCGGTTTCCTCAAGCAGCTTTTTCCAGTTGCCTTCGTTGATGTAGTTTTCAACGGATCGGATGAATTCTTTGGTTAATTCAAAGCTCATTTTCCTGGGTTTAGCATGCTGGCCAATTCATCGAACTGGTCAAAGGTTAATTCTTCTGCCCGTTTACTGAAATATGGATGTTGGGCTTGATCTGGAGTCAAAATAAAGGATTTTAAGGCATTCCTCAAGGTTTTTCTTCTTTGATTGAATCCGGCCTTCACAATGGTTTTGAAGAATTTTGGAGGGGTTTGAATCTTGTGGTTTTCTTTTCGCTTGAGGCGGATAACCCCCGATTTCACCTTTGGGGGCGGATTGAAAACATGTTCTGATACGGTGAAAAGGTATTCAGAATGGTAAAAGGCCTGCATGAGTACAGAGAGGATGCCATAGGCTTTGGTGCGTGGTTGGGCGGTTACTCGTTCGGCAAATTCTTTTTGAAACATGCCGGTGCATTCCTCAATTTGATCTTTTAAATCGTAAACCCGAAAGAGAATGGGGCCTGAAATATTGTAAGGAAAGTTCCCGGCAACGGTGAAATCATCCTCAAAAAAACGCTTGGGATTCAAGTGGAGGAAGTCTTCTGAAACCACCTTAAGGGCTGGGTAATTCGCATTCAAAAACTCTACCGATTCCGTATCAATCTCGCAGGCGATGAAATTCAAATTCCTTTCCAATAAGAATTTAGAAAGCACACCTGTACCAGGACCAATTTCGATCAGGTTTCCGGACTCTGCCAAAACGGAGTCTGCAATTTTTCGAGCAATGTTGGGGTCGGTTAAGAAATGTTGCCCCAGATGTTTTTTAGGTCTAACCATTCCGGTTGTCGTCAACAACTTCCAATAAAGAGCGGAAGGCAACATACTTCCCTGAATACCTTTCTCCGTGGTCTTTCTGAAGATTTGGAGCATCCTGTACCTGATACATATGAAGGGTCTTCATGTCTTTGCATCGGTATTGAATGGCATAGGTTAGCCCTTTATCTTCCTGTGAAAGGACCTTGCAAATTTGGTAATCCACAAATTTTCCGGTTGCCATAACATCCGGAATATGAACCGTTTTCATCCAGTTTAGCCAATCGTCGTGAACGTCTTCTTCAATGGATACGGTTACATTGTATATAATCATGCTTAGGGTTTTAGATCGCCGCGCAAGGTACGGAAACGAGAACGGGCCTCTACGGTGAATATGCTTCCAGGGTAACGCTCTAAGAGTTGTCGAAATGCCTCCATGGCTTTTTCAGAATCTCCTATTTGCTCTTGGTAAATTTGACCGAGAAGGAATAAGGCGTCGTCGCCTAAAAGGTCAGAGCCGTATTGTTTGGTGACGGTTTCTAAGAGCTGAACGGCCTCTGGGTATCTTTCCAATTCGGCAAGCGCCTGGGCCTTTAAGAAATAGGCTTCGTCAATGATTGAATTTGCAATGTGAATTTTGATCAAACTATCAAGATGACCTAGGGCCTGGTTGTATTGTTTTTGGTAAACCTTCAGGTCGGCACGGGCGTAAATGCTCAAGGCTTCTGTGCTGGTATCAAGGGCCGTATTATCGTTGATCAATAGGGCCAATTCCATGGCATTGTTGGCAATGAGTTTTGAGGTAGAGGCTTTGAGTACATCCAATTGGCCTTGGGCGAAACCGAAATCTCCGGTGAAATAATAAACCCGTGCTCGGCGGAATTTAGCTTCCTGCCCAATCCGGTCTTCTTTGAATGCTTTTTCTACCTGACCGTAAAGTAAAATGGCATCCCAAACCATTCCCCTGAAAAGGTAAACATCCGCCAATTCCATTTTTAGTTCAGCTCGATGAAGATCCGTGGCTCCGGGAATTTCAAGGGCGGCTTCAAGAAGGGTTTGGGCTGAATCTTCCTGACCTAAATAAAAGGCTCGTAGATGGGCCAAATCACGAATCAGGAGTATGGTTTGCCTTCCCTTTCCAAATTCATCCAGTGTTTCGAGGTAGGCCGTTTCAAGTTTGTTTAAGTCTTCTAAGGTATAATCCGTGGTGGTAACCACCTTTTCTTGAAGCACCCTTAACCTCGACATTCTTGCATCAAGGTAGTAGGGAGACCGCTGGCCCACCTCTATGATGTAGTCGTAAGAATTTATGGCTGCTTCATAGGCTTTATTGTTGAAGGCTATTCTTGCAAGCTGAAAAATTCTCTGTTGGTCATCATTCATCCTTTTGTCTAAAGCTCTAAGCTGAATGAATGCCTGGTTGAAGTTTTTTTCTTGAATGAAAAGCCAAGTGAGCAGGTCAATATAGCTTTCGCGGGAATCGTCTTGAATTCTGGTGATGAGAAGGCGACGGAGAATTTGGTTGGTCTCAAAATTAGGGTCGTCTGAAATCACCCTGCTCAGCCTAGATTTCACCGTTTGAATATAGGCACGATTGATTTGAATAAGGTCAAGGTACTGTTCTAAAAATTCCTCGGTTTTCTCTTGTTGAGCGTATATTTCAGCCATTTGAAGCTGAAAACTAGAGCTGGGCAAAAGGGCTTGTCCGGTTTTATAAACCTTAAGGGCCCAATCCAATTCTTGGTATTTAATGAAGCGATTGGCCAGGGGGTGAATCATGTTCAACTGATCCGGAAGGAAACTTAGAGCCTCTTCATAAGCGGCAATTTCTCCTTCTTTATTTCCGGATTTTGAAAGCACCATGCCCAGGTCAATATGGTAAATGGGGTAGTTTTTAAAGCGTTTGATTTGCTTTTTGGTGAGCTTTTCAGCGGATTTCCAGTCTTGAAGCTCAATGAGGCAGGTGAGGTAATCATCGTAAACGGCCTGGCTGTAATTTTGCTTATACACCGTTTCGAAAAGGCTGGCAGCCTTGTCAAATTCACCTTTCCTTTGGTACTCCCTTGCTAGTTCTTCGTCTTGGGCCTGAGCCAGTTGGGTCAATGCCAAGAATAGACCAAGGAGGGAGGTTTTAAGGAGAGGAGAGAATTTCATTTTCCAATAGCTTTCGTTGATGACGCTTGGTTATCAAGTGGTTTTTGGCCTGGTTCAAGGCCTTTTTATGCACGTTTAAATTGTAAGAGATGTTAAGCAATTGCTTCCTTTCATCTTGTAAGTATACGAAGAAACGCTCCTTTTTGATGCTTCTTGTCTTCCGGTCGTCACGAAGCTGTAAGATTCGATTTTCTGTGGCTTCCAGTTGGGTTTGAACCTCCCCTAAGCCTTTCAGATGAACTGCCCATTGGTTTTTTAAATGAACCCAGAATTCAAGTTCGGCCCTTTTTAGGCTATCTTCTATGCTCTGGGGCTTGGGCATGGAATCTACCCATTGTTTTAGATCGTAGAACCCGCTGTCAGGATGGGTGCGTTTAAACTCCTCAAGTTCGGTTTTCTCCTGGTTGAGGAAAGAAATCACCAAATCAACCGATCGCATTTCCTTTTTTATGTTCATATCCGAACATCCCGTAAGGAGAAACAGGAAAAACAGGCTGGATAAAACCGAGTATTTAATCGATTTTTTCAAATTTGGTATAGGTTTGAAGCGCTTTCGGAATTAAGATTCCGTCTTCGGTTTGGTTGTTTTCAAGCAAAGCTGCCAAAATTCTTGGAAGTGCAAGGGCTGATCCGTTTAAAGTATGGCAAAGCTGGGTTGATTTTTCGCTTCCGCGGAAGCGTAATTTCAATCGATTCGACTGAAAAGCCTCAAAATTAGAGACGGAAGATACCTCCAACCACCTTTCCTGGGCCTGACTCCAAACCTCGAAATCGTAGGTTAGGGCTGAGGTAAATCCTAAATCGCCTCCGCATAAACGTACGATGCGATAGGGCAATTCAAGGGCTTCTAAGATTCCTTTCACATGCTCAACCATTTCTTCCAAGGCTTGGTACGATTCGTCCGGATGCCGAACCTGAACAATTTCAACCTTGTCAAATTGATGCAAACGATTCAATCCGCGAACGTCTTTACCATAAGACCCAGCCTCTCTTCGGAAACAAGGAGTATAGGCGGTGAATTTTATGGGAAGGTCAGATTGGTTTAAAATTTCATCCCTCAAAAGATTGGTTACAGGAACCTCAGCGGTGGGAATCAAGTAAAGGTTATCACCAGTTACATGGTACATCTGCCCCTCTTTATCCGGAAGCTGTCCGGTACCAAATCCGGATGCTTCATTCACCAAATGAGGAGGGATGATTTCTTCGTACCCTGCTTCGGTATTATAGTCTAAGAAAAACTGAATCAAAGCTCTTTGAAGTCGGGCTCCTTTGCCAGTATAAACCGGGAAACCTGCTCCGGTGATTTTGGTGCCCAGTTCAAAGTTTATCAGTTTATATTTCTCGGCAAGTTCCCAATGGGGCATGGCGTTTTCAGGAGACTTCTCAACCTTGCCTTGGCTGAAAATTTCTAGGTTGTCTTGATCTGATTTCCCCTCCGGCACCAAATCATTCGGAACATTAGGAATGTGGGTCAAAACCTCGTGAAGCTCTTCTTGAAGCTTCTGTAAACCCTCTTGCATGCCCTTTACCTCACCTTTCATGGCAGCCATTTTCTCGCGTAGGGCCGTAGCCGCTTCTTTCTGTCCGGATTTAAACAAGTTGCCAATTTCCTTAGACGCCTTGTTGCTTTCTGCTAGGGTTTGGTCAAGCTTGGTTTGAGCCTCTCTTCTTTTCTTATCTAGGTCAAGGGCTTCTTCAACCCATTCTCTGGCGTCTAGGTTTCTGCGTTTTAGCTTTTCAATGATTTCTTCCGCGTTTTCACGGATGTAATGGATTTGCAACATGCCTTGAGATTTTGAGGGGCAAAAGTACGACTACCCAGAAAAAATCCCACGGAATTCCGCGGGATTTAAATCAAGGACAAAACAGGCTTAATCAAGGAGAATTATTTTCCTTCGAATGCCCGGGCCTTCATCAGGCGAAACCTCAAGAATATAGACTCCTGCTTGGTTTTGCCCGATTTGTAGGGAGTGGTGTGTGGTTTTAATTTTTTCAGATAGAATCAAGGCTCCGCTCAAATTGTAAAGATTTACCCGAGTTTCTTTTTCAGGATCAAGACCTTCAAGCCGTATTTCTTCCCGGGTGGGATTGGGGTAAATGCTTAGTTTCAGAATTGCTTCTTCCTCCATATGCACATAATTATTGGCGTAGAGTTTGTCGAAAACATTTTGGCATACATCAGAATTTGTAAACATTGCCTCCTTTCCTCCAGAAACTCCTCCAAATTGGTCTCTACCAAAAACCACTGCCGCAGAGAAAGTAAGAACCTCTCCAGGTTCAAAATTAAGTGGGCCCATGCCCATGTAGGCTTTCTTATCTGTTGTTAATGAATCATACCAGGGATGAATGGGGTTGGGATTTTGTGCATTTCCTCCAATACCCCAACCAAAGATTGTATCCGTATGGCCCGGATAAATAAAATCAGCCTCAGGGGCATTCAGTTCACAGCCTAAATCTCCATACCTAAGATGATCATACATGGTGCCAATGCTTTGTATGGCCTCATATAGATTGTTTGGAGTTTGAGACATACAGGCTTGATTGCTTTGGAAAACATTGGACAAGGATACGTGTTCATTAAATTCGTCAACCACCCCATTCCGGTTGTTATCAATTCCATCGTTTGAATCGGCCAAAGGTCCTTTTAGTATTACAACTCCAGCGGAAGGTGGGTTTAGCCCGTACCCATAAAGGCCTTCATCGTTTTCATCGCCATTAAATACATAAGCCAAGTTCCGTTGTACGTCTGTACCCATTAAATCATCAAAATAGTTCCCAAGGTCAAAATCAACCAACATTCCTAGATAAACCTGTGAATAAGCCTGATTTGAGCGGTTGATAATTTTAAAATCATAAAAGGTTTGATAACCTAAGGCAGAGCTTGAGTCTGAAAAGGCATAAGACAAGGAATGCACCTCAACGCCCAAGGGTAGCGCTTGGGTTTCGTTATGCGTATTTCCAACATCATTGAAAATCTTGTAAATAACCTGATCACCATGCAATTGATTATAGTACCAGCGGGTATTATCGTAATCAAATCCAGGATATTCTCCCAAATGCGGTTCATAAATTCCATTGTTGTTGGCGTCGTGGAATGGGGCCAGTTTTAGAGGCTCGCCACGGCTAGTATCTCCGTTACCTGGCCAATCTAAAATGCTTTGAGGAATCACATATCCGGCTTGACCGTAATGGGCACGCATGGAATCAACGGTTGATTTGTTCAATTTATAAACTTTCTCATAGGCTTGGCAGGAAGACCTGTTAGCCGTAACCCCTGGCTTTAGTACCGGGCCAGGGTAAAAATCGCTTCCATTTTGGCGATATGATTCTCCCGCAATCCGCAAATTCCCCAAGGAATCGAGCCCTCCAATTATCAAGCCTCTTGAAAACATGGTTTGCTTTCCGCTGTTTTTTGGAACCTCATAACCCATGTTATGAATTGGTGAAAACCAATCGTTTCCTCCAGGCAAAATCAAGGCATTTACTTGGTTTATGTTTAAATAAGCCCCGTTAAAGGCCGGACTAAAGCAGTCTCCTGTGGTTTGGGCAGGTACCGATAAACCAAAGAGAAAGGAAATAATAATTATGGCAGCGGCTTTCATACTTCAAGGGTTTCTAACAAACCTATTAAATTCCAGTTGAGAAGAAGATTGAATTTCTTTTATAAATCACAGTTTCAGATTTATTAGAGAAAAAACTCTATCGACTTAGTAGAGTGATAGAATTAATTTACCTTTGCAGCCATGAAAAAAGCACCTGAAAATATTTTCCCTGTATTTGATCGGTTGGTGAACCGTGCAGAGAAAGAGGGTAGATTGAAACAGCACTCAAAAGCCATTTGGATGACGGGCTTATCGGGTTCAGGCAAGACCACCATTGCGGTTGAGCTTGAGAAAAGGCTTTTTGCCCTAGGCTATTTCACCCAGGTTTTGGATGGAGACAATGTGCGTTCCGGACTGAATAATAACCTTGGTTTTTCGGAAGAAGACCGAACCGAAAACATCCGCAGAATTGCAGAGCTGAATAAGCTATTCTTGAACTGCGGAATCATTACCATTAACTGCTTTGTGAGTCCTACCACCGCCATTCGGGCCCAGGCAAAAGAGATAATTGGGGCTGAAGACTTCCTTGAAGTTTTTGTGAATACCCCCTTTGAAGTTTGCGAGCAACGAGATGTGAAGGGGCTTTATAAAAAGGCAAGAGCTGGAGAAATCAAGAACTTTACTGGATTGGACGCTCCTTTTGAAGAGCCTTCCGGCGAAAGCATCATTGAAATAAAAACAGAGAACCAATCGGTTGAAGAATCGGTGGTTGAATTATTGAATCAAATTTTACCTCTTATAAAATTATGACACGTTACCATTTACGCCACTTAGAAGAATTAGAAGCGGAGGCCATTTATGTAATTCGCGAGGTGGCTGCCCAGTTTGAAAAGCCTGTGATGTTATTTTCAGGCGGAAAAGACAGCATTGTTATGTTCCACCTTGCCCGAAAGGCTTTCTACCCTGCCCAGGTTCCTTTTCCTTTGATGCATATTGATACGGGGCATAATTTTGAAGAAACCATTGCTTTTCGTGACGCTTTGGCGGAAAAGTACGGGGTGAATATGATTGTGAAGTATGTTCAAGACAGCATTGATCAAGGAAAGGCCCGTGAAGAGAAAGGCCACAATGCCTCTAGAAACGGACTTCAAACCGTAACCTTACTAGACGCCCTGGAAGAAGAAAAATTTGATGCAGCCATGGGAGGCGCCCGTAGAGATGAAGAAAAAGCCCGTGCCAAGGAAAGATTTTTCTCGCATAGAGATGAATTTGGTCAGTGGGAACCCAAAAACCAAAGACCTGAACTATGGAATATTTTCAACGGAATGAAGCATTTGGGTGAGCATTTTAGAGTTTTCCCAATTTCAAACTGGACCGAAATGGATGTTTGGCAGTATATCTTGAAAGAGAATATTGACATTCCCAACCTATACTTCTCGCATAAAAGAGAAATGGTTGAAAGAGACGGAACCTTCCTAGCAAAATGCGATCACATTCAACTTAAGCCCAATGAATCTTGGGTTGAGAAAACCATTCGCTTCCGTACCATTGGAGATATGACCTGTACCGGAGGAACCCTGAGTGGAGCGGCTGACCTTGAAGCCATCATTGAAGAAGTGGCAGCAACTCGTCAAACCGAACGCGGAGGAAGAGCAGACGATAAGCGATCTGAAGCCGCAATGGAAGACCGGAAAAAGAAAGGGTATTTCTAGACCTAGATCTAAAACACCCCTTAGCATATTAAGATCATAAAGCCCCTTCATGGGGCTTTTTCTATATCTTGCAAGCATGTCCTTACGGCAAAGAATTCATACCAAAATATGCATCCTAGGAGGAGGTCCCGCCGGGTCAACAGCCTCCCTGTATTTGAGTAAATACAAGATTCCTCATCTCCTTATCGACCGAAATAATTTTCCGCGGGATAAGGTCTGTGGAGAGAACTTTGATGGGCGAGTATATTGGATTCTCAAAGACCTGATGCCTGAAGAATTCAAAGTCCTTGATGAAAATGAGAGGCTTCTTAAAACCTGGAAATATAGAATCTGGAGTAAAAACCTAAATTTTTCCTTTGAGTTTCCGAAAGAAAAGACTCCGAGGTTAGCGCTTAAACGACAGAGCTTAGATCAAACCCTTTTTCAGAAAGCCTCCTCTTCCAAATATGCTCAAATTATTACGGGTAAAACTTACACATTAAATCATACCCAAGAGGGTCATCACCTGAAATTTGAGGACTTAGACATTCAGGCTGATTTCTTGATTCGTGCTACGGGTGCTAGAAAAGAAGAATCAAAACCCCATCTTAATTACCTGTTCTCAAGAACCTATTATCAAGGAGTTAAGTCAAAAGGTGAAGATGGTTTTGAGTTTTTTCACTTCAAGAAACCGTTTCGGGGGCTTGTTTCATTGTGTCCTCTTCCAAATGATTTAACGAATGTTGAGATTACCATTCGGCATGCTGATTACCAGTGCTATTCAGAACCACTAGATACTTTATTAGAGAATTTGATCGAAGCCCAACCTGAACTAAAGGCGAGATTTAAAGGAGCGGTTCAGGTTTCTAAGCCTAAGGGAATTTCAATGCATATGGCTAGTCCAGTTCGTTTTACAGGTGATAGGGAGGTAAGGATTGGGTCAAGTGCCTTTACTTCGAATCCGGCAGTTGGTCTTGGGGTTGGCAACGCCATGAGCGGGGGACGTTTGATTGCCAGGGTGATCAATGACCTAATGGGTCAGCCGAATGGGCTTGCGAAAGTGCCTTCAGCTTATGAAGGCCAGGCAAAAACCTATTTCCGACCTATGCTTCGGTTCAATATGGTAGCAAATATGATTCACCAAAATTTCAACTTTTTTGAGCCCTTGCTCTGGGTTTTTTACAAGTTGAGGGTGTTGAATTTCTTCTTGAAGCAAGATTTAAAACTGTTTTCAGTAAGACAGAGTCTAGCTGGGTTTTGGACAAAACCTCCTGTTGAGAAAATAAAAAAAGCCGAAGCAAAAACTCCGGCTTTTCAATCGTAGTAGATAATTTTAAATCATCTTTTTAGGGTCAACCCACTGGTCGAATTCCTCAGCGGTTAAATAACCCAGATTCACAGCTTCTTCCTTAAGAGTGGTTCCATTCTCATGGGCTGTTTTGGCAATTTTCGCTGCTTTCTCATAGCCAATATGGGTATTGAGGGCAGTTACCAGCATAAGGCTATTGTTGAGGTTGGCTGTAATTCGATCGTAATTTGGTTCAATTCCAGCCGCACAATGGTCGTTGAAAGAAACACAGGCATCACCAATAAGCTCAGCAGACTGAAGAAGGTTATAAGCCATCATAGGCTTGAAAACATTCAATTCAAAATGTCCGGTTGCTCCACCCATGGTAACGGCAACATCATTGCCCATTACCTGAGCACAAACCATGGTCAAGGCTTCTGACTGGGTAGGATTCACCTTTCCGGGCATGATGGAAGATCCTGGTTCGTTGGAAGGAATAACGATTTCACCAATCCCACAACGAGGTCCGGAAGCCAACAAACGAACATCATTTCCGATTTTCATTAGGCTTACGGCAATTTGTTTCAGGGCACCATGGCTTTCAACCAAAGCATCGTGGGCAGCCAGGGCTTCAAACTTGTTGTGAGCTGAGATAAAGGGGAGTCCGGTGAACTCAGCAATGAATTTGGCTACTTTTTGAGCATAGCCGTCTGGGGTATTGATTCCTGTACCAACCGCGGTTCCACCCAAAGCCAGCTCAGCCATGTGCGGAAGGGTATTTCGAAGGGCTTTTATGCCATGTTCTAATTGACTGGCATAGCCTGAAAACTCCTGACCAAGGGTAAGAGGAGTTGCGTCCATGAGGTGGGTTCTTCCAATTTTCACCACGTCTTTAAATGCAGCCGCCTTGGCAGAAAGGGTTGCATGCAGTTTTTCCAAACCAGGAATGGTTACTTCTACCAATTTCTTGTAGATGGCAATGTGCATTCCGGTGGGGTAGGTGTCGTTTGAAGACTGACTCTTATTTACATCGTCGTTGGGATGAATTAGGCGTTCACCTTCTCCAAGTTTTCCACCGTTCAAAACGTGGGCGCGGTTGGCCACCACCTCGTTCACATTCATATTGCTTTGGGTACCTGATCCCGTTTGCCAGATTACCAAAGGAAATTGATCGTCAAGTTTGCCTTCAAGAATCTCGTCACATACGGCAGAGATCAAATCCCGTTTTTCTTCTGAAAGAACGCCACAGGCCGCATTGGTATGAGCAGCAGCCTTTTTCAAATAGGCGAATCCGTAAACAACATCTAGGGGCATAGAGGCCGCCGGACCAATTTTGAAATTGTTTCTTGATCTTTCGGTTTGGGCTCCCCAGTACTTTTCAGCAGGAACCTTAACCTCTCCCATGGTGTCACGTTCAATTCGGTATTCCATTTTTAGAAATTTTTGAGCTTGTTATGTTGGATTAATCCTTAACTTCGCCGCGAAAATAAGGTAAATCTATCGTCATGGAGTTTAAACACTTTATCGGTTTTTTGATTTTTCTAGGAACAGCCACCATGGCCTTCTGGTTGTTGATCTTTTTGGTTTTGTTTATCCCTTACTGGATAACCCTTTCCATCTTAGATCAAACCAATCCAGACCTAGCAGCCAAACTAGCCGGTTTTAAAGATAAAGTTGTAGATAAGGTTAGCAGCTCTAAGTAGTTAGCAGCTTTTACACAAGATATTAAACCGTTTTAGGTACGTCCTGAAGCGGTTTTTTTATGGATTGAACTTTGCTAGGCCTTCTTTTTTCGGTTCACCAAATAAACCCCGGTGAGAATTAAGCCCATGGCAAGCAAATAGTAAAGTTTGATTTCTTCCCCGTCTAAAATCCCCCATAAAGTAGCAATCACCGGAATCAAATAGGTAACCGAGGATGCGAAAATGGCGGTTGTTTTCTTGATGAGTTCATTGAACAATACCACAGAAAGAGCTGTTCCGATGGCCGCAAGGATGAAAATATAAAAGAAAGCTTCCCAGCTTCCGGGGGTTTCTTCCAGGTGGTAAATAAGGTTTGACCCGAATAGAAGGTAGAATATGGGGGCCGGAGCCGCAAAACATAATCCGGTTAGGGTTACCTGTACCGAAGATAAATGTCCGAGATGGGTTTTAATGATGTTTACCGAAATGGCATAGCAAAGGGTTGCCGCCACCACGTAAAGAGGATAATACCAAGTTGTATTGCCTTGAATCTCGCCAGGGTTCACCAACCAAATGGCTCCTGCTAGTCCCAGGCCAACGCCTAAAATCTGAATGGGCTTGAATTTTAATTGGAAAAAAGCGGCTCCAATAAAAACCGTGAAAAGAGGGGTAAGGGCATTTAATATCCCCGCCAAGGAAGAGTCAATGGCAGTTTGAGACTTTGTAAATAAAAAGGCGGGTATTCCGTTGCCCACAATACCTACCGCGGCCATGGCCCATACTTCCTTTCTTTTTACCCGTTTGAAATATTTGATTCCAAAGGGAAGAAGGCTCAAACAGGCTAGTCCTAAACGCATGGCGGCCACCTCGGTATAATTAAATACTTCCAGTCCGCGCTTCATCAAAATAAAGGAAGAACCCCAAATTAAGGCGAGTAAGAAGAGGTAAATCCAGGGTAAATAATCTTTTTTCATAGAAATGCCGGCAAAGATAATCTATTGATTCTCGGTGCGCATTGGGTTTTTATATAATTTTGAGGGCATGAAAAAGCATTTGATTTATATGGTTTTCGCCTCATTGGCCTTCATGGCTTGTGATTCGAAGAAGGAGGTTAAGGAAGAGGTGGTTGCCAATGCCAGCGTTACCATGAAAATTGAGGGCATGACCTGTGCTCAAGGTTGCGCGGCGTTTATTGAAAACGAGTTGAGTGAGTCAAAAGGAATTGCCTCTGCATCGGTAGATTTTGAAACTGGAATTTGCCAGGTTAAGTTTGATTCTACCCAAGTTAAGCCCCTTGAAATGGAGTCGAAAATTGAAGGTTTGAACAATTCAGCCTATCAAGCCGAAATTCAAGAATCTACAGCCCAGCTCTAAATGTACACTCCCCCCAAATACGAGTCGAGATTTTTTCAGTTTACCCGTATTTGCATAATCGCCGTTTACTTGGTCATTGTTGCCGGAGCCGTGGTACGGATGTCAGGCGCCGGAATGGGATGCCCTGACTGGCCTACCTGCTTCGGGAAAATCATTCCCCCTACCGATGTGTCTCAGCTTCCTGAAAACTATCAGGAAATCTATGCCGAACGAGGGTATGCCGATACAGAGTTTAATGCCTTCCATACCTGGACCGAATACGTCAATCGATTGGTGGGTGCCGTGGCCGGACTCCTGACCCTCATCTTGGCCATTTGGTCGGTTAAGTTTCTTAAAAAAGATCCTTGGGTATTCTTCCTTTCCCTTGCCACCGTTTTGGCCATGGGCTTTCAAGGTTGGCTGGGTGCCGTAGTGGTGTATTCCGTGCTTCAACCTTTTAAAATCACCATTCATATGCTCATGGCTTTGGTGATTGTATTTCTCTTATTGCATGTTTACATCCGGTCGTATAGAGGTAAACTTCTTCCGCTGTGGCGGGATGATGCGATTCTGAAAAAATTAACCCTAGGTCTAATTGTCGCCCTGTTGATTCAAACAGTTTTAGGTACCCAAGTTCGAGAGGCTATTGATCATATTGCCGATACCATGGGGCCTGACTCAAGAAGCGTTTGGATTGATAATATTGGATTCGTCAAGGTGCTTCATAGGTCTTTTGCCTGGATTCCCTTTGCCCTTGGTCTGGCCATCCTTTACCGAAATGCCCAGAAGAAGTATAAAATGGCCTCTACCTGGATCATCTTCGGAATCTTGGTGCTAGAAATAGGCTCTGGAATTTTATTGTACTATACCGGAATGCCTGCCTATGCCCAGCCCATTCACCTGGTACTTTCAACGGTATTGATAGGGATAACTTATTTCTTATACCTCAAGCTAAATCGGCTGGGAAGAAATTAATCTTTCCAGGTAACCGATTCCATCATGTACTGCATATCATCTCGTATGAAATCAATGACAGGGTCTAATGAGTCGCGGTTTGGAGGGGCGTTAAAGTAGAGGGCGCCTCGAAGAAAATGGTCCGTACTATCGGTAAGGTAAAACTGAAGCGAATTGGCTGCATTGCCCAAAACGTCAACCAGCATTCCATACACCCGCTTTTCCGGATTCATGAATCCCTGTTCCCTTAAACCATCGGCCTTCACTGAATGCTTCATGATTAGGTATCTGGCATCGTTCACCAGTTCAGGAAGGTTTCCTTCAATAGACCTATAGGTAAGGTGTATGGTGGCATTATACCTGGGGTAAACAATATTAAACCAGCAGTCCTCCTTACGTTTTACAATTCCGCTGATGCGGGAAATGTCTATGGAATAACCACAAGAATCTGGCTCAAAGGTTTTGAATTCATGGGTTTCCGGAAGGTCGATCCGTATTTGTCCGTAAGGCTTAGGTTCGGGTTCCTCGGCGCAAGCCAAAAAGGAAAATATGAACAGGAGGGAAAGGAATTTATACATCAACTTCTTCTTCATTATCCGGAAGGCTTACCTTGATTCGGCTAATTCTCCGATCGTGAATTTGCTCAACCTTCAATTTATAACCACTAAACTCAATGGTTTCGTTTTTATTGGGCATTTTTCCGCTAAGCTCAAGAATGAATCCCGCCAAGGAGTCAGCCTCACCTCTTGATTCCTCAAATTCATCCCCATCAATATCAATAACCCGGTAGAAATCATTCAGAGGGGTTTTGCCCTCAAATACGTAGTTCTTATCATCTAATTTTGAATAGATCAGGTCTTCGTCGTCAAACTCATCTGAAATATCACCCACAATTTCTTCAATCACATCTTCAAGGGTAACAATTCCATTGGTTCCTCCATATTCATCTACCACAATGGCTTGGTGAATTTTTTTGGATTGAAACTCCAGAAGAAGGTCATCAATTTTTTTGTTCTCAGGTACAAAAAAGGCAGGTCTTAAAAGAGATACCCAGTTGAAGTCTTCCCTTCCATCAATATGTGGAAGCAGGTCTTTGATGTAAAGCATTCCAATAACCTGGTCAAAATTCTCTTTATAAACCGGAATCCTTGAGTACCCTGAATCTAGAATTTGTTCCAAGACCTCTTTAAAGGGGGTGGTGTCTTCAAGGGCAATCACATCCATCCGGGGTTTCATGATTTGCCTTACCTCGGTATTTCCAAATTTCACAATTCCACGTAGAATCTTCTCCTCGTTCTCGTCGTTTCCGGGGTTCTCAGTAATATTTAAGGCTTGTTCAAGCTCATCTACCGAAAGGTTTGAACTTTTTCCTTTGAGCTTTCGCTCGATGAATCCGGTAGAATTGATCAAAAGCAAACTCAAAGGCAAGAAAATTCGGCGGAGTAGGAGGAGGGCAGAAGACATAAATCCGGCAAAACGCATGGCATTTTGATTGGCATAAACCTTCGGAAGCACCTCCCCAACCAAGAGGATGAGGAAGGTTATCACAACCACCTGAATCCAGAATTCGAGCAAAGGACTTTGAGAGAAATCAAACAAGTCCTCCATGAGGTAGGAGGATAGAATAACAATTCCAATGTTCACGAAATTGTTTCCAATCAATATGGTAGCCAAAAGACGTTTGGGTCGATTGATTAGGTCTTCAAGCTTATTATGCTTTTTTGAATCCCCCCGAATGGTATCAATATCAGAAGGGGTGAGCGAAAAGAAAGCTACCTCCGCTCCAGAAATTAGCGCAGAGCATACCAAAAGAATCACAAGGGCGGCCATTTGCATACCCATGCCTGGGGTAAACGGCTGAACGATGCTCAGTAGACTGGAAAGGAGGGTAAGGGAAGGTTCAGGGTCCAATTCAAGGAGTTTGGTTCAACATGATCAGAATGGAAGGTCATCTTCCCCCTGACTTTGATCTTCTCCTTGGTTTTCGGCTGGAGAAGGTGAGTTCTGAGGATTGTTTGACGAGCTTGATGAAGGTTTGGACTGGGAGGATTGGCTTGGGAGCGAATCTTGACCGCTAGGCCTACTTCCCAACATGGTCATATTATCAGTGATGATTTCGGTTACATATTTGGTAATCCCCCCGTCTTCGTAAGAGCGGGTTCTGATTTTTCCTTCAATAAAAACCTTATCGCCTTTTTTTAAATACTTAGAAGCAACATCTACAAGTCCTCCACGAACAATGATGGTGTGCCAATCGGTGTTCTCAATTTTATCTCCATTCTTATTGGTATAAGTTTCGGAGGTAGCAATCGGGAAACGAGCCAAGGAGCCGCCATTGTCAAAATGCTTAACCTCTGGGTCGCGACCCAGATTACCGATGAGGATGACTTTATTTACGCTTCCTGCCATTTCTAGTTTTTTTCAAATATAATTAAAACGGGACCGATTATTTAATCGGTGGGGTTGAGTTCATTCCACAAGTTTTCAACCAGTTTCGGAACGGCAAAGGTCGCAAAAGATTCCCGCTTCACCCAGAAAGATGTGGCAGGAATTTCGTCTGGTTTTACATTTAAATCTAGGCTTACCAATTGGGCGTGTAAAGACTGGTGGCTGAGAAGGTGATTTAAGGTGTTTTTATGGATTTCCATCCTACTCACGGATTTGGAGCTTATATAGGATGGGACTTGAATTTCGGACTGAAAATCCTTTTCCTCCTTAAGTTCAAGCAATGGAAACTGGTAGAGATTGCGCCAAATTCCAGCTTCTCCTCTTTTGTCTAATAAAATCTCATCCTCAAAACCAATCAAGAAAAACCTGAAAAACCGTTGCCTTTTAGGCTTTTTAGCGGCTTTCACCGGACGATCAGAAAGGGTTTTTCGCTCAAAGGCCAGGCAATGCTCTTGCACCACACAAGAACCGCAATTTGGGTTTTGAGGAATGCATTGCAAAGACCCAAACTCCATCATGGCCTGATTGAATTCGCCGGGAGGGGTAGATTGAATGAGCTGATTTGCATAGGCTTCAAATACCCGTCTGGTTTTGGTCGAACCAATTTCAAGGTCGATGTCGAAAAGCCTTGATAGGAAACGATACACATTCCCATCGAGGACGGCCACTTCTTCCTCAAAGCAAATCGAAGCAATGGCCGCGGCTGTATACGGACCGATGCCCGGAAGTTTCTTGAGATCCTGAGCCCTTTCGGGGAAATGCCCTTGAAACTCGTTTGAAACCCGCTTGGCGGTCTTTAAAAGATTCCTTGCTCGGGAATAATATCCGAGTCCTTGCCATAGTTTTAATACAGCATCCTCTTCCGCCTTTGCAAGATCATGGATGCTGGGGTATTGATTGAGGAAGGCATGGTAATAATCCATTCCTTGATTGACCCGAGTTTGTTGAAGGATGATCTCTGACAACCAAACCTTGTAAGGTTCAGGATTTTCCCGCCAAGGAAGGGGTCTTTTGACCTTTTTATACCAGTTTAAAAGCTTATGGGCTATAGGATTTATCAAAACTATTTCATATTGAGCAAGTTAAAAACTAAAAAAAGCCTTCTAGACCTTTTTTGAATTGGTGTCAAAAGTATATATTTGCAGCCCTCAATTTGAACGAGATAAAACGAAAATAAGAATACAATGACCAAAGCAGAGATTGTTGCCAAGATTTCCGAGAAAAGCGGGATGGAGAAAGTTGATGTTCAAAACATTATTGAGTCTTTCATGACAGAGGTGAAAGGTTCATTGGTGAACGGTGAAAACGTTTACTTACGTGGATTTGGAAGCTTCATCATCAAGGAGCGTGCAGAGAAAACTGGCCGTAATATTTCTAAGAATACCACCATCATTATTCCAGCACATAACATTCCTGCCTTCAAGCCAGCGAAAGTTTTTGTTGAGGAGGTGAAGGAGAACGTGAAAGTAGGAAGCGTTAAGTTAGAAGCTTAATGAAGAAAGGTCACTTTGTTCTTATTGGATGCTCAGTGCTTTTGGTAGTTGCTTTAAGCTTTCTACCAAGAACCAAGGCTGAAGTCCAGAGTGAACCTGAAACCAGTTCTGATCAAAGGGTTGAAGAAGCCCTTAGAAAAGTTCAGTCCGGAGAAAACCCCATGGAAGGGGTGATGATGCTCCGGGCAATTTTGGAGGAAGATCCGGATCACCTTCAGGCCACGTATGCCTTGGGCATGCTGTCTATGCAAAGTGGTCAGTTTGAGTTGGCGGTTAAGCGATTTGACCGAGTGCTTGAAATAGATCCGAATCAAGTGGAAGCTTACCGCCTAAAAGGCGAGGCCTACGAAGCCATGGGGCAGGCAGAAAACGCCCTAATTGATTATCAGCTTTACGTTGAGAAATCAGACGACCTAAAGGCGAAAGAGTCTATAGGTCAGCGAATAAAGGAATTAAAGGATTAAATAATTTAAACGAATAGCTATGCCAAGCGGAAAAAAACGTAAGCGTCATAAGATGGCAACGCACAAGCGTAAAAAGCGTCTTCGCAAGAATCGCCATAAGAAGAAGAAGTAATTCGGTTTAACCGATCATGAGGAGCACCCAAAAATTGCGGTGCTTTTCGTGTATACACGCATACGGAATAAGCTTTCCGAGTTTCGCATAGCCCAATACTAGGCTAAGGTGAAGACCGATTTAATAATCAAATCCGGTTCTTCCGAAATTGGCATTGCGCTTTTAAGCGACGGCCGATTAATTGAACTTCACAACGCAAAGCCTGAAAATAACTTTGCGGTTGGTGATATTTATTTAGGAAGAATCAAAAAGCTGGTTCCAGGATTGAACGCAGCTTTTGTAGACGTGGGATATGAAAAGGATGCTTTTCTACATTACCATGATTTAGGCCCACAGGTTAAATCCCTCATGAAATTCGTGAGGAGAACCATATCTGGGAAAATTAATAAACCCCAATTGTCTGATTTCCCTACGGAAAAAGACATTCACAAAGACGGGAAAATTACGGATGTGCTCACCTCCAACAAAAACATGTTGGTGCAGGTGGCCAAAGAACCCATTTCTACCAAGGGGCCCAGAATTAGTTCTGAGATCTCTTTGGCAGGACGGTACGTGATTTTAGTGCCCTTCTCTGATCGAATCTCGGTTTCTCAAAAGATTGCAGACTCTAAAGAACGCGAACGTCTAAGGCGCTTGGTGCAGAGCATTAAGCCCAAAGGGTTTGGGGTAATCATCCGTACTGTTGCCAAAGACAAAAAGGTAGCGGAACTGGATGCTGACCTGCGACGTCTTGAAAACAATTGGAACGAGGTTCATAAGCAATTGAAAGGAGCACGTCCTCCTCAGAAAATCCTTGGCGAAATGAGCCGGGTTTCTTCCCTCCTTCGGGATGTTCTGAACGACTCTTTTAACTCCATCGTGGTGGATGATGAAGAGCTTGGACAAGAGATCAAGGAATACCTTCATACCTATGCTCCTGAAAAAGAGCAAATCGTAAAGGTGCATAAAGGCCGCCTGCCCGTTTGGGAGCATTATGGAATCGAAAAACAGATTAAATCCGCTTTCGGAAGGTCTGTATCCATGCAAAAAGGTGCCTATATTATTATAGAGCATACCGAAGCTTGTCATGTGATTGACGTGAACAGTGGAAACCGTTCAAGCGGTCAAGACAATCAAGAGGCCAATGCTTTGGATACCAATATGCATGCAGCGGAAGAGATTGCAAGACAGCTGCGCCTCCGTGATATGGGCGGAATCATTGTGGTCGACTTCATTGATATGCAGAGAGCTGAAAACCGGAAGGCATTGTTTGAGCATCTCAAAAATTGCATGAAGGACGATCGCGCCAAGCATAAAATATTACCTCCCTCAAGATTTGGTTTGGTTGAAATCACCCGTCAAAGGGTTCGACCCGAAACCAATATCAAGACCATGGAAAAATGTCCGACCTGTATGGGAACGGGCGAAATCCAACCCTCCATTCTAATCACCGATGAAATTGAAGAAAAGGTGGAGGAAATACTTAAGGAGAAAAAGGTGAAAGGCTTGACCCTTTGTGCCCATCCCTTTATCACTTCATACCTAACCCACGGCTTTCCCTCCAGGCGTCAAAAATGGTTCTGGAAACACAAGCGCTGGGTAGATATGCGTCCGATGGAAGGCTACCATAGCCTTGAATATAGATTTTTCAATAGCCAAGACGACGAGGTTAGCGTTTAAGGGTAAGGGGGATGTCAAAGCCGTCAAACCTGAAAGAAGCCCAAACACGACTTGAAAGGTATTGCGCCTTGCGAGATCGTTGCCAATTTGAGGTGCAGAAAAAACTCAAAGATTGGGGCATCATTCAAGAGGCGGCCGATGAAATCTTGATTTCCTTGATCACCCAAGGTTTTGTGAGCGATGAACGGTTTACCCACGCATTTGTGCGCGGTAAATTCAACCAAAATGGCTGGGGCAAACTGAAAATTAAATCCGCTTTGCGCGAAAAGGAAATCCCGGCCAAAATGATCCAAGAAGGACTTGACCAAATTGATTCGGAACAATATTTTCGATCTTTGACCCAATTGGCCGAAAAGAAATTTAAGGAGGTCAAAGGCTCAAATGCCTTCGAAAAAAAAGGAAAAGTCTTTCGTTTCTTGGCTCAAAGAGGATTTGAATCAAGTTTGATTTACGAAGCCTTGAATGAGCTTTAGACATCCATCCCCGAAAGGGAAATGAATAGTTTTGAAAAATGATTACATCTGATCAAGTTAAAGAAGTTCAAAAGCGCCTTGATGCCCTTAAAACCTACCTTGACCTAGACCGAAAAAGGAGAGAGGCTAAGGATTTGGAAGAGCTAACCCAAGACCCCGATTTCTGGAACGACCCGAAAACGGCTGAAGCTCACATGAAGAAAATTCGGAATTTGAAGGTGTGGACCGATGCATACGACCAAGTGTCTCAGGCAACGGAAGATCTTCAGGTGATTTACGAATTCTATGAAATGGATGAGGCCAGCGAAGAGGATGTGATAAAGCATTACGAGCAGGCAAAAGAAAAGCTTGAAGACCTGGAATTTAAAAACATGTTGAGCGGTGAGGAAGACAATATGCCCGCCGTTATGACTATTAATGCAGGAGCCGGAGGAACTGAAAGCAACGATTGGGCTGAAATGCTCATGCGTATGTACCTCATGTGGGGAGAGCGACAAGGCTATAAAATTTCAGAACTCGACCTTCAATCTGGGGAGGTAGCTGGAGTGAAATCGGTTACCCTTCAAGTAGAAGGTGATTTTGCATATGGAAAGCTAAAAGGAGAAAATGGGGTGCATCGCTTGGTGCGGATTTCTCCTTTCGACTCAAACAATAGAAGGCATACCAGCTTTGTTTCTGTTTTTACCTACCCCTTGGTGGATGATACCATCGAAATCGACATCAACCCATCTGAAATAAAATGGGACACCTTCCGGTCGGGTGGAGCAGGTGGACAGAACGTGAACAAGGTTGAAACCGGAGTACGATTGCATCATATTCCAACTGGAATTGTCATAGAAAATACCGAAACCCGAAGCCAGCTTGATAATAAATCGAAGGCCATGCAATTGCTGAAATCTCAATTGTATGAACTTGAACTTCGGAAACGAGAGGAAGAAAAGAACAAGCAAGAAGCGGGGAAGAAGAAAATTGAATGGGGTTCACAAATTCGAAATTACGTGCTTCACCCCTATAAATTGGTGAAAGATTTACGAACCAATTTTGAATCGACCAACGCTCAGGCTGTGCTTGATGGCGACCTTGAGCCCTTTATTAAATCGTATTTAATGGAATTCGGTTCGGGGGCCTTAGAACGGGAAGATTCAGGTTACGGAGAGGGTTAATTTCTTTTTTTCAAGACCAACTTGTTGATAGCAAGATAATGCCTATCTTTGCCGTCCGCAAAAAACAGCGATCATTAAAATAATTATCAGATGTACGCAATTGTAGAAATAGCAGGGCAGCAGTACAAGGTGCAGAAAGACCAGCAGCTTTTCGTACATCGTTTAGATGGCAAGGAGGGGTCAGACATGAAGTTTGATCAGGTATTGTTAATCGACAACGATGGAAAGGTAGAGCTAGGCGCCCCAGCTGTGAAAGGAGCCAATGTATCGGCCAAAATCCTTAGTCACTTGAAAGGCGACAAGGTTATTGTATTTAAGAAAAAGCGCCGGAAGGGGTATAAGGTAAAGAACGGTCACCGTCAGTACCTAACCCAGATCCAGATTACGGATATTTCCGCGAAAGCCGCCCCAAAGAAGGCAGCTGCCAAGAAAACAACAAAAGCAGAAACCCCAGCTGAAGGTTCAGCTGAATAAAAATTGAAATACCATGGCACATAAGAAAGGAGTTGGTAGTTCAAAAAACGGTCGGGAATCAGAATCGAAACGTCTAGGCGTGAAGATTTTTGGTGGTCAAGCTGCCATTGCCGGCAATATTATTGTTCGTCAACGTGGAACCAAGCATTATCCAGGTGAAAACGTAGGTATTGGTAAAGACCATACCCTTTTTGCCCTATCTGACGGGATGGTTGAATTCCGTAAGAGAAAAGGAAACAAGTCTTTCGTATCTGTAGTTCCTTTTGAGGAAAACTAGTCGGAAGAAACCTATAACAGGAAAAGCTGCTCATTCGGGCGGCTTTTTTTATGCTCAAAAAAAAAGGAGGACCGAAGCCCTCCTCATACTTGTGTTATTTTCTCCGAACCAAAAACCAGGGATTCAGAAGTTCCTCTCGGTTGTATTTCAAGGGGCTTAATTCAGGCCACCTCAACACCTCGGCTCCGGAAGCCATGCACACGGCCTGCCCTGCTGCTGTATCCCATTCCATGGTGGGAGCAAATCTTGGGTATTCATGGGCCTTTCCTTCTGCCACCATGCAAAGCTTCAAGGAAGAGCCCTTAGAGACGATTTCAACCTCCCCATGCTCTTTCCGCTTCTCGTTCATATAAGACTCTGTTTCCGGACTCATGTGAGATCTTGAGCCAACCATGGTAAAGGTGGAGGGTAATTCAAGAGGAAGCTCCTGAGCCATCGCCTTGAGCTCGTCCATGCTACTCGGAAGATCTTGATGGGTATGAATGAATTTAAAGGCTCCGTTTCCAACCTCGCCCAGGAATACTTCACCGCTTACCGGCACCCAAACAATTCCAAAAGTGGGTATACCCTTTTCAATTAGGGCTATGTTCACGGTAAACTCTCCATTTCTTTTGATAAACTCTTTGGTTCCGTCAAGTGGGTCAACTATCCAGCACTGGTCCCAATCCTTACGCACCGAATGGTCCAAATGCTTCCCCTCCTCAGAAAGAATAGGAATACCGGTATCGCCTAAAAGATGAACAATGGCGTTGTGAGCTGCTTGATCCGCCCGGGTAAGGGGAGAATCATCCGATTTCATTTCCACTCCGAAGTCCTCCGTTTTGTAAATGTTCAAGATGGCTTCTGCTCCGGCCTTGGCCGCTTTAAGGGCCAATGAGAAATGTGATGATTGCATAAAAAATAGGATTTGTAAATTTTTTTCAATGGATTTCCTCTTTCTCAACGGCTCATAAACTGCTAATTGTCAGTAATTTTTATGAGAAAAGGATTAGGATGCCAAAAGTAATTGAAAGTTTTTTCCCAAACTAGAGGCTAAAGAATTTAGTCAATTAAAAACTTCTTTTTATATTAGTCATCCCAGAGAGAGTGAAATTAAGTGGGCTTGGTGCTACTTAAGAACCACCAGCACATGTTCCATCGGTTGTGCCTCTGGTATCTAAAAAGCTCGTCTGAAAAGGTGGGCTTTTTTTTTGGTACTAGGTACTAGGTGCTTTGCCAGAAACATAATGCTTTCCGGCAGGGAATTGAGGTTATGAGGGTGACTAGTGACTAGTGACTGGTGACTTGAAATTCTCTAGAAATATTCGTCTTTCCGTCTTCGGAGCGGGAATTGGGAATCGGGAATTGGGAATCGAGGTAAGCTGGAACTAGGTAAAAGGTAATAG
>CAKZPI010000045.1 GCA_937139155.1 uncultured Flavobacteriales bacterium
CCTATGCCTGGGCGTAACATGAATAATGGAGACTACCGCTATGGATTTGGCTCTCACGAAAAGGATGACGAGATAGCAGGAAGCGGTAATCACTATGCTTTCGGGGGTTACGGCTTGGATGTAAGACTTGGTAGAAGATGGCAACCTGACCCATTAGCCGCTCGTGCTGCGGGATGGTCTCCATATATGACAATGGCTAACAATCCAATTTTATTTTTTGATGCAGATGGTTTATGGCCTTGGCCAATTTGGGCAAGAAGTTTTATTTCTACTTCAACTACTGGTGGTGGCAATTTTAGAGGAGACGGAAGAGGTCCTTCAACAGTTACAACAAAGGATGTTACTTCAAGGGTTTGGCTTAATTTGACCTATGACCCACAAAAAATGGCAATTACTGATTATCAAGTCAAAAGCGATTTCACATTGTTTTATGGTATTCCACCTAATATTCCACCAATGGTCAAAACTGGAAAACCGTCAGTAGATATTTCACCAGTTACAAGTACTCCTAATTCATTTGGAAACAATATTGGTTCATTTGATTTTCACTACTGGGGGAAAGACCCTATAACACCACAATGGACTACACCAGCTTTAGATGTTCATTCTAATTTCAGTATTACTGAAAATATAGAAACAGGAATGTTATACGTAAATGCAACATTCACAGGGGATAAATTTCCAAGCACAGAAGCATTTATTGAAGACCAATCAGGATTTAAACTTTTTCTTGGAGCAAGAAAAGAGGAAGGCGGTTTAGGGGATTTATTTGGAGATAATAAAGAGTTTTTATTTAATGTCGATATGCAAATTCAATTTGATGATAGTGGCAATTTTATGGGCGTTCACACTAAAGATAAAGACGGAAATGACATTGTTATGAGTCCAGATGCTTGGAATGAACAAATAAAAGCAGGATGGGACAAAAGCGAAGAATAATGAAAATCATAGCCTTAATATCCGTAAGCCTTTTAGGAATTGTGTGGTTTGCAAGTAAACAGGGGCAAGAAATGAAAACAGAGATACATTTGATACCAAAAGGTTTTATAGGGGTTGTAACAATTATTCACAGTCAGTCTGGCGAAATAGGAGCAACTAAAAATGATTCGGTTTATCATATTCCAAATAATGGAATTTTATTAACTCAAAAACCATTAAAAGCTAAAATTAAAGATATAAAGTATTATTACGGAGATAGACAAAATCCATTAGAATATGTGTGGGATTTTAAGAGTAAAGAAAGGACAAATAATGATACTATTTATGTTTACGGTGGTTCAACTGGAACTTATGGTCAAAATGGAAAAGAAGTTGATTGCACAACATACATAGTTGGAACATTAAATGATTTGGATAGTTTGTCAAATGCTCTTAATAAAATAAAACCTTTAGAGCTAATCAAAAAGTAAAAACTGTTGTAAAAGCCAATTTTTAGTCTGCAAATCCTAAGTACATGACAAAACTTGGAAAACATTGAATTTGTGCTTGTTAAAAGGGTCAAAAAGTACTTGCATTAAAAACTCTAATCCATATTTGACAAAGCTTTTTGCCCTACGCCCATGCGATTTGATAGGTATTTCTCGAACCCTTTCGTGTAAATATATCCCGGTTTTATATGCCCAGGTGTAGGCTATCATAACCAGAGCGAAGAGCTTTCCTACTCTTTCAGTATCTTTTAAGTGGGTTTGCTCTAAGTTGAACCCACTGGTTTTCATAGCCTTAAACATGGTTTCAATTTGCCATCGGTTTTCATATTCCCGAATTGGACAGTTTTTTTGATCATAAGAAATGATGAGCTGTAATTCGGGTTTGTTGTCACGGCTTTTGACCTTGCAGGCAGTTAGATAACATCTTATTCCACAAACCAGCACAGGTTTTTCCCTGGTGGCCTTTTCACCAACCTTAAGGGTGCTAAATAGGCGTGAAGCCTTTACCTTCTGACCATTAGTAAAATGCACCATAAAGTTTTCCCTTATCCGAATAAAGTATTTGATGTTGTTGTCTTCAAGGTATTTAACCCATTTATGCCCAACAAACTCTCGGTCTGCTAGTAGTGAACCTAAAGCTTCTCGACCAAAAAGACGGATGAACCGCTTAATAAGCTCTACACGTTCGGCCGTGTTTGAGTTCCCTTTTTTGGGAAGCATAGTAAAGAGAATAGGGAACGCACAGCCTTTGTAAACAATCCCCAGTGCTAGAATATTAAACCGGAACGACCCAAAGTCCCACTCTGTCCTTTCCATTGAGAGCTGGTAAGGCCCTTGAAAAGGAATTAATTTCATGACCATCTTAGCAATAAGATCAGTGTCTAAGCTGTATTCAGCCAAAAACCGCTGAAGCCTACGCATCGATGACTCTGCTGTGGCCTTACCATCGGTTTCAAAGCCAGTTGAGAGTTTGTTTAGGTTAACACTTTGGACCTTACATAGAGCCATTACCACTTGAGCAATGAGCCTAATTCGCGCCTTGTTCACTTTTCCTGTCAAGTGATTGTTGATGGGCGTGAAAGTTTTCGTAAAATTGGATTCAGCCTTGGGGATCATCATTAGAGAAATGAGTGGTATTATTCCTCTAATGTACTGATTCCCAAGGTTTTATAATTTTATTTAAAGATTTTTATACGCTTTTTTTAGCCTTTTTTACCGGCTTGTTTCTACCATTTAATTTTTGTCATGTACTAAAGTAATTCCTACATAAAGCGTGGAGAGAAAGCTTAATGTCTGATTTCTAAGTACATGACAAAAACCTTCTTTTATGGTATCCGTCAATCCTAATAAATAAACTATTAGGATTGACTCTGTACAAATTCTATAAAATCATTCTCCCTGATATTCTGTAACCATAACTTGTCATGATTAAAATCATCAGGAAAATTATCCTTAAAATACTTATAATCTTGCATTTGTAACAAATATGGCAGTATAAACTTTTCTATTTTAACCTTAACATTATTTAGGTTTAACAATATGTCTGTTTCTGTATTTTCCAAACTAATTTGTGTCTCAGGTGCATCTACAAAGCCTTTTAAAATTTGATTATAGCGCCCCACAAAATGCCAATCATCACTCTTGGGGATTTTAGTAAAATTTTCATATGTCAATAACGAAAAATATAATCCAAAATTCAAATAAAAAGACTTACTTATCCTTGAACCCTGATATTCACATAATAGATAGATATCATTGTTTTTTAAATACCAAACTAATCCTGTTTTCTTAAATCCTTTTTCTTTCAAAAAGTCATTTAATTCTTTAATTGCTATTTCTCTCATAAAATAATATTTACTGATCAGTGTAAGTTGGTGCAACATAAGTTGCATCAGCAGGAGCGAAATTTCCTTGTTGCTCAATGTGAAATTCTATGACTGAAAAATCAATCATTAGTTCCTCTCCTGTATTAATCTTATCGCGGTCTGAAATATTATTTAACTGAACTAAATTATCAACAGTCGTTCCATATTGTTCAGCAATATTTGTCAAGTTATCTCCTTCCTGAATTGTATAAAACATTCCTGTAAACATTCCTGCTCCACTTTCATACAAGTCTAATATAGGTTGCCATTCTGCAACATCAGGGAACTTATTTGCAGCAGCCTCTATATATCTGCCTAATTGTTGGTAACCGGCGCGTCTACCCCAGGATGAATTTGGTTTAAGCTCTCTTAAGAAACCAACTTTTTCACCATTAGCCATTCTTTCTATCTTTAACCCATCAATTCTGTTACCTTTCCCACCTACTCTTCCTAACCATTTTTCAATTTGCCATCCTTGTTCTGCCCACCTCCCTAGTTGCTCTTTATGCACTCGACTACCATATCGTAATATACCCCACCAAGGTCCTCGGGAAGGTTTTTCAATGCCCGTTTTAACAACTTGCTCTACAACAGGTCTTACCATAGGACTTCTGCCCATTGAACCTTCCATAAGGATTACGTCTGAAACGCCTAATAGTGGAGAACTACTTGGTAAAAGTATTGGACCTAACTCAAGACCTTCTAATTCCCTACCTAACCCTAGTTTATTTTCTGCAAATGCATACGGCGAATTATGTGGGTATTCACTCGCCAACGGATCCACGGCAAAGAATCTTCCAATTCTAGGGTCATGCATGCGGTATTTGTAGTTGATGGAGTTTCCGGGGCCTTTCAGCTCATCATCCCCTTCTTGACCTTGGAAGCCATACCTATACCCCTGATTATCGACCATTCCAGACCTGGGTTGCATGGT
>CAKZPI010000046.1 GCA_937139155.1 uncultured Flavobacteriales bacterium
CATTCCAAAAGGGAAGTAGTCATTGTACTGAATCACATCAGCAAGGTAGTGTTTTGTTTGGGTGGCCACAAGGGTAGCGAGCTCCAGGTTGTCAATGGTGAAGGTGGTTCTACCCGAGACCCCTCCGTGGCGTATGCGTAGTTCAATATAGGGGTCTGAGAGGTTGAAGTTGATGGTTTTTGCCCCGCTGGTATTAAAGGGATAGATGTCCACCCGTGTAAAGGTCACCCCATCGGAAGATTCTCGAACGAAGACTTCCATGGTGGGGTTGGAAGGGGTTAGAATGTCTAGATCAAAGGTCAGGGTATAGGCCCCTGGGGAGAAATTACTTCCAAGGATGCGTTTGGCCCCGGTATGTCTGGAGGGGCAAGAGACGTTCATTTTCCCGTTGTCATGTGTGATGTAAAGGTTGCTATAATGCGAATGGGTTTTAAGCCAAGGGGCTACGCCTTGGTCAAAATCATCAGAAAACACGGTATTGCTGGTGGTGGACTGGGTGTTTACCTTAAGTATTTTTTGGTCGGTGATGACTTGCATGACATTTCCAAGGTGGTTTTTAAGCTCATAGCGCCTAAGGCCATAGGCTACATGTCCTGGGGATACTGGAAGGTTTCCTGAGAACAAGGGGCCAAGGTCGGGTCCGATGGGAATCACCCCGGGTATTTCTTCGGGGTTAATGGGCACCCCGGGTATAAGCCCTGGGGTTCGAAGGGTGCGTGCTATGATGGAATCGGTCGAAGGGAGATTCAAAAAGGAAGTATCCAGGTTGGACCCGATGTACTGATTGTAGAGCGAGTCTCGCAAGTGGATGTAATCGATTTCCCTGATTTTATCTTGTGCCTGTTCTAGGATGAGTTGGGTTTGGTGGGTAAGCTCAGTGATGGTTCCCCGCACGCGTTCTACCGAATAAAGCAGCTCAGGAATGGTCTCTTGCTCAATGGCTTGAATCTCCTGATCTAGGTAATGCTGCAAGGCTTCCACTTGGTTTATGAGGCCTTGATGGGAGATGACCGGCATGGTGAACCTTCCCCCGGTAGTGTAGGTGGTATCGGTAAACTCAAACAAGACACCCGCGGCATTCAGTCCATTGGCATCAAGGAACTGACTAAACTGCTCCCCGGTAATACTGGCATTATAGACCACATACTGCTGGTCGGCACTGAACTGGGCGCGAATGTAATCCTCGGGGTTGGCCGAAGGAGGAATGGGGTTGATGTTTAGGGGTTCTAGTTCCTGGAGCAGGGCTTGGGCCTTGACCTGAGCATCTTCTAGGTATTGTTTGTAGGATGCCCTGGAGACCATTCCCAGGGTCTGGGACTCTTGGGAGAGCGGGGCTATTTTAGCCAGCTCTTCCAACAGGTCAAGGATATCATCTCTTAAGGGCTGCGAGCGTGAGGACTCAATGTTTCCCGTTTCAGGGATCATCGGGGTGGCTACCTCTGAGCTATACATCAGGGTGTTTTCCTTGAGCATGCCTAGGCGGTCTGAGCCGTAGATATGCAATTCATCCAACTCGATGGTCACATGCTGGTAGTTTGGAAGCTCATCATCGTTTTGCATATACCGCCGGTAAACGGCCAGTACATTGCCCGAAGCATCACGCACATACCAGTAATGCTTCCAATCCAGGGGAGAGTCTACTGGATTGGTCACGCTCGATCCTTTATCAATCTTAAGGATTCGGTTGCCCATCGGGCCATAACGAAACTCCATGTTAATTTGGTCCGAGCCCGTCACCGGGCCTTTTACATGGCGGACTTTATTGGCTATGTTCCAATGGATTTCATTGATTTCTTCTCCTGAGTCGGCATTTAGGTTCCCATCGGCATTATACGTGTACGATGAACTATATCCCCCATCAAAACCCAGTCCATTGCCTTGGTCGGTAATGGAGGTTAAGCGGTTATTGCCCTGGGCATAGGTATAGGTAAGGTCATCTCGCTCAAGGATCTGCAAAGAGGAGTGGATGTTTCTGGAAAGGCTTAAAAGATTTCCGTTGGCATCGTATCGGTATTCGCCTCCATATCCACTGACTGACCCCGTGGAGCCGGTGTTTAGGTTTTTATCCACCTCGGCATTAAACCCTACAAGTCGGTTGAGTTGGTCGTAGGAGTAATTGCTTATAAGGGTATGTTGGGCCTTGGCAAGCTCATTGCTCACCAGGCTTTGAGTCTGGCCAATGTTTCCATTGAAAAGACCGGTAAAGACCCCGGGGCTGGCTCCGATTAAAGCGCCCCCGGTGGAGGTTGCTAGACTTTTGTAATCGCCTGAGAAATAATTCAGGCCATAGGCAAAGACATCCTGGGCGGTGGACATGTAGGAGCTGGTAGAAAATCCATCTTGGCCGGGGTCATGTGCCAGGTTGGTGTTGTTGATGGATTTCAACCAGCCTTGTATGGTGTAGATGTAATCCAGGCCTTGTATTTGTTTTTGTCCGATTTTCACCCGGGCCAGAGGACCATGGGGGTAATACGTATAATCGGCATCTTCTTCCCAAAATATCCCATCTCGTGAGGTTTTCACCGAGACGATTCGGTTGTCTTGGTCGTAACTGTAGCGGTGTGAGAATTCATCTTTCTCCCCCTTTTGGTAGTGCAGCTCCAGCACATTTCCAGAGACCAGATCATAGGCATAGGAGATTTCTTTAAAGCTTTGTCCGGCAAATTCAAACTCGGTGTTTTCATGAATCATGGTAAACACATTGCCGTGAACATCGTACCCATAATGCGCTGCGTAATCATACGCAGTCCCAGGGTTTTCCTGGTAGGTGACAAAGCTAATGCGGGTACGCAGGTTTCGATGATCTAAGCCGAACTGGTCTTTGGCCGCCTGAGACTCAAGGGCATCGCTGTCGTAATAGGTTTTGGTGATTTGGTCTCTGACCGGGGTGTTGGCCCAGGCGGTAATTTGTGGATACCCGCTGGAATTCGGCGGAAAGGTCGAAGGAGGAGGCGTGGTGGTGGTGATTTGTCCAGACTCTACGATTCGACCCAGCGGGTCGTATAGACTGTAGGAATACCTCGGACCATTTCCTGTGGGCCCGGCTTGGTCAGCATCCTGGGAGGCAAAGATCCTTCCGATTTGGTCATAATAAAACTTGGTCTCTCCCCCATCGGGCGTTTCTTGCCATTGGACTTGATTTAACGAGCTGTAATCGTAGGTGGTTTGGTAGCCGCCATAGGAAGGGTAAACGGGGCTTCCTTGTCCGGTTGTACGATACGCGTGTACGTCATTTATGTCTGCCTGGCCAAGAGGGGTTACACCATTAGGCGGAACTGTGCGCACCAGGTTATTGGCCTGGTCATAGAAATAAAGCGTGTAATGGTACTCGGAAATTTCATAACTGACCGTCATGTTTTCCTGGTAGCTGGTTTGACAATGCCTTTGAAAGTCTTGGCTGAACTTTTCAGCTAGGTTTATGGCTTTTTGCAGGTAACTGTTCTGGGCTTGCTTGACTTGCCAATTGGCCCAGTAAATACAGGGGTCTTCTGGGTCTACGCTTCGGTCTTGACACTTGAGCTCTAAGGGAAGGCTCGTGCTGATTTGTGGTGAGCCCTGACAGTCTGTGCGCCAAAGGGCCACATCGCTTTGCGCGTACGAGGTGCCATACAAATCGTTTAAAGCCGTGGCTATTTCAGCGTTTACATCTGCGGGTAGGCTAGACCCAAGGCTTGTTTCAATATCGTTAATTAGGTCCTGTAGGTTGGCACAATCACAGGCCTCGGCTTGAAGACTTGGCTGGGGGAAATCCACACCGGGCTCGATGTTGATTTGGCTGGTTGAAATTGAGCCAAAGGTGGTTTGGTAAGTTGGATTTGAGCTTGGAGAGGGAGTGTTGGCGTAAAAATCGTTCCAAGGAAACCGAATCAAGTCCCCTGCTGGGGTTAAGGATGGAAGGGATGAAAAAACATCGGTTCCTCCCCCGGCGCTTAAAAAAGTTGGGGATTGGGTACAGCTGCTAATGCCCTTATCCGGATCGTTTAGGTAATTGTACAAGGCATAGGTGCGCACCGAGAGGTAGAACTGACTAAAAACCTCTTGGCGGCTGATGGCTCCGGTGGTAATCGCCCCATCGGTGCCAAAGAGTTCATCGATGATCTGTTCTGAATCGTCGTTATCTAGATTTAAACTAACCAAACCATGCCCAAAATCTAATAGGTACCAAATGCTGGCATATTCAGGTATTGTGGCCCCGTGGGGGCGAATGTCAATAAAGTTTAAAAGCAAGCTTTCAATCAAGGCGATTTCCCCAGAAAAAGTGTTGGTGGAAATGCTACAGGTCTCTATGGGGTCTAAAAATGGATTCACCGTATAGGAATAACCCGCCGGTGGAGGGGTAACGTAATCGTTGGCACTGGTGTGGCCTGTGTTTGCAAGGCCTTCTAGGTAAGTCGTTGGCCAAAACATGCGCACATCACTCAGGTCTACCGGTTGAAGGTATTTATCATCTTGAGCGGCAATCGTCGGGGTACACCCTGGTCCGTCCCCTTCGGAGGCATCACAAAAAAATCGGTAGGTGCAGTATTCAGGATGGTAGGCCACCAGCAGGTCTGCCCAGTCTGTATTCCACCCCGCTTCTACCTCCGACCAAGCGGTAATTCCGCTAAGCCCCAATTGAGCGGCCAGTGCCGATGGGTTGGTCGCCACATTGTTTTCAAGCCAGGTGTAATCCGAGGGAATGGACGGACTGGTTACTTTATTGTTTGAAAAATACTGCCCACCAGGGGATAGATCCGAGACCAAAAGAGACCGGTACACCTCACATAGGCTTTGTGCATTGCTGCCCTCATTACAACCCTCTTGACAACTGGCAATCAAGCTGGCGGCGGTGGATGAATCGGTGGGCTGACCATCCTGATCTAGATACACGCCAAAGAAAGGGTTGTAGGTTAACGTGCATTGATCCTCACAAGAGCATGCCGCACCCGGCACGCTGTAGTTGATGCAGGCAGCAAATGAGTTTTGCCCTAGGTCATCTTTTAAGGTTTGGTAATAGGCTTGCCGCTGGTCTTGGATATGCCCCTTATCAATGCTCAGGGTTTTCACAAAGGTATAGGTCTGTGGGGTAAGGCTAAGGGTAATCTCCATGGCTTGGGAGATGTTGCCAATGTTTTCAAATTCAAAAGAAGTGCTGGTTCCTTCTCCTGCTACTGTGAAGCTTACCGCCTGGCCAAACTCATCAAACAAAGCAAGGGATAAATTGTACTTACAATCGGTGCACCCTTGGGTGTCTGAGAGGCAATCATCACAAAAATCTGTTCGGGAAAAGGTATAGTCTATCTGGTAGTCCCCCGAAACCGAAGGCGTGATTTGATAGATCAGCTCAGAACCTTGGCTGTTTTTTTTGTTCAAATCGTTTAATGAGGCCTCGATGGTCTGGGAGGCATAACTTTCAAGCTGGCTTAAAGCCTCCGGGTTTTTGCCAGCCAGGGCCGTGGCAATGACATTGCCCTTGGGATCAAGATAGGAGACCGAGATTTGACCATTGGGGTCTTTACTCAGGTGCTTTTGGTAATGGGAGACATCCCCGACATTGTTCCCAAACAAGCGGTCTAGTTCCGCCTGAGAGCTCGGCCTTCCATAGAACATCCGCGTGTCATGGGAGGCGGCCCCACTTTGAATCCTGTGGGTCTGCCCGGGCATGCTTTGCGCCCTTACCCGGTCGGTTCCATCGTTCATATACCAGGTGCGCGAATAGGGGTACCCCTGGGCATCGGGCACATAGGTATTGTGTACCCCGGAGACGCTCGGGGCATTGGAGGTGTAATATCCTGCCGATGTCCCAGGGCTTGCACTCATGGCCGTAGGGTTTTCAACCGTGGTGTTTAGGTCAAAGTCTTCCCTGGAGTACACCCCGCCTCCCGAGGCCAAGGAAACACTCCCATGGTAGTATTGAAGCCCTTGATTGCCCGTTGGAAAAGGCAATACCTCCACCACAGGGCGGCCTCGGTAATCATACAGCGTGCTTTGGATCACCGCATGGTCATCGGAGTTCATAAAGGTCACATTCTGACGGTTTCGCTGGCTTCCATCATAAAAGCTAAGCACCCCTTTATGCTTTCCATTTTCAATGTAGGTAGTCGCGTATTCCCAAACCATGCCCGGTTCTAAGCCACCATAACCAATCTTATGGGAAACCGCAGTAGGTAAGACGCCGCTTTGACGGTCTTGTTGGTTGGAGGACCAGGCGGAATAATGGTATACCTTAGGGTCGCTGCAATCACGGTCCACTGCCCGCACCCGGTAGAGAATATACCCTCTGGGGTATCCCAGTGGGATCAGGTACTTGTTCTGATCGATGCGTACACGTGTGGCATTGGAAAAATCATAGCTAATAGGGTCGCCCGCAGCCTGGTGGCCAATGTCGACAAACAACCATTCCAGTTCATACCATTCTACGTGATTGTGTGAGCTCCAAGACAGAATAACTTCATTGTCTACCCCAGAGGCCACCCCTTGGTAAGGGGTTTCAATATCAAAGACCCCTATGGGGCTTTGCATGGTAGGGGTAGGCAGGTTATACCGCGAACGCTCAGCTTCGAGCTTGAGCCCTATGGTAATGTCTGAGGAAAAATTGCTGTAAGGGTAATTGGTGCTGATCGACCCGTAATCAATGTCCATCACCGCCGATAAGGCCGTATGAATCTTAAATCCATCCTTTTCCCTACTTACCACCCCCGAGGCAGGGTTGTGGTCAATGCGAAAATGATGAGGACTCGAACCAATCAAAGAGCCCGAGGCATCAAACCGATGAACCATTGCATCAAATTCAATAAACCATGAACCCGTGTACTCCTCCATCAAAGACCCATCAAAAATCAACTCGCCATACACCGTTTGACTCAGCTCACAATATTGACTGCTCGAGGGAAGGCCTACCTCCAAGGCATAATTGTTCGAACGGGCAAACTCCAAACTCACCACATCCGCATCCCGGGAAGTAAATCCCAAACTACCTATACAACTCAACAAGAAAACACCCAATAAGAGCCTCCCTTGGCTTGTGATTTTTCCTGTTCTCATGGCTCGGTGGGTAAATGGTTACGCTTGGTCTGTAAAGTCACCAAACCCCGTACCGTCTCCTTCTTTATCCCTACCAACATCCCCTGCTCATCATAGGTATACAACATAGAGAAATTGCGGTCATC